>CAWDHY010000002.1:0-255295 GCA_963802255.1 Candidatus Magasanikiibacteriota bacterium | reverse complement strand
GGCATGCCCACCTGCGGCGGTTATGGAGCAAGGCAGAAAAGACCTGCCCATTGACCTCAAATACATGATGTTTCCGTCCGGCGCCCCCCAGATCGAGGCCATGGCAGCCAATGAATGGGATGTCGGAGCCACTGGCACCGTGCCCATGATGCTTGCAAGCATCCGCTATGGGGCGATGATGATCGGCATATCCAACAACGAGTCTGAAACCAACGACCTGTGGGTCCGGCCGGACTCACCGCTCCTTAAGACCAAGGGCGCCAATCCGAAATACCCGGACATCTTCGGCACCGCCGACGACTGGAAGGGCAAGAAAATCCTTTGCACGACCGTCTCTACCGGCGGCCACTACGCGCTGTCCTCATCGCTGAAAGCCCTGGGGCTCAAGGACAACGAAGTTCAGATCATCCAAATCGAGCAAGGTCAGGCTGTGGCTGCTTTTGCCTCCGGCCAGGGCGACATCCTTCAGATGTGGGCCCCATTCAGCTACCTGGCCGAATCACGCGGCTGGAAAAAAGTCTCCTCCGGAGCCCGGGCCGGTGTCATGATTCCGGGCGCCATCATTGTTCGCAAGGAGTATGCTGAAAAAAATCCCGAGCAGGTCGTGCAGTGGCTTGAACTCTACATGCAGATGATCGGCAAAATGAAAACCGATCCCAATTGGGGCACGGATCAGCTTTTCAAATATTTCAACGAATACGCCGGCGTGGAATTGTCCAAGGATTTCGTGGCCAAGGAATTCCAGCTGCGGCCTCTGTACACCCCGGATGAGCAGGTGCCGTTGCTCACCAATCCCGAAAAGACCAAGGCATGGATGACTGCCATCGCCCAGTTTTTCGTCGACCAGGGCCGCATCACCAAGGAAGAAATGGATAAATACGTTAAGAACAACTGCTTCATAGAGCCCAAGTTCATGGAAGCAGTCGCTGCAAAGTGGAAGAAATAGTTCCCAGTTGTTTTTGCGCCATGCCGATGGCCAAAACTTAACCGTTGTTGCCGGGAGGCGCCAGTCTTTCTTCCGGCAATAACTTCACCCATAAAGGTCGATACGCTCATGGAAAACTTATGCAAACAAGCGCTGGTGCCGCGCCAGCCGACTCCGACTGTGCTGAAGCTGAAAGCGGCTGCGGCGGACAACACGATTTCCTTCATCAGCTTCTTTGTCTTTCTCGTTGTCTGGGAGCTGATCTGTCGGCTGGGCATCATCGGCCCCTACCAGCTGGTGCCACCCAGCCAGCTCGTGACCACGTTTATCATGAAACTGACAAATGTCAACCCCGACGGAGCCACCTTGCTCCAGCACACCAAGACGAGCCTGCTCCTGGCCCTGACCGGTTTTGGTGCAGCCGTTGTCATCGGGGTACCGCTGGGCCTGTTCATGGGCTGGTACAAGGCGCTGGATATCATGGTGACTCCCGTATTCGACGCCATCAGGCCCATCCCGCCCATCGCATGGATACCGCTGGCCATCATCTGGCTCGGCATCGGCTTGACCGCCAAAGCCTTTATCATCTTTCTGGCTGCATTTGTGCCATGCGTTATCAATTCTTACACCGGAATCAAGCTCACCAACCCGGTTCTCATCCGCGTGGCTGAAATCTACGGGGCATCCAGATGGGAAACTTTCTACAAGATCGGGATACCTTCGGCCATCCCCATGGTGTTCACCGGCCTCAAACTCTCCCTGAATGCATCCTGGACCACCCTGGTGGCAGCTGAACTGCTGGCCGCCTCCGAGGGCCTGGGCTACCTGATTCAGATGGGTCGACGGCTGTCCCGGCCGGATATCATCATCATCGGCATGCTGGCCATCGGCCTGACCGGAGCCTTGATGTCCTATAGCCTGAACCGGATTGAGGCACGCTTTGCCTCGTCAAAGAGGGTCAACCTATGAACCAATCAAATTTATATAAGATCCTATCCAAACTCTTTCTGCCTGTCCTGTCGGCAGTCATATGCCTGTTCATCTGGGAGGTCCTGCACCTGATCATCGGAGGCGAATTTTTGCCCTCCCCCTACCAGGTCTTCATGGAAGCCAAGCGGATGTTTTCGGTCAAGATCGGCGGAAACACCGTGTGGATGCACATTTACTACAGCCTGCGCCGGGTTGTCATCGCCTATCTGCTGGGAGCCGCCACCGGCCTTCCCCTAGGCATGTACATGGGCTGGAACCGTACGTTCGACAAGATCGTCAAGCCGGTCTTCGAAATCCTGCGGCCAATCCCACCGATCGCTTGGATCCCCATCGCTATCATCTGGCTGGGCATCGGTGAAGCACCGAAAATTTTCATTTGTTATGTCGGAGCGTTCGTAATCTTTGTCCTTAACTCCTACACCGGCATGCGCTACACAGACCCGCTGCTGATTGCCGCGGCCCGCACTTATGGTGCAACCCGCCGCCAGCAGCTGTTCAACGTGGCCATACCTGCCAGCATGCCCTCGGTGTTCGCAGGGGTGCAGAACGCGCTCAGCATGTCTTGGATGTGCGTACTGGCGGCCGAACTGGTGGGCGCCCGTGAAGGCGTGGGTTTCCTAATCATTCAAGGCATGGACATGTACAAGCCAGCCATGATCATGGTCGGCATGATCATCATCGGCATTATCGGTGCATCGCTTGCAATAATTCTTAGAAAATTCGAAAGGCTGGTTTGCCCATGGCGCAGAGACTTACTAACATAAAAATCGAGTGCCGCAACATCTCCAAGGCGTTCACTACAGAGCATCACACCATCAACGTGCTGGATGATGTCTCGGTGAAAGTTCAGGAAAACGAATTCCTGGTTGTGCTGGGGCCGGGCCAGTGCGGCAAGACAACGCTTCTTAACTGCATGGCTGGCATCATCATGCCCGACGAGGGGCAGGTCCTGATGGACGGCCGGGAGGTGAGCGGGCCCGGCCCTGACAGGGGGCTCGTTTTCCAGCAGTATGCCCTTTTCCCCTGGAAGACGGTCATGGACAATGTTTCTTTCGGCCTTTACATCAAAGGCATGGAAAAGACCAAGCGCAACGAAATTGCCCAGAAATACATCAACCTCGTCGGCCTGCAGGGATTCGAAAAATCCTATCCCCACCAGCTTTCCGGCGGCATGAAACAGCGCGTCGGAATTGCCCGGGCCTGGGCGAACAGCCCCGATGTGCTGCTGATGGACGAGCCTTTCGGCGCACTGGATGCGCAGACCCGCTACGTCATGGAGATGGAAACCCTGTCGATCTGGGAAAAGGAAAAGCGCACCGTAATATTCGTCACCAGCAACGTCGAGGAAGCCATCTATCTTGGCGACCGCGTCATCGTCATGTCCTGCATGCCAGGCCATATCAAGTCGGAATATCCGATCGACATCCCCAAGCCCCGGGAGTACACCGATCCGAGGTTTCTGGAGATTCGCAGGAAGATATCCGAAGACACAGAACTTTCCCTATAGGAGGCTTGCATCGGAAATGACAACCAAGGAAGAGTACGCCCGTGGCAAAAAGGTCAAGGTCAACGTCGACCGACCTGACCAAGAATTATGACGAACTCCTGGTTCTGGATGACATCAATTTTGAAATATATGATGGCGAAATGCTGTGCATCGTGGGCCCCACCGGATGCGGCAAGACCACATTCCTCAACACGCTGGCCCGCTTCATCCCGGCCACCAAGGGCGATATCCTGGTCGACGGGGTGCCGTCCGACCCCCGGCGCCACAACATCGCCTTCGTCTTTCAGGAGATCTCCAGCATTCCCTGGCTGAGCGTGGAGGACAACATCCGCTTCGGACTCAAAATCAAGAAGCTTCCCGCCGACGAAATCGAGCGCAGGGTTGAAAGCATGCTCGATCTGGTGGGCCTGAAGGCGTTTCGCAAGAATTTCCCCAAGGAGCTTTCTTCGAGCATGGAGCAGCGGGTGGTCATCGCCCGCAACTTCGCCCTGAACCCGGACCTGCTGCTGATGGACGAGCCCTACGGCCAGCTGGACATCAAACTGCGCTACTACCTTGAGGACGAGCTGATCCGGATCTGGAGCGAGCTGAAGAGCACCGTGCTGTTCGTCACCCACAACATCGAGGAAGCCGTCTACCTGGGCCAGCGCATCCTGGTACTGTCGAACAAACCGGCCAAAATCAAGGAAGAGATCATCGTCGATTTGCCCCGGCCGCGCAAGTTCGATGACCCGGAGTTCGTCAAGATCCGGGAGCGCGTCACTGAGTCCATCCGGTGGTGGTAGTCATGAGCTTTCTTGATGATCTGTTCAGTCTGAAAGGCAAGGTTGCCCTGGTCACTGGCGCCAGCTCCGGCATCGGCCGGGCCATGGCCCTGGTGCTGGCCCGGGCGGGCGCTGCTGTTGTCCATGCAGCCAGGGATGAAGATAAACTGAAGGCGGCAGTCGCCGATGTCATCGCCGGAGATGGCCGGGCAGCCTATGTCGCCGGCGATTTGAGCCGTATCAATGCCCTATCCGACATTGCCGCTGCCTCCCGCGTTTTTTTCGGCCCTCCCGACATTCTGGTCAACGCTGCCGGGATAAATCCCCGCAAGCCATGGCAGGAGGTCACAGAAGAAGTTTGGCGCAAAACCCTGGATCTGAACCTGGGCACGCCTTTTTTCCTGGCCAAGCTGTTGATCCCTGACATGCAGAAGCGGTGTTGGGGCCGGATTATCAATATTGCTTCTTTACAGTCGGTGCGCGCATTTCCCAACGGGCTTCCCTACGGCGCCTCAAAAGGAGGCGTGATCCAATTGACCCGCTCCATGGCGGAGTCGTGGTCGGGCAACGAGAGCGGGATCACCTGCAACGCCATCGGCCCGGGGTTCATCAAGACCGGGTTGACGGCTCCGCTTTTCCAGGATGAAAAACTCATCAGCGGCCTGGCGCGTCAGACCATGATCGGCCGCAACGGCATCTTGGATGATCTCAACGGCCTGACCGTCTTTCTGGCCTCGCCGGCCTCCGGGTATATCACCGGGCAGACCCTGTTTCTGGATGGCGGCTGGTCGGCCAAGTGAACTGTTGTGAATTGAATCCGCGCGTGAACCCTTGTAGCTCTGGCTTTTCTGCCCAAAAGTCAAGACAAAGTCCGGCACAGTGCCAATTATTGGGCACAAACTTTCAGCATACGGCTTTTTTAATATTTTTATATATTATGATTTCAGATGATTGACTATGAATGCGGGATTGGCATTTATCTTGCTTCAGTTATTTAAATATTGATCCGGCAGATAGCAGGCAGGAGACCGTGCTGTACATCTCTTACAGATAGCAGGCCCGAAACCATTGCGTGGAAGTTAAAAAACCTCTAAACAAACAATTTCCCGCCACCTACCCTTCAACCCTCAGGGAGATGATAACGCAACTGGCCGGCGCTATTTTGATAGAGATATTCGTTATATATTGAGAACACAATGAGATGAAAGGAGAGTACAATGATTGATTTTTTATCACACGAGAAGGGTGATTTGGTTGGTGTCGCGACTGTAGACATCAAGTCAGGTCAGACGGCAAAAGGCGTCTACATGGACTCGCAGGAGCCTGTAGAGGTCAAGGCAGCAATGGACATTCCGCTTGGGCACAAAATCGCGCTTGCAGACATGAAGGTTGGAGACACTGTTTTGAAATACGGAACCGACATTGGCAAGGTCGTTGCCCCCATCCGCAAGGGCGAGCATGTCCATATCCATAATCTGAAGACAAAGAGGTGGTAACTATGAATACAAATGAGTTTCTCGGATATCGCCGAGAAAACGGCCGCGTAGGTGTACGAAATCATGTAATAATCCTGCCCCTCGACGACCTTTCAAACGCATCATGCGAAGCGGTGGCCAACAACATCAAAGGAACGATGGCCATCCCGCATCCCTACGGCAGGCTGCAGTTTGGCGCAGACCTCGATCTTCATTTCAGCACACTGATTGGAACCGGCTGCAACCCGAACGTTGCGGCGGTTGTTGTAATCGGCATAGAAGACGTATGGACGAACCGTATCGTTGAAGGCATCGCGAAAACCGGCAAGCCGGTAGTGGGCTTTGGCATTGAGAAGCACGGCCAGCATAACACCATCATGCGGGCGTCCAAGGCGGCACAGGAATATGTGCAGTGGGCATCGGAAAAACAGCGTGAGGTATGCCAGATTCAGGAGCTCTGGGTCTCCACCAAGTGCGGTGAATCCGATACCACATCAGGCATCGCGTCCAATCCGACCGTCGGCAATGTATTTGACAAGCTGTATGCCAAGGGCTGCACCCTGGCGTTCGGCGAAACAACGGAAATAACTGGCGGAGAACACCTGGTTGCAGCACGGTGCCGTGACCAGAAAGTTCGCGACGGCTTCATGTTCATGTTCAACCGCTATCAGGACCTGGTCAACCGCTTCAAGACTTCGGACCTCTCCGACTCACAGCCGACAAAGGGAAACATTGCGGGCGGTCTGACCACCATTGAAGAAAAGGCCCTCGGCAATATTCAGAAGATCGGCAAGAAATGTATTGTTGACGGCATTCTGGACAAGGCTGAAGCCCCGACGCATCCTGGCCTGTGGTTTATGGATTCATCCTCGGCTGCGGCTGAAATGGTAACGCTGGTTGCCGCTGCCGGTTATGCAGTACATCTCTTCCCGACGGGACAGGGCAATATCATCGGCAACCCGATTCTGCCCGTTATCAAACTGAGTGCGAATCCCAATACAGTTCGCACGATGACCGAGCATATCGACGTCGATGTATCAGGGCTTCTGCAGAATGAACTTACGCTGGATCAGGCTGGCGACAAGCTGCTTGAATACATGATCCGTACTGCCAACGGCAGACGTACCTGCGCCGAGGCTCTCGGACATAACGAGTTTGTTTTGACGCGCCTCTACGAGAGCGCTTAGCACGCTGCAATAAAGTCCGAAACTGCGGGCGACCGTGCTTCTCCACAGGAGACTGCTTCTCCATCTTGTGAGGACAGGCCGCCCGTTTTCATTTACGCAGGAACTGTGACATTATTATCCAGGAGGTGACCGGGTGAAGCGTAATGATCTTATCGGAGGCTTTTTTTTTCTGGGAATAGGCGTTTTTTTTGCCGTATATTCCCGGCGTCTCGATATCGGAACAATGGCAGAACCGGGGCCGGGTTTCCTGCCGTTTTGGGCCGGCGTCTTGCTTTGGATCATGTCCACCGTTCTTTTGGGCAAGGCATTCTTCATGAAATTTGAAGCGGCAGAACCGTTCTTTCCCGAACATGATTCATGGAAGCGGGTCGCCATGATCGTTTTATCTCTTGTTGTTTACAACCTTCTTCTGCAGCCCCTCGGCTTTATCCTCGTGACCTTTCTTTTCGTCGGGTTCCTCGTCAAATTCATTTTCCCCCAGACATGGTTCAGGTCCGTTGTAACTGCTGCGCTTTCAACCGCCGGGGCGCAGTTCATCTTCGTCAACTTGCTCGAAATTAATTTCCCCAAGGGACTGTTGGGCTTCTAACTGCGGAGATTTATTAAATGGATGTTATTAACCAATTGATTCAAGGCGCAGGTGTTGCGTTTCAGCCCATGAATCTCATGTTCTGCTTCATCGGGGTTCTCATGGGAACCCTTGTCGGGGTGCTGCCCGGACTGGGGCCAACCGCCGCTATCGCACTGTTGTTGCCGGTGAGTTTCCACATTCCGCCTGTCGCTACGATTATCATGCTGTCAGGTATTTATTACGGGGCAATGTACGGCGGCTCAACCACTTCAATTCTCGTCAATATGCCGGGTGAAGCGGCTTCGGTTATCACTTGTATTGACGGCTATCAGATGGCCAAACAGGGACGGGCGGGCCCTGCGCTTGGCATTTCAGCTTTCGGATCCTTTATTGCCGGCACGTTGGGCATTGTCGGTATAGTGCTTCTGGCGCCTCCCATGGCGGAGTTTGCGCTCGCCTTCGGTCCGCCTGAATATTTTTCGATGCTGCTGATGGGTATTGTCATCATCATTTACATGTCGTCCGGTACGATTCTAAAAGATTTTATGACCGCCGTGTTTGGTCTGCTGCTCGGCACCATCGGCATGGATACCATCGCAGGAACGCAGCGGCTTACGTTCGGAGTTCTTGAGCTAGCTGACGGAATCGGCTTTATCCCCGCGGTGATGGGGCTCTTCGGCATCTCAGAAATCCTGATGAACGTGGAACGGATTATCCCAACAACGCTTGTTACGGAAAAGGTGAAGAACCTTTTCCCGAATCTTCAGGACTGGAAAGACGCCATTATGCCGATATTGCGCGGAAGCGGGCTCGGTTTTCTGATCGGCGTGCTGCCGGGCCCTTCGCCGGTTATTTCCACCTACGCATCCTATGCATTGGAGAAGAAACTTTCAAAAACCCCTGAAAGATTCGGGACCGGCTTCATCGCCGGAGTCGCGGGTCCGGAGGCTGCGAACAATGCGGCCTCCAGCGGCGCCATGATTCCGCTCTTTACGCTCGGTATTCCGGCAAATTCGGTTATTGCTGTTCTTCTCGGTGCATTCATGGTACATGGGTTACAGCCGGGACCCATGTTCATTTCAAAATATCCGGATATTTTCTGGGGAACGATCATAAGCATGTATCTAGGCAACGCCATGCTGCTCGTACTGAATCTGCCTTTAATCCCCATTTGGATAAAGGTTTTGAAAATTCCCTATTCAATTTTGTTCCCGCTCATCCTTATCTTCTGCCTCATCGGCGTCTACAGCCTGAACTTCAGTCAGGTCGAAATAGGCCTGATGATCGGATTCGGAGTTCTTGGATACCTGATGCGAAAGTTCAAGTTCGAGATGGCGCCACTCATTCTCGCCCTTGTTCTTGGACCGATGATGGAAAGCAATCTCCGCCTCTCGCTGCTGATCAATCAGGGCGACGCGAGCGTTTTTTTAACAAAACCGATTTCAGCAACATTCATGACTGTGTCTGCCCTGCTGATCATGTCGACAATGCTTCCGTCGATCCGCAACAGAAGGTCAAAGCTCAAGGAAAAGATCGGCGATGATGATGTATGAAACGTTAGGACCTCTTAATAACCTCACCTTAAAGAGAAAGGAGTCGCAATGAAAAGAAAACATTTTGTCAGCATCATCCTGTCAGTTGTTCTTGTTTTTTCAGTAACCGCAGTCCAGGCAGCAGGCGAAACGTATCCGGCAAAAGAAATCTCGTACATCATCGCATTCAATCCCGGGGGCGAGTCGGATATCGAATTCCGGGCCATGCAACCGTATTTTGAAAAGGCGCTCGGCGTCCGTTTTGCTCCGGATTATAAGCCGGCTGCCGGTGGTGCGCTCGCATGGCAGACCCTGGCGAATGCAAAGGCGGATGGATATACGCTTGCGGGCTTCAATTCGCCGCATGTTATCACGCAGCCGCTTACGATGGAGGATGTTCAGTACAAGACAGAGGATTTCACATATCTTACGATGATTGAGAACACCCCGGCAACGCTCGTTGTGAAGAAAGGGTTTCCGGCAAAGACGCTGACAGAATTTATCGACTACGCAAAGAAAAACCCGGGGAAAATAACGATATCCGCCGTAGGAAAATTTTCAGGGCCACATCTGAATGTGCTCCAGTTCATGAAGCTGGCCGGCATTCAACTGACGTATATCCCGCTGCAGGGGACCGGACAGGTAAAACCGCAAATCATGGGTGGACACGTCGATGCGGCGTTTACAAACTCACCTGCTGCAGTTGAAATGCAAGGAAGCGGGGTGGAAATTCTTGCGGTAGGCACGGAACAGCGGATGAAACAATTGCCGGATGTTCCCACATTCGCTGAAATGGGGTACAAGATTTATCCGCGTATTGACCGTGGCATAATTGCGCCGAAGAATCTTCCGGAGGATATCAAACAGAAGCTTGACAAAGCGTTCTATGCAGTTGTTACCGACAAGGAAGTCCAGGCCAAATTAACAGACGCTGGCTTTGTGCCCAACCCCATGAACATGGCGCAGGCAACGAAATATATGCAGGAGCAGACGGAGCTGATAAAACAGCTTCTATCTGAAGAAAAATTGATGAAGCTGAAGTAAGGAAGCGATTATTTGCAGGATTTCCGAACGGTAATCCTGCAAAGACTCTATGATAAGGACAAACTATAGCGATGAAACAGTTGGCGCTTGCAAAAATACGACAGCATTTCCCAAGGCCGCGCATCGATAATGTTGCCGCTGTGATTGAGCAGCAGATGCAAAGATTTGCATCCAGCGTGCATCCCGGCATGAGCGTTGCTGTTACGGCCGGGAGCAGGGGAATCACGGGCATCCCGTCTGTATTGAAAACAGTTGTCGATTCTCTGCATGCCATGGGAGCGCAGCCATTTATTGTAGCAGCCATGGGAAGCCATGGCGGAGGCAATGTTGAGGGGCAAACACAAGTTCTGCATCACCTTGGCATTGATGAATCCACTGTCGGAGCGCCACTGAGGATAACATCCGAGTCTGTGCCCGTGGGAGTTGATATTTAGTCCGTCACAAGTGAACTTGCCTGGGATATATCCTTCGTTTTGAAACGCTTCAGATGCAAGTATCATAGGAATTGTAGGTATGGGAATAATTATCTGCGCGCGGTCATCCTCTTTTGGGGGTTGTTTTTTTAAATAAACAAAAATACAACCGGCTATGATAATAATTAACGCGGCGCCAAGGATAATGAGCTGTTTAAATAATTTTTGGCCGAGTCCCGGTTCGGGCAACATTAGCGGCACCGGGTTTAAATCATTTTCCATTTTTATAAAGTTATGCCGACCTTGGCTTTGACATCCAGCATTTTTTTATCAGCAATTGCATTTGCTTTTTTTCCGCCGTCCAGAAGAATATCAAGCACTTCGTTGTTTTTTATGGCATTAAATTTTGTCTGAAAATCTGAAAGGAAATTTGTAACTGTTTCAGCCAATCCTTTTTTGAAGTCGGCATATCCTTTGTTCGCATATTCTTTTTCAATATCTTTGATTTCACGATTGGAAAGAAGGGAATAAATAGTGAGCAAATTGGTTAGCGCCGGCTTACTAGCCCCTGATTTTATTTCACTACCCGAATCCGTCACTGCCCGCATTATTTTTTTTGAGGCAACGGCAGGGTCATCAAGCAGGGCAATATAACTGCCGGCATTTGATGATGACTTACTCATTTTTTTGCTTGGATCATCCAACCCCATAATACGCGCCCCGTGTTTTTTAACCAACGGCTCGGGCAGAACAAATGTTTCGCCATATAATTTATTAAATCTTTCTGCCAGCGTGCGGGTGAGCTCAATGTGCTGAACCTGATCTTCGCCCACCGGCACCAGATTGGTGTCGTAAAGAAGGATATCGGCGGCCATTAGAACCGGATAGCCGAATAAACCCACGTTCACGTTTTCTTTATGTTGTTTTGCCTTGTCCTTGAATTGAGTCATTCTTTCCAACTCGGATATTTTAGTAATGGTATTCAATATCCAGGTGAGTTCTGTATGGGCTGGCACATCGGACTGGCGAAATATTAAAGATTTATTTGGGTCAATTCCAAACGCCAGATATGTTTTGGCCATCATTAATATATTATCGTTGAATGTTTTCGGGTTGGTTTTGACGGTCATGGCGTGCAAATCAACAACCGAAAAAACACAATCGTATTTATCTTGCAGTTCAATCCAATTTTTTATGGCGCCAAGGTAGTTGCCGATATGGAGAATGTTTGTCGGCTGGATGCCGGAAAAAACGCGGGACATAAAGGGTTTAGATGAATGATTTATGGTTCGTATTTTAGCTTATTATCGGTTAAAGGTCAAAAATAGCGCTAGATCAATAATGATATTTTCTTCCGCTGTTTATCATCATTGCCCGGTAAATTTGTTCGAGTAATATTACGCGTGCCATTTGATGAGTGAAAGTGAATGAAGACAAGGACAGTGTCATATCCGCGATATTTAATATTGAATCGTTTAAACCCAGCGGTCCGCCGATAATAACAACAATATCGGTTTTTCTATTTTCACCCAGCGAATTAATTTTATCGGCAAATCGTATTGAGGAAAATGGTTCGCCGTTTTCATCAAGAGCAATGATAAAACCGTCGGCTTTCCCGACTAACGCCTTTTTTATTTTTTCCGCTTCTTTTCTTTTAATTTCAATTGGGTCATCTTTTTCTCCAAATGATTCCTCTTTTAGTTCTTTGATTTCTATTTTGGCAAAAGGGGAGAGCCGTTTCAAATATTCGGCCTCGGCTGAGCGCCAATACTTTTCTTTGAGTTTTCCCAAGCAAATTATGGTAATATGTAGCATATGCTTATTGTTTATTGAAATTATACTTTTTTTATGGTTAAATAACAATAGTAAATTATTAATTATTTTTTTATGAAAAAAATATTTTGGGGTTTGGCGACAGCGATTTTAGCAGCTATTTTCGTGTTAATTATTGTTTTAGTTTTTAACCCTTTTAATTTAAGAACAAAATTGATCGGCGGTATCATCAACAGTTATTTAAGCGCGAAAATTGAAGGGTATACGCCGTTAGAGAGCGCGCCGGCCACGACTGATACCGGTGGTGCCACTGTTGATAAAAATCCTTTGCTGACATCTGACCAGGAGAGTACGTTGGAAAACTTGGGTGTGGATGTGAGCAAACTTCCGACAGAGATTACTCCGGCGATGCAGATGTGTTTTGTAGAAAAACTCGGACCGGAACGGGCAAATGAATTGGTTGCTGGAGCAACCCCATCGGCTATGGACTTGTTTAAAGCGGGAGATTGTATCGGGCAATAATATTTTCTATTTAATAAAATTTTTTGACAGCCGCAGATCCGAATGATACCATGAAAGATGGCACTTTTTAAATACAAAACGAGGAGGACAAAATGTCAAAAGATGAAGAATCCTGCAGTGACGCCGTTGATGTGCTCGCCGGTCTCTACGAATTTTTTTTCATTAGGTGGGGTGTTTTTTTACTTTTTGCGATTTCCTTTATTGCCGGTATTATTTTGGCGGCGGAGGTTGCTGGTTCGAAATATTTTGCTTTCATCATTGTGCCTTCTATTTTTGTGATCGGTTTTTTGTTTAGGCGGATAATTATTTTTGCGGTTGCGAGTGCTTATCCTCGTTTTGAAAAGGCGGTTCAATCATACCGCAAATATGGCGACGAGCCGGATTATAGCGACCCGCCATTCCCTGGATTATAACGACCCGTCGTTAACTCATCGTGATCTCTATATTGCGATTAAAGGGTTGGCGAGTCCATTGTTCTTGCATTAAAAAAGCGGCCTGTTTCATGGGCCGCTATTTTTTTTGAAAATTATAATTTTATCATTTTTTCAAATTTGTCTTCCAAAATAGCCCGTCGCGCTTCACGCATCAGATTCAGCATAAAGTGAATGTTGTGAATTGTTGCCAGACGCTGGCCGGTCATTTCCCCGGCATTGAATAGATGGTGAATATAGGCGCGAGAATATTTTGCGCATACCGGACAATCGCAATTTTTATCAATCGGTGATGAATCTTTGGCAAATTGCGCGTTATTAATATTTATTCTTTCTTCATCATTTTTGATAAACAGCATACCGTGGCGGGCTAGGCGGGTCGGCGCCACACAGTCAAACATATCCGCGCCATTTGACACTACTTTCAGCAAATCACTTGGGGAAAGTCCGACGCCCATTGTGTAGCGCGGTTTGTCTTTCGGCAAAATCGGTTTTAACCAGTTCATTATTTCTGCGGTCGCCTCCATATTATATCCGATTGATTCTCCGCCGATAGCGATGCCGTCAAAATCAAGCGAAGAAATATATCGGGCCGACTCTTCGCGCAGATCTTTGTGTTTGGCGCCTTGAATGATGCCAAAAAGAAATTGGTTATGCGGTTTGTCATCCTGAGCGTTAGCGAAGGATCCCTTATTGCGAGCCGCAAGGGATTCTTCACTTCGCTTCGCTCCATTCAGAATGACACGGCCGAGCTTTTCATGTTCGGCCAAGCATCTCTCGGCCCAGCGATGTGTCCGCTCCATTGCTTCTTTTGTATATTCGTATGGCGCGCTGTCAGGCGTGCATTCATCAAAGGCCATAATTATATCCGCGCCGAGTTTGTGTTGAATTTGGATGGCTGATTCCGGAGTGAAACGATGCGTGGAGCCGTCGATATGCGATTTGAAAGCCACGCCATCTTCATCAATTTCCACTAGTCCTCCTTGTCCTTTTCCTTCTTTTTGCAATCCCAGGCTAAAAACCTGGAAGCCTCCGGAGTCAGTTAGAATTGGATGTTTCCAATTCATAAATTCATGCAGTCCGCCGAGCTCATGGATGAGGTCCTCACCCGGGCGCAGATGAAGATGGTAAGTATTTCCGAGGATGATTGGCGCGTCCAGTTTTTCTAAATCGGTTTGGTCCAGAGTTTTAACAGTCGCCTGAGTTCCGACCGGCATAAAACAAGGGGTTGGTATGTCCCCGTGGTCGGTATGTATAATTCCGGCGCGCGCGCCGGTTTTTTTGTCTTCGTGAATTAGTTCAAAAAATGCTGGCATGATAGCTGGTTAGATGTCCTTACGGGACATATATATCACATTTTGACCGGTGAATCAATATTTGATAGGATAGTGACGCTAAGTAAATATTATGAGTGAAAAATTTAGGCCGGTTATATTGGAGGGAGGAGACCGGGAAAAAAGTGAAAAAGAGTACCCGTTCGTCATTGATCCAAACGGTGAACTTCATGTTCCGTGGTTTGGTGATATCAATGAACCATATAATGCGGATGCCCATGAGCCGGACGACGAAGGGCTGAGCAGGGTGGAGCGTTTTCTTGATGTTGTCAAAGATGAAAATGGAAAATATATTAAAGCCAGATACAAAAATGAAGAAGAGTTTAAGCAGAGTATGAGGGAGAAATTTACCCGGGGATCACAAGTGACAAAGGAAATCCATAAAAGAGTTGTCAGACGATTGACCGGTATGCGCGAGGAAGGGCCAAAGGTAAAAGATGTGAGATCGCTGGAAAATATTTTATCGGAATATTTTGACTCTGATCCTTGGTTTAGAAGCAAAATTCTCGGCTGGAATGTGCGCGCCATGAAATCTAAAACAAAAGATTTATTATTTATGTTGTCTGTGGTTTTTGAGGATGATTTGTACAAAAATGGCAAGCACAAAGTCAATTTTATCGGGTCGTATTCGGAGATAGTGGATAAGCTGGAGAAAAAAATAAATGAACTTGATGCGCCGCTTCGGGTGGTCGGGATGGACGAATAATTACTATGACTGATTTTTCATCAGAACTTAATCAGGAACAATTGGCCGTCGTCCTCACAGGCGATGGCCCTTGTTTAGTATTGGCCGGCGCCGGCTCGGGCAAGACGCGGACTATCACTTATCGCGTGGCTTATCTTTTGGAGCAGGGCGTATCCCCAGAAAATATTTTGTTGGTTACATTTACCAACAAGGCGGCAGGGGAGATGATAAAACGCGTCGCCGAATTGTCATCCCGAGCGAAGCCGAGGGATCCCTCCGGCGTTTCCGAAGGGATTCCTCCGCTCCCCGCCAGCTGGCGGGTCGGTCGGAATGACAAAACGATGAACGTTTTGCCTTGGGCCGGAACTTTTCATCATATTGCCTACAAAATTTTACGAAAATATTCCGGCGTAATCGGTTATCAACAAAATTTTACAATTTTAGACGCCGATGACAGCGAAGCGTTGGTAAAACTTAGCTTGAAAAATTTAAATTTGGAAACAGGCGGACAAAAATTTCCTTCGGCTGGCGTGATAAAAGGCATAATAAGCTATGCCCGTAATGCTGAAACAACAATTGAAGATGTTTTAGATATAAAATATCCGAGCTGGTTCAGATGGTCTGAAGAAATAAAACAGATTGCCGGTGATTATGAAAAAAGAAAGCGCGCGTCGAATTCAATGGATTTTGATGATTTATTGGCGAATTTACTTTTGCTTTTACAGCGTCCAGGTCATGCTGAATTTATTTCAGCATCTGATAAAACAGAAAAAAGGATCCTGAAACAAGTTCAGGATGACAATATGATTTTGGCCAAATACGCGAATCAATTCAAATACATTTTAGTTGACGAATATCAGGATACCAACCGCCTTCAGGCAAGCATTATTAAAAAATTGGCATCAATACACGGCAACCTGTTAGCGGTAGGCGACGACGCGCAGAGCATCTATTCTTTTCGCGCCGCTGACATTGAAAATATTTTGAGCTTTGGGAAAGATTATCCTGATGCTAAAATTTTTAAACTGGAAACAAATTATCGTTCCAGCCAGGAGATTTTGTCGCTAGCTAACGATGTCATCGCTAATAACATAAATCAATATCAGAAAAATTTAAAAACAATTTTTCAAAGCGGAGTAAAACCGGAGTTAAGACCGCAAGCAGACCAGGCAGCAGAAGCGGATTTTGTGGTAAGAAAAATTTCTGAAATTTTAGACGGAGGTGTCGCGCCTAAAGAAATCGCCGTTTTGTTTCGTGCTTCACACCATTCTCAACAATTGGAAATGGCACTGGCGCAATCCGGCATTGCCTATGACTATCGCGGTGGTGTGCGCTTTTTTGAGCGGGCGCACGTGAAAGATGTGCTTGCTTATTTGCGTTTGCTAAGTAATCTGGCTGATGAAGCAGCGTGGATGCGCATATTGTTAAAAGAAGAAGGAATTGGGCCGGTGGCGGCGCAAAAAATTTATCAGGCGGTTCGCGGTGCGGCAAATGTATCTGAAATCAAATCAATCGGTCTTGATATGTTGGGCGAAAAAGCAAAAGTTGGCTGGCAAAATTTTACGCGGATATGGGATGAGCTTCTTGGTATCGGCACCAGCCACCCGGCTGAACTGGTGCGGACGATTTTGGAGACCGGCTATAATGACTATCTGGAGGCTGAATATTTTGACAGCCGGGACCGCCGTGGCGATGTTGAACAATTGGTGATTTATGCCGGGAAGTTTAATGATTTAGCCGAGTTTTTAGCTGAAGCGAATTTGACGGAGGATTATGGTCAAAAAAATCAAAATAACAAAGTGCCGACAGACAAAAAAATAGTACTTTCTACCGTGCATCAGGCGAAAGGGCTGGAATGGTCGGCCGTATTTATGATCAACCTGGCGAGCGGAGCGTTCCCAAATAGCAGGGCGGCAAGTGAACGGGGCGGGATTGAAGAAGAACGGCGATTATTTTATGTCGCTATCACCCGCGCCAAGAAAAATTTATTTTTAACTTATCCGATGGAGAACGGCCCGGCCCAAGGCCGGCCAGCCTCGGGCTGGGGCGACGCATTGCCAGGACCAAGTATATTTTTGGAAGAAATTGACAGTGAACTTTTGGACGATAAATCACTTCTCGGCAATGGGCGGAGTTTGTCGCTCGATGATTCAGACGAAGTAGAATATATAGACGAAGATTCGCAAATAAAAATAAGTCCGGGAAGTTTTTTAAGAGATGTTGGTGATTTATAAAAAAACGGGCCGTTCTGGCCCGTTTTTATTTTTTATGTAACTATTTTGAAAATTTGGCTGCGGCTATCGTTAAAACTTTCCGGCAATTTGCTTACGGCGTTGTTTTCAAAGACCCGGTCAAGAAATATGCCTATTGGCACCGGGTCCGGCGCGGCGCCAAACATTTTTTGATAACGCTGGATAGCATCATTTTTTACGTCAGTAAGAATTAAATAAGTTTCGCTTTCCCCGTTTTTATTCAAATGCAAAAGATTAACATGTTTTTCCGTTTCAATTTTTTCATCCTCTAAAATTAAATTATTCCGGATTCTATCCAAATCTTTGACCGGGGGCAAAACATCACCGGTCTTTATTTGCCCTTCCGGATTTTCATATTCAAATGTGGAATTTTCTTTGTTCATATATTTTTTATATAATAGCTTAATGATTATTTTTTGTAAATATTATTATATAAGGAATGGCAGGCTGGACTTGACAAATCTTTTGCTGTCATATATCCTGTTTCTAGAACGTCAACTTCGTTTTGGTCTATCTAAACCAAAGCGGAAGCAACCTTTAGCTTAAAATCGTGGCTGATTTTTACAAAGGTCAGCTTTTTTATTTAAATTTATCTATGCCAACAATCAATCAAGTGTTGCGCCATGGCCGTAAAGACAAGGTCACCAAATCAAAGACCCCGGCTTTGCAGTTCATGACCGATAATCTGCACCGCAAGAAAACCGTGCTCAGTAAGGGTTCGGCTTTTAAACGCGGAGTGTGCACCAAGGTGTACACCACCACTCCAAAAAAACCGAACTCGGCTCTTCGTAAAGTCGCCAAAGTCCGTTTGAGTAAATGGCATGGAAGTAATCGCCTATATTCCGGGTGAAGGACACAACCTTCAAGAGCACTCAATTGTGCTTTTGCGCGGTGGTCGTGTAAAAGATCTTCCGGGCGTGCGCTATCACATTGTGCGCGGTGTTTATGATACCCAAGGAATTGAATCGCGCCGACGCGGTCGAAGCGTCTACGGCACCAAGCGTCCGAAAGCGAAGAAAGCGTAATGATACATAACATATAATACTATGCGTGGAAAAAAAGCCCCAAAGCGACTGCCACAGCCGGATGCAAAATACGGCAACGCTTTGCTCGGAAAATTTATCAATTATGTAATGCTTGGCGGTAAAAAATCAACTGCACAAGCTATCGTTTATGGTGCTTTGGATAAAATCTCCGCGGAAACCAAGAAGGACGCGGTGAAAATTTTTGAAGAAGCAATCCGCACTGTCGCCCCGCAAGTGGAAGTCCGTTCCAAACGCGTCGGTGGCGCCAACTATCAGGTGCCGTTGCCGGTGCGCGGCGAACGACAGAACGCGCTTGCCTTCCGCTGGATTATTGATGCGGCACGCGCCAAAAAAGGCCAGCCGATGCTGGAGAAGCTTGCTACTGTATTAAATGAAGCGTCGCAAGGATTAGGTGATGCCATAAAAAAGCGCGATGATGTACATCGTATGGCTGAAGCCAACAAGGCCTTCGCTCACTTTGCAAGATTCGCAAAATAAAATTAATCACATATATATGCCTCGTGAATATCCATTGGATAAGACAAGAAATATCGGCATTATGGCCCACATTGATGCCGGTAAAACCACTATCTCCGAGCGCGTGCTTTTTTACACCGGAAAAAAACATAAAATCGGTGAAGTACACGAAGGTGCGGCAGAGATGGATTGGATGGAGCAGGAAAGAGAGCGCGGTATTACTATTACTTCAGCCGCGACTACCTGTTTTTGGAAGGGTCACCGTATAAATTTGATTGATACTCCCGGCCATGTTGACTTTACCGTGGAGGTGGAGCGCTCTTTGCGCGTGCTTGATGGCGCTGTGGCTGTATTTGACGGCTCACAGGGCGTGGAACCGCAATCGGAAACAGTCTGGCATCAGGCTGACAAATATGATGTTCCGCGTATTGCCTTCATCAATAAGATGGACAAAATGGGAGCTGATTTTTATATGAGTCTGGATTCCATTCAGGAACGATTATCAAAAAATGCCATAGCCATCCAGCTACCGATTGGGGCAGAGGGATCCTATACCGGCATTATTGATTTGATTGAAAATAAAGCGTTTCAATTTGAAGGTAAGAATGGCGAAAATGTAACGGAAATTTCTATTCCTGATGACCTGACGGAAAAAGTTCAGAAATTTCGCAATATCATGTTAGAAAAAGTGGCTGAAGCAAATGATGAAACGATGAATCATTTTTTGAACGGCGAAACATTATCTGTTGATGAAATAAAAAACAACATCCGTGAGATGATTTTGCGCGGAGATATCTTTCCGGTAATGTGCGGTTCGGCTCTTTCAAATATGGGCGTACAGTTGATGCTTGATGCTGTAGTTTGGTATTTGCCGGCTCCAACTGATTTGCCTCCGATTCAGGGGATTGATCCGGACACAAACGCTGAAATTACCAGGCGCGCTGATGATGATGAACATTTTTCCGCTTTGGCTTTTAAAGTTGCCACCGATCCGTTCGTCGGCCGTTTAATTTTCTTCCGCGTATATTCAGGCAAGGTCAGCGCCGGTTCATATATATATAATTCCACCAGCTGTGAGAAGGAACGCATCGGACGAATTGTCCGCATGCACGCCAATCACCGTGAAGACGTGGATGAAGTCTTCGCCGGTGAAATCGCCGCGGCCATTGGCTTGAAGGCGACCGTGACCGGCGATACTCTCTGCGATGAAAATCATCAGATAATTTTGGAGAAAATTACTTTTCCTGAACCGGTCATCTCAATTGCTATTGAACCGAAGACGAAAGCCGATCAGGAAAAAATCGGTATGGCCATGCAAAAGTTGGCTGAAGAAGACCCGACATTTAAAGTGCATACCGATGAAGAGACACTGCAAACAATTATTTCCGGCATGGGCGAATTGCATTTGGACATTATTGTGGACCGCATGAAGCGCGAATTTAAAGTGGAAGCCAATGTCGGCAATCCACAAGTCGCGTATAAAGAAACCATCCGCACCTCGGCCGAAGCTGAAGGTAAATATGTTAAGCAGTCCGGAGGCCGCGGTCAATATGGTCATTGCTGGTTGCGTGTTGAACCGCAGGAATCGGGCAAGGGTTTTGAGTTTGTTGATGAAATTAAGGGTGGCGTGATTCCCCGTGAATATATTCCGGCAGTGGAAAAGGGTGTAAAAGAATCTCTGACTCGCGGTGTTCAGGCTGGTTATCCGGTGGTGGATGTGAAGGTGACGTGCTATGACGGTTCGTATCATGAGGTTGATTCGTCTGAAGCTGCCTTTAAAATGTCCGGTTCAATGGCCTTCCAGACGGCTTGTAAAAAAGCCAACCCGGTGATTATGGAGCCGGTGATGAAGGTTGAAGTTTTGACCCCGGAACAGTTTATGGGTGATGTTATTGGCGACTTAAATTCAAAACGCGGCCAAGTGGAAGAAATGTTTGACCGCGGACAGATGAAAGTGGTGAAAGCCAAAGTGCCGCTTGCGAGCATGTTCGGTTATGTCACTTCCTTGCGCAATATGACGCAAGGCAGAGCGAGCTCAACAATGGAATTTTCACATTATGCCGATGTGCCGAACAATGTAGCGCAACAAATTATTGAGGGTAAAAAGAAATAATCGGATATATTAAAAGAACCCCCGAAACGGGGGTTCTTTTAATTCTAGTTTTTATATGGCTTTATCAAACTGGTATTTTCTCTATTTAGATTTCTTTTTCATTTTTGATTTTCGCCATTATTTCTTCCCATAATTTTTTTGATCTGGCTTTATCTTCTTTGTATTCTCTCAATTGCGCCTCTTTTTCCAAATTTTCATCAATTTCATGGTTTATTTGTTCTTGCATTTCTTGAATTGGGTCCCATTGACTAAACTCTCGGATATCAATTAAATGAGCACCTGTTTCCTCCATACTGCCACTATAAAAAGAATTTTCTTTTTCCATATTATTTTTAAAATTAATTATTAATTTATCAGCCCGCTTGTTTATATATTTGCGGGTCATGTTCAATTTCAAATGGTTCATCATCAGTGCCGGTCGCCCCAAGCTCCACAGCTCCGCTCATATCAACATTGTGTTTTAGATTGCTGATATTTTCATTTTGTATTTCTTTAAAAGTTTTTGTTTTAATATTTATGGCTTTTTCGTCCGGCATTGCGATTCCCTCTTCGTTCGGATCGTAATCTAAAATTTCTTTTCTGCCTATACTGCTACGGGTGGTGATGTTATCTTGGAAAATAGCTTCCGCTCCTTCAACAACAGCTGCATCAGTCGCTCTGGCAACCTGCTGTTCTAAATCTAGTCCTGTTGTGTCAGATTTTTTCGCCTTCCAATTTGACCAGTCATGGCCGCCTTTTTCAGGTGTTGGCATATTAAATATTATTTAAAGACAATATATATTATAGCACATTTTTGCACTTTTGTCAACCTTGTTATTTGGCTAAGGTTAGCTATTTATTACATTTTTTATCTATATGATTTTGTGATATTGACAATGATTCACAGCTGTGTTAGGGTTAGGCGTTCGGCAAAGGGCTGAAAATGATCTTTTAACAAAGCAAGAAAAACTTGCGGAAAGGGTGAATCAATGGCAAAAAACAGGGAAACGGAGTACTCAAAAGACGAGATTATCAGCTTGCTGGTAATGCTCTTCGCTCAGATGCCCAGACCGCCCACGAACGATGACGCCGACCGCTTGCTAGGCCTCCTACGCAGTGTCAACAAGGAATTCGAGCACAACCTTTGTGAGGTGTTCGCGCATATTTTTCAGCCCGAACGGGTGGAAAAAGATGATGCGATATGGGTTATTCGGCAATTCATCGCCAAGAACGTCCGGCTGGTAAAGCCACCCCAGGTCTGTTCGTATGTCGCTTTCATCCTCAAGATCGGCAAGGAATCGGAAGAGTTCGTGGCGCTTCAGGAAACCGTTGAACGGCTGATGGCCGGATCGACTTCCAAAAGAAGCCGTGAGAAAGCGCTCGAAGAAATGGACAAGCGTGTTCAGGAATTGGACATGCTGGCCAACAAGATCATGCAGGGCCATCAGGCCATCGGACAGAAGCGTATCGAGCTCGAAGAAGTCTATCATCAGATTGACCAATTGAAGGCGGATATTGAAAACGCCGAGCGTGACGCGATTGCGACCGAGATTCTCTCTCAAGAGAAATTCGAGGCGGCTTCCGCGCGGAGAGAGCAAGCCGAAACGCGTCTGCGCGAAGCAGAAGCGGCAGAAGCGGCGGCTTTCCGTCAGATGGAGTCAGCCGAAGAAAGAATCGTAGTCGCCAATTCGGCGACCGAAGGCGGTCGTTTGCGCGACAGCCGCCTGATCAGTCAGGCTCTTTCCGAAGTGGGTATCATTTTCCCCGACAACGAGTCGCTTGCAGTAATGGCCGATGAGGTCAACGAGAACAACGCGGTGATCGTGGCGAGGCAGCTGGTGAACGACCTGCTTCGGGGAGTGATTTCCAGGCTGACCTACGAGACGCGAGAGCTGGCGACTGTGCGCGAAGACCTGGTTGACAAAAGCAAGGAGCTCGCGGGCTTGCGCGTATCGCATGCCAAAGTCATGCAGGACATCAGGAGCGTCGAGTCCGAGCTTTCCAGTCTCTTCGCAGACCTCTCTTCCCGTCGGTCCATTCTGAAACAAAAGCAGGATGAAAAGCTGGCCGTCGTGGCCGAGTGTGATATGGAAACCGCTGCCATGCAGAAGGCGATCGTTGAGGCCAGGAACAGGATGGCCAAAGCGAAAGAGGCTTTGCAAACGACCCTACAGGACGAGATCGCGGCGGCCATGTCCACCCTCAAGCAACATTCCCCCTCAAGCTAGCCAAAGTTTTTCTTCAAACATTTTGCCCCTGTGTTTCTTCAAAGCACAGGGGTTTTTCTTTTCTGTTTGACATTTCTTGAAAAATTGATAACATAACGGCACTCATCAATACAATATTTTTTATGAATTCAAAACAATTAAAACGCCTATTCAATTTAATAAGAGAAACAGGAGACAGACTGGTAATCGCAGATAGCGAATCAGACGAGGTCTTTGCTGTAATGTCTTTGGACGAGTATGAAAATTTGGCTCAGTTGAGGCAAATTGATTGGACCCCTGAAGAATTGCCAAATCATAATTTTCAAAAAATTAGTGATTTATCGGAACAGGAAATGTTGGAAAAAATAAATCGTGATATTGCTGATTGGCGAGGTCTTCAAAAGAAGGATGAGGAAGAATTGGAGGCGGATGATATGGTGGAGGATAATAATACAATTGAAGATACTGCTGAAGATGAAAAGGAAAAAACCGTGGAAGAAAAAGAATTGGTGACTGATAAAAAAGCGACAATGATTCCCCGGGTTGCCGATGTGCTGAATGACGTAGTGTATCGGGAAAGAAAATTTGATGACAAGCCAAGGGTTGGATGGATAGAAGAAGAGAATCTTTCCACTGTTCCGCATGAAGAAGAAAGGTTCTATTTGGAACCGGTTGAGTAATCCACAATCCACCCCCTTGCCAAATTCCTCAAATCTGCTATAATCTCGTAATAAATTGGAGCAGGCGGCTCTAAGGTTTTTAGTGCCGAATCTGAACAATTTAATTTTATATACATATTTGTGAAGCGGCTGGTTAACAAATCTGCACCAACCACTTGGCGGCAGTGCCGTAAAAATTGAACCATATGGCTGAGTTTGTAAGAACCAAGCCACATGTCAACATTGGTACTATTGGCCATGTTGACCACGGTAAGACAACTCTTACCGCTGCTATTTTGGCGGTTTTAAGCGCGCGCGGTATGACCGCGCAAACAAAAGGCGTTGATGATTTGGATAAAGCGCCAGAGTCAAAAGCTCGAGGCATTACCATTTCCACCGCCCATGTTGAGTATGAAACGGAAAAGAGACACTACGCGCACGTAGATTGTCCCGGTCATGCCGATTATGTGAAGAACATGATTACCGGCGCGGCTCAAATGGACGGCGCGATTTTAGTTGTTTCCGCTGCTGACGGACCGATGCCGCAGACTCGGGAGCACATTGTGCTTGCCCGACAAGTGGGCGTACCGCACATCGTTGTATTCTTAAATAAAGTTGATCAAGTTTCTGATCCGGAACTGATTGATTTAGTTGAAGCGGAAATTCGCGACTTACTAAAAAAATACGATTTTCCGGGCGACACCACTCCGATTATCCGCGGTTCAGCTCTGCAAGCTTTGCAGAATCCGACCGATGAAGCGGCCACTAAGCCGATTATGGAGTTGATGAAAGTTGTTGATGAATATATCCCGGAACCTGTTCGCGCTGTTGACCAGCCTTTCCTTATGCCAGTAGAAGATGTCTTTTCTATTGAAGGTAGAGGAACGGTGGTTACCGGACGCGTTGAGCGCGGTATTATTCATGTCAACGATGAAATTGAAATCGTTGGCTTGAATGAAGAAAAAATGAAATCAGTTGTTACCGGCATTGAAATGTTTAATAAGAGCTTGAAAGAAGGTCAGGCCGGTGATAACGCAGGCATTTTACTTCGCGGTACCAAGAAAGAAGAAGTAGAGCGCGGTATGGTTTTGGCCAAACCGGGCACTATCAATCCTCATACTGAATTTGAGGCCCAGGTCGTTGTGTTGACCAAAGAAGAAGGCGGTCGGCACAAACCATTCTTCAAAGGTTATAAACCGCAGTTCTATATCAGAACTACCGATGTTACCGGTGAAGTTATTTTGCCGGAAGGAACAGAAATGGTTATGCCGGGTGACACTATCAATTTCAACGTGAAGTTGATTAAACCGGTAGCCATTGAAGAAAAAATGAAATTCGCCATCCGCGAAGGCGGCAGAACCGTCGGCGCTGGCGTGGTAACAAAAATTATTAAATAAATCCTGACGAGGGGGGTGAAATTATCACCCCCCTTTGTCGTGGAATAACGTTCTTTACCATGACTTCAGCAACAGCGACAGTAAAGAAAGCGGTTGAAGCAACCAGAATTCGCATCAAAATTCGCGCGTATGATAACAAGATTATTGATCAGGCAACTAGGATGATTATTGAAACCGCGGAAAGAAATGATGCAAAAGTAATCGGGCCAGTACCGCTTCCTACGGAAAAAAGCAAATTTACAGTTAATCGCTCAACTTTCGTGCATAAGGATGCACGTGAGCAATTTGAAATGCGCGTACACAAGCGTTTGATTGACATTATGAACGCTTCGCCAAAATGCGTGGATGCTCTTATGAGTTTGAGCTTGCCTTCTGGCGTGGATATTGAGATTAAGATGTAAATACTGGTTTGCCTTGCGTAGAGCCGGTAGTCGCTCCCGTCGGGGCTTGACAGGATAGAATATTTCTAGTAAAATCGCCACATAGTAATTTGTTGAAAAAACTCAAGTAAATAAGATTCTTCGCCCAAGGCGGATGAAAAACATTTAAACGAGTTTTAGCGACAAGGAGATAAATATTGAAAAATCAAGTAAAAAGGCCATTTTAATCCGCAGTTTTTTGACGGATTGTTCATGGCTAGAAGCAATAGAATTGAATTTATTTCAATGTTATTGCTTCTAGTTTTTTGTTAAATTAACAGGTTATCTCCGCCTAAATGGGATGGGTGCGGAGCAATGACGCGAATTATATGAAGTTTATAATAGGAAAAAAAATTGGCATGACACAAGTATTTTCGTCAGGGGGCGAAATGATTCCGGTTACCCGGGTGCAAGCCGGACCGTGTCAGGTCGTACAAGTTAAAAATACGGACAAAAATAATGCCCAGTCAGTTGAGATTGGTTTTGGAGAAACAAAGGATTTTCGTTTAAATAAACCTCGCGCAGGTCATTTGAAAGGTTTGTCCCCGGTCAGAGAATTGCGTTCGTTTACTGTAGATAAGATTGAGGGTATTGATCGCGGAACAACAATTACAGCGGCCGTATTTTCAGCCGGTGATGTCGTTACTGTAGAGGGTGTCTCAAAAGGAAAAGGTTTTGCCGGTGTTGTTAAACGGCATCATTTCCGAGGTGCTCCGGCTACGCACGGCCACAAGCATGATTTGCGAGCCCCAGGTTCAATCGGCGCGGGTGGCGTACAGCGGGTGTTCAAAGGCATGCGAATGGCCGGAAGAATGGGCGGTGCCCCGGTAACTGTAAAGAATCTGGAAATTATGGAAGTACATCCGGAAACCAATGAACTTTATATCAAGGGTGCAGTTCCAGGTGCCAGAAATGGAATTTTAAAAATATCTTGTCCGGGTGAATTGATTATTACCATAGCAGAAGAAGTTAAACCGGTAGAAGAGCCGGCAGTGGAAATGGTAGCGCCGGAGACTCAGACAGAAGCCGTGCCGGAAAGCATTTCATAATCATATATGAAAATTAAAGTATACAATTTAGAAGGCAAGGAATCGTCAGAGATGAATTTAGACGATAAGATTTTTGACGTGAAAATTAAACCGGAAGTCGTGCATGAAGTTTTTGTCGCTCAAATGAATAATAGCCGTGAACCGTGGGCTGACACAAAGACTAAAGGAGAAGTGCGGGGCGGCGGTAAAAAACCTTGGCGACAGAAAGGTACAGGCAGGGCGCGTCATGGTTCTATCCGTTCACCGATTTGGGTAGGCGGAGGCGTGACTTTTGGCCCACTTTCCACACGCAATTATAAGAGTAAAATCAATAAGAAAACCCGACGTGTCGCGCTAAAGATGTGTTTAAGCGATAAAGCCCAGTCAGGCGCTTTGTGGGTGTTGGAAAATTTTGATTTTGCCGAACCGAAAACAAAAATCTTTGCGTCTTTTATGAAAAAAATGCCGATCGAACAAAAGTCATTCTTGATCTTAACCGGCGAGGCGGACGGGCAGGTTTACCGCATGACAAAAAATTTGAAAAAGATTGAATCTATTTCAGCCCGCGATGCGAGCGTAGTAGCCGTATTAAACAAACAGGCGATAATAACGAGTAAATCCGGCATTGCGGAATTGGAAAATATATTATCAAAAAAGGCTTAATTGCATAGATATATGGGATTACTTAACCGTAAGAAAACTAAGGAAGACAAACCGGCTGTTCAGGCTGAGAAGATTGAGAGCTCCAGTTGAAATAAAAAAGAGCTCTGCGACAAAGGTTGTTTCCAGCCAGGTTATAATCAGACCTTTGGTAACTGAAAAGGCGGCTGTCGCGCAGAGCTTAAACAAATATGCCTTTGTAGTGCGTCGTGATGCAACAAAAGAACAGATTAAGAAAGCTGTAAATGATATCTATGGAGTAATGCCGGCATCAGTAAACGTTATTCACATGGAAGGCAAAGCGCGTCGATACGGAAAATATACCGGTCGCCGCGGAGATTTTAAAAAAGCGTTTGTTACATTGCCAAAAGGCAAAACCATCGCCATCCACGAGGGCGTGTAAAAAGAGTATTGAAAAAAGAATATGCCAATTAAAGTTTACAAACCAACATCGCCGGGACGCCGCAATTCAAGTGTCGACGCTTTTTCCGATCTTACAAAATTTGAACCGGAAAAATCATTGGTGACAATTTTGAAGCCAAAATCCGGTCGCAATAATCAGGGAAAAATCACGGTCCGCCACAAATCAGGCGGAGCAAAAAAATTATACCGGTTGGTTGATTTTAAACAGCAAAAATTTAATGTTGAAGCGGAAGTTCTGGCAATTGAATATGATCCGAATCGCGGTCCGAGGATCGCATTGATTCAGTATAATGATGGAGTAAAATCATATATTTTATGTCCCGAAGGTTTAAAGGTGGGCGATAAGGTTATTTCCTCGGATCAGGCGATTGAAGCGAAGCCGGGAGTAAGAATACCGCTTGAACACATGCCGATTGGTTTATTTATACATAATATTGAATTAACCGCCGGGAAAGGCGGACAGCTGGTTCGCGGAGCAGGTCTCAGCGCTCAGCTGGTAGGTGTTGAGGGTGAATATGCCCAGATAAAACTACCATCAGGCGAGATTCGTTTAGTGCGAAAGCAGTGCGCCGCCTCAATTGGAGCGCTTGGAAACGCGGACCGCAGACTGATACGCTGGGGCAAAGCCGGACGAATGCGCCATCGCGGTATTAAACCGACTGTTAAAGGTAAAAATATGAATCCGGTTGACCATCCACATGGGGGCGGTGAAGGCCATTCGCCAATTGGTCAGAAGAGAGGCCCGCAGACTGTTTATGGAAAAACGGCGCAGGGAGTGCGCACTCGCGGAAACAAGAAATGGAGTAATAAGTTTATTATTAAGTCGCGCCGTAAAAAGTAAGCGCATACTATAATATATGTCCAGAAGTTTGAAAAAAGGCCCTTATATTGATCCGAGAGTTTTAAGTAAAGTTTTGGCAATGAAGGCAAGCGGAAAAAAATCGCCGATTAAAACCTGGTCGCGTGCTTGTGTTATCTCACCGGAGATGGTCAGCATGACATTTCTTGTTCATAATGGAAAAGATTTTATCAGCGTATATGTAGATGAAAATATGGTCGGCCACCGGCTTGGAGAATTTTCTTCAACCCGTAAATTCGTGAGACACGGAGGCAAAATGGCTAAGGATCAGGAGAGCAAGACGGCGGCAACTGGTGCTCCGGCTCCGGCGGCGAAGGCGGAAAAAAAGAAATAATAATAACAATATGTCACAGGAAGTAAAAGCAAAATTAAATTTTTTGAAAATGGCTCCCCGCAAGGTCCGGCTTGTTGCTGATACCATGCGTGGCCACAAAGTGATAAAACTTTTGGAGCGCCTGCCTCTTTCAGATAAGCGGGCTGCATATCCTTTGCTTAAGCTTTTGAAATCGGCAGTCGCCAATGCAAAAACAAATTTTAAATTTGAGATGGATACGCTCCGCTTAAAAAGTATTACTGTGGATGGCGGACCGGTGGTGAAACGCTGGATGCCGAAAGCGCATGGACGCGCCACTCCGATCAGACAGCGCACTTCACATATTAATATAGTTTTGATTTCCGAAGAAAAAATTGAAAAAGCGAAAAAAGTAAAAAAAGCAATTAAAGCTAAGAAGGAGACAAAAAAGTAAGTTTGCACGCATATTACCAGAAAATAATTCATAAATATGGGTCATAAAGTACATCCAAGAATACACCGCACTCCCTACATTTTTGCCTGGGATTCAAAGTGGTTTGCCAAAAAGGAAAATCTCCCGCTTTATCTTAAGCAGGAAATTGGCATACGCGAATATCTTGGTAAAAAACTTAAAGACGCAGGCATTGACGCCATTTCTATCGAGCGTTCGCCGAAGGATATGCAAATTACGATTCTGGCCGCAAAACCCGGTGTTGTAATCGGCCGTTCCGGGCAGGGTTTGGACGTTATCAGAAAAGATATTGAGAAAAAATATTTAGAACAAAAGCAAAAAGTTAAATTAAATATTTTGCCGGTAAAGCAACCGGCGCTTTCAGCCACGATTGTGGCGGCAAATTGCGCTGCGGAAATTGAAAAACGCATGCCTTTCCGCCGGATAATGAAACAATCAATAGAAAAGGTTATGGCTGCCGGGGCAAAAGGAGTTAAAATCAAAATGTCCGGCCGCTTAAACGGTGTAGAAATCGCCCGTCGTGAGGTTTTATCTGCGGGAAAAATGTCTTTGATTACTCTGCGTAGTGATGTTGATTATGCTTTTACCGAAGCGCAGACTATTTATGGAAAAATTGGAGTTAAGGTTTGGGTCTATCACGGAGAAGCGTTTGGGCGTCGTGATAAATTTGAAAAGAAAAGTGAGAAAGAAACCGGAAAAAATAATTATCAAAACTAAAAACCGACAGATATGTTATTGCCAAAAAAAGTATTACATCGCAAATGGCACAAAGGGCGCCGACGCGAGAAGGGTATTGCTACCAGAGCCAACAGCTTGGCTTTCGGTGAGTTTGGCTTGAAAACGGAAACGCACGGATGGGTGACCAGTCGGCAGATTGAAGCCGGCCGTCGGGTTTTAACCCGTTATGTTCGACGTGGCGGTAAGATTTGGATTCGTATATTTCCTGATAAGCCGGTTACGAGAAAAGGCAATGAACAGCCGATGGGTGGTGGAAAAGGCGCACCGGATCATTTTGTGGCCGTGGTAAAGCCGGGTACTGTGTTATTTGAAATGGCCGGTATTACCCGTGAAGCGGCAGTTGAAGCGATGAAATTGGCCAGTTATAAATTTGGCCTTAAAATGAAATTTATTGTTAGATAATTGATTATGGATTATCAAGAAATTAAAACTAAGGATGCAGCAGAAATAAAAGATTTAGTTCTGGAGAAGAGCGAAGAACTGCGCGATCTGCGTTTTAAATTACAGAGTCAGCAGTTAAAAGCAATGCATAAAATGAAGGACACGAAGAAAACGATTGCCAGGTTGAAGACAGCGTTAAGAAATGCTGTAAAACCAAATAGCGTAGAATAATCAATATATTATATGAATTCTGAAAATAAAAAAAAGACGGTTAAACGCCAATTTTCCGGAACTGTTGTTTCCGCAAACATGAATAAGACGGTTGTCGTAAAAGTGGAAAGCCGCAAATTACACCCAAAGTATAAAAAATATTACAGGGTGAGCAAGAAATACCACGTTCATGATGAGAAGGGTATTTCAAAAGTTGGCGAGAAAGTTTTGTTTGTTGAGTGTCGCCCGATATCAAAGACAAAGCGTTGGAGATTGGTTAAAGTAGCGAGCTAATTACTCTTTGCGTAATCAGAAAATTGTATGATACAACATCGATCAATGCTAAGTGTGGCAGACAATACAGGTGCAAAACGCCTGCAATGTTTGCGCGTTCTTGGCGGTTATAAAAAGAGATATGCCCGACTTGGTGATATTGTCACTTGTTCTGTAAAGATTGCCGCTCCGCGAGGCATGGTTAAGAAAGGTGAAGTTGTTCATGCGGTGTTGGTTCGCGAGAGAAAAGAAACCCGCAGAAAAGATGGAACTTATATCCGTTTTGATGAAAATGCGGCGGTGGTTGTAGACAGAAAAACCAAGGAGCCGCGCGGTTCGCGCATTTTTGGACCGGTGGCGCGTGAATTGCGCACCAAGGGATTTCAGAAAATTATTTCTCTTGCGCCTGAGGTGTTGTAAATTACATTTCCATTCGCTCACATAATACGATTATGAAAATAAAAACCAATGACAAAGTTAAAATAGTGGCCGGGAAGGACCGGGGGAAGGAGGGAAAGGTGATCCAGGTTTTTCCGTCTGCGGGTAAGATTGTAGTTGAAGGGCTTAATATAATGAAGAAGCATTTGCGACCGAAAAACCGCGGTGAAAAAGGCCAGATTATTGAATTAGCCGCCCCATTTTATGCCGCCAATGCCCTTGTAATCTGTGAAAAATGCGGAAAACCGACCAGGATCGGTTATCGGCTTGACGGAGATAAGAAGAAAAGAATTTGTAGAAAATGCAAAGAATTTATCGCATAATATTGTTAAATCATATTAAAGAATAATGTCAGTAACGAAAAATTTTATTTAACAGGCTAAATATGACTCCAAATTTATATAGTTATTACAAAAAGGAAGCGGTACCGGCCTTGAAAAAGGAGTTCGGTTTCAAGAACGTGATGCAGGTGCCAAGAATTACCAAAGTGGTGATTAATGTTGGAGTTGGAAAATTTTTAAAAGAGCCGAATTATATTGAAAATGTTGAAAAAAGCTTGTCTAAAATAACCGGGCAGAAAACTGTGCGCACCAAATCAAAGAAGGCTATTTCAAATTTTAAAATACGCGAAAATATGGATATCGGCGTGGTCGTTACATTACGGGGCGCTAAAATGTATTACTTTTTGGAAAAATTGTTGAATGTTACCCTGCCACGTACGCGCGACTTTCGAGGAATTTCAGATAAAGCCTTTGACGGGCGTGGCAACTATAGTTTAGGGTTCAAGGAAAATATCGCTTTTCCGGAAATCAAAGCCGGTGAAGCGGATAAAAGCCATGGTATGCAGATAAATATTTCCACTACCGCAAAAAATCTAGAACAGGGAAAGGCGCTTCTTAAAACATTGGGCTTTCCTTTTGTAAAATAATTATTGTTTATGGCCACCCAATCACAAATAGCCAAGTCAAAACGCGTACCGAAATTTTCTACAAGAATTGTCAGACGCTGCTGGAAATGCGGACGTCAGCACGGTTTTTTTAGAAAGTTCGGTTTATGCAGAATTTGTTTCAGAGAATTGGCCAATGACGGGAAGATTCCGGGAGTCCGCAAATCAAGCTGGTAAATTATCCTGAGCTCAAAGACAAAAAATAATCAATAAAAATAACAAATAAAAAATAAATTTCTTACGTTATGATGACTGATCCTATTGCTGACATGCTAACCAGAATCCGCAACGCCTCGATGGTTCATAAGAGCGAGGTGATTGTTCCATTTTCAAAAATAAAAATGGCAATCGCCGGTATTTTGGTTCGTGAGGGGTATCTGTCTAAAGCTGAGCCGGTTGAAGGTACAAAACCTCAGATTGCCTTATCTCTTAAATACGACGACCGCGAACCGGCGATTCATTCTATCAAGAGAATCAGCAAGCCCGGACACCGGATGTATGTCAAAAATGACGAATTGGCCAGAGTTTTAAATGGATTTGGTTTTGCGATTTTATCTACGCCAAAGGGAGTGATGACAGACGCAGAAGCAAAGAAGGAAAAAATAGGCGGAGAGCTTTTGTGCGAGATATATTAATGAACCACATTAACCATAAAATAGTATGTCACGTATTGGTAAAAAAATTCGACTGATTCCGAACGGTGTCACCGCAGAAGTGATAAATGGAGAATTGGTTGTCAAAGGGCCAAAAGGCGAGTTGCGCTTGAAGCTGCATCCGCGTGTTACTGTGGCCGTAAATGACAATGAACTGGTTATCACCGTTGCCAATGAAAGTTTAAAGAAAGACCGCGCGCTTTGGGGCACTTTTTCTTCTATCGCCGGCAACATGATTGAGGGTGTTACCGAAGGCTTTAAAAAACAATTGGAAATTAACGGTGTTGGTTTTAAAGTCAACATGAAAGGTGAAACGCTCGTTTTAGAAGTGGGATATTCTCATTCGGTTGAGTATAACGCTCCGCAGGGAATAAAAATTTCTGTTGATAAAAATGTTATTAGTATTGAAGGCGCAGACAAACAGATTGTCGGCGAAACGGCGGCTCAGATCAGAAGTATCAGAAAACCTGAACCTTACAAGGGAAAAGGAATTAAATATATTGATGAAGTGATCAGACGAAAAGCCGGAAAAACGGCATCTAAAGCAGCGGCATAATTTCCCATAGTTAAAAGTATTTATTATATGAAAAGATTGTTTAATAAAAGCAAAGGTGAGCGTCGCGCAGTTCGCCACAATCGCGTGCGTGCGGTATTAAAAGGCACATCTGAAGTGCCCCGTTTGTCTGTGTTCCGCGGTTTGAAGAGTATGACCCTTCAGCTTATCGATGATGTATCCGGCAAAACAATTTGCCAATCAACCACAGGAGAAGTAAAGAAAAGCAAAGCAGAGGGCCGTACCAGAAAAGTTTCTGAATCTTTTTTGGCCGGTAAATTACTCGCAGAAAAAGCAAAAGAGAAAAAAATTAGCCACGCGGTATTTGACCGCGGAGGGTATCGGTATCATGGTCGGGTTGCGGCTGCGGCTGACGGCGCCCGTGAAGGCGGCCTTACATTTTAAATAATAATATTTGGAATAAACATATCGCAATATGAAGCCCATGCGTAGAAAAGACAACAGAGCGAAGGAAGAGCGCAAGGAATTTGATCAATATATCCTTGACCTTGCCCGAGTCACTCGTGTTACAAAAGGCGGAAAGCACCTTAGCTTCCGGGCTTGTGTAATTTTGGGGGATCGCGCTGGGCGTGTCGGTTTTGGCGTTGCTAAGGGTAAAGATGTCCAAATTGGCGTTGAGAAAGCGGCCCGACAGGCAAAGAAAAATATAATTCATGTGCCAATTGTAAAAGAAACTATACCGCACGCTGTACTGGCAAAATTTAAAGCGGCAAGAGTGCTTCTTAAGCCGGCTCCGGTTGGTTCCGGTATTATTGCCGGCGGCGCAGTGCGCGTAGTATTAGACCTCGCGGGTATTCCAAATGTTTCAGCAAAAATTTTGGCAAAAACAAAAAATAAAATTGTGATTGTTAAAGCTACATTTACCGCCCTGCAGAGTTTTATGAAAAAATCAAAGAATGCGGCTGTTTCGGTGGCAGTCAAACCGGCTGAAGAAAAACAGATTGTTTTGGAAGAAAATAAATAAAAGACTATATGAAATTAGCAGTTCATACAATTAAACCGGCAAAAGGGGCGAAACATGCGCCTAAGCGTATTGGTCGAGGCAATGCATCCGGTCATGGCACTTACTCAACCCGAGGCGGAAAGGGCCAAACAGCGCGCGCCGGCGGTAGCCATCGTTTGCGTTTGAAAGCATTCAAGCGTATGATGCAGTCAACTCCGAAATTACGCGGTTTTAAAAGTCGTTTTAACAAACCGTCTGAGGTCTATCTTTCTGATTTGGAAAAACATTTTAATGATGGTGCGGTAATTAATTTGTCCGGTTTGAAAGAGAAGAAAATTATTGGCGCCAGAGATTTATCGGCTAAGATATTATTGAAAGGCGATCTGACAAAGAAGCTGATTGTTGAGGGTGTAGCCTGCACAAAATCGGCAAAAGAAGCAATTGAGAAAGCCGGCGGAGAGATAAAATAATTTGATTGAATATCTTGTCCCTGGTATATTACCGAAGAGGTAAATTAGCTTGATACAATATATGTGGGAAAAAATTCAAAAAGTCTGGAAAATTAAGGATATAAGAAAAAATGTTTTTATTGTCCTCGGGCTTTTGGTAATTTATCGTTTAGTGGCGCATATTCCTGTGCCAGGCGTCAATGTGCAAGCATTGCGTGAATTTTTATCCGGTCAGCAAGTATTTCAATTGCTCGATGTTTTTTCCGGGGGCACTGTAAAGAATTTTTCATTGATAATGCTTGGCGTTGCTCCATACATTACTTCGTCAATTATTTTTCAGCTTCTAGCCATGATTGTGCCGAAACTGGAGGAAATGCAAAAAGAAGGTGAGTCTGGCCAGGCAAAAATAAACATGTATACGCGCTGGCTTACAGTTCCGCTCGCGTTTTTACAGTCCTTTGCTATGATTCGTTTTTTGGCGAATTCATCACGGGATATTCTTCCTGCAAGTTTGACCGGTTTAGATATGTTTACCATAATGGTCAGTATTACCGCAGGCACCATGTTTCTTGTCTGGATTGGTGAATTGATTTCTGAAAGAAAAGTGGGTAATGGTATTTCATTGTTAATCTTTTCCGGTATCGTGGCCTCCTTGCCGTCTACCATCGGGCAAGCAGTTGCAAACTATACTGCGGCCGATTTTTATACATTTGTAATGTTTGGTTTAATCGCTCTTGTGACTGTCGTCGGCGTGGTTTTTATCAGCGAAGGTCAGCGTCAAATTCCGGTCAATTACGCCAAGCAAGTGCGCGGTTCGCGCATTTTTGGAGGCGGATCAACACATTTGCCCATCCGTGTTAATATGGCCGGAGTTATCCCGATTATCTTCGCCATCTCACTCGTGGTAATTCCGCCGATGATCGCGCAATTTTTTGTATCAGCAAACGCGGAATGGCTGAAAAATTTTGCCATGTTTATAATCAGATTATTTAATAATCAGGCTTTTTACGGTATTTCATACTTCCTTTTGGTTTTTGGTTTTACTTTTTTCTACACCTCGGTCATTTTTCATCCGCAAAAAATTGCGGAGAATTTACAGAAAAACGGCGGATTTGTTCCTGGTATCAGACCGGGAAAAGAAACAGAGGGTTATCTTTCGGCGATTGTCAGCCGTATCAATTTGATCGGCGCCAGTTTTTTGGGCTTAATCGCCGTATTACCGCTCTTACTTCGTTCAGTCAGCGGTTCACAAGTATTAACAATCGGCGGCACATCGCTTCTTATCGTTGTATCTGTAGCTATTGAAACGGCAAAACAGCTTGAAGCTCAGTTAACTATGCACGAATACGATCATATATAAATTATTATTTAAAAAACTCCGGATAAGTTAATCCGGAGTTTTTTTGTATGAGAAGTATCACTAAAATACAAAGCATTGAAATTTACCAGTTTTTTTGCTATAATAATTACGCCAAAAATTTGGCTAATTTTAAAGGTAAAAACAATGAAAAAAATATTAATCTTCGTCGGTCCTCCGGGATCAGGTAAAGGGACTCAGGCCAAGAAGATTGCCGAGAAATATCACTATCGCCATGTATCAACCGGCGATTTAATCAGGTCTATGGCGATTGACCCGGAAGCGACGAAGGAAGAAAAACAAATATTGCACGATGTAAATTTTGCCGGCCAATTAGCGCCCGACTGGTTTATTTGCGGGCTTGTTATCAGAGCGGTTGAAAGATTTATCAAGGAAAGAAATTATCATGGTATTGTTTTTGACGGAGCGATTCGCACGATAGAGCAAGCGGCGCGCGTGAATCAATATTTGGAGACAAAAGATTTGGACCGCGATACTCTGATATTGGCAATTGTGATTAGTGACGATGAGTCATTTAATCGTTTAACAAAAAGGCGTATTTGCGGTGAATGCAGGGAAATAATACCGTGGATAAAAGAAACGATGAAATTAACAGTTTGTCCAAAATGCGGGGGAGCTTTAAAATACCGGCCGGATGACAAGGAAAAGACAATTAAAGCAAGGATCATTGAACAGGGAAATAGGTCCTTGGCTCCAATTTTAGATTATTATTCTAAGCTCGGTATTTTAAAGATTATTAATGGTGAACAAAAAATTGAAAAGGTCGCGAGAGATGTGGAAAAGGCCGTGATAAAATAATTTATGTTAATAAAGAAGCCGGAAGATATCAGAACGTTAAAGAAGGGCGGAAAAATTCTTGGCCGCATTTTGTCGGACTTAGTAAAAATGTGTAAACCGGGCGTCTCCACTTGGGAAATAGACCGAGCGGCTGAGGAAATGATTGTAAAGGCCGGAGGACGACCGGCTTTTAAGTATTTTAAAAACCATCCGACCGAGCCGCCGTTTCCTTCAACTATTTGCGCTTCTTTTAATGATGAAATTGTTCATGGTATTCCGAAAAAGGATTCCCTGTTAAAAAAAGGGGATTTGTTTAGTATTGATATCGGTATGGAATATCCGTTTGGCAAGAGAACAGTAGGTATGTTTACCGATACAGCAATTACAATAATTGTGGGAAAGGCTGTAAAAAAATCTTCATATGAGTTGCTTAACGTAACCGCACAGGCACTTGAGGTGGGTATCAAAGCAATAAGGCCAGGCATAGGTGTTTCTGAAATAGGAAGAGAAATAGAGAAATATGTTAAATCACAGGGAAAATATGGTATTATCCGCGATTTATCGGGCCATGGGGTCGGTTATGCCGTGCATGAGGAGCCCTGGATACCAAATTATTATGATAAGCGACTGGATGACTTTATTATGGAACCAGGAATGGTCCTGGCACTTGAACCGATGATAACAATGGGGGGCTGGCACATTATAACGGCGCCGGATGGCTGGACGATTAAAACCACTGACAATTCTTTATGCGCGCATTTTGAGCATACAGTTGTGGTGACAACAAAAGGGTGTGAGGTAATAACCCGCAGACCTGAAGAACTATGAACTATATCCTTTGCCGTGTAAAGGACATAACCTCATTTGCTCGGAAATAATATGTGAACACATTATTTCCCTTACTCATATCGATTATGAATATTTTAGCAATTGATTACGGAACAAAAAATATTGGATTGGCATGGTGCGACACCGGCATTGGCGCGCCCCTGCCTTTTGGCGTTGCAAAAAATATTATCGAGGTTATAAAAATAATTTCAGACGAAAAAATTAATAAAATAATAATTGGCTTACCGGTCGGCACAGACGGAAGAGAAAATATGAATACGGAACGAATTAGAAAATTTGGCGGGGAAGTTCAGGAGAAGACCGGAGTGGGTGTGGAATTTTTTGATGAACGATTCAGTTCGCAAGCAGCCGATAGAATGATGGGTGGCGTCAGTCGGGATGAAAAATCAGCTATGATTATTCTGGAGGATTGGCTTTGTGTAAATAGAAAATAATATATGTTAGCTTTAGTGTTAAAGAGAGTGGATTATAGAGATTATGATCAGCTAATTACACTTCTAACACCTGAACAAGGTAAAATCACAGCTCTGGCTCGGGGTGTAAAGAAGATTGTTAGCAAGAATTCGGCTTATTTAGAGCCGTTTTTTTTGGTTGAGATAGAAATTATACCAGGCAAGGAGGTAAAACATATTACAAAAGTCGTCGGATTAAACAGCTTTAAAAAAGTTAGAATGGATCTGTCAAAAAGTATCGCGGCACAAAGAATTATGGCTTTAGCGGATAAGCTTATTGAAGAACATGAAGCCGATGCCCCTGTTTTTAAATTTATTGTGAATTGGCTGGAAACCCTGGAAGAAATTGATTTTAAAAACGGATATTTTTTTGGTTTTATAACGCGGTTATTTAAGATTCTTGGGCTTGCTCCGTCTATTGAGAAATGCATATTTTGCGGTAAAATTGTTCCGGAAAAGAAAAATAATACGCGTTATTTTTTTTCTCCTTCTGATGGCGGTCTTATCTGTTCGGAGTGCAGACAAAATAATACCATTGTTAAGATCGTAGAATTAAATGCAAATGATATGGAAATTTGGCGCGTATTTTTGAATGATCAGGTGGATAACTGGCCGAACAGCTGTTCCAGAGCGCTTGAAATTGCGGTACAATCTTTCGTAAAGCATCATAGTCATAAAAAACTTGATATAATAAGCAAAATATTATAGAATTAGGAAACAAATTATCCATATCATATGAAGAAAACGCTCGAAATTAAGGACATTTTCAGCAATCAGGCAAATTTTTTAAGAAAAAAGATATCTGTTAGTGGCTGGGTTAGAACGACCCGTGAATCAAAAAATGCCTCGTTTATTGAATTAAACGATGGCACGTTTTTTAAGAATTTACAGATAGTGTTTGATGATGACTTACCAAATTCAGAAAACATAAAAAAAATAAGTATTGGTGCTTCCGTAAGAGTCGAAGGCGAGCTGGTTGAGTCCAGCGGTGCTGAGCAGCCATTTGAATTAAAGGCTATATTGATTGAAGTAATTGGTGAGTCGAACCCTGATTATCCTTTGCAGAAAAAAAGACATTCATTTGAATTTTTGCGTGAGATTGCGCATTTGCGTCCGCGGTCAAACACTTTTTCCGCTGTTTTTCGGGTGAGGTCATTAGCTGCATTTGCCATACATAAATTTTTTAATGAACGGGGTTTTATTTATACGCATTCGCCGATTATTTCCGGTTCCGATTGTGAAGGAGCAGGGGAGATGTTTCAAGTAACAACTTTAGATTTAAAAAGTGCGCCTAAAACAGATGAAGGCGAAATCAATTTCACCGATGATTTTTTCGGCAAGCGAGTTGGTCTCACTGTTAGTGGCCAGCTGGAAGCTGAATCGTTCGCTATGGCCTTCCGCAAAGTATATACTTTTGGTCCGACTTTCCGCGCCGAGAATTCTAATACCAAGCGTCATGCGTCTGAGTTTTGGATGATTGAACCGGAAATTGCTTTTGCAGATTTGGATGATGACAAAGCACTTGCGGAGGAGTTTGTGAAATATATTATTTCTTATGTGCGCGAGAACGCGCCCGAGGAAATGACATTTTTTAATAAGTTTATAGATACCGGTTTATCTGAAAGATTGGATATTGTTTCAGGTACGCCGTTTGAACATATAACCTATACTGAGGCAGTGGAAATTTTGAAAAAATCAGGGCAGAAATTTGAATTTCCGGTTGACTGGGGCAAGGAACTGCAAACCGAACATGAAAAATATCTGACAGAGATGGTCTATAAAAAGCCGGTCTTTGTGACCGACTATCCAAAAGATTTTAAGGCGTTTTATATGCGTCAAAATGATGATGGAAAAACTGTGGCGGCTATGGATTTGCTTGTGCCGGGTATTGGCGAAATAATTGGTGGCAGTCAGCGTGAAGAGCGGGTGGATAGGTTAGAGGCAAGAATGAAAGAAATGAACCTTGAACTTCAAGATTATTGGTGGTATTTGGATTTGCGCCGTTATGGAGGCGTACCGCACGCAGGGTTTGGCCTCGGTTTTGAGAGGTTAATCATGTATTTGACCGGTATGGATAATATACGCGATGTAATACCATTCCCCAGAACACCAAAGAATGCCGAGTTTTAGCCAAAAAAACCGCTGGGAATATCCGGCGGTTTTTTATTTTTCCAGATTAATTATCACAATCTCGGGCCAGGCGAAAAGTCGTAATGGTGCACCGGACTCACCGGCGCCGACCGAAGTGTATATCGGAATATTATTAAAAAAATTTAATCCCCGATAATATTGTCTATCCAAGATTGTTTGTGCGCTCGCCAAAGGTCCCCAAAAGGGAAGCCAAATTTGTCCGCCGTGAGTGTGACCGCATAAAACCAAAAATGGCGGCGGTAGATTGGTCGGATAATACAAAATGCCATCCGGATTATGTGTGATATATATAAGTGGTATTTTTTTATCCCAATCTTGCAAACCAGTGAAATCTGGATTGTTTTTCCAAATATCATCAATACCAAAAATGCAGATGTCCTGATCTTTAATTGTCAGACAGATTAAATTATTACGAAGCAGGGGAATGCCGAGTGCCGTCATCCGGTCAATCACCAACTGAGACCTGTCGCCGGTATATTTTTCCGGCTTTGTCCGGACTGTTCCACCAATACCATATTCATGGTTGCCCAGTACATAGTGAATAGGATAACGGCCAACTAATTTTTTTAGAGGTTCTAAATATTTGCTTTCATCCTCAAATGTTCCTTCGTTGTCAATCAAATCGCCGCCAAGAATTATTATGTCCGGCTTCGCATTTTCAATATGTTCAACAATTTTTTCTACCCATCCAGCTTTTTTCCATTGCCCAACCTGAATGTCGGAAACAAAAGCGATTTTAATTTCAGATTTAATATTTGCCGAATGGATAGCAACAGATGTTGTCTGTAAAATAAACGGTTCAATCAATGTAGAATATAATCCGGTAAGTATGCCCAACGCTAATATGGCAACGCAAAAAATTGATAAACATCTATGACGAGCGAAAAATAATTCCGGCCGGCGTGAATCACGATAGATAAAAAAAATCATTAATCCGGCCACCAAAATATAGCCGTAAACAATTGTTAATAGAAAAATCATAATGGACGTATTTTACTTGATAATAATGAAAAAAGCAAAAGAAAAAACCCGCTTTCGCGGTTTTTTAATATGCGCAGTACTTTTGAATTAGGCCGAATATATTTCGCCGCCTGTGGCGGTGGGCGGATCACCCCAGCAAAAATTGGAAAAGGCGGCCGAGCCGCACCGCTGACAATTTCAAATTTTTCTTTGGTGGAATGGTATCCAATTCAGCATTTGCAGATTTAATGCAAATAAATTCTATAAAAAATTGGAGAAAAAATCAAAAAAAGAGCCCTGCGCGTATTGCCCGCGAAGAACTCTTTTGGGGGCAAAGCGATTAGGAAGCGAACTTTTTCTTCCAGTCGTCCGTCAATTTGTGAATGACATGGCGAATGGCGCCAGCGTCGTCTTGCAAACCATCGAGTGCTTGGCCGATGATATAGCGAGCGACATTGTTGCTATTTTCTCTATCCAAAGCTTCGCCCGTGTTCACGCTCGGCTGATAACCATGCTCCGCAAAAGTCTCGAGTATCTTTTGTTGATCCTTTACGACGCCGATGTGATCGCTTGGGTCTTGAAATTCACAAATCCAGTCGAGCACGGCTTCTTGGTTGCTGAAGTCGAGGTTCGGTAACCGATCCACCAGAGCATCGATTTTCCGCTGTGCTTCTTCTTTTTGGCCCTCTCTTCTATTAATTTCTGATCCATTTTCCATAGATTTTTTGTGTGAATATTAACTAAATCAATAGATTATTGATATTAAGTCAAGTTTCACGGTTAATAAATAATTTTTTGACTTTTTTGGTGCCCGAGGAGAGAATCGAACTCTCACTCCCGAAGGAACACGATTTTGAGTCGTGCGCGTCTACCAATTCCGCCACCCGGGCAAAATAGTGCTAATATTATATTGAAATTACAGGTTTTTGTCAAATATTGGCTAATATATCAACAATCTTTTCTCTTTGATAAAATATTTATTTATGGTACAATAACACCTAATTATGCCTCCAGTAATATCAATTGTCAATCAAAAAGGCGGGGTGGGAAAGACCACTACGGCCGTAAACCTTGCAGCTGGCCTGTCTGAGGCCGGTAAGTTTGTTTTGCTTGTTGATTTAGACCCGCAAGGCAATGCAACTTCCGGGCTGGGTATCAGGCCGGACGAAGTGGCTGAAGGCCTATATCATACAATTATCGGCACGTCGCGCATTCATGATATTGTCAGAAATACGGCGCATACAGGCTTGCGCGTTGCTCCCGCCACTCCGGATCTTGCAGGTGCCAATGTTGAACTGGTCAATATTGAGGGTCGTGAAAAAAAATTATCAGATGTATTGAGCGAAGCGAAGCATGCTTATGATTATATTATTATTGATTGCCCTCCATCGCTAGGTCTGTTGACTTTGAATGGCCTTGTCGCGGCCGATCATGTACTTATTCCGGTGCAAGCCGAATATTATGCCCTGGAAGGGCTGGGCCAGCTATTAAAAACAATTGATCTAGTGCGGGACAATATCAAACCCGAATTAAACGTATTAGGTGCTGTGCTCACCATGTTTGATTCGCGCAATCGCCTTTCCGAAGAAGTACTACATGAACTATATAAATTTTTTCCCAACAATATATTTCGAACCGTAATACCGCGGACTGTCCGTCTGGCCGAGGCGCCAAGTTACGGTCAGAGTATATTTCACTATGAATCAAGCGGCAAGGGGGCTAAAGCGTATGAACGATTGTCGCGGGAATTTTTAGATAGATTTGAATAATAATAAATATTAATAGAATTTTGATTTAATAATTTATGTCATTAGGACGCGGATTGGGGGCGTTAATTACGCCGACAACATCCAGACAAAAAAAAGAATATGAAACAGGATCGAAGGCGGGTGAAGCGACAAATTCGTCAAAAATTTGGATTATTCCGATTTCTGAAATATTTCCTAACGCCAACCAGCCACGAAAGCACTTTGACCCTGAAGCGTTGCAGGAGTTATCTGTGTCAATAAAGGAACATGGAGTATTACAGCCTATATTGGTGGCAGAAAAGCGCGACGGGGGATATGAACTGATTGCCGGAGAAAGGCGTTGGCGAGCAGCGAAATTAGCTGGTTTACCGTCAGTCCCGGCTTTAGTTAAGCAGTTGCCTGAGTTGGCGAAATTGGAGATTTCTTTAATAGAAAATATTCAGCGAGCCGATTTGGATCCGATTGAGGAAGCGTTTGCCTATAAACGTTTAATTGATGAATTTAATTTAACTCAGCAACAAGTGGCTGACAAGCTTGGAAAAAGCAGACCGGCGGTAGCCAATATTATAAGATTGCTTGAGCTGCCGGATGAAGTCCAGAAGGCTCTGATAGAAAAGAGAATTAATATGGGTCAAGCCCGGGCGTTGCTATCTTTGAAAAATGAAAAGGAACAGCTTGATGCACTTTCTTCAATGCTGGGTCAGAAGATTTCCGTTCGTGAGATGGAAAAAATTGTGCAAAAAATGAAGCCAGGCGGTTTTTCACGCCGAGATCCTAATTTAGCGTATATTGAGCAAAAACTCAGGACCGCACTCGGTACAAAAGTTAATATTACTCAAAAAGGAGAAAGCGGAATAGTGGCGATAAATTATTTCTCAAAAGAAGAACTGGCCAGAGTGGTCAAAAAAATTATCGGTGAATAAAAAAGTCCCGGATCTAACCGGGACTTTTTTATTTGGCGTAAAAATTATTTTTTTAATGGCATCGGCAAAATTGTCGCCAGCCAGTTTTTTTTCTGCGTATTAAGATATTGTCTGATGCGGGATTTTGCCACATGCGTTTTAACAAATTTTAGCCAATCGCGGCTTGGGCCCTTGCGGTTTTTGTCAACAATCACCTCAACGACGTCTCCGCTTCGCAGTGCGGTGTCGAGCGATACCATCTGTTCGTTAACCAGAGCGCCGTTACATTTGTTACCGATATCAGTGTGAATATGATATGCAAAATCAACCGGAGTGGCATTTTCCGGCAGGTCTATGACATCTCCATTCGGAGTAAAAACAAAAATTCGATTCTGAAAGAAATCAATTTTTAATGAATCCAGATCGGAAAGATTGTTTAAAACTTCCTTTTGTATGCGCGCCAGTTCTTTCGCCCAGCTAACGTCTTTAGCCATGGCGCGGGGCGGGCCTTTCTTTTCGTCATAATGCCAATGCGCGGCAATACCGAATTCAGCAGCCTCATGCATTTCAGGCGTGCGGATTTGAAATTCCACCACTTTTCCGTCGTCGCAAAAAACCGTCGTATGCAAAGACTTGTATCCGTTTGGTTTCGGCTGTGAAATATAATCCTTTATCCTTCCCTTAAGAGGGCGCCATAATTTATGAATAATTCCAAGAGCGGCATAGCAATCGCTTATACCCGGGACTAAAATACGCACGGCTACAATATCGTGTATCTGATCCACGTCCCAATCTTTTTGTTTCAATTTTTGAAATAAGCTATACAGCCGTTTTTTTCTTCCATGTATGTCAATAATTTTTATGCCGGCATCCCTGATTTCTTTTTTTGATTCCACCATTATCTGATCTAAATAAGGCTCTTCTTCGGCAATGGTTTCATCGCTAATTTCTTTGACGCGTTCATATTCTTTCGGAAAAACATATTGAAAAGAAAGATCCTCAAGTATGCCTTTAAATTCTCCCATGCCGAGACGGTTGGCAATTGGTGCATAAATCTCCAGGCTCTCCAATGCAATACGATATTGCTTGTTAGGTGGCTGAGCCTCAAGGGTAAGAAGATTGTGGATGCGGTCGGCAAATTTTATAATCATCACCCGGATATCTTCGGCCATAGCCACAAACATTTTTCGCAAATTTTCCAAGTAGCGTTCAACTCCGCGGTATTTCAATTTTCCTAATTTTGTTATACCTCTCGCCATATTGGCCACGTCACGGCCGAACTTTTTTTCAATAGCATCTAAAGTAATGTCGGTATCCTCAGGAACGTCATGAAGAAGAGCCGCGATAATAATGTTGATATCAATATGCATCATGGCAAGAATATAGGCGGCGGTGAGCGGATGAGAGATGTATGGTTCTCCATTAAAGCGTACCTGGCCTTTGTGGGCTTCAGCGGCAAAATCATAAGCCATCCGGACCATCTCAAGGTCGGATTTTATGCAATATTTCTTTAGCTCATCAACCAAAGAATCGAGTGTAACTTTTTGTGGTAATACTATCTGGCTTATCATAGTTCTGTAAAATAAAAGCCCTGATATGGCCCATTTTTTATTCTATCTCTATTTGCCGGACTTGACAAGATGGATAATTTGTGCTATAGTATTTTCGTGATGTTAAGAACTTAGTGCTGCAAAACTCCGTGCCCTCTGGACACGGGGTTTTTGCTTTTTATAGCTTTTCTTGACGACAAAAAAGCTCTGTGATAGACTATTTGTTGCAGCAGGTCAGAGCAAGTACCGCTCCTTTACAAAGGCGCTCCATGCCTGTTGGAGTGCGCTGGGCGACCGTGGAAGAAGTCATGGAAGAAATCGCCCGGAAAAGACCGCTAGCGGCAGTGTCGCGTCAAAACCCTCCCAGGTTGTTGTCAAAACATGACGGGCAGTGTCACAGACAAGATTAGCGGCAAGATACAGGTATGGGGCCCCTCCGATCGTTTTTCGGAGTGGCCCCTTTTTTATTTCTTAAATTTAGGCGTCGAAATATAGGATTGACACAAGTAGTTGAGAGGGAGCCGCCCATTGATATTTTTAGTTTTTTATGCTAAGGTATTATTTGCAGGAGGCGATCGGCCCTTAACATCACCAAAGGCATTAAGGTTCGCCTTTCGCCCCTGCAATAAAAACATCCGCCCTCAAGCGGATGTTTTTATAATTATTTTTTGGTTTTAACATCCTTCTTTTTCTTTGAGCCGGAGGATGGACATTCTTTGTTACTGCAAATTGTATCTTCTTTTTTGTTTTGGACCATAGGGCTATCGCAGGCCGGGCATTTTTCTCCGGTCGGTTTGTCCCAAAGGGCAAAATCGCATTTTGGATAACGGTTACAACCAAAGAATATTTTACCTCTTTTAGTCTTTCGTTGTATAACATCCCCTTCGGAGCATTTTGGACATTTTAGATTTATCTTAATTTCAATACTTTTTATATTTTTGCACTTCGGATAAGCACTGCAGCTGATAAACGGCCCAAAACGCCCGACTTTTCTTACCATCGGCGCTCCGCATTTTTCGCATGCTTCACTTGTTGCTTCAATAACTGAAGCTGATTCAGCGCCTTCTTCGCCCGGCAGTGGTTTAGTATTTTTGCATTGGGGATAATCGGAACAAGCCATAAATTTGCCGAATCTTCCAACGCGTATGACCATAGGAGATCCACATTTATCGCATACTTCATCGGTCTTTTCTTCAGTTAATTCTTTTTTAGACAGTTCCTTGTCTTTTTGCTCAAGATTATCCTTAAATGGGCCATAAAATTCGGCGATTACAGGTTGCCATTCTTTTTCACCCTCGGCAACCTGGTCGAGATTTTCTTCCATTTGAGCCGTAAATTTAAAATCGACAATATTTGGAAAGTGAGCGACCAGCAGGTCATTTACCAAATAGGCGATATCGCGTGGAAAAAGTTTTTTCTTTTCATCGCGCATAACATAGCCGCGGTCTTCAATAGTGGCGATTGTTGGCGCATAAGTAGATGGGCGGCCAATGCCGAATTCTTCCAGTGCTTTGACCAATGTCGCGTCGGAATATCTTCCCGGTGGTTCGGTAAAATGCTGTTCAGGTTTAAGTTCGTCGCATTTTACCACAGCGCCATTTTCAACTTTTGGCAATAAATTTTCTTTAGTTTTTTCCGGATATAATTTTAAAAATCCTTCAAAAACAAGATTTTGTCCGTTTGCGCGGAAAACATATTTATTGTTTGATTCAATATCAATAACGGCGTTATTTACTTTCGCCGCGGCCATCTGCGATGACAGCGCCCGGCGCCAAATCAAGTCGTATAATTTATATTGATTGCGCTCTAAAAATGTCTCGATGGAATCTGGATTGCGGGAGGCTTCAGTTGGTCTGATTGCCTCATGCGCTTCCTGAGCATTTTTATTTTTTGTTTTAAAAATCCGTGGTTCGCCGTTATAAAATTTTGCTCCGTAGCCTTCGGTGATGGCGGTTTTTGCATCTTGTAAAAATTTTTCGGATAAGTTTGTAGAATCGGTACGCATGTAGGTGATTAAGCCCACAGATCCTTCGGGCCCGAGTTCTACGCCTTCATATAACTGTTGAGCGATACGCATTGTTTGCTTGGCGGAAAAACCCAAGCGATGATTGGCCTCCTGCTGAAGAGTGGAAGTAATAAAAGGGGGAGAAGGCTGTCGGTTAGTCAATTTTTCTTCCGTATTTGAAATCGTATAGGTGGCACTTTTTAGATTTGAAAGTATTCCGTCAACCGCTGATTGATTTTTCAAATCCATTTTATCAAGTTTGCCGTCGGGCGTGGTGGTAAGTTTGGCGATAAATGAATCGCTGTTTCCCTCGGAAAAATTTCCTTCAACAGACCAGTACTCTTCCGGTTTAAAATCTTTGATTTCGCGTTCGCGTTCAACAATAAGACGAACAGCTACCGATTGTACCCGACCCGCAGATAATCCTTTGGCTACTTTTCGCCATAGAAAAGGGGATAGTTTGTATCCGACTAAACGGTCAAGAATACGACGGCCTTGCTGGGCATCAACTAATTTCATATCAAGCTTGCGCGGGTTTTCCAACGCTTTTTCAATCGCTTCTTTTGTGATTTCGTGAAAAGCTATGCGGCTGACCTTATTTGGATCAATGTTGAGGACATTTGCCAGATGCCAGGAAATAGCTTCTCCTTCACGGTCTTCATCAGTTGCAAATAGCACTTCTTTGACTTTTGCGGCTGCAGTTTTTAATTCTTTGACTATTTTTGCTTTGTCCCGGCTGACTACATATTTGGGTTCAAAATTTTTATCAACATCAATACCCAGCTCGCGTTTTGGTAGGTCGCGAATATGGCCAAATGAAGATTTGACCGCATATTTACCACCGAGGAATTTGGATATTGTTTTGGCTTTTGCCGGGGACTCTACAATTACAAGTGTTTTCATAAGCGAATACAGTTGAACGGGAATGCCTGCAAATGCGGGCATTTACGAGTGGAAGAGCTTGTAAATGGCTCTATAGTTTATATTACAGATATATATGTGATTTGATGCCAATTATATTAGCCGAGAGCTAAAATAATGTCAAATTGACCCCTATACCTTAATATAGCATGAATTACCGGCACCTTTCACCAATCCCTTGATTTCAAGAATCGACAGTGCGCCACTAACGGAACTGCTGGGCTTGTTGATTTCAGATGCGATTTGATCAATGGTCTTCGGTTCAAAACTCAAAAGTTGATAGATTGCGAGTTGATCAGGAGTAAGCCCGGAACAGGTTTTTTCCTCGGATTTTTTTTCAAAAACGATAGACAGATTTAATGTTTCAATAACATCTTCAGCTTCGCTCACCAGCCGGGCGCCTTGTTTTATCAGGCGGTTATTTCCTTCGCCATTTAGCGTGTTTATCGGATGCGGGACAGCCATAACTTCACGATTGTAATCAAGGGCGGCGCGGGCAGTGATGAGAGCGCCGGAACCTTCGGGAGCTTCAATAACTAAAGTGCCAAGAGTCAGGCCGGCAATAATGCGATTACGTGCGGGGAATGAGTATTTAGTCGGTTTGAATTCAGGTGGATATTCCGAAATAATTGCCCCGCCGGATTTAATAATACGCTCGGAAAGAGAATGGTGGGCGGCCGGATATATGGTATTGCGGTCAACACCACTGCCTAAAATTGCGACAGTGATTCCGCCTGCTTTTAACGTTTCTTCATGCGCCAATCCGTCCAGGCCTAAAGCAAGCCCGCTGACAATAACCATCCCGGATTTTGCGATTGGCGGGATTATTGATGCGCAAGCGGCCGCGCCATATGAAGAAATTTTACGGGTACCGACTACGCCAAGAGCTGGAAGGTCATTTGCCGGCAGCGTGCCGCGTATAAATAGCGTGTAAGGAGGGTCGGCAATATGTTTAAGCAAAGCAGGGTAAGACGGTTCATCTATTGAAACCGTCCAGATGCCTTCCTGATCAAGGATGGCGGCAATTTTATCAGTGGAAAAATTTTCACGCCAACTGACAAATTCATGCGCCACGCCTTCTTCCCATCCGGCTTGAACCAGATCGGTAAATTCCGCATTGCCGATTTTTGAATAATCAGAAAAATAATCCGCCAGCTTTTTTAACCGGCGGTTATTTATTTTTGAAAAAAATGAGTAGCTAACCAATGGATTCATAGCGTCTCAAAAATTTTTTCAGTAGCCTCTTCAACAATTTTATTCAGCAAAACGGACTCAGTTTTTGAAATTTTCCCCAGCACAAAATCAGCAGTATCGGAAATTTGTTTTTTTGGTTTGATACCGATACGGAGGCGGTAAAAATTTTGTGTCCCCAAATGATTAATAATAGACTGCACTCCGTTGTGGCCGGCAGCTGATCTGTTCAGCTGAATTTTATATTCTCCCAAGTTAATATCCTTATCATCATGTAATACGATGATATCTGACGGTTTAATCTTGTAAAAAAAGGCGATCACTCTAACGCTTATTCCCGAATCGTTCATATAAGTCTGAGGTTTGGCGAGAATAATTTTTTTTCTGCCTTTTTTCATTTCAGCGATTTCCGCACTAAATTTTTTATTCATACTAAAAATTGCGCCAGATTTCTGTGCTAATACTTCAACGGCTAAAAAGCCGGCATTGTGGCGTGTCGCCGAATATTCAGATCCAGGATTTCCTAAACCGACAATAAGTTTCATACTATCTTCTTACTTTTCTAAGTTTAATGATTATTGGCGATGCAAAAAAACCATATTGCTCGCGTAAACGGTGCTTAAGAAAATGAATGTATGATGTGTGAAGTGAAGTTTTTTGTTTAATAACCGCTTCAAATACAGGCGGGTCAGAGGCAATTTGTTGAAAACTAATAATCTTTGGATGACGGACGCCTTTGCCTCTGGATGGTTTGTGCAATGCAATAACATGCTTAAAAAATTCGTTAAGTTCGTGAGCCGGAATTTCCATCTGTTTTTCCGTGGCCGCTTGCTGAATAATGGGAAAAATTTGATGGACACGATATTCTGTTTTTGCGCTGACAAAAACTATCGGAGCGTAATTTAAGTGAGGGAAATATTTGTAAATTTTCTTTTTTACATCATTGCGGAAACTATCTTCATTATCTTCGGACAGGTCCCATTTGTTTACAACGATAATGACGCTCTTGGCATGTTCTTCCAGAAAGCCGCCAAGTTGTTTATCTTGATCAGTGATCGGCTCTCCGGCATCGATTACAAAAAGGACAATGTTTGCCCGCTTGATGGCTTCCAAACTTTTGCCGATACCTTGCTTTTCGAGATTTCCGGACACTTTAGTTTTTCGTCTTATTCCGGCGGTGTCAATAAAAATAATATATGAACCGTCTATTTCAATCAGTGTGTCATGCGGTTCACGCGTTGTGTGTGGCATGTCTGAAACGATAACGCGAGGTTCACCAATAAGCTTATTAAAGAGTGAAGATTTTCCCACATTTGGTTTTCCGATAATGGCAACCTTTAGCGCTTTTTTTTCAATCATCTTTTTTGGACGCTTTTTGCTCTTGCCAAGATTTTTATATATCACATCCAGCAGGTCTCCGATATTACTGCCATTTGTTGCGGATACGGGCATGGGCTCGCCAAGTCCGAGTTTCTTCCATTCGGTGTTATAAATGTATTGTCTTTCCGTGGTCGAATCGGCTTTGTTGCCGATCAGAATGATTTGTTTTTTTCCGCGATATTTTGTCAGCAATTTTTTGGCTAATTCTTTTTCCTGCGGCAAAAGATTATCTTGAAGATCGACGACAAATAATATCAAATCCGCATTTTTTATGGCAATTTCAGTTTGTTCGATTATATCTTTCTCAAGCGGGACAGTTTCGTCAAAAGTTAAACCGCCGGTGTCAACAAGCTGGAATGATTTTCCGCGCCAGTGTACCGTACCGATATTTCTGGTGCGGGTCGTTCCGGGGATATCAGAAACTAGAGCGTGCGCAGTTTCCGTCAGACGGTTGAAGAGCGTTGATTTGCCGACATTAACCCGTCCGACAAGCACTGCTACAGGGGAGTTCGTTTCAATTATTTTTGCTGGCGTTGACATAAATGTTTTAAAGTTATTCGGTGGAATCAGCTCCGAGGATTATTAAAATATCTGTTTCAGGATTAAATTTTGCACCCATTTCATTTTCTATTGTTTTTGAGTCATCAAAATCGTCATGAAGCCAATCGGGCAGATTCATTTCCAGTTTTCCGCGTACTTGTTTTGTCAAATAATTTACTATTTCATTTGAAATTGACTGATTGATCAGATACATCGTTGTTGTGGCGATTGGCCTCTTGATGCTGTTGCCGATGGTAATAATATTAAAGCCTTGGTCGGATAGACGACTTTGTAGGCGGCTGGCTAATCCGGCCCGCCAGGTACCGTTTTGTATTTCAATTTTTGCTTCTGAAGCAAAATCCAGGCGTTGGTCGGAATTTGTGAATTCTGAACTGGTTGGTATGCGCGCGCTCTGTGCAGTGCCACTAACTGTTGAAGAGGCGGTAGAAATAGTATTTTTTTCAGAAATTGCTAGCGCGGTTTCTACAGGTACTGACGGAACAAATGATGGCTCAAAAATATTTATTATTGCCAGGTTAATCGCATTGAAACCACCGCCCTTGGGAGCGAGCATAAAAGCGCCGCTTGGTGCGATAAACGAGTATAAATAGCCGTTTGGCCCGCTGTCTAATACCAGATTTTTAATATTTTCCGTATCAATATTTTTAGCCAGGGAAGCCAGATAAAGCATTTGGCTGAATTCAAGATTGGTTGCGATATTGCTGCTTAAAGAGCTCCAAATTTTTTGGAGCGTGGCGGGGTTTGTAATGGTGCCAAACGAAAAAACTTTATCTTTTAGAGCGGAGATTATTTGTTGTTGGCGCCTTGAACGGGCAAAATCGGAATTTTCTCCGTTTGTGCCATGTCTTGAGCGGGCATACTGCAAGGCGCGTTCGCCTTCCATATGTTCTGTTCCGGATGTAAATGAAACTGTTTGATAAGAATAGTTTGGCCCTGGAAAAGAATAATCGACAAAAGGTTTTGTGACATTGACATCCACGCCGCCAACGGCGTTGATCAACTGTTCAAATGCATCAAAATTCACGCGTACATAATAGGGGATATCTAAACTAAAGGTCTGAGAAAAGATTTTTCTGGCATATTCTCCGCCTTCACCCGGGTTTTTACTCTCACCGAGCGCGTCGGCATAATTGACGCGATAGACGCCATAATTTTCAATTTTTACACTAAGATCGCGCGGTATTGAAATCATTGCCACTTCTTTCGTGCTCGGCTTAACGCTTAAAATGATGTTTGTGTCGCTTAAGTATGGCCCTTCATGACCGGGACCGCCGATGCCAAGAAGCAAAATATTTATTCGGTCATTTTCCTCGCCGATAACCGGATTATCCTGCGAAAAGAGGAAATTTTTTACAGTCTGAAAAAACCCAATTTTTTTTGGACTAAGCATGCCGTATGTGTCCGGGTCGCTTTGAGGAGGAATCATTAGGGTGCGCGCTCCGAGAAGGATGAGCATGAAAGCAAACAGACCGATAAAAAAATAAAGCAGCCAGGGTTTGTTTTTTCCCGGCTTTATTGCATCACTTGGCGTCAATAATTTCTTTTCATTGCCTGGCGATAAAAAGTCAACTGACGGTTTTTCTGGTTTCGGTTCCTTCATAAGTTACAACAGGTAGATTATATCATAGTGAAATGCCCTTTTCAACTGGGTATTGATTTTTTGTAATTTGCGTGTTATACTCAAAATAACCTTATAAAAATGGCCGTTTTTGAGGGATCGGCCCCGTTAATCGGCCACTTGGCTCAGTTGGTTAGAGCGCTTCGTTCACATCGAAGAGGCCACAGGTTCGAATCCTGTAGTGGCCACCGGGTTAATTCATTACCCATTTTATGCCTCAAGATTTGCTAAAGCAAGATGTAAATTTTGGCAATATCGTTTATAGCTGGTCTTTTAAGGAATACGAAAAATTCAGCCGTGGCAAGCGCTGGTATTGGATAATGGCTCTCTTGGCCGCCGCGTTAATTGCTTACGCTGTTTTTACCGCCAATTATCTTTTTGCACTTATTATTGTTTTGTTTGGCATAATAATTTTTTTACAGGAAATTAATGAACCCGTTGAATTAGACTTCGGCATTACCGATACCGGTATTGTGGTGGGTACAAAATATTATCCGTTTAATGAGCTTGAGAAATATTGGATTGTTTACAATCCACCATTGGTTAAAGTATTATATTTTGAGCCAAAGACCGCGATTAAACACAGATTGCATATTCCATTATTGGACTCAGACCCGGTTGTTTTGCGTGATTTTTTAAATCAATATTTAATTGAAGATTTAGACAAGGAAGAAGAACCGTTGAGTGACCGTCTGGGACGTTTGTTAAAAATTCAGTAATTGCCGCACAGGCCGCGTGTCTCACCTGCGGGTGAGATATTTTTTTCCAAAATTCATTACAGCCCCCGTCGTTCAATGGATAGGACACTAGCCTGCGAAGCTGGAGATCTAGGTTCGACTCCTAGCGGGAGCACAAAAACCACGCCGAAAGGCGTGGTTTTGCGACCGTGCCGGAGTCGGACGTAAAAGGATGAAAGCCGACTATATATTTTTTGATATGATATAATGATAAAAGCTAATAAATATGGATTTATCAACGCCGATTATAAAACTCAATCGAGTAGGAACAACCCTGGCCAGACGGCTGGGACGTCTTGGTATAAGAAATACAGGTGACTTATTGAATTTATATCCTTTCCGCTATGAAGATTACCGTCGTATTGTGCCGATTGGCAAAATAAGCGAAGGTGATTCAATAACAGTCTGCGGACGTCTTGAACTTGTGGCGAATAGGCGCAGTTTTCGCAGCAGAAAAATTGTGACTAACGCCATGGTAACCGATGACAGCGGCAGTGTGCGGGTAGTCTGGTTTAATCAGCCGTTTATCGCAAAAAATTTAAAACCTGGAGACATGCTTTTTTTATCCGGTAAAGTGAAAGCTGACATGCTTGGCCCGCAGTTTGTCAGTCCGATGTATGAAAAAGTTAATAATACGGAGACGGCTAATATTGTGCGGCTTATTCCGATATATCCATCAACCGAGGGTGTAACTCAAAAGCAATTAAGATTTTTAATTACACAATCATTGCCGGCAATCCAAGGTATGAAGGATTTTTTACCGGATGAGATGTTAGATCATTTTGATCTTATTCCGCTTGAAGACGCATTGCGCGGTATTCATTTCCCCAAAGATGAAATAGATTTAAAACAGTCCACTGACCGCTTGAAATTTAATGAATTATTTCGTCTGCATATCAGGGCTGAACTTACGCGCAGTGAATTGTCTTTAAGCAAAGCGCCTGCCATGGAGTTCAAAGAAAGCGCCGTTAAAAATCTTGTTGAAAATTTGCCGTTTAAACTAACGAAAAGCCAAAAGGTTTCGGCCTGGGAAATATTAAAAGATTTGGGCAGTGAATCGCCAATGAACCGTCTGCTTTCAGGCGACGTTGGCTCGGGTAAAACAATCGTGGGAGCAATCGCCATACTAAATACAGTGCTGAACGGGTATCAGGCCGTGCTAATGGCACCGACAGAAATTTTAGCCCGTCAGCATTTTGAATCAATCAAAAAAATATTAGGCTCTAAGATAAAAACAGGCCTTTTTACCAGATCACAGATTTTTTTTGGGGAAGAAGAGGTGAAAAAGAAAAAAATGACTGATTTGATAAATAGCGGGAAAATAAAAATTATAATTGGAACACATGCTTTGCTTTCGGAAAAAATCTTGTTTAAAGATGTCGGTTTAATAATAGTTGATGAACAGCATAGATTCGGTGTTGCTCAAAGAAAAGCCATCAAGGACAAGACCGCTGATATTTCCGCCCACTATTTAAGCATGACTGCCACTCCCATTCCACGCTCATTGGCTTTAATGATTTACGGGGATCTTGATTTATCCATGATCAATGAAATGCCTGCCGGGCGAAAACCGATCATCACCCGATTGGTAGATCCTAATAACCGGGAGAAAGCGTATGAATTTATTCGCGGCCAAGTGAAGCGCGGAAGACAGGTATTTGTGATTTGTCCTTTAATTGAAACCGCGCAGACGGATGATTTTGTGCCGGTTAATTATGATTTTTTTCCGGCTTCACAGTATGAGAAAAAAAGTGTGATGAATGAATATGAAAAATTATCAAAAAATATTTTTCCGGATTTACGCGTAGGTTTTTTGCACGGAAAATTAAAATCGGCTGAAAAAGAACTGATGATGAAAAAGTTTAAAGGAAAAGAAATTGATATTCTGGTGTCCACTTCGGTGGTCGAGGTTGGCGTTGACGTGCCAAATGCTTCCGTGATGATGATAGAAGGAGCCGAAAGATTTGGCTTGGCTCAGCTTCATCAATTTCGCGGTCGTGTTGGTCGTTCTATTTATCAGTCGTATTGTTTCCTGTTTTCCGGATCAAATTCGGACAAAACCAGAGACCGGCTATCTTTTTTTGAAAAAAATATTGATGGTTTTAAACTTGCGGAAAAAGATTTGGAGACCCGTGGGCCCGGAGAAGTGTACGGAACTGTTCAGAGCGGCTTAATGAATTTGAGATTAGCCAAGCTTACTGATAAAGAAATTATTAAGAAAACACGGGAAGCGGCTGTTTATATCGCAAAAAATTTGGATAAATATCCGATAATTAGCCGTTTGATAGCGAAATGGGGCGAAACCACCCATCTGGAATAGTGAAGTATTGACGACGATGTTTTTTTATGCTATTCTCTCCTTTGTGCTTTCAAGTCGGTGCGGATGTACTGCACTGACAGGAGCATGAACGTTCATTTAAAGGAGGAGAGAAGAATGGGCAGACAAGTATGGGCGGGTTTACCGCCAAAGGAGAACGCTTTCGATCCTGCGGGGAATGACTTTGTGGTTGCAATGGTGCAACACAAAGGCGGGCAAGACATGAGACCACTGTGGGTGCGCTGCACTCCGCTCAAGCTCAACGGCAAAACGGTTTTGGCGTTTGGTAGGGCAGGACGCAACGGCCGTGACATGCAGGTGGAACTCGAGCGGATCGTCTTTCGCAGACTGAGCGACCTGGAGGCGATATATGAGTGCCAAGCTTTGCAGTTGCGCAACAAAAAGAAGCGCGACTTATCGCCGGATTTCCACCACATCGTTCCGGGCATTGACTCTTTCAAGCACGACCTGGCCTTGATGGTCATAAAGCATCCGTGCATCGAGGTCGATGACTTCACGCCAGACACGGAAAACCACGCCACTCCAGCCGACTGATCCACAAAACTTCCCAAAACCTCTTATAAAAAATGCCGCCAAGGATTTATTCCAAGGCGGCTTTGTTTTTTTATGTTTATGTATGTTTTATGATTTCCTGGATATTTTTTATATCCACTATTTTTAACACTTTCATTTTTAGTCCGGCATTTTTTTTCCCCAAATTGGTCAGTGCCCGTTTTAGTCCAAGCTGTTCACATTCTTTAAGACGTTTTTCCGTAAATGAAACGGGTCGTACTTCGCCTGATAACCCAATTTCACCAAAAGCGGCCATATCCGAACCAAGTGGTTTGTCTTTATATGCGCTGGCAATGGCCAGTGCCGCTGCCAAATCTGCGGCCGGTTCATCGGCTGAAAGTCCGCCGACCACATTTAAATGAATGTCATATTGACTAAGTGTTAATCCGGCACGGCGTTCAAGTACGGCAACCAGCATATGTAATCTGTTTAAATCAAAGCCGCTTGATTTGCGCACCGGATAGCCAAAAGACGTTTTACTTACCAGTGCCTGCACTTCACAGAGGATGGGACGCGAGCCTTCCATTAAACATGCCACGACATTACCGGGGGCGTTTTCCGCCCGTTCGCCCAGAAATGCGGCCGAAGGATTTTTTACTTCCTGCAAGCCATTTTCTTCCATAGAAAAAACACCGACTTCATCGGTTGAACCGAAACGATTTTTAGCGGCGCGCAGAATTCTGAACTGATGAAAGCGGTCGCCTTCAAGATACAAAACCGTGTCCACCAGATGTTCCAATGTCTTTGGACCGGCGACCGTGCCTTCTTTTGTCACCTGGCCGACCAGAACAATTGTAAGCCGTTCGCTTTTTGCCAGTTCCATAAGTTTTACGGTACAGGCGCGGACCTGCGCGAGATTGCCTGCTTCGCCCTCGGAGTCGTTCGAGTAGATGGTTTGCACGGAATCAACGACGGTTAAAACCGGCCGTTCCTTTTTTATGGTCGCGATAATCGTTTCAATATTTGATTCATTGCCGATTTTGAGATTTTGCGATTTTATATTTAATCTATCGGAACGCAGTTTGATTTGCTCGGCTGATTCTTCACCGGACAAATAAAGGGCCTGCGGTAAAATGGCAGCGAGTTGAAGTGCCAGTGTTGATTTGCCGATACCAGGCTCGCCACCAAGAAGAATAAGAGAGCCGGGGACAAGACCGCCGCCGAGCACGCGGTCCAGTTCGCCGATATTTGTTTTCGTTCGTGCTATATTTTCACTTTTTATTTCTGAAAGTGCAGATATTTTAGCCGGCGCAAATTCTTGTTTATTTTCATTTTTTGATGAGATGCTGACAGGATTTTTATCAATCGTGCCCCATTGTCCGCATTCTAAACATTTACCCGTCCATTTTTGAAACTGGGCATCGCAATTCGAACATACAAATACTGTATTATTACGGCTCATATTTTATTCGCATATACAAAAATGGCGGGGTGCCAGACCCATTTTTGGAATTGAGCACCGTAGTGAGTGCAGGAAAAAATTATTTGGCTCTGTTTCATAGTAATAGATTGTCGGTTGAAGGCAGAGAATGTTAATAATTTTGGATGCTCTGACCGAGCTCTTCATCAATTGCTTGATCTGCTTCCTTTTCAGCCGTTTTATCGTCAGGCGTTGGCTGAGACATGGGATTTCTATATGAAGGGTTGGAACAGTTTGCAAATGATTCTTTTAACCAAGCTTTGCAATCGCCTGGAATTTCATTTCGCGCAATATCCGGATCTCCTTTGCACTCAGCATAAGCTTTCATTTTTCGGCACTGGGAAACACGTGCGCTGCAACCTTTGCCGGCATATCTATAGAATAATTTTTCTACGTTAGTTGTTCCGATTTTTTTAATTAATTTTGCAGAAAGTTCGACTGCCGTTTTTGGTTCCATTAATTCAGGAAAAGTATAACATTCACCCGCGATGGTCCGGCCGATATTTCCATCCGGACAGCGGGTCATCTCCTTGGTTGATTTATCAATAAGTACCGTAAATTGGCCTAATCCACCACCATGAGTAAATCTGGGGTCCAAACCATAGTTTGGTGGCTCATTCGGTTTGTAACTGTCATTATTCTTTAACGACTTGTCAGTATATAAATTGGGAGAAGGAGTAAAAGTTTCCCCGTTATATTTTACGCCGCTTTTAATAAATTTTACTCGAGATCCCACTTGGGTACGCGGTACATCTTCATCATGACCGATTCGGTTTGATTTATAACCCGATTCTTTTGCCACTATTGTTTCAAGAATACACTTGTCTACACCTGATTCACTCGAAACTTGGTCGATGATAGCCAGTATTTCAGATTTTGAAATTGACGGCCCGACCTCTTCCACACCGGTGATATCTTTCTTTTCGACAAATGCAATTTTTAGAGGTTGGAAAGAAGTCAGATTTGGATTTATTGTATACATTATGAAATATGAGCCCCAAGCGAGAAGAAGGCCGATCACGGCTTGAGTAATTCGCTTATATCCCGCGGCTTTTGCCGGCCCGCCGGCAGAAGCAATTATTTGCGTTCCGGCAACAATGATCATGACAACAGCCACAATGCTTAGGGCAACAACTAAAAAGTTGTAGAGGGCTTTGATATATTCCGCCAGCCAGGGGATATAGATGTTTCCTTCCGTGTCAACTTGGGTCGGAGGCGGGCTGAACTGCAGGTTGGGGATGGTTACTCCCAAAACAATATCCTTAAATTTAAACTCATCTTCCAGCTTAGTCATTTCTTTAACCACTTCTCCGCACTTTTCATTTGGCATTAGCATACAGCTGACGCCAAATTCACCGCTATTAGTGCATTGAGTAGCATCGGTAATTAAATCTGTAGTGCCGATAGGCAAAACCCAGCTATCGTTTCCCATGCCGGAAGGGTCCGTGATCAGGCACATACAACATGATTTGTAGTCTGTCGCTTTAGCAGGAGATGATAAATAAAAAAAATTTATCAATAATGAAACTGAAATTATTAAAATGACCTGAAACTTTTTCATATCAATTAATATTCTTTTATCAACTCCGTTAAGAAGTCGTCCAGATTTATTTCTGTTACGTAATTGATTTTTCTGTTATTTACAAAAATTTCCGGCGCTTTCTTCAGGCCGAGGTCTTCAGCTAACGACACCGATGATTCAATGCGTGATTTTGCCTCTGACGAATCCAGACAGGTTTTTAAAGTAGTTGTATTTAGATTAACGGCTTCTGCGACGGCAATCAGTACGCTGTCTTCGTTAAACCCTTTTTTATATTTCATCAATTCATTCAGATAAGGCCAAAATTTCTTTTTATCCTGTTTTTGCGCGCAAAATGCGGCAAAGTGCGGACGGTAATTATTTGATGTAAAAAAACCTTTATTGGGGAAATCTTTAAATATTAAACGGATTTCAGTCGGGTGTTCTGTGGTAAATTTTGCTAATTTTTCATGCGCCAACCGGCTTTCTGCAGAATTAATATCAACAAATTCAATAATAGTCATAGCTGATCCCTGATTGCCGAGCAGGGGGTCGTTCAAATCCAGAGGTATCATTACAGATGCCGTTTCAATCAATGGCAATTCGCTTTTTTCCACAGATATTTTGTTGAATATCGAGAGTTGCCTGGCCAGCATGAGAGCGGTTGCAACTATCGCGATGAGTAATAGAATGATGAATTTTTTGGAGCCGGATTTCATAATTATAATTTAACTTCAAAAACTCCGCTTTGTGCAGGATCGGTGAAAAGGAGGCGATTGTTAGTTTCGTCAAAAGAAAGATTATTGATTGAATAATTTCCGTCGGTGTTGATTGTTGTTTTTAATCCAGTCGTCAGATCGATTTTATAGAGATCATCGGTTGAACCGGATGCTATTTCCGGTTTAATACCGGCACCCTGCGGTAAATTGCGAGGTACGGCGCAGTACATTGTAGTATCACCGCTAAAGGTGCATTTTTCAGCCCATGTGGCCAGACCAAGATTTTGCCGTCCGGACCCTATTTCTTGTCCATATGAATTAACGACCCAGAGTTCCGGCTTAAAATTACTGCGGTCACTATAAACGCTATAAGCCAATTTTTGTCCTGTCGGCGACCACTTTGGCTCAAAACCCAGACCCTCCACAATTGTAGATTTAAAATTTTCACCGTTTAAGCCGACTAAGAAAATTTCTTTTCGGTATAATCCCAAGCCCCGCGCCGTAAGGGAGAATGCTACCGCCTGCTTGCTTGGCGACCAGTCAACAATTACTTTATCACCGTTTTCTCCCATTGGTTCAACTAATTTTGTTCCTGAACCATCGTCGTTAATGGTTACAAGCCATCTGTTTTCGGGAGATAATCCGATAGCTTTTGCGGCCACTTCCGTGCTGTCCGGAGAAAAAGAAAATTCTTCCCAGTGTTTTGGCAGGGTGACTTGTTTTTGTGTTTCGAAATTATAGATAATCTTTGAACTGTCGGGATATTCCAGCACGGCTTTGTCGGCGTTGTTTGCCCAAGTCACATTTTTAACATTATAAAAAACTTGTTCGCTTAATGCCGTAATTGAACCGTCGGGCATTATGCGGTAAAATTTTCCGTCGGTCGCGTCGTAATAGCGGTAATTGCCGCTTTCCGACAGTGACGGGTAGGTGGTCGGAGTGTCGGCAATTTTTGTTACAGCTTCCGCTCGGTAATAGCTTGGTTGAACGCCGGGGATATATCCAGCGACCGGTAAAGTCGTGGTAACTTCTCCGCTCGGAAGAGTAGTAGTAACGCGTCCGCCGGCTGACGGCAATCCGCCCGGTGTAGTTGGTGTGGCCGTTGGGGTTGGAATAACACCGGCCAAGGGGCCGGCTTTTTTGAATAAATAATATAGGGCAAAAGCTAATAGCGCTGTTACAGCCAAAAGTGCGGCAATTAGTAAGATTCTTTTTGTTCTGTCCGACATATTATGTATTAAATATTTGTTTTATTGGAAAGATTAAATATTTTTTTGTTTTGGCGGTGAATAATTTCTTCTCATTTCGCTCATTCCCCAAGCCGGAGACCGTCCTCCGGAAGGCGCGCCTCTCATTTGTAATGAATTAAGCTGTCTATTAATTTGCGTGAGTTGTTGACGAAGAGGGCGGATTCTCTGGTCCATCTGCTTTTTCAGCATTTTTCTGGTATTTTTTAATTGTTGCTCCAAAGTTCTTGTTTTTGGAGAGGGTGGGCCAAGATTGAAACCGGCTAACCACAACAGCGCAATTGCCAGAATACCGAACAGAGCAAGAAGCGGTAAAATTATGGTATACCAAAGAGCGAAACCAGCGCCGCAGTATCTTATTGCCCTCATCGCGTTTTTAGACCGGTCAGCAATTTTTGATGCGGATAACTGCCTTTTTATTGGAGTAAGGCCTTTCTCAATTCCTTTTTGAATATCCTGAATTTGTCTGGTAATTTTTAAATTTGCCGTTCGTAGCTGGTTAATTTTTGGCTGGTTCGCGTTTGCGGGACCTTCCGCCTGTTCTTCGTCTGGCATTTCTTGTTCTTCTTCACCACTTTCTCCTTCCTCATATCCTTCACTATCTTCTTCTTCCTCTTCAGATTCTCCTTCCGCCGGTTTTTCCGACAGCTCGCCGATTTCCGGGTGCTCCATGCCGGCGAATTCAGTTTTTGGTCCTTCATCTTGTTTTTGCAGATAATCGTTTTGTGTTTTTCTGGACAATGACCTTTGTCTTTGCAGTTCAGTGGCACGTTTTTCAAGATCGCTGGGCTCGTTATCAAAAGACAGTCCGGTGTCTAATTCCTCGTTATCTTGTGGCGCTGGATTGGCCATAGATTTATTTCAAATTAATCTTGTTTCCGGATTCGGCAATTAGCGCGTAAGATTTTTTCGGTTTACTATTTAAAATTATTTCCGCCATAATTTTTTCTATTTCTGCGCGAATTTTCTGCCGGATGTCGCGGGCATTAATATTTTTTTCTTCCAGTCCTTTTACCAGTTCCTGCAGAATTGATTTATCCGCGGAAATCTTTGTCTGATATTTTTTTAGCTGATGATTTAGTGAATCGATTTCTAAGAAGGCAATTCTTGCCAAATCATTTAAGGATAGTTCGCTGAAAATACAGACGCAGTCAAGACGATTAATCAGTTCGGGAGAGAACCGTTCTTTGATTTTATCGTGAATTTTTGCACGGTTTTCTTTTGCCATCTGACTGTCCAATGAAAACCCAAATACGCCTTTTTTTAGCTCATCGGCACCATAAGACGTAGTTAATACTATTATAGCATGTTTTAGAGATATTTTCTTGCCTGTGGAGTCGGTAATACTACCATCCTCTAGTACCTGTAAAAGCAGTTTTTGTATATCCGGATGGGCTTTGTCAATTTCATCAAAAAGCACTACGGAATAGGGTTGAAGTTTAAGTCGGTCGGTGAATTGGTTGGCTTCTTTATAGCCGATATATCCGGCCGGAGAGCCGAGTAGTTTAGATGAGCCGTGAGATTCGCTGAATTCGGACATATCTAGCCGGATTAAGGCATCTTGTCCGGGATAGAGTGCCTGAGAAAGTGTTTTCGCCAATTCAGTTTTTCCTACGCCTGAAGAGCCGACAAAGAGAAATGAAGCGACCGGCTTTTCCGGGTTAGAAAGACCCAGTTCCGCGCGCCGGATTAAGCCGACTACTTGGTCGACAGTTTCGTCTTGGCCGACAATTTTTTGTTTGATTTTTTTGGAAAGTTTGACGAATTTATCGGCATTATTGGCGGATAACTCCGAAGGTTCTATGCCTGTCATTTTAACGATTTGAGCCAAAACATCCTGAGCCGTAACAACACCGAGCGCCGTCTGGTTTTTTTTACCGGCTAATTTTTCAATTTTTTCAATTTTTGCGGCTAAATGAATTTCCTGTTCTTTAAGTCTTAATGCTTCATCAAATTTGTCGCCAAATGCGGCGGTTTCCTTGTCGGTCTGAACCTTTCTCAGTTCGTCATGCAAAGTAAATAATAGCTCTTCATCCGGAGAATTTTTTATGGAAAGTCTTTTTGCGGCCGCGGTTTCGTCAATTAAATCAATTGCCTTATCAGGTAAAAATTTTCCTGATATATAGCGCGCTGATAATGTGACGGCGGCGTTGGCGGCGGCGTCTTCAATTTTAATCTGATGGAATAATTCAAAATTCTTTTTTATGCCTTGTAGGATTTTTTCCGCTTCAGAAATATTCGGCTCGCGTACTATTATCGGCATAAAGCGGCGTTCCAGAGCCGCATCACTTTCAAAAAATTTCTTGTATTCCGCCGGTGTGGTGGATCCGATGCAGTGGATTTGACCACGCGCAAGCGCCGGTTTAAGAAGATTGGCCGCGTCCATTGATCCTTGTGACGACCCGGCGCCAACAATATTGTGAATTTCGTCTATAAATAAAATAATTTCCGAGTCGGAGATCGCTTCGTCAATCAGGTCTTTCAGGCGGGATTCAAATTCACCGCGGTATATGGTGCCGGCTACGAGCAGGCCCAGGTCTACGGAATAAATTTTTTTCCGGCGTAATTTATCCGGAACATCGCCTTCGATAATTTTTTTTGCCAAACCCTCTACGATTGCGGTTTTTCCCACCCCCGGGTCTCCAAGAAGTATCGGATTATTTTTTGTCCGTCGGGATAAAATTTGTATCAGTCTTTCCACTTCACGCCCTCTGCCGATTAATGGGTCAATATTTTTTTGGTTAGCAGGGTCGGTCAGATTGACGGCAAAATAATCAAGCGCCGAGTCGGAATTTTTTTCATTTTTTCTTTTATTTTTTCTTGGTTTTCGGGACGGCTGAGGCATGGATGGTCCCAGTAAATTTTCCTGGATATGTTCAGCGGCTTCCGCTACTTCGCTCAGACCGGGAAATTGAGAAGCGTTTGCTAATGTTGAATCAATTTCCTTTGAGATAGGTTCAATTTTCAGATTGCTCACTTTAAAAAATTCTTTCAATTTATCATCGTCCAAATCTAACAAGGCGGCCAGCAAGTGTTCGGAACCAAGATAATTATGACCATTTTTTTGTGCGACGATCAGGGCCTTTTCCAAAGCGATTTTTGAGAGCGCCGAAAGGGGAGGAATTTGAACTGATGCGGTTGAAATGTCTTGGAAATCTTTTTTTGCATTAGGATCTGCCGGTACGGCGAATATCATCTGTTCCAGAACTTTAATATCCGGCTTCGCCCGGTTGATAATTTCCGCTGCAACCGAACCCTTTTCGTTTATCAAAGCAAACAATAAATGGAGAGGTTCGATTTCATGATTTTTTAATTCAGCCGCTATTTGCATCGCTTTGGCCAGTATTTCTTTCAGATGAGTGGAAAAACGGTCAAGTATATTCATAATAAATTGGTGGTGAATTTGATATTTATTTTTCGCTATTATATAATGAATAGCACTTGAAGTCAAAGCTAATTTTTCTCTAAATTATGAGCATTCCGAATATTTTTAAGGCCTATGACGTGCGCGGAATTTACGGCGCGGAACTGACCGAAGATTTAGCGTACAAAATTGCGCGGGCATTTGTCGTGTTAAGAAAAAGTGAAGAAAAAAAAGAAAAATTAATAATAGTTGCCGGCCGGGACATGCGTGTGTCTTCGCCGTCGCTTCAAGATGCCGTGATACGCGGCCTCACCGATCAGGGGGCCGACGTAATTGATATAGGTTTGGTTTCAGCTCCAACTTTTTACTTCGCCGTTTGTCATCTCGGTGTTGACGGAGGGTTGATGGTTTCGGCATCGCATAATCCCAAAGAGTATAATGGCATAAAAATTACGAGAGAAAATTCCAAGTCGCTGGGAGCAGGTAGTGGTATGGAAGAGCTTAAACAACTAGTTGAAGACAACAACTTTACGGATGCGCCGGTAAAGGGAAGCGTGAAAAAACAAGAGGGGATTTTGGATGAGCAGGTAAAATATGAAGAACGGGGCGTTGATTTAAATAAAATTTTAAAATATAAAATTGTCGTTGACCCGGCGAATGCCATGGGGGCGCAATATTTGGAAAAATTATTCGCCGATTTGCCGCAAATTGAACTTGTAAAAATGAATTTTGAACTTGACGGCACATTTCCGGCGCATCAGGCGGATCCTTTTCAGGAAGAAAATATTTTTGATTTAAAAAAGCGCGTAATTCAGGAAAATGCCGATTTAGGCATTGCCACTGACGGTGACGGCGACCGTATATTTTTTATTGATAATGAGGGTGAACTGTTAGAACCGGCTATTTTGCGGGGTATTATGGCTAAAATTTTCCTGCGTGATTATCCGGGGGCGACAATTTGCTACGATATTCGTCCGGGTAAAATCACTGAAGATATGATTCTGGAAAATGGCGGTGTGCCGTCTGTGACAAGAGTGGGGCATTCTCTGATAAAAAAACAGATGCTGGAAGTCGGGGCAGTATTTGGCGGAGAATCTTCCGGTCATTTTTTCGTGAAGTTTCCGCACGGCGTTTATGAAGCCCCGATGCTGGTTATTTTAAAATTGCTTTTAGAGCTGGATGAAACGGGACTGTCTTTAGCCGATTACGCGCGGCCGTTAAAAAGGTATTTTCATTCCGGAGAAATTAATTTTAAGATTTCAGATAAAGAAGCGGCGCTCGTTAGGTTACGCAAGAAATATGCAGACGCAAAATTGAACGAGTTGGACGGCTTGACTTTTACTTATTCTGATTTTTGGTTTAATGTCAGGGCAAGCAACACGGAATCATTGTTGCGTCTGAATTTGGAAGCGCGGTCAAAAGATTTGATGGAGAAAAAAACAAAAGAAATAAGCGGTGTAATTAATTTATAATTATATGTCAATAAAAAAACATCTACGCGCGGGGAATAAAGACAGCTCGTGGCAAAAACGTCGGGCAGATGCTTTTGGCAAAGTCAGCGAGGGCTTAAAGGACTTAGCAAATGAGAAAAAGCAAAAAATTTCCGACCGGCTTAAAAATACCGGTCTAAAAGAAAAAATGGTTTATAAAGCCAAGCTCGGTGATGATTTGAGAATGTTTGAATACATTGTTACAAAGATAGACCGTTTAGAAGGCAGTGTATGGCTTAAATCAAAAAATGGAAAAGTTCGAAAGGCACGGGTATTTGACGTGATTTTTGGACCGGTGACGCGTGGTAGAAAGAGATGAGAGATACTATAAGTACTAATATAGATTTATAAGAAATTAAAAAACGGGCTGGAAAAGCCTGTTTTTTATTGACATATTTATGTATTTATGATAAAATTATTTTTTCACTCCCAAAATGAATTGGGGAAAAAGGAGGGAAAATGAGAAAGAGGGCGAGAAGCGAGGATCTCTACCAACCAAGATTTGACGGCATCTCGTCAGATGGCGGGAGAAGCCGCAGAAGGGGAGGAGTTGAAGGCGCTAGGGATTCGTGGCATCCGGAAGCAGTGCAGTTTTTGCTCGAAGACGATTTTAGCCACGAACAAGAAGAAGTGGTGCTGAACCCCGAAGAGCGCCGGCTGGTGGATGAAATTTCATCGAGAAAATGAGATGCAAGAAGGATTTGTTCTTTAAGCTTATGAGCCGCTCTCGGAGCGGCTCTTGTTTTTTGAGTTTCTTTTGATTTCTATACCTACACCCCCATTGTTCTTAACTTTTTTATTCTATCTTCAACCGGCGGGTGAGTGGAAAAAAACGAAGCAAATTTTTTACGGCCACCATTGAAAGGACTGGAAATAAACAAATGTGCAGTAGCCGTGGATGCTTTGCGCATTGGGATATTTTCCGTCGCAATTTTTTCCAATGCATTTGCCAAGCCATCCGGGTAGCGGGTGAGTAAAGCGGCGGAAGCGTCGGCCAAATATTCGCGTTTGCGGGAAATTGCCAATTTGATAAGTTCGGCGATAAATGGCGAAAGAATGGCAAGGACAATACCGACAATCATCAGAATTGCAAAAAGTTGCGAGCCTCCTTCGCGGTTGCTGTTCTTTCCGCCACGGACTAGCCCTCCGGAACGCAACATAAAATTAGCCAGAATAGTTATTGAACCAACCATCACCGCGACCAGCATCATAAAACGGATATCGTAATTTTTTACATGTGACAGCTCATGAGCAAGCACGCCCTCAAGTTCTTCGTTAGATAATTTTTCAACCGCGCCGCGAGTGACGGCAATGGAAGCATTTTTTGGGTCTCGGCCTGTGGCAAAAGCGTTGATGGCCGGGTCTTCAATTAAATATATTTTTGGCATAGGAACACCCGCGGAAATGCAAAGATTTTCCACAAGGTGAAATACGTATTTATTTTCGTCATGAGAGATCGGTTTGGCGCCGGTAGCCGACAAAGCAATTTTATCACCTGAAAAATATGAGATGGCTGTCATGCCGAGTGAAAATAATATGGCGATTGTAATGCCGGTATATGTTCTGCCTTCGCCATAGACTTGGTCGAAAATCCAGCCGAGTAAAATAATCATCGCGATAAAAAGCATGGCCAGCAGAATGGATTTGCGTTTGTTGGATGCTATTTCAGAATACATATATAATTATCAAACGACCCCGTAATCGGGGCCGTTTTTTTCATTTAGAATTTTACTTGGACATTTTGTTTTTCACCTTCGGCCGCTTGGAAAAAATCATATTTTGTGAATTTGAGCCAACCGGCGATCATGTTGGTTGGAAACACCTGAATTTTGGTGTTAAAGTCCCGGACATTGCCGTTGTAGAACCGGCGGGCTGCTTGAATTTTGTTTTCAGTATCAGAAAGTTCGTCCTGTAATTGCATAAAGTTTTGACTGGCCTTTAAATCCGGGTAGTTTTCTGTTACTGCAAAAAGTGATTTCAATGTGTTGGAAAGCATATTCTCCGCCTGCCCGCGTTGTTCCAAAGTTGCGTTTTTGTTTTCATGCACTGCCATGGCCGCGACCCGGGCTTCGGTTACTTTTACCATCGTGCCTTGTTCGTGGGTCATGTAACCCTTCACAGTTTCCATCAAATTTGGAATTAGATCATACCGGCGTTTAAGCTGGACGTCTATGTCGCTGTATGCTTCGTCAACTTGATTTTTGCCCTTAACCAAGCCATTATATGTGGCAATCAGCCAAACGGCTACTATTGCCAATACAATGAGAATAATGTAAGATATACCCATATATCGCGTAAATTAAAGGTTAATAAATATTAATTCTGTTAGATACCGCTAAAAGCGGACTGGTTTCACTGAGTGAAGCAGATAAACCTTATATATTTTATCCTATTTGTGTAAAAAGTAAAGATATACTATGTTGACCCTTGTTATTTTCATCGCCGTTCTTGCTATTTTAGTAATTACTCATGAACTTGGTCATTTTATTGCCGCAAGAAAAAGCGGGATAGCCGCGCCGGAATTCGGCTTTGGTTTTCCACCGCGAATTTTTGGTATTCAGATAAGAAAAAATATAAAGCTGGAAAAAATTTCTGAACAAGAAAATGTATCTGTACAAATCGAGCATGACCAAAATGAAGCCGGGGATGAAATCATGAGGGAAACAATTGTTGATGAAAAAAAAGAGATTGATGTTTTAAAGGCGGAAAGAAAATGGCGTTTCATCTGGGGCAACAGGGAGCTGAACGAGGAAGATGAAAAATTCGGCACGGTATATTCGCTAAATTGGCTGCCACTCGGCGGGTTTGTTAAAATTAAAGGAGAGAATGGCGAGAGTTTTGAATCAAACAGTTTTATGGCGCAAAAGACTTGGAAGAAAGCTGTTGTGATCGTCGCCGGCGTTGCCATGAATGTACTTCTTGCGGCTGTATTATTTTCTATCGGTTATATGGTTGGTTTGCCGACAACGGTGGATAATATGAGCGATGTGAGCCAAGTAAAAAACCGCACATTAACGATCATGCAGGTGTTGCCGGATAAACCGGCGGAATTGGCCGGACTGAAAAGTGAGGACGTAATTGTAAAAATCGGCGATTTGGAAAATCCGCGCTTGTCCGAAATGCAGGAATATGTTAACAGCCATAAAAATGAAGAGATAAATATTACCGTAAGGCGCGGTGAGGAAATTATCACTAAAAATATTCAGCCGATAATATATGAAGAGACGGGCAAAGGCGGAATCGGCGTAGGTATTGCCGAGCTTGGAGTGGTTAAGTACCCATGGTACAGGGCAATTTGGCGTGGCTTTATTGATACTTTCATTTATCTTAAGGAAATATTTATTGCTTTTTACTTTTTGATAGTCGGTTTATTCGCCGGCCGTGGAGCGGCGGACAGTGTTTCAGGGCCGATTGGAATCGCTGTTATGACCGGCCAGGTGGCAAAAATGGGTTCCATATATTTATTGCAGTTTATGGCTATTTTATCCTTAAACCTTGCGGTGTTAAACATTTTACCCATACCCGCACTGGACGGAGGCCGGTTGTTGTTTTTAGCTTTAAACAAATTCAAAAAAATAAATTTTGCAAAATATGAACAGACGGCGCACGCTGTCGGATTCATGTTGCTTATGCTTTTGGTATTGGTGGTAACGATAAGGGATATTGGAAATTTTCGGGATGTGTTTATCGGATTCTTTAAAAGAATTTTTTGATTCACTTCTTTATTAGCCGGGTAAATATGAACGACAAAATTTTAAAAATTAAGCAAACAGCGCTTGAAGCAATCCGTTCCGCAAAAGACAGGTCTTCTTTGCGTGATATTGAAAATGAGTATCTTGGCAGAAAATCCGGTGTGCTGACCGAGATGATGAAAAGCATCAAAGATTTATCGGCTGAAGAAAAAAAGATTATTGGTCATCTGGCCAATGAAGTAAAACAAGAAGTGGAAAAAGCCGTTGTTGAGAAAAATTATGAGCTGAGCGAAGAAGATTGGGCGAATAGCTTAGCCGTTGAAAAAATTGACCTGACCGCGCCGGTTCTTCCCAGAAGTGAACGGGGGCATTTGCATCCGTCTTCGATTGTGCAAAAAGAACTGGAAGAATTTTTTTCTTCAATGGGATTTATTATTGCCGACGGTCCGGAACTTGAGAGCGACTATTTTAATTTTTCTTCAATAAATATTCCGGCTGAGCATCCTGCCCGCGATTTACAGGACACTTTTTATATTAAAGACCACCCTGATTGGGTGATGCGAACGCATACATCATCGCTCCAAGTACGTTCAATGCAAAAATATGGAGTGCCGTTAAGGGTAATAATGCCGGGTAAATGTTACCGGAATGAAGCGACTGACGCGCGGCATGAACATACTTTTTACCAATTGGAAGGTTTGGTGATTAATAAAGATATTACTATGGCTCACATGAAGGGCGTGCTTGAGGCAGTAGCGAAACAGTTGTATGGACCGGAAACAAAAGTGAGACTGCGGCCAAAATTTTATCCGTTTGTCGAGCCGGGCGTAAATGGCGAAGTGACTTGTTTTTTGTGCAATGGAAAAGGATGCCGGGTGTGTAAAAATACAGGCTGGATGGAAATATTCGGCGCCGGCATGATTCATCCGCATGTGCTAAAAGAGGGTGAAATTGATCCTGAAAAATTTCAAGGTTTTGCTTTTGGTTTTGGCTTAAGCCGTTTGGTAATGCTTAAATACGGCATTGAAGATACCCGTGTTTTAGAAAGCGGGGATTTGAGATTTATTAAACAGTTCTAGTATGAAACTCTCATATAATTGGTTGAAACAGTATGTAAATTTGCCGGATTCAGTTTCAGCTGAAGAAGTTGCTGAAAAATTGAAAATGGCCACGGTTGAAGTTGAAGGGATGATACGGCAGGATGAACTGCTGGAAAATGTTGTTGTTGGAAAAGTGCTGAAAGCGGAGAAGCATCCGCAGGCCGATAAATTGAAACTTTGTGAAGTTGACATAAAAAGCGAAAAGCTTCAGATTGTTTGTGGCGGTTCAAATGTGCGAGAGGGCATGCTTGTGTCTCTCGCCAAAATCGGAGCAAAAGTTAAGTGGCATGGGCAAGAAGAGCTGATGGAATTGAAACCGACAGAAATCCGCGGTATTGAATCGTTCGGCATGATTTGTAGCGCCTCAGAAATAGGATTGGAAGATTTTTTCCCGATCAAAGATCAGAAAGAGATAATTGATTTGTCCGGCCGGATTCCGGAAAAACAAATCGGCAAGCCTCTTGCCGAAGCATTGAATATTAAAGATGTAATTTTTGATATAGACAACAAGTCTCTTAGCCATCGCCCCGATCTTTGGGGTCATTATGGCATGGCGCGCGAAGTTGCCGTCTTGTTTGGCAAGGCGCTGAAAGAATATAACACTAAAGAAATAAAAGAGCCGAAAAAAGATCATTTTGGCGTGAAAGTAGAAGTAAAAGATAAAAAACTTTGTCCCCGATATATGGCAGCTGTTGTTAGCGGAATAAAAGTGGAGGAGTCGCCGGACTGGCTAAAGGCAAGATTAATCGCCGCCGGTTTTCGTCCGATAAATAATATCGTTGATATTACAAATTATATATTGCTTGATTTAGGCCAGCCAATGCATGCGTTTGATTTGGATCAATTAGGTAAAGATAAAGAACAGACAACAAAAATAATTGTCCGCAGTGCGAAGAACGGCGAGACGATAAAATTGCTCGATGAAAATATTATCGAATTAACCCCGGATGATTTAGTAATTGCCGATGTGGAAAAACCATTGGCCCTCGCCGGGATAATGGGCGGTGAAAATAGCGGAATCACCGGGAAGACAACAACAATTATTTTTGAATCAGCCAATTTTAATGCGGCGTCAATTAGAAAAAGCTCTATCAGACATGGTTTGCGTACTGACTCATCGGCCAGATTTGAGAAAAGTCTTGATCCGAATTTATGTGAAATGGCGCTAAAAAAAGCAATTGAAATGGTTGGTGAATTTTGTTCTAAAGCCGGGTTGGCCGATAAAACAACCGATATCTCCGATTATACTTTGGCGACCGGACCGATAGTAATGAAAAAAAATATATTTGACCGAAAGCTTGGTGAAAAAATTCCGGAAAAGGAAATTGAAAAAATACTAACGGGACTTGGCTTTGAAGTGTCGGCAAAAGGGGACGGTTGGTCAGTAAGGATTCCGACTTGGCGGGCGACGAAGGATGTTTCGGTAGCGGAAGATTTGGTGGAAGAAGTAGCCAGAATATGGGGTTATGACAAAATTGTTTCCGCTATGCCGGAATTTGGCATATCATCTCCGGAAAAAAATATGTTGCGGACTTTGGAAAACGATTTGCGTGATATTTTGGTTGATAGTTTTTCTTTTGATGAAGTGTATAATTACGCTTTTGTCAGCCCATTCCAAATTGAGCGTTTAGGTGATAAGGGTGAATATTGCGAATTGGATAACCCATTATCAAAAGAAAAACCTTTTTTGCGGCGTTCACTTTTGCCGAATATGCTGGAGAACGTGGTAAAAAATATTGAATTCTTTGACACTGTAAAAATTTTTGAAATTGGGAAGGTTTTTTGGCCGGACATAGCCGGTATTCGTGCGGATGGCAATGGCTCCGAGCTATTACCGCGCCAAGATACTTATCTATCGGCGCTCTACTGTGCAAAAAAGGATGAGATACCATTTTACGCGGTGCGCCGTTTAATTGAGAGAATTAGTGAATTATTAAATTTAAATATTCAGATAAGCATTCCGGCACACATCGATTCATGGAGCCATCCGACGCGGTCGGGAGAAATTTTTTACGGCACCGTTTCACTCGGAACAATATTTGAAGTTAACCCGTTTACCGCGAAAAAATTCGGTTTAGATTGCCGCGTTTCAGTTCTGGAAATAAATTTGGCAACCTTAACTGAGATTTGTAATAATACAAAAAGAGCGGAATATCATAAAGTGCCGGAGTTTCCTTCGGTGGTGCGAGATTTAGCTGTTGTGGTAGATCAAAATATCACTTATGCAGAGGTGGAGGAAATTCTTAAATCGGTTGACCCATTGGTTGAAAAAGTTGAATTATTTGATGTCTATACCGGTGATGCGTTGTCCGAAGGGAAGAAAAGTATGGCGTTTCGGCTGACGCTGTTGCGGTCCGACCGGACTCTTAATTCGGCTGAAATAGATGCTGTAATATCAAAGGCGGGTAAGGCGATAAAGGAGAAATTAGGAGCGGAAATACGAAAGTAGTCGCGTTTTTATGTAAAAAGTGGTATAATATAAATTGATTTACTATTAATTTTTTGGAGGGTATGATAGAAAATTCAAAAGACATTTTATATATTGTCATTTCATTCTGTATCATTTGGACTACGGTATTTCTTTGCTGGATGTTCTATTACGTCGGTAAAATACTAAAAAATACCAATCAAATTATAGAAGAATTCCGCGTTCGTTTACAGGCCTTGTCCGAAGCTATCAGTTATATTCAGGAAAAAGTGGAAACAATATCACTTTTGATGAGTACTGTCATGAAGGGCGCAGGGACGGCGGTAAAAGATATGATTAAGTCAAAAGCGACATCGTGGATGAACAGGAAGTCGGGTGATTTTAACCGCTCGGCCAAAGAAGCGGTGGACAAAGCGGTTGACGCGACGGCCGCGGGAATGAAAAAAGCCGCGAATAAAATACGCAAATAAAAAAATCCCCCGATGAAAAGTCGGGGGATTTTTTTATTCAACCAGTTTCATCAGGTAATTATCTGTCGGGGCAAAGTCGTCGGTTAGAACCGGCATATCGTCAATGATTTTTTTAGTCCAGCGGAAACCTAGAAGGCGTTTCATCTGTGGGTCTTCACTTTGCCATTCGTCGGGAGATTTTTTCATTGCCACGATAATCAGATTTTGAGGTTGATACCCATTATTATTTTTTCTCACGGTAAATACTTGTACTTCCGGAAAAACGGATTTATATGTTTTGTATTCCGCCCGCAGAAATTCACCCTTGTATCCGTCAATCGCGGAAATTACATTAACGAGCACAGCTCCGTCGTCACTTAAACTGTTATACATTTTTTCCACTGCTTCTTTTGTCGTCAGCTGGTGTGGCGGTGTAAATGATTTGAAGGCATCGCCGAATATCAAATCAAATTTTTCTTCATTTTGATTTAAAAAAACCCGGCCGTCTTCATGCACAATATTCAAGCGGGGATCATCAGTCAGGCGAAAGTATTTTTTTGCCAGTTCTGTAACTTTCGGATCAATCTCTGATACGGTCATTTTCGTGCCGGTGGTTGTCTGCAGAAAATGCCTTGGATATGTGTAAGCCGCTCCGCCGATCATTAATGCATTTTTCGCATCCGGATTCAGAAATTTATGCAAATCGTAAAATTTGGTGTACTCAAAAACCAATTCATCGCTATCTAAAAACATGCCGGACTGAGTTGATGAATTATCGGTTTTTAAAAATCTCGCTTCACGACCGGTACCATAATCTTTGCCCTCATAGATCTGTATGCGCTGATAGGCGGAGTCGGTGTCTATCAAACCGTTTTGCTCGGCAAATATTTCCGCCACTGATGAAAATGCGCCAAAGCAAATTAAAATAATTATGACAGTAATTTTTGCTTTTAATTCGGCTTTAATGAATGAGGCTATTGAGGTTAGAACAAGGGTGATGGCAAGAATGAATAATATTTTTGTCGTGCCAAACGTAGCAATAAGATAAAAACCGGCCAGAAATGTGCCAAAAATACTGCCCAATGTGGAAATGGCGTAAAGATTGCCGACGGTTTTGCCTGAGTTTTGCACATCATGAATTTTTAATCTTACAGCGTATGGCGAAACCATGCCAAGCATTAGACTGGCCGGAACAAACAAAATGGAAGTTGAAATAATTGAATTTAATCTGATACTTTTAAAAATTTCCCGCAATGTAATCAGTATAGGTTCTTTAAAAATTGCCGTCAGGCCGATAAATACGGCTGCTAAAAAAATTATTCCAGAAAATGTTTTCCAGTTTGGCATTTTATCGGCAATTTTTCCGCCCCACCAATAGCCGAAACTTAACGCGCCAAGAATTAAACCGATTAAACTGGACCAAACAATCAGAGAAGTGCCGAGATAAGGCGCCATCACGCGCGAACCGGCAAGTTCAAGTATCATTACAACCGCGCCGCAGATGAAGACGATAAGTTCGAGAAGATATTTTTTCATAAAAGTGATATTTATAGTGATATAATTCTATCAAAATGCATAAATTTAATCAATTTCTTTAGGCTTGCCTTTGGCCAAAATCTACGGTAATATAAGCATACTTTAATGATATATATTATGTCGAATTTCGTGCATTTGCACGTACATTCCCACTATTCTCTGCTCGACGGTCTGCCAAAGATCGGCGAGTTGGTTAAGGCCGCGAAAGCGCGTGGTTTTTCGGCGCTTGCGCTTACCGACCACGGCAACATGTATGGTGCGATTGAATTTTATGAACAGTGTTTAAAAAATGAAATTAAACCTATTGTCGGCATGGAAGCCTATGTGGCGCCCGGATCGCGTTCTGAAAAAAACGGACCGGATAATAAATATTATCACTTGGTTCTTTTGGCTCTGGATTACAATGGGTATAGAAATTTAATGAAACTATCTTCACGCGCCCATCTTGAAGGTTTTTATTATAAGCCGCGCGTTGATAAAGAATTGCTCAGAGAACTGCATGAAGGAATTATTGCCACGTCAGCCTGCATGGGCGGAGAAATCGCCCGGGCAATTGTGAAAGAAAATAATTATGACAAGGCAAAAGCCGTGGCTTTGGAGTATCAGGAAATATTCGGCCCCGGGAATTTTTATCTGGAATTAATGGATTTGCCGGCACTGGAAGGCCAGGCGGAGTTGAATAATACATTATTGCGTTTATCAAAAGAAACCGGCATACCGGCAATAGTTTCGCGCGATGTTCATTATTTAAATACCGAAGATGCCGAAGCGCAGGATATTTTGACCTGTATTCGTGATGGTGTGACAATTGACCAGCCGGACAGGCCAACGATGACAGGTATTGATTGCTCAATGGCGACAGGAGAAGAAATCGCCAAAAGATTTAAACATGCGCCTGAAGTTTTGGAAAACACCGTAAAAATTGCAGAGCGCGTTGACTTAAAAATTGATCTTAACAAATGGCATTTTCCTCCGATTGATTTGCCGGAGGGGAAAACTGCGGATGATTATTTGCGTGAGCAAGTATTCAAAAATCTGCCAAAATTGATAGAGTTAACCGAGGAGGTAAAAAAGCGAGCTGAATATGAATTGGAAATTATTGCGACAAAAGGATATTCTCCATATTTTATTGCCGTGGCCGATTATGTGGGGTATGCCCGCGAGCATGGAATTATTGAAACTACCAGAGGGTCGGCGGCCGGTTCCATCGTTTCTTATGCCATGGGAATCGTATCGGTCAATCCGTTATTTTTTAAATTGCCGTTTGAGCGTTTTTTAAATCCATTCCGTCCCAGTCCGCCTGATATTGATGCTGATTTTGCCGATGACCGGCGCGACGATATGATTGCCTATGTGACGCAAAAATACGGTGCGGACAAAGTAGCACAGATTATTACTTTTGGAACAATGATGGCACGCGGCGCAGTTCGCGATGTCGGCCGCGCCTTGGGGTATTCTTATTCTTTTTGCGACCAGGTGGCAAAACTTATTCCGGCCGGAGCCCAGGGTTTTCAGGTGACAATTGCGACTGCCATGGAAAAAGAAGAAGAGCTCAAAAAAATGTATGATGATAACCAACAAGTGCATCGTCTTTTGGATTTGGCGCAAAAAATTGAAGGGTGTAACCGCCACACTTCAATACACGCCGCCGGCGTGGTTATTTCGCCGACTCCTCTCACGGATTTTACTCCGGTTCAGCGCGAAACAGGCGGAGATAGAATCGTGACGCAATATGAAATGCATGCTGTGGAAGCAGCCGGTGTTTTGAAAATGGATTTTTTGGGAATTCGCAACCTGTCGATATTAGGACACGCTGTGGAAATTATTGAAAAAACTACTGGCACAAAAATTGATATTACGAAATTGCCCTGGAATGACAAAAAAACATATGACATGCTGGCGCGAGGCGATACTGTGGGTGTGTTTCAACTTTCCGGATCAGGAATGACGAGGTACCTTAAAGAACTGAAGCCCGCTTCAATCTTTGATATTATGGCCATGGTGGCGCTGTTTCGTCCGGGTCCGATGGAAGTAATTCCAGAATACATTAACCGCCGGCATCATCCTGAATTGATTGAGTATTTGGATCCGAGAATGAAAGATTATCTTGATCAATCTTTGGGTCTTATCGTTTACCAAGATGACGTTTTGCTAACGGCTATTAACTTAGCCGGCTACAATTGGGAAGAGGCGGATAAATTCCGCAAAGCCATGGGCAAGAAAATTCCGGAAGAAATGATGAAACAGCAGGATAAATTTTTTAAAGGTTGCCGCGATGTTGGCCAATTGCCGGAGGCAAAAATAAATACTCTTTGGGAGCGCATTAAGCCTTTTGCTGCTTATGGTTTTAATAAGGCGCATGCCGCGAGCTACGCGGTAGTGGCTTATCAGACAGCATACTTAAAGGCAAATTATCCGATTCAATATATGACCGCCATCCTTATTGCCGAATCGGGCGATATTGATAAGGTGCCACCGGTAATTCATGAGTGTGAAAAAATGGGAATAAAAGTATTGCCTCCTGATGTAAATGAGAGTTTTAAAAATTTTGCAATGGTCGGCTGGGAAGGCGGGAAGGAAGCTCATATCCGTTTTGGCCTAAATGGAATAAAAAATTTGGGTGAGCATATTGCCGAAGAAATTTACCGCGAAAGAAAAAATAACGGAGAATTTGCAGACTTGGAGGATTTTTTGCGCCGGGTGCAAGATAAAGATTTGAATAAAAAATCTTTGGAGTCACTCGTCAAATGCGGCGCTATGGATTCATTCGGCCATGACCGCGGTGTACTGCTTGCCAATACAGATAATTTGCTGGCTTTCAGCAGATCCGTGCATGAAAATTCAACCACAAAACAGGATTCTCTTTTTGCCGGAACACAAATTGATTTCAACCAAAAAGTCCGCATCAATCCGGCGCAACCGGCGACAAAAGATGAAATGATTTCCTGGGAAAAAGAGTTGCTGGGGTTGTATGTTACGGCTCATCCGTTTGCTCCGCTTGAAAAAATACTACATCAGGTGATTACGCCTTTAAACGAACTTTCAAACAAAGGGCGCGGGCAGTGGGTTGTGGTTGGAGGTGTGATTGACAGCGCTAAGAAAAAAATTACGCGCAAAGGCGATACTATGATGTTTGTCACAATACAGGATTTAAGCGGGTCGTTGGAGCTTTTGGTTTTTCCGCGGACATATGAATCAACAAAAGACGTATGGGTGGAAGGGCGAATGGTTTGCGTCGTGGGGAAAACTTCCGAGGAAGAGGGTGATGATAAATTATTTGTGGAAAAGGCCTTTGATCTTACTGAAAATAACGCGCCGATGATTGCGATGCAGATGGATATGGGTGCAAGACAGGAACATTCGCCGAAATATAGTGAAGAACCGAATTATTATCCGGAGACAGGCCTGTTGATTTCTCTATCAGCAGTTGAGGTAAAAGAAAAAGCTGATGCAATTAAAGAGATTTTAATGCGTCATCCGGGCGATAAGGCCGTATTTCTATCTGTTGCCGGGAAGAGGATAAAGACATCGTATAAGATATCAATGCCGCCGGAATTGTTAGTGGAACTTGAAGCACTGGTTGGGAAGGGGAAGTTGAAATATTAATTTTTTGCGTCGCTCATCGGACATTTGTTTCGGGTACGGGTCGGCTCGCCTCGGTTCGCCGCCCTAACGCTTACTCGCCTATATCGGCTCGCTCCGCGATTGCCTTCAACAAAAATCCGATTCGCTCCGCCCGTTTTTTTATGACTTATGCCAGAGCTTCCGGAAGTGGAGACAATCAAACGTCAGCTGGATAAAGAAATTGCCGGTAAAAAAATAACCGCTGTTGAGGTGCTCTCCGAGAAAATACTGAAAATGCCGAAGGCGCGGTTTATAAAAAATGTTGTTGGCGCGAAAGTAAAAAGTGTGCAAAGGCGCGCCAAGCTTTTGATTTGGAATTTGAATAATGGTTGGTCGATTTTAACCCACCTGAAAATGACGGGGCAATATGTTCTGGACACGGCATGTCCCGCCGTGTCATTGCGAGGAGCGAGGAACGAGCGACGTGGCAATCTTTCGGCGGCGTCGCGGTCGCGTGTCATTCTGAACGAACCCGCCTTGGGCGGGGGAAGTGAAGAATCCCTTGTCGCGAATAAACACACTCGCGTTATTTTTTCTTTTGGAAAAATAAAATTATTTTTTAACGACATGCGTCGGTTTGGATATTTGAGATTATTTAAAACCGATGATTTGTCGGAATTTTTGGATAAAGAATACGGACCAGAACCGCTTGATAAAAAATTTACATTGAAAAAATTTGAAGAAGTTTTGAAACGCCGGCCGAACATGAAAATCAAACAACTTTTGATGGAACAAAAATTAATTGCCGGAGTGGGGAATATTTACGCGCAGGAGGCATGTTTTATGGCGCGAGTTTTACCGATGCGTCAAGCGAAGAGTTTGAAGCAGATTGAACGCAAAAAAATATTTAATAGCTTTAGAAAAGTGATGAGTGAAGCGATTAAATACGGTGGAACTTCATCAGAAAATTATTTAAATCTTTATGGCAAGCAAGGCGACTTTGTAAAACGGCTTAAAGTTTACGGTAGAGCCAAACAAAAATGCCGGCGGTGTGGGGCGGTTTTAAAAACAGTCAAACTCGGCGGGCGGGGGACTGTTTATTGCGAAAAGTGTCAGACATAATATTTTTGTCATTCCCGCCCCCGATCGCCTGTCGAGGACAGGCTCCGGCGGGAATCCAAGTAATTAGCCTCTGGATCCCCGCCTTCGCGGGGATGACACAAAAAAAGCCCATAAATCGGGCTTTTTATTTTTATGGTTTTGGCTAAAATTAGCCAAGAAAGACCCTTGACAAAACTGCTAAAATGTGCTATACTAAGACGTTATTTACCAAAATAACGAATCGTAGCTCATTTTAGCTTAAATATAGAAATAGCCAAGAAACGGCAAGCCGCAGGCCAAAGTAGCAATAATGCAAAATGGCAAGAGGCAGGCCAAAAAAAGGAGAAAGCAAATGGCAAAGGCGAAGAAGTCGGAGTTCCTGAAGGGTTTCGGCAAGATGTTCGAGATCGTGAAGATGCTCGTCAACGCGGTGCTGGACATCGGCGGGGATGACTCGGACCTCGAGCGCATCCTGAAGGACGCCGACCTGCGCAAAGAGATCGCGAAGCTCATCGTCGGCGCGAAGTCGGTCGCCTGCTCGTTCGCCGACCTCATCCCCGAGGGGTGGACGGTGGTGGAGGACGTGGCCCCGTCCACGTTCGACGTGAGCAAACTCAAGCCCGCGTCGTTCCTCAAGCAGGGCGAATCGTCCATCGGTGGCGAGGAGATGCGCAAGCGGGCCATCGAGTTCAAGGGCAACCTCGGACTCGCCGATGGCAAGCGTCTGCTCGCCGAGCAGGAAAAGATTCCCGCCGAGTTTCGGAAGTTCTACATTTCGTTGCCTGGCACTGTCCTGCGCGCTTCGGGCGGCGGCCTCTGCGTCCCGGACCTCTACTTCGACGGCGGCCGCTGGGTCCTGGGCTTCAGCTGGATCGACGGCGACTGGTTCGACTTCGCTCGCTTCGCGTGCTGTGAGTAGAGAACCTCGGTCACTCGGATACTCGGCCCTTTCGGCCGGTGTTCGGTCCTTGGTCTCTCGGTTCGTTCATTCGGGCCCTGCATGAAATGTGCAGGGCCTTTTTTATTTACCCCGTTTAATTATCGCGAGCGGGAGTTACTTTTTAAACAATTGCAGCCACTTACCCAACATCTTGCCGATAGTCGCCATTTTTTGGGATAGTTGTCCGTATTTTGCGGCGTCCAATCCCTTGGCTTCCCAAAGAAGCGTAATGAAAAATTTTATGTTATCAAGTTTACGGCTAAGTTCTTCCAGAAAAGCCAGCTTATCCTCGCGCTTGGCGTATTTGGCAGTAAAGGAAATTTCCAAAAGCTCAATAAATAAATTGTCTATTTTAACGCCCATGGTGTAGCGCGACAGGCGCGGCAAATGCGGTAAAAAATTATGCCACAACAAATAGCACTCTTTGAGCAGGGACAAAATCGGAATTTCGGCAACGGTCTGGGGGGGGGTTACGAGATTGTTCGGCCGAGAAAATTGAGCCATACATTTGAAGATATTATATCTATAGAAAATTTATGCTTAGCATGGGAGGAGTTTATCATCGGGAAGAAAAAGAAAGCGGATGTTATCCAATTCGGTGGTAATCTGATGGACAATATTATATCCCTTCACGAAGATTTGGCCAACCGGACTTATCTGCACGGCGGTTATGAGGCGTTTAAAATAAGCGATCCCAAGCCCCGCGACATCCACAAAGCCAGCGTCCGCGACCGTTTGTTGCACCATGCGATTTACCGTGTGTTATATCCGTTTTTCGACCGGCTGTTTATTGCCGATTCCTATTCATGCCGTGTTAACAAAGGCACGCATAAAGCGGTAAAGAGATTTAATCAGATGGCCATGAGCGAGAGCCGGAATAATCATCGGACATGTTGGGTTTTGAAGTGCGATATCCGCAAGTTTTTTGCCAGTATTAACCATAGTGTTTTGTTGGGTCTGTTGAGAGAGCGCATTGACGATGAAGATGTTTTGTTGTTGTTGGGGGAGGTGGTGGGGAGTTTTAAGACAAGCCAACGCACTTGTCATCCTGAGCGTAGCGAAGGATCCCTTGTCGCAAAAATATTAAGGGATTCTTCAGTCGCTCCGCTCCTTCAGAATGACAATCATGGAGTCGGTCTGCCACTCGGCAATCTAACCTCGCAGTTATTTGCTAATATATATTTGAACGAGCTTGACCAATGGGTAAAACACAATTTACACGTAAAAAATTATATACGATACGCCGATGACTTTGTATTTTTGTCAGCGGATAAAAAATACTTGGAAAATGTAATTCCGCAAATTCATAATTTTTTACAATCTCGTTTGAAATTACGCTTGCACGACAAAAAAGTTTTCATCCAAACCTATGCATCCGGCGTGGATTTTCTCGGTTGGATAAATTATCCGACTTATCGGGTTTTGCGGAGAGTGACAAAACGCACAATGTTTGTAAGAATTAACAAAAATCCGCAGAAAGAAACCCTGCAGTCGTATTTAGGGCTATTGAAGTACGGGAATACGAAGAAAATCAAAAGTGAGCTATTGCAAAGATATTGGGTGAGCCAATAATTCTTTTATCTGCCTAATTCCCAATTTGGGTTGGCGGAAAGTTTGCGCCAGTGTGTAAAATATTTATTTGCGCGACTGGATTCCCGCCTTCGCGGGAATGACAAGCTGTGTTTCACTATTTCATATCCAGCGCGGGCGACCATAGCGGCATTGTCCATGCAGTATTTTGCGTTCAGGTACAAGGAAGTATGAGTTTGGAAAATTATTTTTTACCATTGTTTGAAGCGTATGGCGTAGTTTTTTATTGGCCGAAACACCGCCACAGAGAATAACGGTTTTGGGTTTGAATTTCTTTATGGCACGGGACATTTTACCGACTAATGTGTCAACGATGGCTTGCTCGAATGAGGCGCAGAAGTCGTTGATTGACGCCGAAGGGATTCCTCGGCTTCGCTTCGCTCCACTCGGAATGACAAGTTTATTATCTCTCAGCCAATATAGAGCTGAAGTTTTCAAACCGGCAAATGAAAAATCATAATCATTGCTGTCCAGCATTGGACGGGGAAATTTGATTGCTTTTGGATTTCCTTTCAGCGCCAGTTTGGAAATCTGCGGACCGCCCGGATAGGGGAGACCGAGCATTTTTGCCGCCTTATCAAAACATTCGCCGGCGGCATCGTCGCGCGTGGCGCCGAGCATTTTGTATTTTCCTGGTCCGATCATTTTAATAATCTCCGTGTGTCCGCCGCTGACAACTAAGGCCAATGCCGGATAAGAAATTTTTTCTTTCCCGATTTCCACCGAATGAATATGTCCGGTCATGTGGTTCACGCTCACGAGCGGAATTTTCCAGGCGGCGGATAATGTCCGCGCCGCTTCTACGCCGACAATTAGTCCGGTGATAAGTCCGGGGCCGGAAGCGATAGCGATCGCGTCAGGTTTTTTGCCATTTAAAACATGTTCAATCAGGGGAATAATTTTTTCCGCATGCATTCGTCCGGCAATTTCCGGCACCACCCCGCCATATTTTTTGTGGATGGCGATTTGCGAAGCTGTGGATTCGCGCAAGACAAAACAGCCCTGCTTAGAACATTCCAAGAGGGCCACTGATGTGTCGTCGCATGAACTTTCAATTCCGAGAATTTGCATATTGGTGACAGGGGGGAGACTTGAACTCCCGACCTCCGGGTTATGAATCCAGTGCTCTAACCAGCTGAGCTACCCTGTCATTGTTTGACCTGTCGCTTTTAAACGGCATGCTCTAACCTCAGTCCAAGGCTGATGGGCCTCGGGCCCAAGCTGAGCTACCCTGACACAATAGAGATAAAGTAAGGGCATTTTATGATAAAAAAGACCTTTTGTCAACCAGTCTAAACATATAGATTTATCATAATTAGATATTAAAAAAATCCCACCAGGTGAGGTGGGATAAGGAACGGACTTGGTTTCAGATTTTGTCTGTCATCTTTTCTTCGGTTATCGTTTCTGGTTTTTTCTGAGGCGAGATCATCTGATTATAGTGTTCCATCCGGCGTCGTAAAAGGTCCCGGCGGCGAATGGAGCGAGTTCTGTCTTCAGTTGTTTGCCAATCAGTCCGGCTATTCACATCGGTCGATTTATTTTCTTCGCCTACCAAGGCAGAAATAAGCGACCTGATTACGCCGCCAATCTTGCCGACTGCGTCGTGGGTCGCACTCATTATGTTCACTCCTTTCTGTTGAAACGTTTTTTAAATGAACGCAGAAATATTTTTGCATATCTGTATAGTATGTTGATAAATTGAGCCTGTCAAATTTGTCTTTTTCAATGTTTTGCAGGCTGATAGTTAAATCGGATAAAAAAGCCCTGCCGGTGTTCCGGCAGGGCGATATATGGGAAAGAACAGAACTAGCAGATTTCGCGGGTGGATTCGTCCCAGTGATGGAGATGAATGATTTCGGCGAGTTCGTGTGCCCATGTGACCACGCAGATGCGGCCGTTTTCCACGAGCGGTGTGAGTTTCGGACGATTGGTGATCGGAATGGTGTCAGTGACATAGATGCGGTTCACCTTGCATCGCGGATGGCTGAATATTTCCACCGCGTTCTTGCAAAAAACGCCGTGAATCACAGCGGCATAGAATTTTTTGGCGCCGTACTTGCCCTTTGCGGAAACAGCCGTGTCATTTGTGGTTTTTCCGGTGCCGATTTCGTCGTCGAAACCGATGACAGTGGCGCCCTTCATTTGCCTCACATCGCCGAAGAAGCCGATGCTTCTTGATTCGGTGCTGCTCTTGCGGATTTTCTGGCCGACCACAATCGGAAAGGGCGTACCGAATTCGGATTCCAGCCGGTCAATCGCATCCTTGAAACGCTTGCGGGCGCCGTCATCAGGAAGCATCAGACAAACCTTGCCTCGTTCATTGAGCGTATCGCGGATAGCTGCTCTGAGCACGTGACGCGCCATAGAGTGGGGCGTGATGATCCCCATCTCACCGGCGGCCATGACCGACTGCGGAGAATGCAGGTCAACGGTCATGATGCGGTCCAGCTGTCCGTAGGCAGCGCTTCTGAGAGCGTGGATGACATGCGGAATGAGTGCCAACTCGTCCGTTCCCTCGTCTTTGTCGGACCGGCCGAGCGGTGAATAGGCGGTGACCACGGCAATGCGCTTAGCTCGGCGTGCTTTGAGATAATGTAGCAGTAGCTGAAGCTGACCGAGCATCTCGTAGGTTCCTGGGCCGCTGGAGATAGCGACAACATCGTGACCGCCAAGATGTTCCTTGCGCAGCTTGATGAATGGTTCGCCACTGGCGCGCAGATCGAAAACGGGTACCACCAGATCAACTACATACTCGTATTTTCTTTGTATTTCCTGCTGTACAGTTGTCGCGATGTCTTCAAATCCGGGCAGAGCCACGACAGTGAGTCCGCCGCTGTTATTGAGCTTGTAGGTGAACTGTGTTGTCATCGCCAGCCTCCATTTTGGGTTTAAAAAACCGGGCCTCCTTGCCCGGTTTTTCATTTGTTTAATGTACCGTTCCAATTGTATTCTTTGAATTATTTTTTGTCAAACAATTTAATTTTTAATTTTTCAATCATTTCCACCGTCATTTTCGGCAGATCAAATTCATGATTCCAGCCCCAATCCGCGCGCGCGGCTGAATCATCAATGGATTGCGGCCAGGAATCAGCAATGCGTTGTCTGAAGTCCGGTTCATACTTAACATTTAACGGTAAATGCTTGTTAATTTCATTTGCCAGCTCTTCGGCGCTAAAACTGATGGCTGTTAAGTTGTAACTTGTACGAATGGTGATTTTTTCCGCTGGCGACTCCATTAGCAATATCATGGAGCGGATGGCGTCATCCATATACATCATCGGTAAAATAGTGTCCTTGTGCACAAAGCAAGTATAGTCGTTTTCTTTAACCGCCTCATAAAACATCGCTACAGCATAATCGGTTGTGCCTCCGCCCGGTTCGGTTTTCCAGCTGATGAGCCCGGGAAAACGCACACTGCGAATATCAACGCCGAATTTTGAATGATAATAATGGCATAATGCCTCACCGGTCATTTTAGTAATTCCATACATGGTGGATGGCTCAAGCACAGTATGTTGCGGAGTGAGGTCGCGTGGCGTGGTCGGGCCGAAAGCGGCAATGGAACTTGGCCAGAAAATTTTTAATTTATATTCAACCGCCAGATTCAAAATATTTCGCAGTCCATCCATATTTATTTGCCAAGTTAGGTTCGGGTCTTGTTCTCCTTTGGCGGATAGGATGGATACCAAATGATAAACAGTATCAATATTATGTTTAATAATAATTTCTCTTAATTTATCCAGCTCCACAATTGAACCTTGTTCCGCAACTACATCAAGCGAATCCGGTTTTACAGCCATATCAAAAGCAATGATATTTTCCGCGCCGTGTTTTGCCTGCAGGGCCGGTATCAGTTCAGAACCAATCTGTCCAAATGCTCCGGTGATGAGAATCTTTGACATAGTTTTGAAAAATATTTTATTTTGGTTTAGTGATAAGTGGGCATATTATAGCAAGTTTTGAAAACATTGCAAACAAAAAACCGCCACGGTGAAAAGCCGTGACGGTTTTATTGCTTATTCTTATAAAACTGCCTCTTTTGCAGCTTTGGCGACGCGGAATTTTACCACGGTCTTGGCTGGGATCTGGATGGTCGCTCCGGTGGCCGGATTGCGGCCCTGTCGGGCGGCGCGATTCACCTTTACCAATTTTCCGAGACCCGGAACCACGAATACGCCGCTTTTCTTCACTTCTTTGTACGCCAACTCCACCATGGCGTCAACGAAGCCGACGACGTCTTTTTTGCTCATGCCTGTCTTTTCCGCTAATGCGGACAACAGGGCTGACTTGGTCATGCCTGCCATAAAATATGAATTAATTAATAAACGCTAGGTTTACTGGGAATATTATACACCTATATATAAAAAGGTGCAAATATATTGGGGTATTTGTCAATAGTGAAATGGTCAAAACAAAAACCGCTATATTTTAAGCGGTTTTTGTTTTGCTTGTCGCAAATTAATTATTTGACGCCTCTGTGTCCGTCGCGGGTAAAGCACCTTTACCGAATCCGGGTCTGCCAAATCCTGGAACACCATTTCCTCTGTTGCCAGGCTTTCCGAAAAACATTACATATTGTTCAGGAATATTGTTTTCAGTTGCCCATTTTTTCAGATCTTCCCGGTGCGCCTTTATTGCGGCTTCTCGTTCGGCTTGGGTCATATTTTCCATGCTTTCACGGTCGCTTTCCATTTGAGCGCGCTCTTCTTCATGCTTTGCCTTGATAAGGTCCGCTTGTGCTTGAGTCAATTTTCCGTCAGTTACCGCCTTAGCTAAAGGGTTGGGTCGGTTTTTTTCCATTCTTATCCGTTCGGTTTCAAGTGTTTCGTCAATGACGGTTTGGACATCAGCAGTATTTAAATTAAATTTTTGTGCGATCGCTGAGGCGATTGCTTTGAAGGGACCGCCATTTTTTTCTGTTTTAGCCATCGCGGCATACGTTGTGCCGCCGGCTAACAGCGACAAGCCCAAGACCGGCAATATCGCGTACATTAGGTATTTCTTTTTCATAATATGTCATTTGCTAATTATTTATTTCGACCTTTCTATATATTATACAAATATCACGGCTGTTTTATTTCAATTTAAATATTTATGGCGAATAGACTTAAGTATTAAAAAAATCCGTTTTTTAACGGATTTTTTTAGAGTTTAATAGAAAACGTAAAAATCACTATTAATTTTTTGGAGTATTTAAATCTTGGACATCCAGCGCCTGAATTTCATTTTTTAACTTATCCAGCTCATCTTTGGACACGTTTAAATTATTTATCTCATTTTTTTCTTCCATAGTATTCTGGCCCTCAACGGCTTGGGTTTGTTCGTTGTCGGAAGGAATATTTGTTTTTTGTTTTTGCATGCAACCGGCTCCTATAAGGATGGTAGCGGAAAATATTATTGTCACTAAAATAATTATTTTTCTCATATTGCTATTTGGTTATGATAATATTATACACGTTTTGAAGTTGAACTTGCGCGTTTAACAAGTTAGTGCGCGCTTGCCTTATATATTCATTGCCTTCTGCAAATTTAACTAATGGTGTACCCGGCAACTTAACTGATTCGTATGCATTTTTGGCCAGCTCAATTTTACTTTTAGCAGTTTTTACTTCTGATTTCGCTACATCCAGTTTTGATATTATTTCTGTATTTTCAGGTAGTTTTAGTGCCGAGGTCCGTAATTGATTTTCGAAATTTTCAACAGTGGCTGACAATTCATTCCCGATATACGCCCACATCGCACCAGTGTTACGGGCTACATCGGTTACAAGTTCAACATATCCGCCGATCATTTTTAAGAAAACACTAAGAACTTGGGTCCGATTTTGGATGGCATTAACTTCAGCACGATAACCGTCAATTTTTGTAAGATTCTTAGCCACATCATTTTCAATGTTGTTTTTTATATCTGAAGGTACTCGTGAATCTTCTTGCGCTTCAAGTCGCTTCCAGATAATCCAGGCCTCGGCTTCATCTAAAGCGGTATTAAGAACTTTCTTGGCCGAATCAATAACCGCTTGATCGTTTTCGGGGGTTTTATCACCTTGATAATCAAGTTGTGCTTGTTTATATCCTAATTCCGCTGTAATGCGAGCCTTTTGAGCTTCATTCCAGTCATTTTTGGCTTCACCGGATGTTAAAGCTAAAACAGGTCCGGCGATCAAAAAAAGGATTGCTATGCTTAATAGAAAAGAAAATATCTTTTTCATAGTTTCTTAGTTAATAATAAATTTCTTAAAAATGATATTCTATAATTATTGTGGTTGCTGTTTTCTAAATAGATTCTTAACTGTGCTAACAATCCACTGCCAATGCAATATTAAATGAAAAATAACCAAAATAATCAGAATAATACCCGCCCAATTATGAATATCGACATATGTTCTTTTGGATATGCCCCAAAATTCTTGGTAACCACCGCGTTGCACACCGTCGGGTAAAAAGAAAAACATTATTAAGCCCGTTTTAGCCACGACTAAAAAAGCGACAAACGCTAACGCATCAACAATAAAATTAATTTTATTTTTTATCATATTTTTTTGAATATATAATTAACCAAATAAATAATATCTTATTTACTGATGCATATTATATCATGCCGTGAAATTAATAAACAATCAAAAAATAATGGCTATGTGATATGCCGTTATTTAAATGTCGTAGACCCAACGGGAATTACTCGTCGTCTCGCCGACCACAATCGGCTCGACTCCTTGCCCTGGGCAGCGACGGACTGCCACGGGCAGTCCGTCGACTCTCGCCAGCTCGTTTTTGCTTCCGAAAAAACTTCACGTCTCGCTCCTGCCCGTTCGATTCTGCATTAGATTCTATTAAAAAAGCCTGACACTAGTCAGTCTATTTTATTTGTAGCCCCAACGGGAATCGAACCCGTGTTACCTCATTGAAAGCGAGGTGTCCTAACCACTAGACGATGGGGCCAAAGTGATAACGGATAATATTATTACATATTTTTTTGATAAAGTCAACCCGATAGAATGTCTTTAATTATAATCTGGTAGGTGTGATAAAACGATATTTTTAGCATTATTTACGGTTCAATCAATAAAAATTTTAAAAGCGGCAAGGATTTGCCGCTTTGGAAGGAACGTTCGGGGTTAACTGTTGGTGGGTTTTTTTCTGCGGGGCTTTCGGTACTTGTTCTTCAAAGCATTCTTAAGTTGTGTTTCCGCATCAATCACGACCGGGTCGCCGCTGGATCGAAATTCCGTCTTCTTGTCTCTCGAAAGGCGCGAGAACGGCCAGATGGAAATCGTCTTCGCCGTTTCAGGGCGCGTGTAAACGAGAAAGGAAATATTCGGATCGTTCAAACGAGACTCCTCCAGCAGGTGAATGAACTCCCGGGGCACTTCCCAGACCTGGCGGATACTGCCATGTTCATCGGAAATGGCGGTATAGCAGTTTTCCGAACCCTTGCCGATACTTGTAAGGTATTCGGAAACAGGTTTGTTGGTATAGGAGTTGACCTCAACATACCAGTGCACGTTGACTTTGCACTGATTCCTCTTTTTTTTCATGACTCCAAAACCTCCTGCTGGTTTGCTTCTTTGTATTTGCGTTTCGCCACGTTATGCTCGCTTGTAGAAGCTGCGAGTTGGAGCATCATGGTTGCGGCAGTGCGTTTCAATTTTATTTGTTTATCTTCAGACAAAGAAAAAACAATCAACCACTCACGAAAACTGACAGCGAGCGATGCCATCATCAGAACAGCGAGTGACAACTCGAAACTGTGGAGCGAAGCACTGCGGTATTGCTGCAGCCAGCCGTTGAAATCAGAAGGAGGATTGTTTATTGAGCCGAGGAATTTTTCAATATGCGGATCAAGTTCCGGCCGGCGATTTTCCGGCAAATAACTCCAAAGTAGAGACACCTCTTCAACAGAGAGCATCTCATCCGGAACGGGGTCGCCCTCAACGATGTCTTGAACGTTTTGTCCGACTCCGATGACGGTAAAGAGATCTTCTATTATTATCCGCGATGTCTGATCATCACGAGAAAAGACAATTTTTTCTCGTTTTTCCTTACTCATATTTTTCACCCCCTTTTGATTGATTTGTAATAGAACTGCTGGTATATAAGCACTTTTTTTGCTATTTGTCAATATAGGCCTATTGACCGTTGAATAATTAAAATAGCTCAATTTTAAATAAAAAAAATCCCCCGAGGATTCTCGAGGGATTTTTATTTTTTCTGAAAAAATTATTGTTTCAGAGCATCTTTTAATGCCTTGCCGGCTTTAAATTTTGGAACTCTAACGGCCGGAATGTTAATTTTTTCTGTAGGATTTTGCGGATTGACGCCTGTTCGGGCGGCACGTTGTTTGACGCTGAAAGCGCCAAAACCGGTCAAAACGACTTCCTCGCCTTTTTGTAAAGTGGTCGTGATAACGCTAACCATGGTGTTAACTATGTCTTCGGTCTCTCTTTTTGAGAGATTCATTTTTTCTGCTAATACCTGGGCTAATTCTGCTTTGTTCATAGTGTCACCCCCTTTCTTTTTTAAGATATTGTAATTTGTTCTGTTTAATCCGGCGAAGCCGGTCCGTCATTAACATAATTTAACAGAATAAATTTATGCATAAATTATATCATGTCGTTGTTTTTTTGGCTACAAATAGGCAAAATTGTTATCCACAGCGTTTAGTGCTGTGATCGGGATGTTTGGCGTCCCACAAAATCAATACAAAAATTCTCCGCTTTCACGGAGAATTTTTTTAATCAATATTTTTTATTTTGCGTATTCAATTACTCTTGTTTCACGAATTAAAGTAATTTTAATTTCACCCGGATATTGCAATTCTTGTTCAATTTTTCTGGCGATATCTTTTGCCAGCTGATAAGCGGCGTAGTCATCAATCTCGCTTGGTTTTACAAACACGCGCACTTCGCGTCCGGCTTGAATAGCGTAAACTTTTTCAATGCCCGGAAATTCGCCGGCTGCTTTTTCTAATTCTTCCAAACGGGCGACAAATTGCTCGTAAGAATCTTTTCGCGCGCCGAATCTGGCGCCGGAAATCGCGTCAGCCGCTTTGACGATTGTGGCGTAAATGTTGTAAGGCTTATCCAGATGATGGGTGAGAGAGGCCTGTGCCAGGTCTTCATCCATATTAAATTTCTTCAGAATGGCATAACCGATTTCAGGATGTGAACCCTGTGTTTCCTGGTCAACTGATTTACCGATGTCGTGGAAGAAGCCACATTTTTTTGCTTTAGCGGCATCCAGTCCGAGCTCGGAAGCAATGATACCGGCTAAATAGCCGACCTCCATTGAGTGGTTCAAAATATTCTGGCCGTATGAAGTGCGGTATTTTAAACGGCCGACAATACCGACCAGTTTCGGGTCAAGCCCGGTAATACCCATTTTGTACAGAGCCTCTTCGCCGGCTTTTTTAATGTCCAGCGCCAGATCCTGTTTCGCTTTTTCCACAAACTCTTCAATACGCGCCGGCTGAATTCGTCCGTCTTCCATCAATTTTTCCAGTGCCAGCTTTGCCACTTGGCGGCGAATAGGGGAGAAACCGGATACAGTAATTACCTCCGGTGTCTCATCAATGATTAATTCACAGCCGGTAAGTTTTTCAATCGCTTTGATGTTGCGTCCTTCTTTGCCGATAATTCTTCCTTTCATTTCATCGCTCGGCAATGATACCGCAGTGGACGTTGTTTCGGCGGCGTGACTGGAGGCGCAACGTTGAATCGCGGTTGAGATTACTTCGCGCGCTTTTTCTTCAAATGATTCAGACGACGCTTTTTCCAGCTTCATGATCCGTCCCATCAAATCAGTTTTACTGTCTTCTTCAACTTTTTCCAACAGAATATTTTTTGCTTCTTCACGGGTCAATTCAGCAACGCTTTGAAGCTTTATCATTTCCTGGTCACGGAGCTGTTCTATTTCCGTTTTAATTTGTGTGATGTGATCAATTTTTTCCTGGAGTTTTGATTGTTTGTCCTGGAACTCCAATAATTTCTGATCAAACATGCTTTCTCTGCGCTCTAAACGCTGTTGAGCGGACTGAAAATCTTGGCGCATTTTTCGCTCTTCACGTTTGGCGTCTTCCATGATTTGTACTGCCTTTTCTTTGGCATCCAAAACAGCTTCCTGGTATTTTGTTTTTGCCTCAGAAAGAATTTTTTCCGCTTTCGCTTCAACTGAAGTGGCTTTTGATATGGCAACTTTTTTTCGCCAAATATAGCCGATAGCAACACCACCGACAAGTGCGGCGACTGCGATTGCTATCCAGATGATTATGTTCATAAAAAAAACCTCAATGAAATTTGAGGCAATTGCATGATTATCGGGAGGTTATCCTGATATCAGAAGAAATGGGTTAACTACGTAAAAAATTAGCCGGTTTTCTTGCCGGTCGCGTTTAGCGAGTTTAGAATGAATGTTTTTACGTAGAAATCCGCGAACATAATAGGCGTTATTGATTTTCTAATCTGCCGTAAATATCGCTCGGTTAAGCCGTTTCTTCTTTTATGCTATCCCTCAAAGATCTTAAATTATTTAATGCGTATATTATATCAGATTTTTGCCGGTTTGTCAAATATGGCGGTTTGTCTTGAGTTTTCAACTTTATATTCTCCGATTTTTGTCCGGCGGAGTGATAGGCAATATCCACCAACGCTGAGCTCATCGCCTATATCATGAGCCAAGGTTCGTATATATGTGCCGGTGGAACATTCAACTTCAATTGTCAGGTCCGGCCAGGAGTATTCCATTAGCCGTATATTATAGATAATAATTTTTTGCGGTTGCCGTTCAATTGTTTTTCCGGCGCGGGCAAGATTATAAAGTCTTTGGCCGTGGATTTTTTTTGCCGAATACATCGGCGGAATTTGATTTTGTGGCCCGAGAAATTTTTTCAAAATTTTTTCTATTTCTTTTTTTGTAATTTGTTCCCTGGTGCTCAACGCCACATTGGAAACACTAAGCGTTCCTGTCGGATCATCAGTGTCGGTTGTGGCGCCAAGACGGATTGTAGCGATATATGTTTTTGACAAATTTTTGAATTCATCCAGGCGTTTTGTTGCTTCTCGGCCGATACCGATAATTAATAATCCCGTGGCAAACGGGTCCAGTGTACCGGCATGACCGACGCGAATATTTTTTATTCCGGTTTTTTCCCGTTCTTGCTTGCGTATAATATTAACCGCATCAAAACTGGTCCAGCCGGCCGGTTTATCTATTAAAATAAATTTTCCTTCATTGTTCATAATGACTGAACTTTATCATTAATATGGTTATCATTCAATAAAAAAAGCCCCGACGCAAGGTCGGGGCAGATGAATGCTGGAATCGGGGAGAGGAGGTGGGATGAACCTCTCCCGTTTAGAAGGTGCTGAGCTTCGCGAGAAGCAGATGGAACAGTGCCGTATTGTGGCGTGAAAATTTGAACCACAGCAATTCGGGCTTGCGGTTTAAACCAGCGGCAATGAAGCTCTGGCGGAACACTTGCTGTTCAGCTTCGGAATAGATTTCCAATGCTTCGAACAGGGCGGAAAGTTTCGCCGGACAGCGGTGTTTTCCGCCATCCACGGGAATCATTACCACCGGATCCTTCGGGTCGATTGGTTCACCGGAGATGTAACAACACCCGGCGTTTTCTTCCCTGGCGGGAAAAGGCGGAATGCGTTCATGCGGAGGTGGGACTGAGCTTGTACTCTGCATTGTTAATCATTGACCTCCTTTCCCATGTCCGGGCCGAAAAGGTGCGCGTCATTCTTGGACTCGTCGCCGATGCTACCGCACGAGTTATCCCTCGCGTAGTTGGCACCGTCGATGTCCGGAGGAGCGGAAGACCGCTCTTCGTGAATGATTGCCCTTCGCACATCCTCGGTTCGGCTTAGGCGTTTTTTCATGTGTCCTTCTCCTTTTCCGGTTTTTTGGAGCCCTTGGTACTTGCGAACATTGAAAGAGCAGGAAAATATCCCCTTTGGTGTAGAAGTTTATACACTCTTTTAATGTCTGTCAAGGGTTTTTGGGGATAGCAGACCGGCTATTTGACTAAACGACAAATAAAAGGTATAATTTTGGCTATTCACCCATATTTTTTAACACGGAAACAATGAATGTTACAGATTTGGCCAGACAATTAAGAGTTCCGCCACAGCGACTTTTGCAGGTTTTGCCGGAGTTTGGTTTTGATATCGGCGCTCGGGCGGTGAAAGTGGATGACCGCGTTGCCCAGCAAATTCAACGCGAATGGAGACGCATTAAATTTATCCTTGAAGACCGTGAGAAAAAGGAAAAAGATAAGCAGAAAGAATTGGAAAAAGAAGCGCGTCGTCAGAGCGGAGCAACCGTAAAAATTTCCGGACGGATTACTGTAAAAGATCTGGCGGTGGTTTTAGATATTCCGCTAAACAAATTGATTTTGGAATTAATGAAAAACGGTATTCTGGCTACGCAGAATGAATTTTTGGACCGCGATACGGCAGTAATTGTAGCCGAAGAAATGGGATATACTGTTGAACATGAAGACAAAAAAATTGAAGAAACAGATACCGCCCATACAGCGACTTTAGAAAAAATTCTTGAAGAAAAAAGCGATATACGCGCACCGGTAATCGTGGTGATGGGGCATGTTGATCATGGAAAAACAAAATTGCTTGATGCAGTGCGACGGACCAATGTGGTTGATTCTGAAGCCGGAGGAATTACTCAGCACATCGGCGCTTACCAGGTAAGTTGGACAAATCCAAAAACAAAAGAAAAACGTCCGATCGTTTTTATTGACACGCCGGGCCATGAAGCGTTTACCGTAATGCGCAGCCGCGGCGCAAAGGTTGCCGATATAGCCATATTGGTGGTGGCGGCCGATGATGGTGTGAAGCCGCAAACGCTTGAAGCGATAAATATTGCCAAGGCGGCCAAGCTTCCTTTGCTAGTAGCGATAAATAAAATTGACAAAGAGGGCGCCGATCCGACTCGAGTGCGCACTGAATTGTCTCAGCACGGCGTTGTTTCGGATGAATGGGGAGGGGATGTCCCGATGGTGGAAATTTCCGCTAAATTTGATAAAAATATTGATAAACTTTTAGATACTCTTCTGCTAATCGCCGATATGCATGATGCGGAAATTCGCGCTAATCCTACGCGCGCGGCAGCTGGTACGGTGATTGAGGCACATGTAGACAAGGGAGAAGGGCCGGTGGCGACATTGTTGGTTCAGGCGGGCACTTTAAGAGTGAATGATCCGCTGGTTATGAATGGAGAAATTTATGGCAAAGTTCGGGCCATGAGAAATTATCGGGGTGAAAATATTACGGAAGCCGGGCCGAGTTGTCCGGTGAGAATATTAGGTTTTAAGGTTACACCGCAAGTGGGTGACGTGCTTGATGTCGGAGGTGTTGGCCAGGCGACTTTAATTGATGTAAAATCAAAACGTACCCAGCAATCCGGCGCCGAACAACGGCCTGTATCATCAAGCGTCGATACTCCAGAAGAGGAGAGAAAATTCATGAATGTTATTGTTAAGGCGGATACGCTTGGCTCGCTTGAAGCGATAATCGGTTCGCTCGAAAAAATAAAAAATGAGGAAGTCGCGGTTAAAGTGGTGGGAAAGGGTTTGGGTAATGTTAGCCCTGACGATGTGACGCTTGCCGAAACAACTCAAGGTATTTTGTTCGGTTTTAATGTTACGCCTACTCCGATTGCGGCTGAGATGATTCAGGAAAAAAATATAAATTACCATCCGTATAAAGTTATTTACGATTTGTTTGATTTTGTAAAAGAAGAATTGGAAAAATTATTGAACCCCGAATTAGTTGTGACAGAGTTTGGAAATTTTAAAGTGATGGCCGTATTTCGCACGGAAAAAAATCTTATGATTTTGGGCGGAAGAGTGGAACAGGGGAAGCTCGTCAAAGACGCTAAAGTTCGCGTTAAACGAAAGGGCGAGTTTATCGGTGTCGGGAAAATTGGAGTTTTGCAGGTTAGTAAACAATCGGCAAATGAAGTGCCAGAGGGGACTGAATGCGGTTTGCAATATGAAGGTAAATTGAAGGTTGAAATTGGAGATGTGCTTGAAGCGTTCAAAGAAGAGAAAAAAGTGAAAAAATTGGTTTTATCTTAAATAATATTTTGTCGTTCATCGTAAATTTTTAAAAATATATGGAACATACATTTACAGACGCCAATTTTGAAGCAGAGGTAATTAAATCAGACGTACCGGTGTTCGTGGATTTTTGGGCGCCGTGGTGCGGACCGTGTCAGATGATGGGACCGATTATTGAAGAGCTGGCCAAAGAGTTTGAAGGCAAGAAAGTTAAGATTGGCAAAGTGAATGTTGATGAAAATCCGGAGACAGCGGGGAAGTATAGCATTATGAGCATTCCAAGTTTTATTATTTTTAAAGATGGCGCTCCGGCAGATCAAATTACCGGCGGTGTACAGAAAGAAAAACTTCAAGAAATGATTGGTAAATTTGCTGAATAGATAAATTTTTTAGCATAGAACCGTCTCTATTTTTTTAGAGGCGGTTTTTTGTTTTTACTGTGGATAACTTAGCGAAAAATCTTACAATAGAGTGATAGAAGTGGTATAATAATGATAGAGATACAATTTATTAATATTATGGGTTGTTTGAGAAAACGACTTTTGAGACAAAGCAAATCGCATAAAGCGGTAATTTTGAAATTATTCGGTTATTTTTGTTTAATTTTTTCTGCAGTATTTGTTATCGTTTTTTCGGCCAAGTCAGCCGCTCCGCCATCAGTAGTTACCTATCAGGGAAAATTATTGGAAGGGGGTGCTTCGGCAACAACGACTCAAAACATGTATTTTATTTTGTACGACGCTCCTACCGGCGGTACGGCTCTTTACACTGCGGCTGGGACACTTGGTTCTCCGACATCAATCAGTGTCACTCCTGTTGCCGGATTGTTTACAGTACTTTTGGGCGATACCGGTACGAACGCACTTGATCCGGATATTTATAAAAATAATACCGATGTTTATCTTGAAGTGCGGATCGGATCTGAAACTTTGACTCCGCGCAAACGCATCACGGCTTCTCCGTATTCATTCAACTCAAAATATTTAGACGGCGTTGGCCCTTCGACCAATTCCAGCACGACATATATTCCGGTTTCTGACAGCTCGGGAAATTTTTTGTTTAACAGTGTTTCTTCAACCGGCGTTTTAAGTGTGACTGGAAATTCATATTTTGGGAATATTGCGTCAGGCACTTGGAATGGCATCGCCATTGGCGCATCGCGTGGCGGTACCGGCGCTGATTCTTCCGGTTGGACAGGGGATTTGCCTATGTTGAATCTGGTATTTGGACTTCCACCACTTCCATTCCGGCCGGTTCATTACCGGGCAATGTGATGCTTGAAGGAGAAAATATTTCTTTGCTGACAAATGACTCAGGCTATGTGACATCCTCGCATACTCACACGTCAACAACAATATCCGGTCTGACTGTTACGAATTTTGCAACAAATACAATTTCACAATGGTACAACGACATCGGCTATGTAACCTCAAGCCACACCCACACAACCAGCAGTATTATATCTGGTGTGTTTGATATTGCTTTTGGTGGTACCGGTACATCCACCGCACCCACTATCGGGCAATTACTCATGGGAAATGCTGGTGGGGGTTATGACTTGGTTCCAACATCATCTCTTGCCGTAGGTAGTTCCACCTATTCCGCTATTGCTGGTACATCCACTTATTCAAACACTGCCGGTACTTCTACATATGCGAACATTGCCGGGACTTCCACATATGCCACCACCGCCGGTTCAGTCAGCAGCAGTTTGCTATCCGGTAATGGCATAGTTTCTTTTACTTACAATGGCGCGTCAATTGCAACTGTGACTGTAGCTTTCGCCGGTTCGGGCATATCAAATTTTGTTTCAAGATCTGACCATGACCATTACGGCGTGTACGCATCGTCTACCCATACCCATACGACATCTTCAATTAGCGGCATATTTGGTCCGGCGAGCGGTGGCACTGGCGCTGATTCTTCCGGCTGGACAGCGGGGTTTGCCTATGTTGATTCTGGTATTTGGACTTCCACCACTTCCATTCCGGCCGGTTCATTACCGGGCAATGTGATGCTTGAAGGAGAAAATATTTCTTTGCTGACAAATGACTCAGGCTATGTGACATCCTCGCATACTCACACGTCAACAACAATATCCGGTCTGACTGTTACGAATTTTGCAACAAATACAATTTCACAATGGTACAACGACATCGGCTATGTAACCTCAAGCCACACCCACACAACCAGCAGTATTATATCTGGTGTGTTTGATATTGCTTTTGGTGGTACCGGTACATCCACCGCACCCACTATCGGGCAATTACTCATGGGAAATGCTGGTGGGGGTTATGACTTGGTTCCAACATCATCTCTCGGTTTTGTTGATACGGATACTACTTCCTCACCTGCCGGAAATAATGGAGAAATACAATTTAATAATGGCGGTGTGTTTGGGGCTACCAACACTTTTTTTTGGAATAATACGATAGGTTCATTGTCAGTAGGTGACAACTACGCTTTTTCTTTAGGGCCATGGTCATTTATTCAGGGTACATACAGCCAGGCTACAGGTACGAATTCTGTCGCTATGGGACAATTTGCTCAAGCAACAAATGATTTAGCTGTAGCTATCGGCGGTTCTTCTCCGACAGCATCTGGCTACAGTTCTATTGCCATGGGTTCAGGTGCCCAAGCTTCTGGTTCTAATTCCATCGCTCTTGGTAACAATGCAAAAGCACAAGCCCTGTATTCAACCGCGATCGGTTACCAGACATTAGCTTCGGGTAATAATTCGGTAGCCATTGGAAATAGTGCCAGAGCGCTTTACCAGACTTCTGTAGCTATTGGCCAAAATGTTACATCGAGCGGCCAGTCAGCTTTTGTTGCCGGTGAAAGTAATAATTCTAACGGTTCCTACTCGGCTGTATTTGGCTATGGCAATATCAGCCAGGGTAGCTATACGATAATGGCTGGTTCAAATAATATTGCATCCAGTTCCATATCCTCTGATTATTCAGCAGTTTTTGGAGGGTATAATACATCAAGCGGTCAGTATACATTAATATCGGGACGAAATAATGACGTAAGCGGTAGTTATTCTGCAGTCATTGGTTATGGCAACACAGTAACTCCAAATGGTTCCTTTGTGGCCGGTCAAGAATCGTCTGCCACTGGCGCAGGTAATGGTACAATCGCGTTGGGTTATCACGCGGTCGCCATGGGTAATGGTGCGGTGGCTTTTGGCTGGAGCAATACTTCAAGCAATGACGGCGCTTTCTCAGCTGGTTATAATAATATTGCCTCAGGATATTATGCCTCTGCTTTAGGTTCATATAACACATCAAGCAATAATAGTAGTTTTGCGGCTGGCGGATATAATAATGTACCCGCTACTTATGGTTTTGCTTTGGGGTATTTCAACAACTTAACAAGCAGTGGCGCAAACGGAGGCTCGGGCGCCCTTGGGCGTAATAACACTCTGAACGGGTCAATTAATGGTTCTGTAGCAATCGGTAACAGCAATTCCATTGGCGCCGGAGGTGATTATGGCGCCATTGCCATGGGCAGCAGTTCCTACTCTAATGGCAACGCGGCAATGGCTATCGGCACATACACATCATCGACTGGAATTAGCTCGTTCGCGTTAGGCTATGGCTTAACCGTAAGTGGCGGTTATTCTTTTGGGGTGAATGTCAGCACTACAAATAATCCAATAATTTCTCAGGCCAACACTATCGCTTTGATGGGCGGTAATGTTGGTATTGGCGATGTATCGCCATTGGCGCTACTCACTGTTGGCTCCGGCGATTTATTCCGAGTTGATTCAAGCGGAAATTTAATTCGTATAAATAATGTCGCTTATTCGTGGCCGGGTTCGCAAGGTGCGGCCAATACAATTTTACAAAATAATGGTTCAGGCTCATTAGCTTGGGTTTCCACTTCCACTCTCGGTTTTGCTTCTTCCTCCGGTTCAAACGAATACATACAAAATCAAAATGTGGTAGATCAAAACGCCGGATTCCGTGTGAGCGGAGTTGGTACAATGAGTACAACAACTATCGGCACGGCTACTCCGGAATTTAAACTTACCATGGCTGGTGACGGCGGTATTATCGCAAGAGGAACATATGGCAGTGGTTCTTCGTTAACGACTGCCGGTGCCGGTACCCGTTTGATTTGGTATCCGCAAAAGGCTGCTTTCAGAGCAGGTTATATTAATGGCACACAATGGAATAACGCGAATATCGGCAATTATTCAGCAGCTTTCGGATATAACAATACAGCAATAGGCGATATTAGTTTTGCTGCCGGAGGCAGTAACTCGGTCAATGGCAACTCAGCGATTGTTCTTGGAGAAAGCAATACAGTCAATGGTGCAGCTGCATTTGCGGCTGGCGCGTATTCACAGGCAATTACAAATTTTTCCGTGGCTTTGGGTTATCAAAATGTGGCACAGGGTGCCGGCTCAGCTCAAGCGTATGGAAATTATGCGATAGCAGATGCGCAAAGAGCGATTGCTTTTGGCAACTATGTAACTTCCAGTAATTACGCCTCTATGGCACTTGGCCATAAAATGACAGTATCGGGCGGGTATTCATTTGGTATAAATGTTTCTGACACCCCCGCCACTCTTTCTCAAGTCAGTACGATTGCTCTTATGGGTGGTAATGTTGGCATTAGCACTACAACCCCGTTATTTAAATTGACCGTAGATGGCGGAATTTATGCATCGGGTACTTATGGAGCCGGTGAGACATTGTCATACGCCGGTGCCGGTTCCCGCATGTTTTGGTATCCGCGCAAGGCGGCATTTAGAGCAGGGTATGTGGATGGCGCGCAATGGAATGATGCTAACATCGGAGATTGGTCTTTTGCCACTGGTTATAATAATACTGTTAATGGCAACCTGGCTACAGCTTTTGGTTACAACAATAATGTTAGTGGTGGTTATGCCACAGCTTTCGGCGCGGTTAACACTTCCAGTGCCGATTACTCAACATCATTTGGCTGGGGTAATATCGCGAGCGGAGCTGTTTCTACTGTTTTTGGTCGGAATAATACAGCTAGCGGAGCTATCTCCACCGCCTTAGGTTATAATATGAATGTATCCGGAGACTATTCTTTTGGTGTAAATGTTTCTTCAACAGCTGCGGCTCTCGCACAACCCAACACTATCGCTCTAATGGGTGGTAATGTTGGTATTGGCACAACAAGCCCTATTGGCAGGCTTACCGTTAACGCACCGAATAATAATGATGGCATTGGCTTGTACCAAGGCGCTACGGCGACCGTCGCCATAGGCCATTTTAATTATAGCGGAGGCATTCAATTATTTAGTAATTCCACAACACCGAGCGTTCAATTGGTCGCGGCAGGTGATTCATATATATCAGCATTAGTTGGTTCAAGGTTTGGTGTTGGCACAACCACCCCGACTTCTCGATTGGCAGTATCTGGTGGGGTTAATTTTGCTGACGGTGATTTTCGTTTTAATAATAACGCCGGTTCAGCCGGTGAGATAATAATGTCTGGCGGTAGCTTTGTGACACCGTCTTGGGTTTCAACATCTTCGCTCGGCTTAGTTGATGGCACCGGTTCGGCCGGCCATGTTTCATTTTGGAGTGGAACAAACTCTCAAGCATATGATGCTGATGGAAATTTTTATTGGGATGGCATGGATAACCGACTGGGCATTGGTACCACTACTCCTTTGGCGAGGCTTCATGTCCGTACGAATATTGATAATGATGGCATATTTATAAGTAATAATTTAAATAAGGTGGCTTCTAAATTAATTCAAGCTTCGGATCCCGATGGGTACCGATCAGGCATACTGTCTTTATTACAAAATGACGTGGAAAAAGTATCTTTAGTAGCTAAAGGCATTTCTTATCTAAATGGCGGTAATTTGGGCATAGGCACTACTGTTCCATCAACAACTTTGCACGTTCTCGGCACTTCAACTCTTTGGAATGTAATTCCAGACGGCCCGTATACAGGCAATATGAGCGCCAATAATATAGGCGCATCCACTACGCGTTGGAATTCCATTTGGGTGGGTACGACAAACATCGGTACCGGCACTTGGTCATTAACCACAACAGGTACTGGCCGGCTCGGTATCTTTACTCAAGCTAATGGGGGCGGGACTGAAACAATGACATTCCGATCAAATGGTTTTATAGGTATTGGAACAACGACACCGGAATTTAAATTGTCCGTTGAAAATGACGGTGGCATAATTGCAAAAGGCACTTATAGTAGTGGTGCCACTCTCACTACATCCGGCGCCGGTACCCGCCTTATTTGGTATCCGCGTAAAGCGGCTTTTAGGGTCGGATCAGTAGGCCTAGCAGGAAACAGCGATGCGTGGGACGATTCAAATGTTGGAATAGGGTCATTTGTAGCTGGGATAGACAGTGAAGCAAGCGGTGTAGCTTCGGTTGCGTTTGGTTATAATAATTTCTCAACTGGCCCGGCTTCATTTGTCGCAGGAGCAAATTCTACCTCAAGCGCCTCGACCTCATTTGCTTTCGGCAACGGTGTAGAAGCTTCAGGGAACCAGGCTTTTGCGATTGGTGGCAATACCATTGCTTCCGGAAGTCGTTCTTTTGCCGGCGGTATGGCTGGCACTATTGCCAGCGGAGAAAATTCGTTCGCATTTGGTAATAATGTCGTAGTATCTGCAACAAATTCTGTAGGCTTCGGTATGAACACTCGAGTATCGGGAGAAGGCGCTTTCGCTTTCGGCGTGCAAACGACAACGGCCGCCGGACTGGCATCCTTCGCCGGTGGTGTTCGCGCATATGCCGGTGGTGATTTTTCTATGGCATTTGGCGCAGATGCGACGACTACTGCTACAGGCGATTATTCTTTTGCTTTAGGTTCCAATATTCAAGTATCCGGACTAAATTCTTTTGGCATTAATTTAAGCGGTGGAGCCGCACATACAGTTTCTGCCAGCAATGTTTTTGCCATTATGGGTGGTAATGTCGGTATTGGCTCCACTACTCCCAGCTACCTTCTTTCCATGGAAGCATCCGGTGGCGGATATTACAACCAGTCAACAAATCAGTGGGTGGACGGCTCAACTTTAGCGATTAAACAGGATATTTCTATTATTACTCAAAATCAAAGAGAAGAAATGCTCGGTGTTCTTGATGATTTAGATATTAATCGGTATAGGTTCATTGATGATTATACTGAAAATGGAGATGACGCCATCTGGCAATATGGTTTTATCGCCGATTATACGGATGAACTTCTTGCCGGAAGAAATCATGACGGTCTGCAGACCGGCAGTGCGGTTCAATTTCTTTTAACAAATCTTCAAACTGTTTACAGGTCATTTAATCCGATTGATTTGGCGATAGATGTTGGGACTTCATCGTTGATATACAATGTAAGTAGATTTTCATTTTCAACATCAACAATTTTTGAAAATTCTTTAACTGATGAGAGCGGCGCCAAAGCATTCGTATTAAATGCCGTCAATTTTAACACCTCATCCGCGGATAGGTATTTATTATCTCTGCGATCCAATGATACTCCGGCTTTTTCCGTATCTGCCAATGGCGATGTGCACGCATTAGGCAATATGTATGCCGCCTCGGCAGTACTCGGCACATCCACCAACCCAGGTGACTTGGCGGAAAGAGTGGATATTGCGATTGAAGAAAATGTTGAAGCCGGAGATGTGCTTATGGTAGACCAAAATAATCCGGATTCATACAGAAAAACAGCTCAAGCATATGAGCCGACAGTGGCTGGTGTTGTGTCCACCAATCCGACAATTGTTGTTGGTAATGGAAAATCCGAACAGACCGCACCCATGGCCATGGTTGGTCGTGTGCCGGTTAAAATATCCACAGTCAATGGTGAAATTAGCCGTGGCGACTTGCTGGTCGCTTCTGATGTTGCGGGCACGGCAATGAAGTATGATCCGACAAAAGATGATTCAAGAAAAATCGTCGGTATTATCGGCATTGCCCTTGAAAACTCTCAAAATGCCGAGAACGGAAAAATTATTGCATTAATCCGTACCGGCTGGGTTTACAATAAAACGGAAGCGGCAGCAAAACTTGAACAACAGGTACAGACCATAGCGGCGATAGAAGGAATTAATTTGGATCAGGAACCTTCCGATATTGGAGTATCAAATAATAGCGGGGGAGAACTGACTTATACGGGTGGAAATTTAAATTTGAATAATTATAGTATATTAAATGTAAGATCAATTGTTGGAGCAGGTAATAAATGGATGATTGATGAAAACGGTTTACTTATTGCGAAAATAATGACCAGTCAAGGAGAAAAAAGTGTTTATGGCGTGAGTTCTGAATCAGCAGAATTACAACTATCCGGATCTGCAGAGCTTGTGAACGGCGAAGCAACTGTTGTTTTTGCCGCCGATACTCAGGAAATAATTGATGACTCTGCAACCATAAAAGTAATTCCGGCTTTGACGTCCGGAGAATGCAATGGAATATTTGTCAGTGAAAAATCGGCGCAAGGATTTACAGTCAAAGAATTAAATGGTGGGACAAGTGCCGCAACTTTTGACTGGATAGTGATTGCAAAAAGAAAAATTATTATATCAGCCGAGCCACCTGTGATTGAAGAATCATCGGATCAGGGTGGTACTAGTGGTGGAACAAACCCGCCGGCAGAAGAGGAAATAACGGGGGATTCGCCGGATGAGCAGTCCCCACCTGATCAGCAATCTGATGAAAGTGCGCCTGACGAAACGTCGTTCGAAGAAGAGCCCTCAACTGATGAATCCGCCCCGGAAACGCCGGTAGAAATATCTCCAGATGAAACGCCGCCGGTTGAGTCGCCTCCTGTTGAAACATCATCTGAAGAAAGCCTTTAAATCCTAATTTACGCTTCGCATCCTGCGAAGCGTTTTTGGCTAAAATTACTGTAAAATGTCTTGAATGCTCTTGACAAAACCCTCTAAAGCAGTATATTATATGTAGTTATATCTTTGCTCTCCTGAATGAAGGGAAGAATCGTCTGTTCGTAGCAAAAATTCTTCATTGTGTTCAGGATGGCAATTAGCTTGTCCTTTGAAAATATATTGAGGCAGAAAACAAGCAAACCTGATAAGAATCAGGTAAAACATCAGATGATAATTTCATCTGGAAAAGGGGTGTAAAATGTTCATGAAATTTTTGGCCATGCTTGCTGTGGCGTCTTTCTGCGCATTCAGCGCGACAGGTTGCGGCGACAAGGTGGAAGCGTTCGACGACAGCGGAACCGATTCCGACACCGACACGGACACCGACACGGACACCGACACGGACACCGACACGGACACCGACACGGACACCGACACGGACACCGACACGGACACCGACACGGACACCGGCCCCTACTATGTCAGTGGAGCTTTGCAGAAAGGTCCACTTCTTACGGGAAGTTCGCTCACGGCAGCCATGCTCGACGAAGATGGCATTCCGACCGGCATGTCTTTCGCGTCTACCACGACCGACGATCTCGGATCGTTCAACGTGATCGCGTCAGTAGCCGGACCATGTGAACTGATCGGAAACGGATTTTACTACAACGAGATTTCCGATACCTTGTCAGGGGCACCTATCACGATGCGCGCTCTCTACGAGATCATCGGAGCCGACCCGCAGGAGGCGTATCTCAACGCTTTCACGCACATGAGTTCCGGCTTGGCGCTTGAATTGTTCCGCGATGGTATCTATACCACTGTGGAAGAGTCAGTTGCCTCGGCTGAAGACACTCTGTTTGAGGAGCTGGGTATCCAGCATCCGCTTGGCGGTCTGGTGGGACACGGCACTGATATGGACCTGACCGGCGTCGACAGTCCGGACAATCAGTACATCATGGCCGTCTCCTGCATCATCGGCAAGTCGGCAGAACTTCGGGCCGACAACCCCGACGAAATTGATGCTCGACTTCAGGAACTGCTCAACGATATCAGAAGCCAACTCCAGACAAGTGAGATAATCAGCCCTGAGTACAAGGGTTATCTCCGGGACGGCGAAGCCGCCCTTGACCCGATCGAAGACTGTGTGTCCAACCTCCAGGATTATCTTGAATCCAAGATGGGATACGCCCCCGATCTGCCCGATGCCAATCAGGCGGCGGACAACGATGGTGACGGGTTCGTCAACGCCTACGATGACGACATTGACGGCGATGGCGTGCCAAACGACGACAACGGCGACGGAGTACTCAACACTGCCGACTGTACTGTTCCCACCGCCCCATGCGAGGACGAGTCGCCTTACGACAACAGTGTCGGTGCCGGCATGTTCTTCGACTACGCGAATGGATTGGCCTGGCAGGTTCAGCCGCCAGCCAGTTCATACAACTGGGAAGATGCGCAGACATTCTGTGAAGACCTCGATTTCGGCGGCTATGACGATTGGCGTTTGCCGAGTGTCTGGGAATACCGGACCATCATCAGTGGTTGTCCGGATAACGAAGTGCCGGATGGCGCCTGCGAAGTGAGTGACGCTTGTCTGGAAACAACTTGCGACAGCGCTTGTACGCATTGCACGCTATTTGACGGCCCCGGACCAGGTGGCTGCTACTTCAATCCGGTTCTGAGCGGCACATGCACCGGAGGCAACTGGTCTTCGTCAACGACCACAGGCTACATTTGGCTTGTCACCTTCAACGGTGGTTACCCGGTATGGACAGATGAGGCCGATGCTGTCGCATCGGCGTCGATCCGCTGCGTCCGCACCATGCTTTAACCCTGCCTCAAATCCCGCTCCTTAATCTAGATTCATTCGTTTACCCGCCATGTTTCACCAACCTCTGGCGGGTTTTTTTATATAAAAAATTGTAATATTTTTGTGTAGGGGCCCATTATTCAAATTGTGGATAACTTCGCACTTTTTACTAATAATTTATGCTAAAAGAGAGTATAATATATATGTGAGCAAGTAATATATTTTTTAACGAGAAAAGGGATACAAAAAAGCCAAGGTTTTTGAATTTGTTATGGCGTATTGGCGTAGTAAAATTAAATGGTTAATTTTTGCGGTGGCGGCGATCACGACGTCCCTGTTTGTGTTATCTGCTAACGCAGCTTTTAACCCGGAAATAAATTATCAAGGCAAGCTAACTGATCCAAGCGGGACAAAGGTTGCCGATGATGATTACCAAATGATTTTTGAATTATATACTGCGCCCACAGGTGGCACTTTGTTATGGACTGAAGACCGTAGCGCCTCAAAAGTTTCAGTTAGCGGGGGTCTTTTCAGTGTGATGTTGGGAGAAGAGAATGCTTTTGGTTCTCTTGATTTTAATCAAACACTTTATCTGCAAGTAAGCATTGGCACATCAACAGTGGAAACATTGTCTCCGCGCAAAAAACTCGGTGCAGTGCCGGCTTCATTTGAAGCGAAACAATTAGATGGCCACACTTGGGCATCTCCCGGGGCTATTGGTGGGACGACCGCCTCAACTGCTGTTTTTACCAGTGCCACTTCGACAGGCGTATTGAGAGTAATTGGCAATTCTTATTTTGGTACAATCGCAAGCGGAACTTGGCAGGGGACTTCTATTGCGAACACTTACGGAGGAACAGGACAAAATTCTTCCGCATGGACCGGTATCGTTAAAGTGACCGGCGGTGTCTGGGGTACTTCAACTGTAAATTTAGCCAGTGATGTTTCCGGAGTATTAGCGATTACAAACGGTGGTACTGGTATTTCCGGAGTACCGACCTTAGGGGATGTGCTTATGGGAAATGGCAGTGGAGGATATACTTTGACCGCCACGTCTTCACTTGGAATTATAGGTGAACAAGGTCCTCAAGGTGAGAAAGGTGATACTGGCGACACCGGGCCAAAAGGTGATACCGGCGACACCGGGCCAAAAGGTGATACCGGTGACACCGGGCCAAAAGGTGATACCGGTGACACTGGGCCACAAGGTATACAAGGCGCCACAGGGACTCCGGAAGGTCCGGACATGGCGATTCAATTTAACAACTCGGGTGCTTTTGATGGAACTTCCAGTTTGATTTGGGATTACAACACAAATCGTCTTGGTATTGGCACAACTACACCGGCGGGTAAAATGCACATTGTTACTGGCGCGGGATCTGAAATTACGATTGACACTCCGTCAAATGTTCAGGTGACACCGGATTATGGTTCAAAAAAACATTATGAGGCAGATTACTACGATCACAACCTGCGCGTTTACGCGTACAAAGATACTTCTGCGGGTAGAGTTTACTCATCGTCGTATGATGACCTTGCCAGTGATTGGACAGATGACGGGTCATTGAGTAAATATAACCTTGAATGGACATGGGATGCTGTTTCCGGAGCGAGTGGTTATCGTATCCTAAAATATGATACGTACCATCCGTATAGTTATGATGTTTATAAGGATGTAACATCAAACTCTTATACTGATGATAATAATGACGCTTGGCTTTCTTCACCGGTCATGACCCCGACCTCCTTATTTGAATCAGGTAAAGCTATGAGATTAGGGTATGACGCAGAAAATTACATTGATTTTAATATTAATGACAATGCTTCTTTTGGGATGTTCAATAATGCAGGTACCGGCATATTGTACATGGATGAAGATGGTAAAATTGGCATTGGTAGCAACAGTCCTCTGTCACAGTTATATGTTGGTGGTAGGGGCGATATTATCGCCGCAGGTGTTTTTGACAATGGTGATAGTTTGGGTGTTTCAGGTGCCGGCACCAGAATGATGTGGTACCCAGAAAAAGCGGCGTTCAGAGCGGGCCGATGTTACTGGAGTCCGACTGGGATGACACAAATATTGGCGACTATTCAGTGGCTTTCGGATTAAATAATTTAGCATCAGGTTACACATCTTTTATTGCTGGTGAATCAAATAAAGATGCCGGTTCCGGTAATGCGGTGTTCGGAGCGGTGAACACTTCATCTGCATATTATTCAATCATCACAGGTCTTGGTAATACCATTGGTTCTTCACTGTTAAGCCCCAGCGCTCAATATAACGCGGTTTTTGGTTCAAACAATCATCTAACTGATTCCGCGCAGTCAGTATTAGTTGCCGGTGGATTCAACAATGTCACCTCAACATATTCCAGCGCTTTGGGCGGTAGCAATACCGTCACGGCAGATTATTCTCATGTTTTTGGTTACAACAATACCATCGCGGGACAAAATAGCGGAGTTTTTGGCAGCTCAAATAATATTTATAACAATACATATAGCGGTTCAAATTCTTTTATCACCGGCGAGAGCAACAATATAGATAGCCATCATAGTTTTATCGGTGGTGGCTACTCAAATTCGGCAACCGGGAATTATTCGTTTATTGGTGGCGGGCAATTTAATACAACCGGCGGCTTTGCGGCCAATTCGTTTATTGGAGGTGGAACTTACAATGATATTAGTGGTGCGAACGGGGGCTCGTTTATAGGTGGCGGATACAATAATACAGTGAGTGGAATCGGCTCTGTAGCTTTTGGTTATGACATGACAGTTAGTGGAAATTATTCTTTTGGCATTAACGCCACGAGTACAGCGCCGGCAACAATTTCCGGTAATAATATTATTGCTCTCATGGGTGGTAATGTAGGAATTAACACTACATCGCCTGTAACAAAACTTACTATTGATTCTACTGTTGGCGCCGGATTGTTTGATGGAATATCTATTGCCGGGGGAGGAACTCCAACAACATTTTTAGGTCATTATAATATAGGCAGTAACCACTCAGGCTTTTTAGCTTTATATAATAACTCTGTGGCACCGACAGTATTTATTTCCGCATGGACTAAATCGGCAATATTACCCGGTTTAAATATTGGTACGACATCGTATTCAGGAACGGGGTTATTAAATGTCGGCGAGTCACAACAATTCCGGGTCGATGATGATGGCGACATTACAAGAATTAAGAGCATACCTTATCTTTGGCCAGATACTCAAGGCGATGTTAATACTGTCTTACTAAATAATGGAAGTGGGATATTATCTTGGTCTTCCACATCTTCTCTTGGTTTTGTAGACACTGATACAGATACAACTTCTTCACCGGCCGGAGCAAACGGACAAATACAATTTTATACAGACGGATTTTTTGATGCTACAAATACCCTTGTTTGGGATAACGCGCTTGGTTCGTTGTCAGTAGGCGACAACTATACTTTTTCGTTAGGGCCGGGATCCTTTGTCCAGGGGTTAAATAGTCAGGCCACAGGAACGAATTCGATTGCCATGGGAAGTTTAGCAGCGGCGACAAATGATTTAGCTGTAGCTATTGGCGGTTCTTCTCCGATAGCATCCGGCTACAGTTCTATTGCCATGGGTTCAGGTGCTCATTCTTATAGTAATAATTCAATCGCGATTGGCAATCTTGCGTCAGCGGAAAATCTTAATTCAGTTGCCATAGGTTATCAGGCGCAATCTTCAAACAGTTATGCTACGGCTATCGGTAATAATGCCAGAGCAACTGGTCTGTCCAGCGTTGCGATTGGCAATAACAGCACATCAAGCGGACAGGCGTCATTTGTAGCAGGTTCTGACAATGATTCAAGTGGTAGTTTTTCAGCCGTATTCGGTTCCAACAATATTAATTCCGGCGGAAATTACGCGTTTACTGCTGGTGATAACAATGTAAATTCCGGCGCGTTATATACAGCAATTTTCGGAGCATACAATACATCAACCGGACAGTATTCAATAATATCAGGAAGAAATAATACGGTTGGCAGTAATTATTCTTCGGTTTTTGGTTATAATAACACGATAAATAGTGATCATTCAGTCGTTCTTGGCCGTGATAATATTATTGCTTCTGGTTCAGAAAGTTCCATGGCCATCGGTTATCAAAATACTGTTTCCGGTTACGGCGGTTATGGCGCCGTTGCTATTGGTAGAAACTCTGTCGTTACCAATGAATCATATGCCATCGGCAAATCAGTCACTTCCAGTGGTTATAACTCTGTTGCTATTGGCAACTCATTTACTGTCAGTGGCAATTATTCTTTTGGAGTGAATGTCAGTACTACGAATAATCCGACAATTTCTCAAGTCAACACGATTGCGCTTATGGGAGGAAAGGTTGGCGTTAATACAACGACCCCAGGTTACCCACTGACTGTTTCCGGTGACACTAACTTAACCGGTGCTTTACGAACGAATGGCAGTGCCGGAAGTAATGGTCAGATATTACAGACAACCGGTTCGGGTTTGTCGTGGGTCAACACCACCACTCTTGGCATCACCGCCTCCGGTGCTGCCGGTGGAGACCTGACCGGTACCTATCCAAATCCAACTATCGGCATCGGCAAAGTCACCCCGCTTAAAACTGCGACTAATACCGCTCCGACGTACCAGGCTTTGCTTGCGTATAATTCAGATTCGCAATTCACCTGGGTTGCTTCAACAACTTTTTCCACTTCTACACATACTCACGCCACGCTTTCGCAAGGTACTGGCATTGCCACTTTTTCCTATAATGGTTCATCAGCTACAACTGTTGGTCTTGCTACATCCGGCGTCACTGCATCAACATACGGTTCAGTTTCCACCACTCCGAACATCACAGTTGATACTTATGGTCGCGTTACTTCTATTACTACAAATACTATCGCTATTGCCGCCAGCCAAATTACATCCGGGATTCTGCCTATCGTACGCGGCGGTACCAACTCTTCAACTATCGGTGCAGCCGGTTCAGTAACATATTCCAATGGTACATCTTATATGGCGACCGCTGTTGGCACATCCGGCCAGATTTTAAGGTCAAATGCCGCCGGTGCCCCAACATGGGTTTCCACCTCAACACTCGGTTTAATGAGCACGGCTCTTGCCTCTGCATATATCTGGGTTGGGAATGCCTCGGGTGTTGCAACCGCTGTTTCTATGAGCAGTGACGCAACAATATCCAACACTGGTGCTTTAACCATATCCGCTAATGCGGTTGGATCAAGTGAAATAATTAATAATTCAATTGCACCGGTTGATCTGGCTTCAAGTAGCGCCCCATCAGCCGTTGGAAATGTGTTAACCTATAACGGCAGTAATTTTACTTGGATCGCTACATCTTCTTTAGGAATCGCTTCAGCCGGCGGATGGACAGATGATGGAACGGTGGTGAGATTGACGACAATTACTGATAGCGTTGGTATCGGCACGACCACTCCATCAAATAAATTACAGGTAAATGTCACCAGCGATAACGATGGCATATTATTGAGCGGAAATAGCAATGTGGCGGCAAAAATGTATTTTAATGGCGCCAGCGGCAATATCGGTTATCTATCATTATATGGAGGCGGCGTAGAAAATGTTAAAGTTGCCGGTTCAGGTGTGTCATATTTTAATGGTGGCAATGTTGGTATTGGTACGACAACTCCGGCATACAAATTAATGATACAAGCAGCGGCGAGTGATGGAGTGGTGCTTTTAAGTCCAACTGGCACGCCGAATGTTGTATTAGGCAATTCCTATAATTCCGGTCTCGGTCTAGAATTTGGTGGAATGAGTGTTTTTGAAAACAGTGTTGAGAGTGTGCGATTGACCGGGCGTTCAACAGGTAGTTCGTTTGTAAGTAGTGTTTTTGGTATCGGCACGACCACCCCATCAAATAAATTACAGGTAAATGTTACTAGCGATAACGATGGCATATTATTGAGCGGAAATAGCAACGTGGCGGCAAAAATGTATTATAATGGTTCCAGTGGCAATATCGGTTATCTATCATTATATGGAGGCGTCACGGAAAATGTTAAAGTTGCCGGTTCAGGTGTGTCATATTTTAATGGTGGCAATGTTGGTATCGGTACGACAACTCCGGCAGCTAAGTTACATGTTCTTACAGACACGCAATATGACGGTATTTTTTTAAGTGGGCGCTATGATCAACTCGTTGCCAAGTTGAATTGGATAAATTCCAGCGCTGTAAACTCAGCAGGTAGCCTGAATTTATATGAGGCCAATGCTACAAGAACAGTAATTACCGCTTTAGGTGATTCATATTTCACTGGTGGCAATGTTGGTATCGGTACGACCACTCCATCAAATAAATTACAGGTAAATGTCACCAGCGATAACGATGGCATATTATTGAGCGGAAATAGCAACGTGGCGGCAAAAATGTATTATAATGGCGCCAGCGGCAACATCGGTTATCTATCATTATATGGAGGTGTCACGGAAAATATTAAAGTTGCCGGTTCCGGTGCGTCATATTTTAACGGCGGTAACGTCGGCATTGGTACCACCACACCAGCAAGCAAATTACATGTTTTATCGGCAAGCGGCGGTGATGGTATATTATTAAGCGGAACGGATGATAATAGAATTGCTATTAAACTCCACCATACAAATGCCAGTGGCGCAACAGTGGGTTTGTTATCTATGTATAGTAATGCAGATGAAAAAATATATTTAAATGCCAACGGTAATTCTTATTTTAACGGTGGTAATGTTGGTATCGGTACCACCACTCCGGCGTTTAACTTATCTGTCGCTGGTAGTTTGGCAGTAACGGGTACAATCAGAGTGGGGAATAATTATGATGCGGGTACCGCTGGATACGTATTGATGTCAAATGGCGTTTCCGCTGCTCCGACTTGGGTAAATTCTTCTACCATATCAACATCTGGTGGCTGGACTGATGACGGTTCGGTGGTGAGATTGACCAGCATTGGTGACTTTGTTGGCATCGGCACCACCACCCCGCTTAATAAGGTAGACATAAAAGGAAGTATAAATATATCGGCCGAGGCCTATTATAAATATAACAACGTTAATTTTGCCATGGCTTCCACCTCGCTAAATAATTATTTCGTGGGTAATTCCGGCAATTTAACAATGACTGGGGGTAATAATACCGCGAGTGGTTATCTAGCTTTATTGAATAATACAAGCGGTTATGGTAATTCGGCTTTTGGTGTAAGCGCCGCATATAATAATACAAGCGGGTATTACAACACCGCTTTTGGTTACAAATCTTTAACCGCGAATACAAGCAGTCCGGCCAATGTTGCTATCGGCTATGGCGCTTTGTATTCAAATACTGCGGCTTCAAACACGGCGATAGGTTACGAAGCTCTGGCGAATAATTATTATGGCTTTAATTCTTTAATTGGCGGTATGGGGGGCTTAAGAAATGTTGCAGTTGGTTATCGATCGTTATATTCCAATACCGTTGGTCTTAACAATACTGCAGTTGGTTATACAGCATTGTATTCAAATACACTTGGCTTAGCTAATACTGCCATAGGTAACACGACGCTTTATTCCAATACCACTGGGCAAGGAAATACGGCAATAGGCGACACTACGCTTCCTCAAAATATTACAGGGAGTAGTAATATTGCTTTAGGAAATTATGCGCTTTATAGTAATTTGTATGGTTCTTTTAATGTTGCTTTGGGCTATAACGCTTTGGCTATCGGCACTTCATCTGACCATAATGCCAATGTCGCAGTCGGTTATCAAGCGCTTTTTAATGAAGTCGGTCCTTCTTCAACCGCCGTCGGTTATCAAGCATTATATAATAATAAAGTGAATTTGCTGTCAGGCAGAGGAATGAATAATACCGCGCTTGGTTATCAAGCATTATACGCCAATGATGAAGGAGTTGGTAATGTAGCTGTTGGGTCCAAAGCTTTGTATAGCAATACCGGATACGCCGCGAGCTGGAATACTGCGGTCGGTACAAATGCGTTAACAGCAAATACTACCGGCAATTCTAATATTGCTTTTGGTTATAATTCACTTTATCTTAATACCAGCGGCAATGAAAATGTGGGTATAGGTTCGTTATATGGTTTAACGAGTGGCTCAAGAAACGTTGGAGTCGGTGTTGGAGCGTTGGCAACACTCACAACCAATTGGGGGAATGTGGGCATCGGTTATTCTGCGTTGATGTTTAACACTGCCGCTTCTAACACTGCCGTCGGTTATGAGTCGTTGTACAGCAACACCACCGGTACTTCCAGCGCGGCAGTCGGTTACAAAGCCATGCGCGGCAACACCACCGGTGTCGCCAATTCCGCATTTGGTTCTGAAGCGCTTTCTCTAAATAGCACTGGTAATGCAAATACTGCCGTCGGAGCTTCGGCCATGATTACTGCTACGGGCAATTATAATACCGCTCTTGGAGCCGCGGCTTTAGCGTCAGTCACGGGAGATAGCAATACCGCTGTCGGTTATGGCACCATGCCTTACAATACTACGGGCGCTGACAACGCCGCCCTTGGCCGCGCCGCTTTACGCGATAATATAACCGGTTCGTATAATGTAGCGTTGGGGGGCAGGTCTCTATTGAACAACACGTCTTCTTATGCCAACGTGGCAGTTGGGTATGAAGCCCTGCAGAACAACACCGCCGCTTCTAATACCGCAGTTGGTTATCGTTCATTAAATGCTAATACTACCGGATTATTTAACACAGCTGTTGGGTTTTGGTCGCTTCGCGATAATACTACGGGGTTAATGAGCACCGCTGTCGGAGGCTCGGCTTTAATGTCGAACACTAATGGAATGGAAAACACCGCTATAGGTTATGGAACGTTGGACGCAAATACAAGCGGTGATTACAATGTCGCATTGGGGAACTACTCTTTGACTTCGAATATTAGCGGCAATAATAATATCGGTATAGGTTACATGGCACTATTCGGTGTCACGTCCACTGACGGTAATATTGCAATTGGGCGTAATGCGTTAACTAATACGAACTTTGGGATGGCGAATACGGTAGGCATTGGCATGGATGCTATGGCGAACCTTCGTTCAGGCGAGAAAAATAATTCGTTGGGTTATCGCTCAGGTTATCAAATTACTGTCGGCAATGCCAACACCGCTATTGGTTATAGTGCTTTGTATACTAATACAACTGGTAATAATAATACCGCCCTAGGAAATGAAGCAGGTTATGAACTTACAGGAACTTCAAATACTTTGATTGGAGCGAGGGCAATGAGATATGGTTCCTTGGCGACGGGCAATATCGCCTTAGGTGCTGATGCAATATTAAATAATGATAGCGGTGCATATAACGTTGCCATTGGTACTGGCGTCGGTAGCCATGTAACCTCAACCGATAATAATGTATTAATCGGGTATAGTGTTGATACTGGTATAGAGGTTAATGGTGCTACCGCAGTAGGTACGGATGCTCAAGTGGATGATGACTACGCCACGGCGATCGGTAATGGCGCCAGTGCGCTGGGGCTCAATTCGTTGGCGTTAGGGTACGCCGCTTATGCGAATGGAATCGACGCTATTGCAGTTGGTTATGATTCTGATGCAAACGCGAACTATACTTTAGCACTTGGGTATAACACCTCTGCAAATGCTTTATACTCTACTGCTATTGGGGGTAATGCAGTTGCATCAACAACTTACGATATTTATCTTGGTAACATTAATGCCGATGTATACTATTGGAAAGAGAAAGCCAATGCCTACTATATTTGTATTAGTACTGCCGGCTTGCTCTACTCAGGTACTACTTGTACAAATTCCGACGAGGAGGTTAAGACGGATGTTACTGACATTTCCGGTTCTCTTGATGTACTCGAAGCTTTAAAGAGTTTGCGCGGTGTATATTATTTCTGGGACACTTCCAAGCCGGGTTATGAATCGGCGACGACATCGCGTCAAGTTGGTATGATTGCTCAGGAAGTTCAAGCTGTATTACCCGAGCTAGTTACTCAATCAGGTGATGAAGAGCACCCGTATCTTACTTTAGATTACGACCATTATGTCGGTTTCCTCACCGAAGTCGCTAAAGCCCAGCAAAACATAATTGAACCTCTGGACACGGCTTTTGATGTCGTTACCTCAACTCAGTCGCTCACCATCGGTTCCGCCTCCGAACCATATACTCTCAATCTGACCGGTGATGTTAATTTCCTGGCCACAGCCGAGAGCGCTGTTTCCGGCCACAAGCTTTCTTTCTCTACCTCCACCATCTTTGAATCTTCAGTCATCTCGACCCCCGGCACCCGCGCATTCATCTTCAACGCTTTGAATTTTAACACTTCAACGGCTGATAATTATATTTTATCTCTCCGCTCAAATAACAATCCTGTCTTTTCAGTATCAGCAAATGGCGATGTCCACAGCGCCGGAAATATGTATGCCGCATCCGCAGTGCTTGGTACTTCCACTAATCCTGGAGATTTGGCGGAAAAAGTGGATATTAATCCGGCTGAAATAGTTGAAGCCGGTGATGTGATGATGGTAGACCCGACATCTGCGGACAGATATCAAAAATCAAACATTGCTTATGAGCCGACAGTGGCCGGTGTTATTTCAACCAATCCAACTATTATCGTGGGCAATGGAAAAACAGACCAGACAGCTCCGCTCGCAATGGTTGGACGGGTGCCGGTTAAATATTCTCTAGAAAATGGAGAAATATCGCGCGGTGATTTGCTCGTATCCGCTTCAGAACCGGGAAAGGCGATGAAATATGATCCAAAAGTGGACAATTCACGAAAAGTTGTGGGTATTATTGGTATCGCGCTTGAAAATTCCGGTGTTTCTACAGATGGAAAAATTATTACCTTAATTCGTACGGGTTGGGTATACAACAAGACAGAAGCAGCGGCAAAACTGGAACAACAGGTGCAGATTATTGCCGCTGAAACAGGTATTGATATTGGTACTGATCCGGGTGATTTAAGTGTTGGCGCGAGCGGAGGAACTATTTCATATTCCGGTACCGGAGCTTTAGATTTAGCCGGAAATGCGATATTAAATGTTTTAAAAATTATTGGTAAAAATAACAGCTGGTCTATTGATGAAAATGGTTTGCTTATCGCAAGAGTGACGACCAGCCAGGGTGAAAAAAATATTTATGGCATGGCATCAGAATTGGCTGAGATTACGCTTTCTGGAGCTGGTGTCTTAGAGATGGGTGAAGCAATAATTACTTTTGCCACGGACACACAGGAAATTATTGATGAATCTGCTCCGATAAAAGTCAGTGTTACTTTGACTTCCATTGAAGCAAAAGGTGTAGCGGTGATTGAAAAGACGGCACAAGGTTTTAAAGTGAAAGAGTTAGACGGCGGTACATCAAATGCATCGTTTGACTGGATGGTGATCGCCAAACGTAAAATAAGTAATGATTTAGTTAGTTCAGATATTCCGGTAACGATACCGGAATCAACTGGAGGAGATGGTGGAGTGACGGCTCCTCTTTCTCCTTCAGATGATCCGGAACCATCCGATCCGGTGGTCGATGAACCAATTATTGAACCGGAAGAAACGGAACCGGTTGTTGAACCAGTAATTGAAACACCGCCACCTGAACCCGCTCCTGAAACTCCTCCAGCTGAAACACCGCCACCTGAACCCGCTCCTGAAACTCCTCCAGCTGAAACACCGCCAGCGATCGATTAGCGCTCCGTATTTACGGAGCGTTTTTGGCTAAGATATGATGAAATATTGGGTTACACTCTTGACAAAAGCCATAAAAGAGGTATATTATAAGTAGTTCATCCGTTTTATATTGTGACAATTGGTACAATCGTTAGTTAATAGAATTGATGAATTAGTTCCATAAATACTTGACATTCTGGACAAAGCGAAGAATCTTTTTACTTGTCATTCACGCGAATGCGGGATCACAGATTACAGATTTTTCATTTTATTCAGGATGACAACTAGTTCGTCCTTTACAATATAATAAGATTGAGGCAAAAAACAAAAACCAAACTTTTTCATAGAGTTTGGTAAACCAACGGGTTACAAAAACCCGCAAGCGAGGTAGAAAAATGTTGAAGTATTTGTTCGCGATGTTGGCGTGTCTCGCCATGTTGAGCGTTTCCTGTGATGATGACAATGGTGGAAATGGAGACAACAACAATTCCGGCTCCGTCACTTTGACCGGAGCCATGCAGAAGGGGCCCCTCATTCAGGGGAGCTCACTGACTGTCTCCATGCTCGACTCTGCTGGTGCTCCGACCGGTGACAACTACGCCACGACCACCGAAGACGAGCTTGGCGCGTTCAATGTGGTGGCGGCGACATCCGGTCCGTGTGAACTCATCGGTGAAGGTTTTTACTACAACGAGATCACTGACAGTTTGTCCGGCGCACCCATCACTCTGCGGGCTCTTTACGAGATCATCGGTGGCGACCCGCAGGAGGCGTATCTCAACGTCTTCACTCACATGTCGTCCGGTCTCGCTCTAAAGGACTTCCGCGAAGGCACCTACACCGTGGTAGCCGAAGCGGTCGCCGCGTCCGAGGACGCTTTGTTCGAGGAACTCGGCATTCAACACCCGCTTGGGGGCCTAGTAGGACACGGCACTGAAATGGATCTGACCGGCGTCGATAGCCCTGACAACCAGTACATCATGGCGGTCAGCTGCATCATTGGCAAGGCAGCTGAATTGAGAGCGGCCGATGTCAACGAAGTCGATGCCCGGCTTCAGGAGCTTGTCAACGATATCAGAAGCCAACTTCAGACCAGTGGTGTGATCAGCGCCGAATACAAGCAGTACCTCAGAAACGGCGAAGCCGCCCTGGATCCCATCGCTGACTGTGTGCAGAATCTGGCCGACTACTTGGAGAGCAAGACCGGCGAAGAAACGGATTTGCCTGATGCTAACCAGGCGGCCGACATGGACGGCGATGGTACGCCGAATGCATTGGATGACGATATCGACGGTGATGGCGTCCCGAATGATGCTAACGGCGACGACGTCGCCAACACCGCCGACTGCACCGTTCCGACTGCGCCCTGTGAGGACGAAGCCCCCTACGACGCATCCGTCGGAGCGGGTATGTACATCGATTCGGTGAACGGCTTGGGGTGGCAGTTGACGCCTCCTGACGGAACTTACACCTGGGCCGCTGTTCAGACCTATTGCGCCGACACCTTGTTGCTCGGTGGTCATGACGACTGGAGGATGCCGGCTCTTTCTGAGCTGTACCAGCTCGTTACTGGTTGCGACGATCCCCCGTGCGAATCGGGAGAGGGCCCTGGTGCAGGTGGTTGTTACTGGTCACCGGCCATGGGCGGCAGTTGCGAATATTTTTACTGGTCTTCGGATAGTTGCACCGACGGCTATCTGTCCCTCGAATTCAGTTCTGTGAGCGAACAGTGCTGGGATATCGAGTATGAATCGTATTACATCCGCTGCGTCCGCGATCTGTAAGAACCGTCGCCATCCCTCATATTCATGAGGGAAAATATAGCCCTGCCTCAACATCCGCTCTTTAATCTACATTCGTTCATTTACCCGCCATGTCGCTTGACCTCTGGCGGGTTTTTTATTGTCATCTTTACTTTTACCCGCATTTTTTCTATAATATTAAGCACTAATTCGATTTATGGGCAATTCATACAATCCGGCGAAAATTGAAAAAAAATGGCAGAAACGCTGGGAAAAAGAAAAAATCTTCCAAACGCCAATTGACGCCTCGCGCGGCGATAAATATTACATTTTGCCACAGTTGCCGTATCCGTCCGGCTCGGGCCTGCATGTCGGCCATGCCGAAGTTTATACTGCTTGTGATATTTTTGCCCGCTATAAGCGTATGACGGGTAAAAAAGTCTTGCAGGTGATTGGCTGGGATGCTTTTGGTTTGCCGGCGGAAAATTATGCGATTAAAACTAATGTTCACCCACGAAAAAGCACCGACCAGGCGATAGATATGTTTAGACGGCAGATAAAGGTGCTCGGAGTTTCAGCCGACTGGGGTAGGGAAGTCGGTTCTCATAATCCGGATTATTATAAATGGACGCAATGGTTTTTTCTTTTGTTTTACAAACGCGGTTTGGCCTACCGAAAAAAACAGTCTGTAAATTGGTGTGATTCATGCAAGACGGTTCTTGCCAATGAGCAAGTGACCACAGATGGCAAGTGTGAGCGTTGCGAAACTATTGTTGAACAGCGCGAAATGGAACAGTGGTATTTAAAAATTACCGATTATGCCGACCGGCTGATAAATGATTTGGATAAACTGGATTGGCCGGAAGAAACAAAGAAACGGCAGAAGGATTGGATCGGGCGCAGTGAAGGCGCTGAGGTTTCGTTTAATGTCATTCCCGCCCCCGATCGTAGTCGAGGGCAGGCTCCGGCGGGAATCCAGTCACCCTCTGGATCCCCGACCGGGTCGGGGATGACAATTGAAGTTTTTACCACCCGTCCGGATACTTTGTTTGGCGCTACTTTTATGGTTTTAGCGCCAGAGCATAAGTTGTTAGATAAATTGAAAGATAAGATTCAAAACTGGGATGAAGTTGAAAAATATATAAACGAAACAAAATTAAAAACCGACCTTGATCGTCAGACACAAAAAGATAAGACCGGCGTAGAGCTGAAAGGTGTTAAGGCTATTAATCCAGTCAACAATGAAGAAGTTTCGGTTTTTATCGCCGACTATGTTTTGGCTTCTTATGGCTTTGGTGCTATTATGGCCGTTCCGGCTCATGATGAGCGTGATTTTGAGTTTGCCAAAAAATATGGTTTGGAGATTACAGAAGTTGTCATTCCCGCGCAGGCGGGAATCCAGGAGGGCGCTGAAAAAAAATGTTTTACCGGCGAAGGCGTCTCAATTAATTCTGGTTTCATAAACGGTCTATCTACCAAAGAGGCATCAAAAAAAATTATTGATTGGCTGGAAAAAGAGGGGAAGGGAAAACGAAAAATCCAATACAAACTCCGCGACTGGTCTGTTTCACGTCAGCGATTTTGGGGCGCGCCAATTCCGGTTCTTTATGACGATAAAAATGAATTACATCCGGTGCCGGAAGAAGATTTACCGGTAATTTTACCCGATGATGTTGATTTTAAGCCAACCGGTGAATCGCCTTTAAATTATTCAAAAAGTTTTAACAAGGGCGTTGAGAAAAAATATGGTAAAGGCTGGCATCGTGAACCGGATACACTGGACACTTTTATGTGTTCCAGCTGGTATTTTTATCGCTATCTTGACCCGCATAATGACAAAGCATTTGCTTCCGCTGAATCCCTTAAAACATGGATGCCCGTGGATTTTTATTTGGGTGGTCCGGAACATGTTAACAGCCATCTTTTGTATGCCCGATTTTTTACAAAAGTATTATTTGACGCCGGTTATATTGATTTTGACGAACCGTTTTTGAAGCATCGCCATCAAGGTATGATTTTGGGCGAAGATAATCATAAAATGAGTAAACGCTGGGGTAATGTGATAAATCCGACAGATGTGGTTGAAGAATTTGGCGCTGATACAATGCGCTGTTATGAGATGTTCATGGGGCCACTTGAAGCGGATAAGCCCTGGGACACTAATGGGGTTAAAGGTGTCCGCAGATTTCTGGAGCGTATCTGGCATTTACAGGAAAAAATTGATTCTGAATATACGGTGCCGGAAAGAATGACACGGATAATGCATCAAACTATCAAAAAAGTAACGCACAATGTTGAGTCACTACGCTTTAATACCGCGATTGCGAAGATGATGGAGCTGATAAATGAAATATCAAAGGAAGAAAAAATAAGCGGTGAATATTATGGTTTGCTGATTTTAATATTATCGCCTTTTGCCCCGCATATGTGTGAAGAAATTTGGCAGACGCTTGGTTGTAAATCCTGTTTGGCTCTGGAAAAATGGCCGGAATACGATGAAAAATTGGCAAAAGATTCTGAAATTACTCTGGCTGTACAGGTTAATGGCAAATTGCGTGATACTTTGGAAGTTTCGGCGGAAATATCTGAATCGGAAGCCAAAGATTTGGCTCTGACAAGTGAAAAGGTGCAAAAATGGCTTAACGGAAGAGAACCGAAGAAAGTAATTTATGTAAAAGGAAAACTGGTCAGCATAGTGATCTAATTATGGTTTTGAGGGAGGGGTTTGATAAAATAATAAATTCAAAAAGCAAAACGTTTCTGGCGTTTTGTTTTTGTTTTTTGGCCGGCATTGCGGTTATGTCACTAATAAATACGGACAAGAAATGGGTCATGTTTTTTTACAGACTCCTTTTGGTCGCCATATTTTTTATCGCCTGGTATTGGAAAAATAAAAAAATGCGTTTTATATTCATCTCTTTAGCAATAGTAATAGCCGGTTGTTGGCGCTATTTATCGGTTGTACCAGATATGCAAAATTATCTCGGCGAAGAACTCGAATTTAACGCAATAATTGTCGCTGAACCAAAAATTGGCACGAGTCAGGCCGAATATATGATAAGAAGCAAAACAATTCCCGATAGAATTTTGATTAAGCTTCCTTTATACCCTGAATATCGCTATGGAGATTCGGTTAAAATACGGTGCTATTTAGAAGAACCTTATTCAATGCCGGGCGGCGATTTTCAATATGATAAATATTTGCTGACTCAGGGCGTTTCGTTGGTTTGCGTAAATCCTGTCGCGGAATTTACCGGGCATAACAAAACATTTTTGGGGTATATTTTTGCGCTAAAAAATATTGTCGCCGGAAAAGTTGCAGTTCTTTGGCCGGAACCGCAGTCATCGCTTATCGGCGGTTTGCTTTATGGCGAGCGTGCCACTATGCCAAAAAGTATTACGGATAATTTTTCCAGGGTAGGTCTAAGTCATATTGTAGCCGTATCCGGATACAATATCACGATTATTGCCGCTGCTCTTATGACGCTTTTAATTTTGGCCGGATTTTATCGGCGTCAGGCGCTTTGGGTTGCTCTTTTTTGCATCATAATATTTGTCATTTTTACCGGAGCATCCGCATCAGCGGTGCGGGCAGGCATTATGGGGTCGGTTGTACTTCTTGGACAATATTTTGGCAGGCCGTCGCGCGCCAGTCCGGCTTTAATTTTTGCCGCCACACTCATGGTACTTGTTAATCCGTATGTATTAATTTGGGATGTCGGTTTTCAGCTTTCTTTTGCCGCCACTGCCGGGATACTGTTTCTAGCCAATGGAGATAGTGTTGTTAAGACAACTTTTTCAGCTATTGTAGCTACTCTTCCGCTAATTTTATATCATTTTGGCCGTTTGTCCGTTGTAGCTTTGCCGGTCAATTTATTTGTTCTTTGGCTTATTCCATACATAATGCTATTCGGTTTTTTATCGCTTATTTCAAGTTTCATCTTTTATCCGATAGGGCAAATTCTTGCATGGGTGACGGGATTTGGATTAAAGTATATATTGTTCATCGTTCAAATTATCGGCCGTCAGGAATGGTCGTCGGTTCCGTGCAAGCTTCCCTGGTGGCTGATGATTATGTTATATTTATTGTTGTATAGAATATTTTTATGGCAAAACAAAAAATTACAATAATGTCTTCTTTGAAGGGTTATGGTTTGGCTGCCGCCGGTTATGACAAAAAGGAGGCATATTTAAACAGCTTTGAAAAAGGCCTGCTTTTACCTCTTTTTGGCACAGTGAAAAATAAATCTGTCTTGGATGTTGGTGCCGGCACAGGCAGGCTTTCTGTCCCGCTGAATAAGCTGGGAGCAAAAGTTACGGCCTTGGATTTATCCGCTTCAATGCTTAGAGAGCTGAACAAGAAAGCACCGGCTGTACAAACTCAAGTTGGAGATGCCGAATCTCTTCCATTTGCCGATAATTCATTTGATTACATTTTGGCTGCTTTTTTGATTGTCCACCTGAAAGATCCGTCGAGTTTTTTTGATGAATCATACCGAGTGCTTAAAGAGGGCGGTCGGCTGATACTGACAAATATCAACCAGAAAGAACCTCCGGAAATTGCGACACCGGAAGGGGTAATAAAAATTGAATCATATTATCATCGGCCGGAAAAAATCAGAGAGATGCTGCAATCTCTTGCCTTTAATATTGAGAAGGAAATTTTGGTAAAAGAAAAAGATTTATGGGTGAACCAGATAGTGGTCGCGCAAAAATAGTATTAACAGCAGCTTTAATTTTTTTGATAGTTGCTGTTGTTTTGTTATTTTTAAAATTTTCTTCAGGGCCTGATTTTAAAGTTGTTTTTTTTAACGTTGGCCAGGGTGATTCAGCTTTGATTCGTTTTCCCAGTGGAGCCAAAATGCTTGTTGACTGCGGTCCAAACCGTGATGTGCTGCATAAATTGGGGGAGTATTTGCCTTTTTACGACCGGACTCTTGATTATCTTCTTATCACTCATCCGGATATGGACCATTATGGCGGATGTTCTGACGTCTTAAAAAGATATGAAGTAAAAAATATTATTACCAATGGCGGTGAAAAAGAGGGGGACTCGTATTGGCAGGTTTGGGAGAAATATCTGGCGCTTGAAGGCGCCCGGGTAAGTGTGGCTGTGGCAAATCAAGAGATGAATGACGGTGAGGCAAAAATTATTTTTTATGGTCCGCAAAAAGATTCAAATCAGCTTTCTGAAAATAACGGTTCCCTGGCTTTTCGTCTGATATATGGTACGACGACAGTATTTTTTACCGGTGACATTGAAGAAAAATCTGAAGATGAAATTTTATTGCATTATTGTTCTACGAGTACAATTTTATCAAGCTGTGAATCGCTTAAATCCGATTATTTAAAAGTGGCCCATCATGGTTCGGATAGCTCATCCGGGGAAGACTTTATCAACGCCGTATCGCCACAATTTGCTGTTATTTCTGTGGGAAAAAATCGTTTTGGGCACCCCTCACTTCGGGTTATCAGAAAGCTTGAGCGGACAGGTGCCGAAATTTGGCGAACAGATGAGAAAAATGATATAATATTAAGGTAATTTACAGGGGAGAGAAGCATAGAAATATGATTTTAGCGACAATTGCGACAACCACAATTTTGGCTGGTTTTAGCGTTTCTTCAACGCCATATGACCTTGACGCTGACGGTCTTAAAGATCAGGATGAAGTGATGATATATCACACCAATCCGAATTTGAAAGATACGGATGGAGATGGATATCCTGACGGCTGGGAAATACAAAACGGATATTCTCCGTTACATGGGAACAAAGCGAAACTGTCCGCTGTTGATACTGATTCTGATGGTTTAAATGACTATCTGGAAATTGCTCTACGGTCTGATTTAACAAATTCCGATACGGATTATGATGGTTATCTTGATGGTGAAGAAGTCCAAAATGGATACAATCCTTTCGCCGGTCCAAACAGCAGGGATGTGTCGCGTTATGCGGAAGTAAACCGGACAACACAGACGCTGGATTATTATTTAAACGGAGTTAAGATTGGCACAATACCGGTATCAACAGGTTTAACCGGTATGGAAACTCCGAAAGGAGAATTCAATATATTAAGAAAAGTCCCGATTGTACATTATCGCGGGCCAGGTTATGATTTGCCAAACACAAAATGGAACCTGGAGTTCAAACGCAGTTATTATTTGCATGGCGCTTATTGGCACAATCAATTTGGTATAAGACCGATGAGCCACGGATGTGTAAATATCGCATATAAAGACGTAGAAAAATTGTATAAATTTTTGGATGTGGGGGATAAAGTGAAGGTTGTTGGCGAAACACCAAAAGGAAAAGTTAAAATCGCCACGGTTTCACCTTAGTTTAGTTGGTTTGACAAATTGGTTGGAGCGTGCTATATTATTACTAATAAAGCGCTTCAATCATGAAGTTGCTTTTTTGTTAATCATTTTTTATATATGCCTAGTGAAATAACTAAAGCTATTCAGACTCTTTGCGAAGAAAAGAACCTGTCTTTTGAAGTCGTGATGGAAACAATTGAAGCTGCGTTGGCGGCCGCTTATCGTAAAGATTTCGGCAATAAACAGCAGAATATCAAGGTAAAATTTGATCCCGAAACCGGCGATACATTAGCTTGGGATGTTAAAATTGTTGTTGAAGATATTGAACCGGAGGTATTGGAAAAAGCGCAGGAAGAGCTGACAGAACGCCGTGAAAAGGCGCGCGAAGAAGGAAGAGAAATGACTGAAGAAGAGGTGGCAGATCTGCCTCATTTTAATCCTAAAACGGAGATGATGATTTCCGAAGCAAAAGCTGTAAATAAAAAAGCTAAACTTGGTGATGTTTTGGAAATACCTCTTGAAATTCCGCATGACTTTGGACGCATGGCGGCGCAGACAGCTAAACAGGTTATTATTCAGAAAATTCGTGAGGCTGAGCGTAATATGGTTTATGGGTCATATAAGGATCAAGAGGGAAAAATAATCATTGGTACGATTCAACGCGTGGAAGGGCGCAAAGTGCTGGTTGATTTGGGTAAGGTAACGGCCATTATGCCTTCAGACCAACAGACAAGCCGTGAGTTTTATCGGCCCGGCAGTCGTATGAAATTTTTTGTCTTAGCCGTAAATATGACTGTGCGCGGTCCGGAAATAGTACTCTCCAGAAACAGCTCCGGCATGGTTGAAGAAATTTTTCGTCAAGAAATTCCTGAAATCGGTGATGGTTCTATTGAGATAAAAGGAATTGCCCGCGATGCCGGTTTTCGGTCAAAAGTGGCTGTTTTTACAGATGACAATTCAATTGATCCGATTGGTTCATGTATTGGCCAGCGTGGTGGTCGTATTAATACGATTATTGAAGAGTTGGGCGGAGAAAAAATTGATGTAATTAAGTGGAACGAAGATCCGGCGGTGTATATCGGAAACGCCTTGTCTCCGGCAAAAGTAATGCGCGTTGAAATAAATAATGATGTAAAAGAGGCTGAGGTATATGTAGCGGCCGATCAATTCTCTTTGGCCATCGGACGCAACGGCCAAAATGTCCGGTTGGCATCCGCTTTGACTGACTGGAAAATAAAAGTTAAAGAAGAGGGTGGAACGCAAGAATTATCCAGTGAAGAAGTTGCAGTTGCAGAACCGGTGGTTGAAGAAGCAGAAAAGGCCGGAGAACCAGCGAAAGACGAGAAAGTTGAAAAAGTAGAAGAGACAGCAAAGGTTGAAGAAAAAAATGACGAAACTAAAGAATAATATTTATGTTTTCAACACTTTTTCACGGAATACTTTATCAGCCGATATTTAATTTATTTGTCGGTCTTTATAATGTTATTCCCGGTCATGATGTAGGCGTGGTAATTATCATTATTACTATTTTGGTGCGTTTGATTGTATATCCGCTCACGTCAAAGTCAATAAAAGCACAAAAGTCCATTCAGGATATTCAGCCAAAAATAGATGCAATCAAAAAAGAATATGCCAATGACCAGCAGAAGCAGGCGGCGATGCTGATGGCTGTTTATAAAGAAAATAAAGTAAATCCGTTTGCTTCATGCCTTCCGCTTCTTATTCAACTCCCAATTTTGATAGCTTTATACATGGTGATGCGTGATTCTTTGATGGCGGATAAATTTTCCACGGAGTTATATAGTTTTGTCAGCAACCCCGGCAAATTAAATTCGATTTCTTTCGGCTTTTTGGATATGGCGGCGACAAAAAATTATATCTTGGCAATTTTGGCGGGTTTAGCGCAGTTTTGGCAGGCTAAAGGTATGCTTTCAAAGCAGCCGCCAAAAAATGCCGGAGCCGGCGCAAAAGATGAGGGCATGATGGCGATGATGAATAAGCAAATGTTGTATTTTATGCCTTTAATGACAGTTCTGATCGGCGTTTCTTTACCGGCCGGATTAACTTTATATTGGCTTTTTAGCACTCTCTTTACCGTTGCTCAGCAGACATATATGTTGAAAAAAGGAAGCAATGACACTCCTGTGGCACCATCAGAAAAAAATAATGTTATTGAAGGGCAAGTGGTTAATAAATAACCCATGTCTCCGCTTAACGAATCAATCCGTAAAACTCTCGCTTACTTTGATTTGTTTGATTACCCTCTTACCAAAGAAGAACTATTTGCGTATTTGTATCAGCCGCCGCGATTAAGTTATGAAGATTTTATTCTTTCAATGTTTTCTGAAGAAAATAATTTTGGCGGAGTGCATCAGGAAAAATACGGGTACTATTTTGTGGCCGGTCGTGCATAGCACGGTGGAGAGCCGTCGGCAACGGCTGGTTGTCAGCGAATCAAAATTAAAAATTGCCTTGAGGGCTGTAAAAAAAATTAGGTCCGTCCCGTTTTTGCGGGCGGTTTTTGTTTGCAATTCGGTCGGATCCGGTTTGGCGCACGACGGCAGTGATATTGATTTTTTTATAATATCTTTTCCCGGCCGAATTTGGCTCGTGCGGTTTTTTACGAATTTAATTTTGAAATTTTGGGGACTACGGACTTTTGGTAAAAAACACAAAAATAAAATTTGCCTGTCATTTTTTGTTGATGAAAAAAATTTAGATCTTCAGCCTCTTTGTGCCGTAAAAAATGATATTCATTTTATATATTGGCTTCATCAGATGGTACCAATATATGATCCCGATAATTTATACTTCAGTTTTCTTAAAGCCAACAGCTGGACAAATGATTATTTGCCTAATGTAAGCCGTAAAAGCAAATCACTGTATCTGAATGCCGCTCCAAAAGGGAAGGCTGGCGCTCTGTGGCAGCGTGCGTGGGAGACAATGTGGCTCGGCAGTTATGGAAATATTTTGGAAAAACAGGCAAAACAGTTTCAGCTGGCACGCCTGAAAATGTCCATAAAGGAAGTGGCGACCAAAAGTGATCGCTCGGTAATTATCGAAGATGGCGTATTGAAATTTCATGAAAACGATTCGCGGAAAGTGATTTTTGATCAGTGGAATTTAAAAAATTAGGAATATGTTATCAAGAATAACTAACTGGCTGATATTAACATTTCTTTTTCTCCTTCCTTGGCAAACGAGATGGATTTATGGACTGGCTGAATTGAATGGGCATTCTTGGGAATATGGAACGTTAAGCTTCTACGGCACGGAAATATTGCTGTGGTTGATTGTAATTCTTACTGGTGTCCGTCTTTTTGGAAACAAAAATTTTCGTGAAAAAATTATCAGCCGTTCACATTTATTGCGCCGGTGGCCGGCGCTTGTTCTTGGCGTAGCGATTGCTATTTTAATCGCATATTTTTATTCGGCTTCTCCTGAAAAAGAAATAAGTGCTCAATTTATCAGCCGATTGCTGGGTTCAATTTGTTTAATGATATGTTTAGTTGTTTCGAATTTGAATTTTAAACAAATGAGTTTGGCTTTTTGGAGTTCTGCTACGCTGCAGGGCTATCTGGCCGTGCTTCAATTTTTCGTCCAAGAGACGGCACCAAGCAAATGGCTGGGGATTGCTTCTCACCGGTCTTTTGACACCGGTGTGGCGGTTGTACAGACCGAATCGGAGCGATGGCTGCGGGCCTACGGGGCTTTTGGCTGGCCGAATACTCTTGGAGTATATTTGGCTCTGGCGTTATTAATAGGTTTTATAATTTACAAATATGTCAAGCCGAGATACCGCCCGTTTTTCCTTATCGGCCAGATGATTATCGGTGCCGGAATTATGTTTTCATTTTCCCGTAATGCTATAGTTGCAATGATTGCGGGATCTATTGTTTATTTTATCGTAGTTAAGATAAAAAAAATGTCCGGCGAGGTAAAACCGGTTATTGAACAACTGGTTGCAGTTTTTGCAGTTGCTTTGGTTATTTCGGCATTCTATTGTTCGGCATATTATGTCCGGATAGCCGGCCACGGAGTATTTGAAAATATATCGCGCGATGCCCGTTTGGAACAATACAGACAAAATGCATTAATTTTGAATCAGAATATTTTTATGGGAGTCGGTCCGGGTCTTTACACTTATGCCATGGCCGGTTATTTTTCACCTCCAGCCTTTGGTTCGTATGAGCCGGTGCATAATATATATTTATTATCATTGACCGAGCTTGGGCTGATTGGATACATTATTTTAAATACATTGGTGATTTTTCTAGTTTTTCAAATTTGGAAGAAGAGGCCTTTGTTTCTCGGTGTTATTTTTGCATTGTTCGTAGCCGGCATATTTGATCATTTTTTGTGGTCTTTATACATAGGACAGGCGCTTTTTTGGGTCATTTTTGGCCTTGGTTTAGCGAAAGATGAGAGTGTGGACGGGTTGCCATTGGAGAGGACTTGACATTTAATCAAAATGAGCTAAAATGTAATCGCGTTATCACTCAACATTATTGAGTGATAATTTAGAAACATTTATTATTTAATCTTAATATAATATGAATATCAAGCCATTGGGCGATCGTGTACTGGTCAAACCGACAAAGGAGGAGGAAGTTACCGCTTCAGGTATTTTTTTGCCGGATACTGTTGATAAAGAAAAAAAGGCTGAAGGTGAAATTATTGCCGTGGGCAATGGTGAATATATAGCTAAATTGGGTTTAAAGGTTGGTGATAAAATTTTATACAAGAAATGGGGCGGAGAGGATATTAAAACAGGGCGCGGCATTGATGAACAAGAATTTAAAATTTTATTTGTCGGAAAAGAAGAAGACAAAAGCGATGTGGTCGCAATTTTAGAATAAATAACAATAAATATTATGGCAAAACAAATTCTTTACAGCGAAGACGCCCGTCACAAACTTTTAAAGGGTGTAAATACTTTGGCTAATGCGGTTAAGGTAACTTTGGGTCCGAAGGGGCGCAATGTTGTTCTGGATAAGGGTTATGGCGCGCCGACAATTACCAAAGACGGCGTTACCGTAGCCAAAGAAATTGAGGTGGAGGATAAATTTGAAAACGCCGGTGTTGAACTGGTTAAAGAAGTGGCCAGTAAAACAAATGATGATGTCGGCGACGGCACCACCACCGCCACCGTGCTGGCACAATCGATTGTGACAGAAGGAATGAAGAATGTTACTGCCGGCGCAAATCCGGTGGCGCTAAAGCGAGGCATTGATAAATGCGTTGAAGCGATTATAAAAGAAATCAGAGAGAACATTGCCAAGCCGGTGGAAGAAGGTGAAATTGCCAATGTGGCTGCCATTTCGGCCAATGATAAAGAAATCGGTGAGAAAATTGCCAGTGCGATGAAAGAAGTAGGCAAGGATGGCGTGATAACAGTGGAAGAATCTCAAACATTTGGCATGGAAATTGAAACTGTGCAGGGTATGCGTTTTGATAAGGGTTATGTTTCTCATTATATGGTTACTAACACCGAACGCATGGAAGCCGAATATGCTGATGCCCATTTATTGATAACTGACAAAAAAATTACGTCAATTCACGATATTTTACCATTGTTAGAAAAAATAGCTCAAAGCGGGAAGAAAGAATTAGTGGTTATTGCCGAAGACGTGGAAGGTGAAGCGCTGGCGACTTTGGTAGTTAACAAGCTTCGCGGTACATTTAGCGTGTTAGCCGTTAAAGCGCCCGGTTTCGGAGATCGCAGAAAAGAGATGCTGGCCGATATTGCCATTCTTACCGGCGGAAAAGTTGTAAGTGAAGAAGTCGGCCGAAAATTGGATACTGTCGAATTGGAAGATCTTGGTCGTGCCCACAAAGTAATCGCCACCAAAGAATTTACCACAATTGTTAAGGGTCAGGGTGGTGAATCGGCCATAAAAGACCGTGTGGCGCAAATTAAAAGACAAATTGAAGAAACCAAATCTGATTTTGATAAAGAAAAATTGCAGGAGCGTTTGGCTAAATTGGCCGGTGGTGTTGCCATCATCAAGGTCGGCGCAGCTACTGAAACGGAGATGAAAGAAGTAAAACATCGTATAGAAGACGCTGTCGGCGCGACCAAGGCCGCTGTGGAAGAAGGTGTGGTTGCAGGAGGCGGTGTCGCATTGCTTCGCGCGGTAAAAGCATTGGACAATTTGAATCTGGAAAGTGAAGAGAAAGTAGCGGTCGGAATTTTACGGCGCGCCTTGGAAGAGCCTCTTCGCATGATTGCCCAAAATGCCGGTGTTGACGGCGCGGTGATCGTAGAAGAAATAAAAAAGAATAGTGGTAATTATGGATATAATGCCGCTACCGGAGTGTATGAAGATATGGTAAAAGCCGGGATTATCGATCCGGCAAAAGTTACCAGAAGCGCTCTACAGAATGCCGCGTCCATTGCCGGCATGTTCCTCACTACTGAAGCGGTTATCACCGATATACCAAAAAAGGAAGAGCATGACCATGGAGCGGGTATGGGCGGAGGAATGCCAGGCGGTATGGGCGGGATGTATTAATTCGCATTTATTTTCTAAAAAAACGCGCCTTGTCGGGCGCGTTTTTTGCTGGTAAAATGAATTATACGAATTTCATGTTATGTTGGAAACAATTACCCAGTTTTTTTCTGCATTTCCGCCGGAAATTGCTACAGTTCTTATGGCGATGACACCGGTCGGAGAATTGCGTCTGGCTTTGCCGGTCGCGATTTTAGTATTCCATTTTCCGATTTGGAAAGCGGTTTTATTATCAGTTATTGGAAATGCCGTTCCGGCAATGATTATTTTATTTTTTGCCAAACGATTTCACGAATATATTGATAAAAAGTCCGGCATCCTCTCAAGAGGTTGGCTAAAGGCCTTACAGCGCGCTCAGAATAAATTTAGCGGAGAATATCAAAAATATGGTTTGATTGGCTTACTTATTTTTATTGGTATTCCACTGCCTATTACCGGTGCTTGGACAGGGGCCTTGGCTGCTTTTGTATTTGGCATTCCGTTTCGCAAGGCATGGCCATATGTATTAGGCGGGATATTTATTTCTTCAATATTAACCCTGCTCGTCACCGTGGGAGCGGATAAAATATTTTAAATATATGTCGGAAAAATTTGACGCAAGTATGTTTATGGCGATAAGGAAAGATGGGAACGACCTAAAAAGTTTGGAAGGACAGAAACGTCGTTTAAATCCAAGAGACCCAAATTATAAAAAACGGCTTAAAGAAATTGATGATAAGATACGACGTTTAATTTATACAAAAAATAAATCGAATACAGATTAGATGATATGTCTGCATTTAAATTGCATTCAAAATACAAACCGGCTGGAGATCAGCCCAAGGCCATCGACCAATTGGTCGATGGTTTAAATAAGGGGTTTGATAAACAAACCTTGCTTGGCGTTACCGGTTCAGGCAAGACATTTACAGCCGCAAGCGTAATTGAAAAAGTTCAAATGCCGACGTTGGTAATAGCGCATAATAAAACTTTGGCTGCCCAGCTTTGTAATGAGTTCCGTGAATTTTTTCCGGAAAACGCGGTCGAATATTTTGTTTCCTATTATGACTATTATCAGCCGGAAGCATATTTACCAAATACGGATACTTATATAGAAAAAGAGGCGATGATTAATGACGAAATTGATCGTCTGCGTCACGCCTGCACGCAAGCCTTGCTTACGCGCCGTGATGTAATAATTGTTGCTTCAGTTTCCGCTATTTACGGCTTGGGTTCGCCGAAAGAATATGAAAAAATTGTTTTGCACTTGTCGGTTAACGACGCGCTAAATCGCAGGGATATGTTGAAGCAGCTGGTTGATATGCAATTTGAAAGAACAAATTCCGATTTAAAGCGCGGTTCGTTTCGTCTTCATGGGCAGGTATTTGAAATAATGCCGGTAAATGAAGAAAAAATTTATCGTTTTGGCATTTCGGAAAAAATTGAATATATTGAAGTAATTGATCCAATTACGCGAAAAGTTGTCAGAACACAAAGTGATCTGTGGCTTTTTCCGTCAAAACATTATGTAGTTGATGAGGGAGTAAAAGAGACAGCGTTTAAAGAAATTCGTGAAGAATTAAAATCACAGCTCAAAAAATTTGAAAAAGCAGGAAAAGTATTGGAATACGAACGGCTGAAACGCCGGACGAATTATGATTTGGAAATGATAAAAAATATTGGTTACTGTAACGGCATAGAAAATTACTCTCGACATTTTGACGGACGCATTTCAGGTGAGCCGCCTTTCACCCTGTTGGATTATTTTTTATATGGGACTGAAAAAACAGGGGATCGGGGCCGTTTTTTGACAATTATCGATGAATCGCATGTAACCGTACCGCAAATACGCGGAATGTACGCCGGCGATAAATCGCGGAAGGATGTCTTAATTGAACACGGTTTCAGGCTGCCCTCTGCCAGAGATAACCGGCCTCTTGATTACGCTGAATTTGAAAGCAAAACAGATAAAACAATTTACATGTCAGCCACGCCTGATGAATATGAAATTCTTGCAAGCCGTCAGGTGGCTGAACAAATTGTTCGCCCGACAGGTTTAATTGACCCCGAAGTAATCATTCGCCCGGTTACGGGGCGAGCGGGTTCGTCTGTCATTCTGAACGAAGCGCAGCGAAGTGAAGAATCCCTTAAATCTACCATCGAGGGATCCTTCGCTAACGCTCAGGATGACAAACCGCATCTATCCCAAATCGAAGATTTGCTTATCCGTATTGATGAGCGCGTCAAAAAAGGAGAACGGGTTTTGGTGACAACGCTCACAAAAAAAATGGCTGAAGACTTATCAGAGTATCTTGAGAAGAAAAAAGTTAAAGTAAAATATTTGCATAGCGACATCAAGACGGTTGAGCGCATAGAAATTATTACCGATTTGCGCCGTGGTAATATTGACGTGATTGTCGGCGTGAATTTGTTGCGGGAAGGTTTAGACATGCCTGAGGTCTCTTTTGTGGCAATTTTAGACGCGGATAAAGAAGGTTTTTTGCGCAGCACCACATCACTTGTCCAAACAATCGGGCGTGCCGCCCGCAATATCAACGGGCTGGTAGTGTTATATGCCGACGAAATAACAGGCTCAATTAAGCGTGCCATCCGCGAAACGGAAAGACGCCGGAAAATTCAGCTGGCGTATAATATGAAACATGGAATTACGCCAAAGACGATTGAAAAGACTATCAGAAATATTTTGGAAGAGTTTGGAATTACTTCTACAAAAGATAAAAATAAGAAATCATTCCGGCAAAAACAAGCCGAGTCAATCGCGAAACTAGATACAATCGGTGACGCGCGCCCGATTGCGGAAATTATCAAAGACAAAGAAAAGCAAATGCGCGAAGCGGCCAAGAATTTGGAATTTGAACTGGCAGCGATTTTGCGGGATGAGGTAAGAGAATTGAAGAAACATTGACAGTGTGAGAAAATATAGGTATTGTTTTATGACCCCCTAGTATCGCAAGATGCCGGGGCTTTTGGCTATCGTTCACCATGTCATCCTGAGGGAGTCCTAAAAGGGCGACTGAAGGATCCCTTGCGTAAAAATATGCGGAATTACAATTTTTACGTATACATTTTGTCAAGCGCTACCGGTACGCTTTATGTTGGCGTCACCAACAATTTGGAACGACGCATTTCCGAACATAAGCAGGGTTTGATTGAGGGATTTACAAAAAAATATGGTTGCAAAAGATTAGTATACTATGAATATTTTTCTGACATAAATAATGCGATTGCGAGAGAAAAAACAATAAAGGGCTGGTTGAGGATGAAAAAGGCAAATTTGATAAAAACTGTTAATCCACAGTGGAAAGATTTGAGTGAAGAATGGAGTTAAGGGATTCTTCGCTTCGCTCAGAATGACAAATACATGCAGGAAAAAATAATAATCAAAGGGGCGCGGGAACACAATCTTAAAAATATTAATCTTGAGATTCCGCGCAACAAAATGATTGTGTTCACTGGACTGTCCGGATCGGGCAAGTCCTCTTTAGCGTTTGATACTATTTTTGCCGAAGGCCAACGCCGTTATGTAGAATCACTTTCCGCCTATGCCCGGCAATTTTTGGGTGGGATGCAAAAACCGGATGTGGATGAAATTGAAGGTTTGTCGCCGGCCATTTCCATTGACCAAAAAGCGCATAGCGCCAACCCTCGTTCCACGGTCGCCACCATTACCGAGATATATGATTATTTGCGCGTGCTTTTTGCGCGCGTTGGCACGCCATACTGTCCGATTTGCGGACATAAAATTGAGCGGATGACTTCGGACGAAATAAAAGAACAGATTGTATCGCGGACAAGCGCTGACGGCAAAAAAATACGCGAACTAATTATTCTTTCGCCGGTAGTGCGTGGTAGAAAAGGAGAATATTATCAAATGCTTTATGATTTATATAATTCCGGCTTTGCCGAAGTGCGCATCGACGGAAAATTTTACAGTTTGCGGGAGCGGGTGATTTTATCAAAAAATAATAAACATACTATCGAGGTGGTGGTTGACCGGATTTTGTTTGACAGCGCCGAGAAATTAAAAAATGACAAAGAAACAGAACAGCGGTTATCTGAGTCAATCGAAACAGCGGTTGATTTATCCAATGGGCTTATTAGTGTAATTTTTCCTGACAGGGAAGAAAGAATTTTTAGCACCGAATATTCATGTCCGCATGATGGTTTCAGTTTTCCGGAAATAGAGCCGCGCCTTTTTAGTTTTAACAGCCCTTACGGATATTGCGAAGCTTGTACCGGCCTTGGCACCAAAGAATTATTTAGCGAGGAAGTTTGTCCTAAATGTCAGGGTAAGCGTCTTAACGACAACGCTTTAAGCGTGCGCGTTTATAATAAAAATATTTGGGAGATTGCGTCCATGACGATTTCTGAAGCGCGGGAATTTTTTGGTCATCTGGAAAATAATCTGGCGGAAAAAGAAAGGGAGATTTCCGGAGCAGTTGTTCGCGAGGTTAATAATCGTTTAGATTTTATGTTTAACGTCGGTTTGCATTATTTGACTCTTGAACGCCGCGCTGGAACGCTTTCGGGCGGTGAGGCTCAACGTATCCGTCTGGCGTCCCAAGTTGGCACCCGGCTAGTCGGAGCGTTATACGTTTTAGACGAGCCGACAATCGGGCTACACCAAAAAGATAACGAGCAACTGGTTAAAACGTTGCGTAATCTTTGCGATATCGGCAATACGATTATTGTCGTTGAGCACGATGAAGACACTATACTGACAAGTGATTGGATAGTGGATATTGGGCCGGGAGCCGGTAAACATGGTGGAGAAATTGTTTATTCAGGACCTTTGGCAGGAATATTAACGCCGGATACAAAAGGTAAAAAACATGAATACCTTGGTGACCCGGTCAAATCTCTCACTGGCCAATATTTACGAGGGGAGAAAAAGATTGATTTACCTGAGAAACGACGCAAAGTTGACGGCGCAACTCCAAAATTAAAAATTAAAGGTGCGGCCGAACATAATATAAAAAATATTGATGTTGAAATTCCATTGCGTAGGTTTGTTTGTTTAACCGGAGTATCCGGCTCGGGAAAATCAACTTTGATGCACGATATCATCCAGCGCAATTTGCAGAATCGTTTTTTTAGAATGAATAAGCCGGCGGGGAAAATTAAATCCATTACCGGCAGTGAGTATCTTGACGGCATTATTACCATTGATCAAAGTCCTATTGGCAGGACACCACGCTCAAATCCGGCTACCTATACAAAGGCCTTTGATCACATTCGTGAACTGTTTTCTGCAACCGCGGAATCACGGATGCGCGGCTTCGGCCCGGGGCGGTTCAGTTTCAATGTTCCCGGCGGAAGATGTGAAAACTGTGAAGGACGCGGGACACTTGAAATTGAGATGCATTTTTTACCGAGTGTGGAAATTATTTGCGATGTTTGCAAAGGTAAAAGATTTAATCAGGAAACGTTGGCAGTCCATTTTAAAGGTAAGAATATTTCTGATATATTGAAAATGACTGTGGCTGAAGCAAAAACATTTTTTAAAGACATTCCGCAAATTAGCGATAAACTAAAAATGTTAAGTGAGGTCGGATTGGATTATCTTACGTTAGGGCAATCGGCTACCACGCTATCGGGCGGTGAGGCTCAGCGGATAAAATTATCTAAGGAATTATCTAAATACGGGCATACGCGAACTTTGTATTTACTGGATGAACCGACAACAGGACTGCATTATGATGATGTGAGAAAATTACTTGAAGTTTTACAGCGTTTAGTTTCACAAGGAAATACTATAATAGTGATTGAGCATAATTTGGATGTAATTAAAAATGCCGACTGGGTGATAGATTTGGGCCCGGAAGGCGGAGATAAAGGCGGTCAAGTGGTGGCGACGGGTACGCCTGAAGAGCTGGCGAGAAAAGCCGGCAGTTACACAGGTTTTTACTTACGGCGGATATTGAAGTAATATGAAAAAAGAGGCGATGATGCCTCTTTGGGAATGGGCCTAGGCGGATGAATGAGCGGCATGGCGGAGTGTAACAGTTAACTTTACAATTGCGGTTTTTCGGTTGGTCACTTTAATGGCGTTGTAGCCATATTCGCGAAGGCGTGCGATTAATTCGTTGGCGATTGAATCTTCTCTTCCTGGCATGATAATTCGGCCGCGAAATAGGTCAGTGATAAAACCGCTCAAACCCGGTCGTCGTGGCGCTACAATGTTCTTGTAGATCTTGACCACTGCTTCGTTTCGCTTTGTTTTTTCAGCGCGTCGTAAGTGGTAAAGCGCTTCGCGAAGTTGTTGCGACACAATCGTTTCATGATCGAGATTATCAATCATTTTCTCTCCTTTCTCTACGCTTACCATTATGTCAAAAAATATGAAATTGTCAAGAGGGCTAAAGGTAAACAATCAGTCGTTAAAAAAAATTCCAAATAAGCCCGGAGTATACTTATTTTACTCAAAGAAGAATGAATTGATTTATGTCGGCAAAGCGACTTCCCTGAAAAATAGGGTAAAAAGCTATTTTAGCGGTTTAAAAAGCCCTCGTCCGATAGAATTAATGATTCATGAAGTATCCCTGGTTAAATACCAGATAACTGATTCAGTATTGGAAGCTGTAATTTTAGAAGGGAATCTGATAAAAAAATATCGGCCCAAATATAATGTAATGTGGAAGGATGATAAAAGCTGGAATTATTTTGTTATTGAGAAAGGAGAATATCCCAAAGTCGCCACATTACGCGAGAGAGAATTACGCCTGATTAAAAAGGATCAATTAGACAAGAAATTCAGCCGCGTTTTCGGGCCGTATCCCGGTTTGAATGTAAAAGCCGCTTTAAAAATATTACGGCGGATATTTCATATTTCTTTTTGCAAACCCGGCTCAAAACGCGCTTGTTTATACCGGGAAATGGGGGAGTGTATGGGTGTTTGCACTGGTGAGCTTTCAGGCGCTGATTACAGGAAAAAAGTTATCTCGCCGCTTATTTTATTTTTAAGCGGAAAAAAAATTAATTTAATAAAAAATATTATAAAGGAAATGGATGCCGCTTCAAGATATGAAGACTTTGAAGAAGCGGCACGCTTGCGCGATCAGCAGAAAGCCCTACAGCGCATACGCGATATTGCCCTGATCAATGACGCTTTTGTCAGAGAAAAATTTTCGCGTTTCAAAAAAGCAATACGAATTGAAGGATATGATATTTCTAATCTTGGTGCTAGCGGCAAGGTTGGCAGTATGGTTGTATTTGATAATCACGGCCCGGTTAAAAATGATTATCGTAAATTTATTATATACACAGTCGCCGGCCAAAGTGATGTCGATTGTTTGGGAGAGGTGATTGAGAGGAGGCTGAAACATACGGAGTGGCCCTTCCCCGCAATTTTTTTGGTTGACGGCGGCCTTCCGCAAATAAATCGCGCAAGTAAAATAATTAAAGGCAAGGGGTTGAACATACCGATTGTCGGTATCGCAAAAGGACCGGAACGCAAGAAGGCTGACTTTATTTATAAAATCAAAAATCCAGCCGTTCAGGACTGGATTTCCGTAAATAAAAATTTATTAATTCGCGTCCGTGACGAAGCTCATCGTTTTGCCATTTCTTTTCAGCGTCAGAAAAGGAAGTTAAGAAGTTAGGACGAGCGGGCTGTTTCTTCTTTAATGCGGTTATGAATATGGTCTTTTTCCCAATCAGATTTTTTTTCCACCGCTGATAGTCCGGACAACGCGCCTGCGAGTACGTCTTCCAATTGATCTATTTTGTCCCAATATAGCCGGTCAAGTTCATTGTCCCTGTCTAATAATTCGCGGTATTTGCCCATTTGCCAGTTTATTTGCTGGACAATCATATGACGAATCGGATGGCGCAATATTTCAGCTCTTAATTTTTGGTATTCGTTATTTTTTTCCTGGTATAACGGCCCTGATTTAAGTCGTTTTTTTTCTTCCGAAACTACTGAGAGCAAGAAATACAAAAAATTCAGCTCTTTCGCATGGCGATGTTCAAGGCCGATTACTATCGGTACGATTTCCATATGTCCGACACGAAACGGAACTTCTTGCCCATGCTCGTCAATTTCTGTCTTTGAAGATACAAAATAATCTAAATGCGGCCGTTCTCTCCGGTTCATCTCAATTCTTTTAATATTTTCCCGGATTTTTCTGATAGCCTCGTTTGGTCCGGTGGTAAAATCAAATCCGAAACCAATAACCAGCGGGTCGCCCTCTTCACCTTCTTCCGTGTCTTTGAAAATTTCCGCGTAAGCGTCGGTATGATTAAAAAAATCATCATGCGGGTTTGTCATGGTTGCATGGACCTGGTCGCCTAAGCTACCGTATTTTTCAATTATTTCGAGCATTACGATTTCTGTCGCATCGCTAATTTTTTTAACTTCCTTTTCTTCCGTTGTTGAACTTTTTCTTGAAAATTCCAGTTGTTTTTGTTCAGTTTTTTCTTTATCTTGTTTTAATTTCTTTTTAGCGCTTTGGTCATTGGCTATATACCTCATAAAGTCGTCCATCGACGGCTTGAGTTTTCCACTTTTAGAAATGATATATTCGGCATGCTGTAAAGCCGCCGTCCTGCTAATTTCTACCGTATTTGGGGCGTCAAATCCACCTTCCATTCGTCTTATCATAAATATGATTTTTGTAAATTATCCCCATATTATAGCACATTTTTACCATTTTGTCCATATTTTTGTTATAGCGACTAATTTTTGAATAAGAAAAGCCCCCAGGGAGATTTGGGGGCTGATAAAGAGCGGATTATTTTGTGAATCGGTTTTGACCGAAAAAGTGTATACGAGGATGAGAGATACCGGAGCTTTACCCTCAATAGAGGGGTCCGTCGTCATATGCCGACGGGTCTTCCTCTCCCCATTCGTCCCAGTTGGCATCTGGAATTTCGTCCTCGAGATTGACTTCGCAATCGTCTTGGTACTCTGGGTCCCTTCCATCGTGCTCGTCGTCTTCTCTGCCTTCTTCCTCACTCATGTCATCAAACAAGTTGGTGACATTTTCCGGTTCATTACTCTGTCTTTTTCTTTTCATCGGATACCCCCTAATTGTGTTGGCGCCATTTGGCGCATTTGTAACTTTGAAAAATGCGTGTAAAAATGTTTATATCATAATTGTTATTATTCGTCAATTATTTATATATTTTAAGTATTTTTTGTACGGATACATAGCTTGAAAAAAATGCCATTTCTGGTATAATGTAAGCATTAATAAATAAGATTATATGTCAAAATATATATACGGGATTATTGTCGTGGCAGCTGTGGTTTTCGGGTTTCTCTATCTGGCCGATCAATATAGGAAGCCGGCTGAAAAAATTGCTAATGGAGAGCAGTCTTTGTCACAGAACAATGAAGAAAATGTTGATATATTCACCGATGAATCGACTGCTCGTCCCTGGATAGAAGTAATAAACGGAAAGGTCAGGATAAAAGCTGAAGACGGCTGGCAAGAATTGCAGACCGGCGATGAAATTTCTAATGGAAGTGTTATCTCAACGGACTCAACAGGTTTGGCGGATATCCACATGCCGGATGGTTCTTCGGTTCAGCTTGATTCAGATTCTGAAATTACATTTGAGCAGGCTGATTACATTGAAGATAGCGATTCTTTGAAAGTAAAAATTCAGCTTGCTGCCGGTCGTGTTTGGTCAAAGATAATTGAACTTGCTACACCAGAATCATATTGGGAAGTTAAAACGAACAACGCGGTCGCTTCTGTTCGAGGCACGGCTTTTGGTATGGAATACAACGATGAAGAAACTCAAATAATCGGTTCTGAAAATACAGTCGAAGTTGAAGCGTTAGATGAATCAACCGGTGAATCACTCGGGCGTGCGCCGGTTACCGCTAAAAAAATATTATCTATAAAAAAACAGACATTGGCAGATTTGCGATTACGCCGCGTGATGCTGGAGGGAATAGTTCGTGATGCCGCCGGAGATGATATCACGTTGCGTCTCTGGGTTAAAAGGGCAATGGCGGCTGATCAACTGTTGAATAGGAAAATTGAAGCGCTACGCGAAAAAGGAGTTGAAAATATTGAAATAAAAAGAATTATACGGCTGGATCTGATAGAGCGTCGTCGGTTGTTATTGCTTAAATTGCGCCAATCAGGAATGTTGCCGCGTGTGATTAATCCTTCTTTAAATAATATTACACAGTCAAATACCAGTTCGCCGCTGGTAGAGCCAGGACCTACAGCGCCTACTGATATTCAAACATCATCCCCGTTATTAGATGATGAAGCGGCAGCGCTAATTGACACTGAAACTACCTCACCCGATGTGTCAGGCGCCACTCTGTCGCCAATTGTTGGCGCAGCTGCTCCGGTCATTCAGTCGGTCACCACCACGCTTACATTGCCAATTATTTTACTGAGGTAATTATGAGAGTGAAATATTTTTACGCGCCGATTGGCTTAATTGTCGGGGTTTTATTTGCCTGGTTTTTTTGGCGCGGCATTTTTTCGGGGCCAGAAAACTTTTTTGAAGATCTGTTGTTTTCGAACAAGCAAATTGATAGCCGTCTCGTTATTATTGCCATAGACAATGAGTCGCTTCAGAAAATTGGTCAATGGCCATGGCCACGCAGTGTTTTTGCCGAAGCATTACAAAAAATCAACGAATCACCTCCGCGCGCCATGGGTTTTGATATTTTATTTGCAGAACCGTCGCGATATGGAGAAAAAGATGATGCTCTGCTCGGCGACCAGTTGGAAAAAATAGATTTTCCGGTGGTTCTTTCAGTGGAAGCAAATAATCTTTTTCTTTCAAAAGAAGATTTGCCGATGGCTGATTTTTTTATTGAACCACTTGGGGTTCTTTTAAACGCGCCGCGTGTATCGCTTGGACAGGTAAATATAATAGTGGATAAAGATGGCGTGGCCAGAAAATTTCCCCTGGAAGTGCGCGGTCGGCAAAGCGGAAAAATATATAAATCAATTGCGTATGAAACCGTCGCACAAAGCGGGTCCGATATTCCGCAGGCGGCAACGTTAAATTTGGTGAATAAAATTGTTTTCGCCGCACCCGCCGGGTCAGTACGGATGATTCCTTTTTGGCGTTTAATGGAAGAGGGAGCCGGAGATTTGGTTAAAGATAAAATTGTTTTTCTCGGGGTGACTGCGCCCGACCTGCATGATAATAGAATTGTCCCTTTTGGTCGCGAAAATGACATGCCCGGGGTAGAATTGCAGGCAAATATTGCGAATATGATTCTCAAGGGATATCGCATTGCACCGATGCCAAAAGCATATAATGCTTTATGGATAATTTTTGCGGCGTTTTTACCCGCTTTATTTTTCGGTTTTTTTCGTCGTCTGCGCTGGGCGGTAGTGGCCAGTTTTTTTATCGGCATCGCTCAAATTTTTATAGTAATTTATTTATTCCAAAATGGTTTGGCCGCAAACATTATTCATCTGACCTTAGCCTGGGTCTTTTCAGTTATTGCGTTATTCGGCTATCGCTATTTTGTCGGAGAAAAAGAAAAACATCAATTAAAAGATATTTTTTCCCGCTATGTTTCCAAGGAGGTTGTGAAAAAGATTGTTGATGACCCGTCAAAGGTGAGACTGGGCGGAGAAGAAAAAGAGATTACGGTTTTCTTTTCCGATATCCGAAGTTTCACCACATTGTCGGAAAAGACACCCCCGGTTAAATTGGTGCAGATTTTAAACCGTTATTTCACTGCCATGACTGAGCAAGTTTTGGAGCACAAGGGCGTATTGGATAAATATATCGGTGATGCGATAATGGCTTTTTGGGGAGCGCCAATCGACGACCCCGACCAGGTAGACCATGCCCTGCAGGCATCTGTGACCATGCTCAAAAAACTGGAAGAATTGAATGCTGAATTTGCCAAAGAAGGCAAAGATCCTATCAATATTGGCATCGGACTATATACCGGTCCGGCGGTGGTAGGCAATATGGGTTCCGAATTGAGATTAAATTATACGGTTATGGGTGATACGGTTAATGTAGCCTCTCGCCTTGAAGGACTAAATAAAGAATATAAAACAAAAATTATCGTCGGTGAAATTGTTAAAAACAGGGCGACGGGTGATTATAACTGGCGGTCGCTTGGTAGTGCGCAGGTAAAAGGGCGGGCAGAGCCAATAAATATATTTACTATTGATTTTTAATTATCAGGAATTGTTTTTTAAAAGAAATTAATATATGGTTCAAGAAATTAAATTAAACAATGACCAGAAAGCGGCTGTTGAAAAGGGAAAAAGAATCGGATTTCTTATCGCCGCTCTAAATTTACCTGATGAAGAAAAGGAACAAATTCTTAAATTATTGCCGGAGATGAGCACCAGTCAGCTTGGTGTGTTACTTTCAGCAATGGAAACAAATTATCTTGCACATTCCGGAAGGCAAGCGGACAATGCGCTTCAGCAGGGGTTGACGGATGTGGCGGAAAAATACAGCGCCGATATGGCAGATATACAAAAAAAAGCACTCAATGATTTAGAAGATTTAGACAAAAGAGTCAGTAGCCCGGAATAAATAATTTATGGAGGAAAAAAATACAAAATACCGGGAGCGTTTAGAACGATTGCGCTATTTAATCAATGAAGTGGATGGTGAGTTGTTGGCGCTCGCACATGAAGGAGGGGATATCCGCCGAGATATAACTCGTTTTTTAGATGAGACAAAATTGCGGAATATTTCAAAAATAATTGAAAAAATTAATTAATTTTAATATGGCGCACAAACGCGGAAGAGTCAATAAATTTTCTGATGCAGAGGGTGGTAATGCGCCCGGTGATTCTGACGTTCAAGCGAGTATTGAAAACGCGTTATTAGATCTGGATACAAGCGAAAGCGGCCAGAAGAGGCAGGAAGCGCGCTCATTGTCGCGGGAAGCTTATGCTACAGCCGATGAACTGGAAAAACAGATTGATCAATATCAGAGGGTAATTGAAGAAAATCGGATAAGCGGTCTCAAGGAACAGCAAGAAGTTTTAGATAGGTTATTAAAAGAAATTCAGTCAGTAGGTGCACACGCTGAAGATGAGTCTGGCAATATCGAAATCCAGCATTTTCAAACGAGAATTGACGAATGGAAGCAAAAAATGAGCAATGTTAGAGAAAGGTTTAGTCAATTAAAAGAAGAAATTGACAGTGTATTAAATGAAAAATCGTTATTAGACGAAAGTATAAAGAAAGAAAAGAAGAAACCTGAAAATGAAATTTCTAGGCAGGACCTTCAGACAATCTATGATTATTATACGCAAGAGCTGCTCTCTGACAGACCGGAGGCCGGTGATGACGCCGAGAAGGGCGTACTATCAAGAATCTTAAGCGGTGAAAAATTATTTAGTGAAGAGAGAGAACAGTTGGCAATAAATAATGTTTTGACTAAACTCAGACAGCATTTAAGTTTTGCCGAATTGTTTAAGGATAAATCATCAGCTCATAAAATGAAGTGGGGTCCGCGATATGAAAAGTTAAAAAAGTTAGAACATCTGTTTGCACTCGAAGGAGAAGCGCTAAAAATTGAATCCTCTCCGGAGATTAAAGAAGAAGTCGTAAAAAAAGAGGATAAAGAAATAATTAATAAAAAAGAGAAAAGAAAAAAGAAAGCTGAACAAAAAGAAATCAACAAACCGTTAATTTCTCAGGCTAATGCTATTGAAGAGTCGGCTGTTAATGAACCTTCTAAGACCCCGGAGAATGATAAAAAGCAATATATAAAAATAAAACGATCTTCAGGTGAGATGGAAGATGGTTGGGAAATTGTAGAGCGCACTCCGGATGGCCTTGATATTATTGTGCGAAAAATTGTCGATCCAGTCCGTGATCACTTTTTGGTTAAAACCGTCACAGTTAAAGAATTTGAAGAATGGAATCCTGAGAAAGAATCAGAGAAGCCGGTGGCAGCAGTGTCTGATGATAATAAAGGAGAAAGCGGGAATGGGGAATCGGGGGAAGAAAGCGGGAATGGGGAAGCGGGGGGAGAAAGCGAGGGAAGTAAGAAAGAAAAAATAATTAATGAACCGGACAATGTTGAAGAATCGTATGAAACGCAAATGGAAGCATATGTGCAAAGGGTGGAAACGATAATTGCTGGTTATCAGAAAAAAATAGAATCGGTAAAGGAAAAGTATCCACGATTTTTTGAAGAGTTTTCCAAAGATTTAAAAAAAATTAAGGCTAAATTTGCTCAGGAGAAGAAAATCGTCGCCGAAAAAATAATTAGTCCGGCCGTAATAAAAGCGGAAAAGAAAAAAATGGTTAATCAGAAAACTCCCGGACATTTTATTCAGGAGTCGCTTGACATATTTGAATACCGTTTATATGAAATGAATGTCGCCTATGAATGGTTGATGGCTGACCCAAAAGCAACGCCGTGGAGAAATGATACGGAGGCAAATCGAACCGGAACAACGGCAGAAAAAGAAGGCGGGCAGGTTTTAGAGCCGGAAGAAGAGGTAAAAAAATCGTGGTGGCAAAGGACAAAAGAAAAAATTGGTATTGTGGCCAATAAGGAAACCGGTAAAATTGCCGTTGACGTCGCATATAAAACGGTTACCTCGGTGTTCGGTATAAAAACCGCTACTGATATGGTTGGTGCCTTAACAGGAGCATTCAAAAAGGAATTTGGCTTTGGCGATATTCATAAAATGCGCCTTAGCGCACGTGAAATGAAAGCTGAAAAGGGAAGTATTGGTGAAGTAATGAAAGAAGTTTTTGATACTAACGGGCAAATTGAGGAGAAAATAGGCGCTCTGAAAGAAAAAATTGATAATTCAACCCATATTGACGCAAAAGATAAAGCGGCGATATTAAAAAATTTACAGCGTATTGCCACGGAATATTCTTCGTCCGCCAAAGACGCGGAAAAGGATCGCGATAAAAAAGTTGAATCGCTTCTTAAGGTTTACATGAAAAATAAGGTATCCGGCATGACACTGGCAAAGGATTTATTAAATACTGCTCTAACCGCTACCGGGATGTCTATGGTACGTGGAGCGGTTTATGCGGCTATGTCAGTGGGTGAGCGGATGCTCAAATCCGAACGGGAATTTGAAAAGAAAAAATCCGGCCGAACCTCTGAAGAAGAGACGTCACCGGAGTCAAAAGCCGGGTATGTACTAAAGGATTTAACGGTTAATGCGGCTGTTGAAACTGCCCGCAGTCTGGTATTTATGGGCGCAAAAAAGGAAACAAAAGGTACGGGCAGGGTAATCGATTTTATGCGTGCTGTTGGAACTGTTGCCAGAGGATTTGGCATATACGGCTTGGCGCTTACAGATTCGATGTCTCCGGCTGATACACTTCAAGCGTTTATCAGTAAAATTGAGCAGCAGGGTATAACTTGTGCCATCAAAGACGATTTTATTACAAATGCCGAGAGAACAATACAGTTTTATTCCCACCCGATAGATACAATTTCAAGTCGTTTTGGAGGTGAAGCCACTCATGCGCCTGTAATGGAAGAGCATATCGTGTCAGCGGAAAGTGGCGGACATGGAATTTCTCCGGAAATGGCTATTTTACAAAAATTTCATTTGGAATCAGCGGAAATGGATCCGGACCAGTTGAATCAGGCGGTCACAAAATTTGGGCAGCTTGAAGGAGCCGGTGTAAGTTTAATGGCTCTTCAGCAGCTGGCCGAAGGAGGAATTACACCGGAAGAAATATCAGCCATGGACAATGTGCTTGCTCTGGCAAACGGACGGCCGGAAGCAATAACGGAATTTTCTCAGGCCATTATGAACGGCCATTCGCCACAAGAGATATTTGAATCAACGCAAATTCATAAAGGAGACGGGCTGGAGAGAGTGCTTCAAAGGCAATTAAAAATTAACCCTGAAGCCTTTGGTTACGAAGGTGACCTTAATGATCAACAGTCAATTCAACGCTGGGCCGGCCATGAAGCAAGCGTAATTGCTCAACAGCAGGGCTTAGCTGATAAATATTTTGTATTTCATGAAGACCGTCCGCAGTTTCTTGTATTGCATAAAGATGGTAGTGTTGATGTGGGCGGTAGATTATACAGAGAAATTCCCAAACCGCCGGCTGAATTGGCTGAGGAATCTGTTGCCGAAACCGGAGACAAAGTAGACCCGGTGCAGGAACTGATTGACGCCAAAACCGGTCAGCCGATATTTATGACTGACGCTGAACAGGCGGAATATGAAAGGTTGGTGAGAAATGAAGATTATGATGATGCTATGGCTTATAGAATGCAGGCTAGAGAACGCGGACCGGTGTATGAATTGTCGGATGGAAGTAAAATTCATCGGGTTGATGTGACAGAATGGGTGGGGGGAAAGCCGGAAATAGTAGTTTACGATGGTGTAAGAATTGGTTTCGATCAAGAAAATACCGGATTGTGGGCTAACAAATTAAATGTATCTCCGGCTACTCAGCGGCTTTATGAAGAATATGATGTTAATTTGTCACACAACGGCATTGTAAAAAAAGATTTTATACCGGATTATATTGATGAGGATAGTGGAACAATAAAGGTAAATGTTGGTTTCAACTGGGGTACAAAAATAGATGACTGGGTAATGAAGAATGAGTTAGTCAGAGTCAGTGTTTTTAATGAAGCGTTGAAACAGACAAGTGATATTGATGAGCGTCAGGCAATATTAAACAGTTTGCACGCTTCAATACGTGATGCCAGTCAGTCAGCCGGAGCGCACCCGGATGAAATGTTTGAAAAGAAATTTTTGGACGAGGTAGGTTATGATAAACCGATTGCAGTAGCCGAAACAACGACGGCCGTTTCGTCTGCTACTGAAGCATCGGGACAGGATGAACCAAAAACATATGAAGAAATAGTAAGGAGGGCCCAGTCGCAAATAGCGAAAGAAGAAGTAACGGCGGGAGCGTCTAAAATTGCGCCACAACAAGAAGATGTGTTAAGTGAAACCGAGCACAAGTCAATTGGTTTTAACAGATTTTTTGAAAAGGGTGGAAATTTTTATGAAAGAATGACTGCTTTACGGGAAACATTGGAGCCGGGTGTGCGTACTTCATATAACAATGTTGAGTATTTGTATGACGGCGAAAAGATTCATTACAAAATTGAAGGTGTCGTTGGTATATTAGATACACCGCAAGAAGCAAACGCCCTGGCGGATGTTGATCATTTGTATAAGAGTAATTCTTATATGATGGGCTCAAACGATGAAACAACAGCAGAGTATAAAATAGCCATGGATGTGTTAAGAGGCGGAAGTCAGTCCGGCCGGCAATAGTTTCAAACGTTATTAGTCACTTTTTTTCTGCTAAAACGTTATTAATACATAAAAATTATTTTAAGTAATTAATTAAATCATATGTTTCACAGAGAAGTTGGAACAAAAATCGGCTTTGCCATTTTGGCGGTGATTTTTGTTATTTGCGGGGGGATTCTTGTTTTTGCCGCCACCCGGGGTGACTTAAAATTTGTACTGGAAAACAGTATAATTGGAAGAAATTCAGGGGCGGATAATTTATCCGGTGTAACAGCGGAAGTGAAAAAATTTGTTTCTGTTGACGAGTTTAAAAAATATCTGGCTGATCATTCACAACAGACAAATAATTATAGTTTTGGTATTGGTGGCGGAGTTGCCGTCCGCGAAATGGCGGTAGATATGGCCCAGCCTGTAGCAATGGGAATATCAGAAAAAGGATCTGCTGTCATGGACAGTTCAGCCCCATCGGCAGGCCGTGTTTCGGAAACAAATGTGCAAGTTGCCGGTATTGACGAGCCAGATATTGTCAAAACAGACGGCAAAGAAATATATTTTTCGCGTTTTGGCGGATATTATCCATATTTACGCGCCACACCGATGACCGGTTCGGCGGAAAAGATGATTGCCCCGCCATACTATAACCAGGGAGAGACGAAATTAATTACCGCATTCCCCCCCGCTGAAATGAAAGAAGATTCCAAGATTGATAAAAATGGGAATCTTTTACTGGATGGAAATATTTTGATGGTTTTCGCCGGTGATAACAAAATTTACGCTTATGATGTAACAGATAAAACCAGCCCGAAAGAATTATGGTCTGCCAAATTGGGCGACCGTGAAAATTTGGTTGGCGCCCGTTTGATGAACAATAAAATTTATCTGACAACGCAAAGTGGTGTTGATTATGGAAGGCCATGTCCGATAGTGCCTCTGACCGTTGGCAAAGACGAGGTTAGTATCGCTTGTACTGATATTTATTATCCGACTTCCGCTTCAGGCGCTGATGTTACCTATAATTTTTTGGTAATGGATACCAAGACCGGAGCAGTGGAGAAGAAGACAGCTTTCGTCGGTTCATCCGGGCAGACCGTTTTTTATATGTCTGAAAACGCAATTTATCTGACTTTTCAGACAGAGATAGATTCAGTAAAAGTTGCTTATGATTTCTTCTCCGAAAATAAAGATTTGGTGCCGGATTGGGTGATGGAACGCCTTAACAAGGTGAAAGGATACGATTTAAGCGCGAATGCAAAACAAACAGAATTGCAATCCATTTTGCAACAATATACCAATTCGCTTGATAATGACGATATGCTAAAAATGCAAAATGAAATGTCCAATCGGATGGACAAGTTTTATTTGAACCATCGGAGAGAATTGGATATGACCGGCATAGTAAAAATTTCTCTGAATGATTTTAAAGCGATTGCCGAGATTGTACCAGGCCATCCACTTAACCAATTTTCGCTTGATGAATACGAAAAGAATTTGCGCGTTGCTATGACAGTCGGAGAACGTTGGTGGGGAATGGGAGGATTTGGCGGCAGTGGAAAAACAGTAAGTGATGTGTATGTGCTCGACAATAATTTGAAGGTCGTTGGGTCGGTGAAAGATTTAGGCGAAACCGAACGTATTTATTCAGTGCGCTTTTTGGGTGACCGGGGATATGTGGTTACCTTTCGGGAAACAGATCCATTTTATGTTTTAGACTTAGCTAATCCTAAAAATCCCGTACTGCGCGGAGAGCTGAAAATTCCGGGATTCTCTTCATATTTACACCCGCTCGGAAATCACAAGGTACTTGGTATTGGGCGTGAAGATGGAAAAGTAAAATTGTCGATTTTTGACGCGACTTCTCCGGAAAATCCGAAAGAAACATCAAAATATATTTTAAGCGAGTATTGGTCCGAAGCTATTAACAATCATCATGCGTTTCTTTTAGATGAAAAGCATAAAGTATTTTTTATTCCGGGGGGACAAGGCGGGTATGTGTTTGGATATGACAATGATGAGTTATCACTCAAAAAAGCGGTAAGTGATACGCAGGTGCAGCGGGCTATTTACCTGGATGATTACATGTATTTGATCGGAAATGAAAATATTACCGTGCTGGACGAAAGCAAATGGGAAAAAATTAAAGAGTTTGATCTACAATAAAAAATTATTGGCGCAGTGAGAATGCTCGCTGCGCCACCCGAGCATATGGACAATGAAAATAATAAAATTGAAGAATTAAAAAAAGACGGTTTATCTATCCGCCGTGAAGCCAGAGAAAAAACACTTGGCTATATTATGGCTGCTTTTGGTTTAGTTGCGGGTTTAGCCTGGAATGAAGCAATTAAGGGTCTTATTGACATATTTTTTCCGATGGAAACGGGAGGTATTTTGGCCAAGTTTGTGTATGCGGCATTAATAACTGTCCTTGTTGTTGTCATTGGCTATTATTTGGTTAAGGTGGGCAAAAAAAATGCGGGTGAAGCGAATAAATAGCCAATTTGCCGTTTCTTGACAGGCTCTATGCAAATGGGATTGACAAAAATCCAATAATTATATAGTATATCGGCACTTATGTTCCCGGCAAAAAATGGTCGGCTTTCATGGCAGGAAGCCTTAAAATTTATAAATAAATGCCCGGTTTGCGGCGTGGCATATGTACCTGAAAAGGCAAGGTTGTTTGCGCAAAATGAAAAAGCGAATTTGGTGCACATTTCTTGTGAATCATGCCGTGGAAATTTTATAGCGATGGTTTTGGTGATGCAGGGAGGAATAAGTACTATTGGCATGGTAAGCGACTTAAACTTTGAGGACGCAAAACGGCTTCACGTTTTACAGCCGCTTGACATTGATGAATTAATTGAAGGAAGAAAATATATAAATAATGATTTAATTATAAAGAAAGTGTGATATGTATAAATTGTCTGCTACAAAACGTGAAATAAAAGGTGAAAAAGTCAGAAACGAGGGTCTTTTGCCTGCGGTTATCTATGGAGCCGGCGGAGAAGCCGAATCGCTATCTCTTGTTTATTCTGATTTTGTAAAATTATATAATGAAGCCGGTGAATCCAGTTTGATCGATTTGGTGGTGGAAAATAAAGACGCCGGTAAGGTTTTGGTTCACAGTGTCCAGTTTGATCCGGTTAAGGGCCGGCCGATTCATGTCGATTTACGAAGAATAGATATGAGCAAACCGATTACCGCAAATGTGGAATTAGTCTTTGTCGGTGAAGCGCCGGCTATCAAAGAATTGGGCGGTACACTGGTAAAGAATTTTGAGGAAGTTGAAGTTGAATGTTTGCCGAAAGATTTGGTTAACCATATTGATGTAGATCTCTCTGTTTTGGCTACTTTTGACCATTCCATAAAAGTATCAGATTTAAATTTGCCGGCTGGTTTAAATATTATCGACCCGTCAGCTGACGCCGTAGTGGTAAAAGCACAACCGGCGTTGACTGAAGAACAGATTAATGCGATGGAAGCTGAATCAAGCGCTACGGTAGATGTTACCAAGATTGAATCATCGGCCGCAAAGAAAGCGGAAGAAGACGGAGACGCCACAGAAGAGGCGAAAGGACAGACGGAAGAAAAAAAGGACGAAAAATAATATATTGGAATATAAACACGGAAAGCTGCCTTTCCGTGTTTTTGTTTTTTATGATATTATTATAGGCGTATGAAAAATCGTGATTTAATTTTAATGATTTCCGCCATCACCCTTTTTGTGGCAGTTATTTGCGTAATATTTTATGTTATTTTTTTTATCAATCACGATAATAATGAGGCGAATGTCGTGCCGTCGGAGACAGCAAAAGAAAATCCCTATAAAAGCCGCCTGACAGGGCTGCCTGTAGAAAAAGAAGAATATGTCTCACCCAAAATAGTCGGAGTAATGATAGATAATAATCCTGACGCCTATCCCTTATCAGGTCTTAACGAAGCGCCGGTTGTCTATGAGGCGCCGGTTGAGGGCGGAATTAGCCGGTTCATGGCAATTTATCCTGAGTATACGGAAGCCGAAAAAGTGGGGCCGGTCCGGAGCGCCCGCCCGTATTATTTGGATTGGGTGCAAGAATATGGAGACGCTCTCTATATGCATTGTGGCGGATCGCAGGAGGGATTGTCTGAAATTAAGCAAAGGCAAATTTTTGATGCTAATGAATTTTTTCGGGGCCCGTATTTCTGGCGCGATATAACACGGTATGCTCCATACAATCTTTTTACCAGCAGTGAAAAATGGAATGAGTATTTTATTGATTACGGCACTGAGCGTGCGTATCCGGAATGGCCCATATGGAATTTTAGCGATATCATACCTGCGACAGGAACAGAAAATATTTCCTCTTTTGATGTTGAATATATAAAAAGATTTGTCGTTGGCTGGCAATATAATCAGGCGTCCGGTACGTATGAACGAAAGTTAAACGGAGAATTATTTTTGGACAGCAACAATGCTTCCATAATAGCTTCAAATATTATAGTCCAATTTGCAACAGTAACGGTAATTGATGCGGTCGGAAGAAGAAAAATTGCGACAATTGGAGAAGGAGAATCAAGGTTGTTCCGTGATGGCCTTATGATCAGGTCAGTATGGAAAAAAGATACTCTGACAGACAGGACCAGATACTTTGACAGAGATGGGGCGGAAATTAATCTTAAACCGGGGAAAACGTGGATAATGATTGTGCCGGAAAAATCCGTCTTTACCGTATCAAATTAATAATGGGTTTTTATTATAACCAATCTGTCACGGCCTGCGAGGTCTTTTTTTATTTCAATTTTTACTTGTTTTGCACTTTCATTATCAGTCGAAAAATATTTTTTACACATTTCAAGTGCGCTGATTGACTGCCGGGGATCAATTTCTAAAAAAATTGAAATACTATCAGGTTTAGCGTTAAAAAGCGGAATAATTTGCATTAATAATTTTTCATAGAGAGAAAGTCCGGAATAGTTGTCGGCAACCAGTGCAGAGCGCGGTTCCCGCCGTATTGAAAGTTCATGCGCCACCCATTTGTCGGTTAGGTAGGGAAGATTGGCTGTGATTAAGACATCGAAGCCGGGGCCGATAAACGCAGAATATTTTTTTAAGAAAGGTTTAAACAATTTACCGCGCATTAACTTAATTTGCACATTATGGCGTTTGGCATTTTTTTTCGCTACGCATAATGCGGAGCGAAAAACATCAGTACCAAAAATGTTTAATGGCTGTTCTGTATTTTTAGCAATGCTTATGGGAATGCATCCGGAGCCGGTGCCGACATCTATCAGTGTGGCGCTATTTTTTGTTGTCCGGAGATTTTTAATTTGTTTTAAAACCTCCTCAACCAGCAATTCAGTTTCAGGACGCGGTATCAGAACATGCTTATTGACGGTAAAATCTAAATTAAAAAAATCCTTAGTTTTGATTATATATGCGATTGGCCATTCTTTTTTAAAAAGGCGGAAAGCGCGAATAACTTTTAAGTATTGGCAGATAGTCAGCATTTTTTCCGGATGCGCAAGAACATAAGCGCGATCCCGGCCGAGCGCATCCGCAATAAGGATATCAGCTTCGGCAAGCTTATTATGCGCAAATATTTTTTTTAAATCCTCAATTTTTTTCATAATAATACAAATTGTAACTGCCGCTAACGCGCGCCCGTTTTGGACCGTCAACTATTTCCCAGCCGTTTTTTTCCAGAATACGGTTAAGTTTATTCATATAACTGTACTCTCCTTGCAAAAGAATTATCCGCGCGTAATCGTTTAATTTATTATGTTCATACCAGTCATCTTTTTTTTCTTCGTCTAATGATGAAAATAAATAATTCTTTTTTACCACCATATTATCCCAGCTTATATTTTCATAGAGCAGTAAAGGTATTGAACGGTTTGAAATATTTCCGGGTAAATAGCGGTCAATTTGTGATTTATGAATATAATTGTTGTAGATGAGAACCGTATTTATACCATTGTCATGGCTGACAAAATATTCTCGCACGTTATTCCAGTCGGTCAGGGGAAGGATAAAAAATAACCTGTATAAACCGGTAAAACAAATTAATAAAATTAAAATTAATGCGGGAATAAATTTTATTTTTACTGAAATTGCTTCGGCAAGGGCGAGAACAAAAAGAGGTAGCGCACTGATAAAGAATTTAATATGCCAGACATTACAGGCAAAAGAAAAAATGATTGGTGTGGTTGCTATAATTATCAGCAATAAGTATAGAGTATCTTTAGCTGATATTTTTTTAATCATCATTAACAGCAAAGCCAGAATAGCCGCCCCAACGAGTATCGCTCCGGCAATAAGCGGATATAGTCCGAAGAACATGTTTATCAGCGGGTTGACTGAACTTCTTATTGAGTGTGACATATTTAAAAACCAGGCTTGCCCTAAATTATTTCCTGATTTAATAATGAATGATGCTGAAATCCAGATAAACCCGGCGATAAATGGAAATATATTTATCTTTATCCACTCAATAACACTGGCTTTCCCTTTAATGGCGAGCAAAGCGATAAATTGGCCGGCTAAAAAAAATAGTGAGCTTAAATGCGCAAAAATTAATAATAAGTTTATTATGGCAAGTTTTTTCCGTCCGTGCTTGCCGGTATCAGTGAAAAATATTCGGTAAAAAAACCAGGATGAACATAACACCAAAAGCATAAAAATGGCATAAACGCGGGAAGTTGCGGACCAAAAGATATTATAAGAATGTACTGCAAGATAAAATGCGGCAATATAAGCGGTTTTTTTATTAAATATTTCGCAACCGAACCGGTAGATAGCATATACGGAGGCAACGCCGGCTAAAACGCTTGGCAGACGGGCGAAAAATTCAATAGCCGGAAAAAAATAGAACCAAATTTTTAATATCAGCAAATGTAGCGGGGGATTGGTTTCCCAAAGCCAATAAATAAATCCTTGAGGCCATGATTTTTGGCTATAAATGAAATTAAACATTTCATCGTCCCAAAAATCGCCGTATTTAAATACTGCGATAAGCCTTAATACTGTCGCCAGAGCAAGAATAAGAAGTAGCGGAAAATGTGGTTTCATTTTTTTCCACATATATCCGGTTTTACTGATTCTTATAATCCGCATCCCGAAGAGCTTCTATTAACGGTTCTATATTGCCTTCCAGAACTATCTTGATGTTATTCCAGTTTTGATTAATGCGGTGATCGGTAATACGGTCTTGAGGATAATTGTAAGTACGTATTTTTTCGCTTCTGTCGCCGGAGCCAATTTGGGATTTTCTTTGGCTGGATAATTCTTTTTCACGTTTTTCACGCTCCACCTCGAAAATTCTCGAGCGCAACACGCGCATTGCCTTTTCCTTGTTTGCGGCCTGCGACCTCTCATCTTGGCATTGAACCATTGTATTTGTAGGTACATGAACAATGCGAACCGCCGAATAGGTTGTATTAACGCTTTGCCCGCCGTGACCTCCGGCACAGAAAGTATCGATACGCAAATCTTTCGGGTCAATTTTCATTTCAGTTTCTTCAATTTCCGGCAAAACGGCAACCGTTACCGTTGAAGTATGAATGCGCCCTGATTTTTCAGTTTCCGGCACACGCTGGACACGATGGACACCCATTTCATATTTTAAATCGCGATAAACATTTTCTCCTTTTATCGTAAATATTACTTCTTTGAAACCGCCAATACCGATCATGCTCGCGTCGACCAATGAAGTTTTCCATTTATGATTTTCTGCGTATTTAGTGTACATTCTGTAAAGTTCCGCTGCGAAAAGTGCTGATTCGTCTCCTCCGGCAGCCGCTCTGATTTCGACGATAACGCTCTTCTTATCCATCGGGTCTCGTTTCCGCGTTAATTCGTCAAGTTCCGCATTTAATGCCTCAATCCGAATTTTTAAATCTTCAGTTTCAGCATAGGCCAAGCCCTTAAATTCTTCATCGTCTTCTTTAGCAATTATCAGTTCCGCCTCAGCCAGACTGTTTTCCAAACCATACAGCGCGAGAATTTTTTCTGCTACCGGTTTGACGTCGGAATATTCCTGTGATATTTTTTTGAGTTTTTCAGGGTCCTCAAGCACCGCCTTATTTTGCAATCCGGCTTCAAGCTCTTCAAATTTATCTTTAATTTCCTGATACTTTTTTATCATAAATATATCTTCAATGTTTCATTTTTAAAAAATCCCTGATTTCATTTCTTGCCCTTCTCGTCACCGCAATTTTAAGCCATGATTTTTTTGCCGTCGGTTTGTCATTTTTAAAAATCTCAACCACATCATTTGATTTAATTTTGTGCGTGATCGGTACAATTTTACCGTTAACTTTTGCTTTTTGAAAATAATTGCCAAGCTGGGCGTGGATGGAATAGGCAAAATCAATCGGCGTAGCGTCCTCGGGCAAGTCGACGACATCTCCTTTTGGCGTCACGGCGAAAATTCTATTATGAAATAAATCGATTTTTACCGAGCGGATTGTTTGCGGAACAGAAAAATTATTTTTCAGTTCCATTTGGATTTCCGACAGTTCTTTCAGCCAGACGGTATGCCGTCTGATATTTTCCGTAATATTTTTTTCTTTTTCTTTATAAATCCAATGGGCGGCGATACCGAACTCGGCTTCCTCATGCATCTCCGGCGTACGCACCTGGAACTCCACTACTTTTCGTTCACAAAATACATTTGTGTGCAAAGACCGGTAGCCGTTAGGTTTTGGCTGGGAAATATAATCTTTAAAGCGTCCCGGCAACGGTTTCCAATAGCGATGAATCAGTCCAAGCATGGCGTAACAATCGCTGATTGTCGGTACGATTATCCTGCATGCCGCAATATCATATACATTTTTTACGTCGCGGTTGCGGAATTTAAATTTTTCATACAAACTGTATAAACTTTTTATCCGGTTATCAATATTCAGTATTTTAATGCCTGCAGTTTTAGCTCCTTCATGCAGGACACTTTCAATTATTTTCATGCTTTTTCCGTCATCATGATAATAATTAGAGACCACCTCAAAAATTTCCTCATATTCTTTCGGCTTCAAATAAGAAAAGGACAAATCTTCAAGTTCCCGTTTTATTTTGTTCATGCCCAAACGGTTCGCGATGGCGGCATAAATTTGCATGCTTTCCATCGCCAAACGTTCTTGTTTTCTCGGCGGTAAATAGCTGAGCGTCTTTAAATTATCAATGCGGTCGGCAAATTTAATAAAAATAATTTGGACGTCTTCCGCCATGGCCATGAACATCCTCCGTAAATTTTCCGCGTATCTCTCTTTACCCCAATATTTTAAGCTATCCAATCGGTTTTCACCGACAATCAGCCGGGCAATTTTTTGTCCGAATTTTTGGCGGATGTCATCTTCTGAATAATTGGAATATTCCAAAATATCATGAAGTAATCCGGCGATAATAATATCCGGTGAGAGTTTCCATTCTGCAAGAAGGGTTGCCACATTTACAGAATGTTCAATTTGCTTATTTCCGGAAGCCCGTCGCATATCTCCGTAGGCCGTCCGAACAAATTCGTATGCTCTTTTTACATCCGTTAAATCTTCGGACGGACAGTTTTTTTTCAGTGTTCTAAGCAAATGTTGTAAAATTTGTTTTTGTTGCATATTTAAAGAAAAAGCGCCCCGCTGCTATCAGTATATAACCTCTAGCAACGGGGCGCAAGGAGAGAGCGGTCATGTTTGGTCTCGTTCGATTTTCCGGAGAGTTTCCTCCTTGACGTGAGCTTCCATCTCTTGTCGGATAACCGGATCTGACCAATTGATGCCGTAGATTTCCGGCGGAAAAAGGTGAAAGAATAAGCCCGGGTACTGGCAGTCTGTGTACCAGCGCAAATGGTAAAGGCTGTGGTTTTCCGGACCCAGCGAGTATTCAATATTGTACAGATTTTTTGCCGGCATGTGCTGAACTTCGCGCCGGCGTCCGTCCAAATAGAGATACTGGCTTTGAATGCAGAGTTTTCTGTGCGAATGCCGGTTCGCAATTTGAACATTCTTCACCGACCCATCACTTTGGATGATGGCGGCACGGGCGGCAAGATACGCCACACCTCTTTTCATCATTTTTTTATCAAGATAGGTGAAACGCAGACCGTACATGTCCGGCACGCTTTCAAACAAATGCGCTTGTGGGTCCCTGAATCGCCTGGCAAAAGCAGACATGTAGTCTTTTGCTCTCGCCTGAACAATTGCCTGAACATGGTCGCCGAACAGCGCTTTCATTTTCAGAACCTCAACAGTGCGCAGAAGGCGTTTAAGGTGATTTTTCCGGCGTCGTTTATCTTGTTCGTCAAATTCAACGCCGGCGCATCGCCATTCATCTTTTGGGTCAAGATAAATGGCAAGCTTCTTTTCTTCAATAACACCTTCAGCACTCAGCCATTTCACAAAATCCGTGACGCGCGTTTTGCCGTCTGCTTTCGGTGCGGCATGCCTCCACCCGTTTACTTGCGTGGTCAGGAAGAAATAATCCCCGGTGAATTCAAGAGCGCGCATCGCTTCAAATGTTCCGCGGTCAATTACGGAGTCTTCTGATTGAACTGAAAGGACTCGCGTAAGCAGTTCTATCGGGTCGTTTGGAACTTCATCCTCGCTGAGAGGCCACAGCTTCTCTCTCAGAGCCTGTGGCATGAGTCGCTCCGTAAGGGCTATGAGGTCCCTTCGATAAAGTCCCATTTCCGACACGAATGTGGTTATTATTCTGTCGGGGTTGGCGCGTTGCTCAGACTTGAGGATTGAGCCAATGTCGTTGGCGAAGCGATTTTTCGGAGTGGACAGATTTTCATCCTTCTCGCTGTTGTCACTGATGGAAAATATTCTGTTTCCCAGTGTTATCCATTTTGTTGACGCCAGCGCGAAATGGTTCTTAATTGACCTTAATTTCCGCAGTGAAATGTCACCGCGGGACAGCGATTCTGTACGCGACGACATGTTTTTCTCCTTTGTCAATGAACGTTTTTATTGGCACTTAACCGTAGCACATTTTGTGCTATTTGTCAATATTAGAAAACAGGCCAAATTTGGCCTGTTTTTATTGATTATTCGTTCTTTTTTGCTTTCTTTTTTGCCGCAGAAGTGGCCTTTTTTACCTTTTTACCTTTTCTTTCTGCTGAAGCCGCGGTTTGCTTGCCTGCTCTTTCTTGGAATTTTTCCACCCGACGGGCAGTATCAACGAATTTTTGTTTTCCGGTGTAAAACGGGTGGCACATATTGCACAGTTCTACACGTATTTCCTTTAATATTGAGCCGGTTTTAAAGGTGTTCCCGCAGGCGCAGGTAACCACACAGTCATTATGAAACTCTGGATGGATATCTTTGTTCATAGAAGATTATTGTATTTTTAGCGAAACTATTGACTTTTTGGTCAAAATATGCTATATTTATATGTTTAAAAGTGCTATAATCATAGCATAAAAAATAATATTGTCAACCCCTATGTTTAAAGAAGGATTTGCCAAATTGTTCGGAAAAAAGCCGCAGGAAAAAGGGCCTGTCGGGCCGGTTATGATTGAAGGCGCGGAAGTGATTTTTAAAGAGCCTTCGGCCAAGGATGAGTTTTTAGCTGACTTTGAAGATGAAACGAATGAAGAAGACCTGAATGAAAAGGAGTTTGTAGCTGATGTCGCAGCTGAATCCCGCGGAAAAGAAGCTGAAGGATGGGTTAATCAGGATGCTTGTATTGAATTGCAAAACGGTAGAAATAATCGGAGTTTTTGACGGTATGGGAGGTACGGGCAGAGGAGATATTGCCAGTTCTGTCGGTGTAGAAACATTTGGAAAATGCTATGCCAAATCAAATATCGCTAAAGATAAAGCGTCTGCGGAAAACCAAATGAAAGAAGTGATGCTACAGGCTAATAGCCGGATAAAAATAGAGCAGACCGCATCAGCTGAGAATAGTAAAATTGGCACAACATTTGTTGGCAGTGAAGTTTGGCTTGATAAGAAAACTAGAGAACCAATGTTAACAGTAGGTAATTCCGGCGATAGCATCGCGTATCTATTTAGAGAAGGGAAATTGGAAAAGATCAGTAAGGAGCATTCTTTTGTAAGTTTTTTAAATGATTCATTGAAGCTTAATATTGACGATCAAAATGACGAGGTTTTATCAATAACCTTAAGTGAATACGTTAAAAAGAATAATATTTCGGAAAATCCCCAACTTTCAAGAATAATGGGTATGGTAATTAGAAGTAACCGCAAGGCCGGAGAAATGACTATCGGCAGTTTAAGAAATGTTACTTTCGGCGGTCTAGCAGGCCAAAATATTGATGATAGGGAAATGAGTATAAATACCGTAAAATTGCAAAAGGGCGATAAAATTTTGCTTTGTTCGGACGGCTTAACAGATTCAACTACCGATGCAAATATTGAAAAAATTATTCGCGGTAATGAATCAAAGGGCGCCGGTGCAATCAAAAAAGCGCTGATTGAGAATGGGATAGCCGCTCAGACTGATGAAAATAACAAGAGAGCGAATAAAAAGGATGACATAACCGTAGCATGGGTTGATTTTCAGGGCTTTGAAGAATCAGAAATTGAGCTTGATGAGGAAGATTTGAAAGATGAAAAGGCTGCCTAAAGACCTCTTGACGAAATTCAAAAAACAGGTTATACTCGCGATAACCTGTTTTTATATAACGGGGTTAATCATCTCTCACCAACTCTCCGCCCAAGGCGGATTAGCCCGAAAACGGCTAAACTTTTTTCCTCTCTGGGGCCAATCCTCGGAGCAGGGTTGGGAGGTTAAAGGAAAAACATCTATGTCAAAGCTACCGTCTTTGCTGGATTTACTGAAAGCCGGAATTCATTTTGGTCATCAGAAATCCCGTTGGCACCCCAAAATGCAACCGTATATATACGGCGCTCGCGGGGGAATTCATATTATTGATCTGGAGAAAACTCTCGAAATGCTCGAGAAGGCTCTTGATTACGCGAAGAACCTCGCCGCTGAAGGCAAGGTTATTTTATTTGTCGGCACCAAACGCCAGACCCGCGACTTGATAAAAGCCGCAGCTGATTCTTGCGGGATGCCATATTTAGTTGAACGATGGATCGGCGGACTTTTAACCAATTTTGAAGAAGTAAAACGCCGGTTGAGAAAATATCACAGCATGCACGAACAAATGGCTTCAGGAGAAGTTGAAAAATACACCAAAAAAGAACAGGTAAAATTCAAAAAAGATTTGGAAAAAATGGATAGATATTTGGTTGGTCTGTCTAATTTGGAAAAAATGCCGGATGCAATATATATCGCCGATATGCGCACGGAAAAGACCGCTTTAGCGGAGACAACCCGCAGGCATGTACCGGTAATCGGCATTTGCGATACCAATGTTAACCCGCATGACGCGGACTATCCGATTCCGGCAAACGATGACGCGGTAAATTCAATTAAAATTATGGCCGATCTTTTGGCTGAAGCGATAAACGAAGGTAAAAAGGAATTTGAAAGAAAAAAGATGGAAGCGCCAAAAGATGAGAAAAAACCTGAGATTGAAAAACCTCAGCCACGAAGAGCGATAAGAAAAGAAGGTTCCGACTAAAATTTTTTATGAAGGGGGATGCTGAAAATATTTTTTCGGCAACACCATAATAATATTTATATGACAACTCAAGACATTACAAAATTGCGCGAAATGACCGGCGCAGGGATGATGGATTGTAAGAAGGCTTTAGATGAGTCAGAAGGAGATATGGAAAAGGCCACGGAAATTTTGCGTAAAAAAGGGATTATCAAAGCGGCGAAAAGAGATAATAAAATTGCGGCGGAAGGATTAACAGCAATTAAAGTGGCTGGCAATGTAGCCGCGGTTATTGAAGTAAATGCTGAAACTGATTTTGTGGCAAAAGGTGATGACTTTAAGAATTTGGTTAATTTAATTGCTGATATCGCCGTAAAAGAAAAACCGGCCACAGTTGAAGAGGCAATGGCTATCCCGGAACTTCAGAACAAATTTAATGAAGCTGTTACAAAAATCGGTGAAAAGATAATTTTACGCCGTCTCCAGGTTGTTGAGGCAGGAGAAGGGGAAATCATCGGCAGTTATATTCATATGGGTGGAAAAATTTCAGTCTTGGTAAAAATGGCCGGAGGAAATGAAGATCTGGCAAAAGATATCGCCATGCATATCGCCGGAGCCAATCCGAAATATTTGAACCGTGAATCAGTTGATGCGACAGAAATTAACAAGGAGAAAGAGATTGCTTCAGAACAATTGCGCGCGCAAGGAAAACCGGAAAATATCATTGAAAATATTGTCAAAGGAAAGATGGACAAGTATTACGGTGAAATCTGTCTTTTGGAACAGCCGTATGTTAAGGACGAAGAAAAAACCGTCGGCAAATTAGCTGAAGAAGCGGGTGCAACTGTCGTGGCGTTTTGGCGCTATGAGTTAGGAGAAGGGATTGAAAAGAAACAGTGTGATTTTGCGGCAGAAGTAGCTGAACAGATGAAATAAATAAATTTTAAAAAAATCTCCGGTATAGAGCCGGGGATTTTTTTATTTTGTAAAAATAATTTCATTATTAATTATATATTGTAAAAATTTGACATTTTTTTCTAATAAGATATAATCTCGGACAATCTTCGGAAAAAATCGGTCTTGATTGTAAAAGAAAAAAGGAGGGCAGGTATGTCTCAGCGTAAGAGAGTGGCCAGCCATTTGGTCGTCGATTTCGAGACGTTTGGTCCGACAGTAGTTAAAAATTTCGACAGGTTATCAGAGGAATATTTTAGACAGTTCGAGTTCGCTCATTGGCATGCTGTTCTTATAGCCGCTTCGGATAAATTGAAATCCGAAAGACCAAAAAGGCGTGAAGTGGTAGAACGGCTGGAAAAGATCAAGAAGATCGCTCTTAGTGCAATGCGCAAGAAGACAAGAAAAGCGTTCGCGAAGCGCGTGCCGTCCTCGCCGGCAATGCGGCGCATGTTTGTTGAGTGTGAATAGAAGTAGATCGTGTTCATTTTTCTGGTTAAAAGACCAAAGCCGGACGGGGTAATGACCGCCGGCTTTTTTTATTAGTATAAGCGGCTGATGTTCAGGCTTTACCCGAATAGCCCTTGTTATTTAGCTAAAAATTAGATAGAATTTCAGTGTTATGATAAAACTTATAATTCATAAAAATCGTGTTGGCCCTATTCTCGGCCGCCATCCCTGGGTATTTCAAGGGGCAATAAAACGTCTGCCTGAAGGTATATCAAGCGGAATGCCGGTCGCGCTCTATGATGAGCGCGATGGATTTTTGGCACAAGGATATTTCAATTCATATTCTCAGATGGCGGTTCGGCTTTGGAGCTGGAATGAAGAGGAAAAAATTGATTTGGGTTTTTTTATGAGGCGCGTGAGTTCTGCCTTTAAGACGCGTTGCGATTATATTGAATCCAAACAAACTGATTCATATCGCCTGATAAACAGCGAGAATGATTTGTTGCCCGGACTGATTGTGGATAAATATGGTGACTACTTATGTGTCCAATTCCACAATCCCGGCATTGAGTTATGGAAAATGACGATTATTGACGCATTGGAAAAAGTTGTTAAACCGAAGGGGATTTATGAGCGTTCGGATGTCGGCGGGAGAAAAGAGGAAAAGACAGGGGCAAAAACCGGCATTGTTTCCGGTGATGTTCCGGACAAAATTAAAATTACGGAAAATGGTTTGAAGTTTTGGGTGGATGTGGCGCGCGGACAAAAAACAGGGTTCTTTCTGGACCAGCGTGATAAGCGAGCCGCGCTTCAAAAATATGTTGATGGTAAAAATGTTTTAAATTGTTTCAGTTATACCGGCGGGTTCAGCGTTTACGCGCTCGCGGCCGGAGCAAAAAAAGTGGTAAGTGTGGATTCAGCGGAAGAGGCTCTGGAACTAGCTGAGGAAAATGTTAAACTCAACGGCTTGAATACCAAAAAATGCGAATTTGTTTGTGCCGATGTTAAAGATTATCTGACTGATTTGGTACAAAAAGATCCGGATGTCCGCGAAGATTTTGATGTTATTATTTTAGACCCACCGGCCTTTGTTAAAGACCGTCGTAAAATTCATGAAGGTTTGATGGGTTATAAAAAAATAAATGAAATGGCTTTTCGGCTATTATCGTCCGAGGGAATTTTGGTTACAGCTTCCTGCTCAATGCATGTATCTCTTCAGGATTTCCGCTACACAGTATCCGAAGCTGCCGGCCGTACCCGAAAAACAGTGCAGATTTTAGAAACATTTACTCACGGCATTGACCATCCGGAATTGGTTTCGTTTATAGAAGGGGAATATCTGAAGTGCTTGTTTGCGAGGGTCGTTTAGCTTGCTATCCCCGCTAAGGCGAGGGATTTTTTTTATTTAAACCTTTCCTTGCCACCACCTTTGTTTCCCGCTATAATAATATAGATTTAATTCCAAATAATCATTTATAATCCATATGAACTTAGCCATCAACGGTTTTGGCCGAATCGGCCGTCAAGCGTTTAAAATTGCCTTTGGAAAAAAGGGAATTGATATTGTCGCTATCAATGATTTAACCGACCCAAAAACTCTGGCCCATTTACTTAAATATGACACATCATACGATCTTTACGACAAAGAAGTTTCTTATGATGAAACTAACATTATTATTGACGGCGAAAAAATTCCGGTGTTCGCCGAAAAAGACCCGGCGGTGCTGCCTTGGAAAAAAATGAAAGTTGACGTTGTTTTGGAGTGCACCGGTAAATTTACTAAATTGGAAGGGGCTGAACTGCACATTCAAGCCGGGGCACGCAAGGTGATATTATCCGCTCCTGGCAAAGGAGGGGATATCCCGACATATGTGCGCGGAGTGAATTGCGATGAAGTTTCAAAGGAAGAAAAATTGGTTATTAATAATGCCTCTTGCACCACCAATTGTATCGCCCCGGTAATGGCGGTTCTTGAAGAAAAATTTGGCATTGAAAAAGCGATGATGACAACAGTGCACGGTTACACATCTGACCAAAATTTGCAGGACGGTCCGCACAAAGATTTGCGCCGGGCCCGCGCGGCAGCCGAGAATATTGTGCCGACAACTACGGGCGCGGCCAAAGCGGTCGGTGAAGTTATTCCTGATTTGAAAGGAATTTTTGACGGCATTTCCATTCGTGTGCCAGTGCCGACAGTATCACTTGCTGATATTACAGTTGTACTAAAGAAGAAAACTACTAAAGAAGAAATAAATCAGACTTTGACGGACGCCTCAAAAACCGCTCGTTTTCATCATATTCTTTTGACTACCGAAGAAGAATTGGTTTCATCAGATTTTGTCGGTAATCCTTTTTCTTCTATTGTTGATTTAAAAATGACCAATGTGGTTGAAGGCGATTTGGTTAAAGTTGTCGCCTGGTATGACAATGAAATGGGTTATTCTCATCGGCTCGTTGAAATCGCCGAAATGTTTGGCAATGCATAAAATATATGAATAGAATTTATACAACTGAAACAGTTGATAAAATAGGGGAGGAAGTTTTGCTCAAAGGCTGGGTGAATGCCCGTCGTGATATGGGTAAAATCGCGTTTTTTGATTTGCGCGACCGCGAGGGAATTATCCAAGTGGTCGGCGTGCCGGCGGAACTGGATGAAAAATCCCTGGAAGCAATGCGTGACGCTCGTTTGGAATATTTATTGGAAATTCGCGGCATTGTGCAGGCGCGTGGTGCCAAACAGGTCAACCCGGATATGCCAACCGGCACGGTTGAACTTTTGGCTAAAGAAATTTCCATTATCACCGCATCCGAACCCATGCCGTTCGCCGTGGATAGCGATACAAAAGAAATAAGCGAAGAACTGCGCCTGAAATACCGCTATTTGGATCTGCGCTCCGAGCGCATGAAAAATAATCTGAAAATGCGCCACAACGTGAATCTATTTTTGCGTAATTATTTTTCCGAAAAAGGCTATTGGGAAATTGAAACCCCGGATTTGACCAAGGGCACGCCCGAAGGCGCGCGTGAGTTTCTGGTACCGTCCAGAATTTATAAAGGCAGTTTTTATGTCTTGCCACAGTCGCCACAACAGTTTAAACAATTGCTGATGGTAGGCGGGGTAGAAAAATATTTTCAAATTGCCCGTTGTTTTCGTGATGAGGACATGCGTGGTGACCGCCAACCGGAATTTACTCAACTGGATTTGGAAATGTCTTTTTTGAGTCAGGAAGATATTATTCAGCTCATGGAGCAGGCGATGATTGAACTGGTGGAAAAATTATATCCGGAAAAGAAAATTATGGCCCAACCGTTTCCACGATTGACCTGGGCCGAAGCCAAAGACAAATATAATTCGGACAAGCCGGATTTACGCCAAGACAAAACTGATAATAACGAACTAGCCTTTGCCTGGGTGGTGGACTTTCCGTTGTTTGAAAAAAGTGAAACGGAAAATCGCTTGGTTAGCGCGCATCATCCGTTTACACGCCCGATGAACGAAGATTTACCGATGCTGGATAGCGAACCGGAAAAAGTCCGCGCATACTGTTATGATTTGGTTTTGAACGGCTGTGAAGTCGGTGGTGGTAGCTTAAGAATTTTCAATGCCGAGTTGCAAAAAAAGATTTTTGAGATTTTGGGCGTGGATGGAAACGATATTAAAGAGCGTTTTGGCCATATGCTTGAAGCGTTCACTTACGGCGTCCCGCCTCACGGCGGTATTGCTTTGGGCCTGGACCGTTTGCTTATGTTACTCCAAGGCGAAGATAGTGTACGCGAAGTAATCGCTTTTCCGAAAACCGGTGATTCGCGGGATTTGATGATGGGTGCACCATCGCCAATGCCTGATTCTGCGCTTGACGATGTGCATATAAAATTGAAGTGATGAGGGAAATTAAGCTGGAACAATTCAGCGGGCCACTTGATTTGCTCCTGGCTCTTATTGAACAGGAGAAATTAAATATTAATGACATCGCTCTTTCCAAAGTTACGGAGCAATATTTTGCTTACCTCAATAAACTTGAGGAAAGGCGTCCGGAGGAACTGGCGGATTTTTTGGTGATCGCAACCAAACTGGTTTACATGAAATCAAAAAATCTTCTACCTCAAATATCGCCCGAAGAAGATGATGGGCCTTCTTTAGCCGATCAGTTAAAGATGTATAAGCGCTACATCGAGGCCAGCCGCGATGTTGACCGTTTATGGAATAAAAATGTTGTCGGTTATGGGCGTTTAGAATCGCCGGTAAAAGCGGAAGGCTTTGTTTTGCCGGTAAACGCAAAAGGGGATGATTTAAAACAGGCATTTGTTAATTTATTAAAGCGCCTTAAACCGATTAATCCGTTGCCGAAGATAAGTATTGACCGGGCGATAAGTGTAAAACAAAAAATTGATTCAATCTTTGACTTGCTGAAACGGCATAAGAAATTAAATTTTTCAACGATTCTTGCCGGTGCGGAAAATAAAACAGAAGTAATTATTTCATTTTTAGCTATTCTTGAATTGGTTAAATTCGGAAATGCCGCCGTATACCAAAATAAAACATTCGCCGATTTGGAAATTTCAAAAATTTAAATATGTCTATAATTTCACAAATAGAATCAATACTGTTCGTCGCTTCAAAGCCGCTTGGACTAAAAAAAATCGCTAAAGCAATGGACGCGGAAGAAACGATGGTAACTGACGCGCTTCAATCGCTTAAGATGAAATATAATTCGCAAAATTCCGGCGTATCTCTTTTGCAAAATAATGATGAATGGCAACTGGTGTCAAATCCTGAAAATCGAACGGTTGCGGAAAAATTTTTAAAAGCAGAAGTCAGTGGTGAACTAACCCGTCCGCAACTCGAAACATTGACAGTTATTTCCTATTGCGGGCCGATTACTAAGCCGGAATTAGAGCAAATTCGCGGGGTAAATTGCGCTTTGATTCTCAGAAATTTGCTTATGCGCGGCCTAATAAAAGAAAATGAAGACTCAACAAACCTTTTACCAACCTACGAAGTTACTATGGATTATCTGCGGCATCTTGGTATAAATTCATTGGCTGAATTGCCTGATTATGAAACTCTGCATAATCATGAATACGTAATGAAGATTTTAGGGACAAACCCTGAAGAACCGCCGCAATCGCAATAAGATATGTCCAAAAAAGTTTTTGATTTTTTTTCTTCTTTCGGCCTGATGATAATCGGTGTTGGCCTGCTTTTTGCGTTTACTATTTCTTTTTCGCCAACACAGAAACAATGCCAATATCGTTTTCCCAAATCGAACCCGCGCGAACAATTCGGAGGTGATTTAGAAAGACAGAATTTACCACCGAGCCGTCCGACCGTGCCTCTGTCTGTAAATGATTTAAATTTTTCAGCCACGCTAACTGCTTTTTCCGCATATGTTTCCGATAATTTAACAGGCACAGTATTATTCGAAAAAAACGCTGATACTATCCGTTCGTTGGCATCTATTACTAAAATAATGTCAGCCATGGTCCTTTTGGATTTACCGGTTAAATGGGACGCTACAACAACCGTGGAGGAGGCCGACTGCGACTCAAGCAGTCATCAATTAATTGCCGGGGAAATTTTTAAATTACAGGATCTTTGGGCTGCCGGGCTTATCGGCTCGTCAAATAGTGCTATCAGGTCGTTAGTTAGGGCAAGTGGTTTAAGTTTTGAAGAGTTCGTAAAAAAAATGAACAATAAAGCCAGAGAAATGAATTTGTTGACGTTGAAATTTACCGACCCTACCGGTTTAGAGTCTGAGAATGTCGGTAGCGCCAAAGACGTTGCGTCTCTTTTGCAGGAAGCGCTAAAAAACGAGAAAATATCAAAAACAATGAATACTGGAGAATATTATATTAAGCCGCTGAATAAGCCGAAGTCACGCCGTGTATGGAGTACAAACTGGCTGCTTACCAAATGGATACCGAATGATTTTGAGGCAAAGAATATTTGCGGAAAGACCGGATATATAGGGGACGCCAGATATAATTTTGCCGTTAGAGTATCGGACAAGCAAAATAATCCGATTATAGTTGTGGTTCTTGGTTCGGTGAGCAACGAATCGCGTTTCAGTGAAGCCCGTGATTTGGCTAATTGGACATATGAAAAATATCTTTGGCCCAATGAAGAGGGTTATAATGATTTGGTTGAGTAAACATGCAAGGTGTCGTTTTTTATGATATAATGGCGGTATGAAAATAAAAACGCTCGCAGAACAGAAAAATTTAAGGGGCAAGCGCGTATTAGTGCGTGTCGATTTTAATGTACCGTTAAAAAATGGGAAAATAAAAGAATTGTATAAAATTGAAAAAAGTCTGCCGACCATTGAATTTTTGTGTAAGGCCGGCTCCAAAGTTATTCTTATCAGTCACTTGGGACGGCCAAAAGGTGAAGATAAAAGATTAAGTCTAAAACCTGTGTCTGTAGCACTTGGAAAAATGCTGGAAAAGAAAATATCCCTGTTGACAATAAGTGATAAAATTTTAGGAAATGAAAAACAGCTGGAAAATTTGCAGAAAAAAATCGTAGCACTCAAAAATGGCGACATAGTGCTTTTAGAGAATATCAGGTTTATAAAAGGTGAAGAAAATAACGATCCTAAAATTGCGCGCACACTTGGAACGCTGGGTGATTTGTTCGTATTAGACGGATTCGCAGTGGCGCATCGTGACGCCGCTTCCGTATCCGGAATAGGTAAATATCTGCCGGCGTGTGCCGGACTTTTGATGGAAAAAGAAATTGACGGATTGACAAAAATTTTACAAAAACCGAAGAAACCTTTTGTTGTCGTGCTTGGAGGGGCGAAAATGGAAACAAAGGTTCCTTTAATAAAGAAATTTATTCCCAAAGCGTCTCAAATTTTGATTGGTGGCGGAATATTCAATACATGCCTCTGGGCAAAAGGGGTAAAAGTTGGAAGCTCAATTATTGATAAAAATTATAAAAAAACGGCATTGTCTTATTGGAAGAATAAAAAAATAATAATGCCGGTGGATATTGTAGTGGGAGAGTTAAACGGCAAGTCAGCAAGAGTTGTACAGTTTGATTCAAAATTTAAAATACCAAATACGAAATTGGCTATTTTTGATATTGGTCCAAAAACCGTATCGCTTTTTGCAAAATATATTAGGAAAGCCAACACAATTGTCTGGAATGGCGCTGTAGGAATGTTCGAAGTCGCGCCTTATCATTGGGGTAGTGACGCTATTGCCCATCTTTTTGCCAGCCGGGCAAAAGGCAAAGCGTTTGGTGTTACCGGCGGCGGTGAAACGGTTGAGATGGTGAAAAAATTAAAATTATTAGATGATATTGATTTGGTTTCTACAGGAGGAGGAGCGATGCTTGAATATTTGTCGGGTAATAAGCTGCCCGGAATCAAGGTGGTTATAAAAAAATAAATCCAATAATTTTTATTATATAATTTTAAACATCTTTCAAACGGATGATGTTTAAGGGAGGTAATATATGCCCATTACTAGCGGCATTAAACGGGATCTGCCGTCAAAAGTCGGCAAAAGTCAGTGTGATTGCACGCCGCCTTGTTCATCGTGCGGTTGTCATAACACTTTCGGCAAGAAAATGCTTTTCACCCTGCTCGGGGTGTTAATGGTGTATGGCATTTTTTATTTCGGCACGTTGATAAACAATAATTTGAAGAAGTATCAATATATCGGCAGGGCGGACAAGAGTGAGAGAATGATTACAGTGAACGGCATGGGAAAAGTAACCGGCAATAACAATATTGCTGTTACCACCATCGGTTATTCTAATACAGATAAAGAGGTGATGAAAGCGCAAATAGACAATAAACAGGTAATGGATCAGGTGATGGCTGACTTGAAGAAGCTGGGCGTTGAAGAAAAGGATTTGCAAACGAATTACACTGTTTATCCGGATTATAATTATACCCCGGAACGCGGTCAGGAACTCAAAGGATATCGCGTGAATAATTCTGTCACGGTAAAAATTCGTGATTTAGCTAAAATTAACGATATTTTGGGCTTGGCCGGAAAATATGGTGCTACCGAAGTTGGAGGTCTGAGCTTTACTATTGATGACCCAAGCAATCTGAAAGATGAGGCGCGCGCCAGCGCTTTGACTGATGCTAAGAAGAAGGCTGAAGAATTGGCGATGTCTCTTGGTGTAAGATTGGGAGGTGTGGTAAGTTATAATGAATATGAAGCGTCAAATGACCCATATTATCCAAAATACAGCATGATAAGCGCTGAAGGGGGCGGGATAGGGAGTGGTTCACCGGAAGCGGTTTCCGGAGGCAGTAAAGATGTTGTTATGAATGTGAATATTACTTACGAAATTTTGCCATAACCCGTTTTTATTAAAAGAGCCCGTTACTTTACGGGCTCTTTTTTTATTCTATTTTGCGTGGTATAATATTTTTATAAACAACCATAGAAATAAATTTATCCCTGACAAAATAGGGATTGGTGGTGTTTTGGCATTAGTAAATTATGAAGGAGAATTTTTTAACACAAAAAAAGTTTATTAAATAGGATGAATATGAAAATTAAAAAAATTCAAGCACGAGAAATTCTTGATTCGCGCGGCAATCCAACAGTTGAAACACGCGTTACTATTTCAAATGATATGGTTGTGTCGGCAAAAGTACCTTCCGGCGCATCCACTGGAGCGCATGAAGCTTGGGAGTTGCGTGACGGAGGCAAGCGCTATGGCGGAAAAGGAGTACTAAAAGCGGTAAAAAATGTAAACACGGCAATTGCAAAAGCCATAGTCGGAATGGATGTCCGTGATTTGCAGAAAATTGATCAAAAAATGATTGCTTTAGATGGGACAAAAAATAAATCAAAACTTGGCGCAAATGCCATCCTGTCAGTTTCTCTGGCAGTGTCCAGGGCAGGTGCCGTCGCCGCCAGAGAGCCCCTTTATCGTCAATTGAGAAAAATATACGGTATCAAAGAAAAAGGATGGCGCTTGCCTGTTCCAACAATGAATGTTTTAAACGGCGGAGCTCACGCTGACAGCGGTCTTTCAATTCAAGAATTTATGATTATTCCCGAACATCGGCTGTTTCGGGAGAGAGTTCGCATGGGCGCCGAGATTTTTCATGCCTTGGCCGGTCTTTTAAAGAAAAAAGGGTATACAACCGCAGTGGGAGATGAAGGAGGCTTTGCCCCCAGATTGCCGGGTAACGAAGCGGCATTAAAAATGCTGATGAGGGCAATAAAAATTGCAGGATACGAGCCGGGTAAAAATATTTTTTTAGGTTTAGACGTGGCTGCGTCAGAATTTTTTAATGACGGCAGATACTATTTTGAAAAAGAAAAGGGAGGGCGAACCTCGGAAAAAATGATTTTAACTTTTGAAAATTGGATTAGTAAATATCCGTTGTCGCTCATTGAAGACGGATTAAGCGAAGATGATTGGGTGGGGTGGAAAGATATGACAAGCAGGCTTGGCAAAAAAATTACTTTGGTCGGTGATGATATTTTTGTCACAAATCCTGAAATTTTCGCCCGCGGTATTAAGGAAAAAGTGGGTAATGCTATTCTAATAAAAGTCAATCAGATCGGTACGGTCAGTGAAACGATGAAAGCTATAAAAATGGCTAAGATGAACGGTTACAGAGTTAATGTGTCGCATCGCAGCGGAGAGACAGGAGATACTTTTATTGCTGATTTGGCTGTAGCGGTAAATTCCGACTATATCAAAACAGGTTCCCTGTCTCGGTCGGAAAGAGTTGAAAAATATAATCGTTTAATGGAAATTGAAATGGAACTTGGTATTTAATATGAAAACACAGCCGACAATTCTTGCAATTATGGACGGTTGGGGAATAGCGTCGTTGAAAAATAAGGGTAATCCGATTACCCCAAAAAATGCCCCTAATTTTTTTTCATGGCTAAAAAAATATCCTAATATTGAAATTTCCGCCAGCGGAGAGTCGGTAGGTCTTTTTAAGAACGAAGACGGAAATAGTGAAGCAGGACATATGAATTTGGGTGCCGGCCGTATAGTAAAGCAGGACGCGCTGTATGTTTCAGATTCTATTTCCGACGGCACATTTTTTAAAAATCCCGCTTTTCATCAAGCATTGCATCATCTGAGAAAGTATAATACATCCGCCCACGTGATGGGGCTTCTTTCCAATCACAATAGCGCGCATTCGTGCCCCGAGCACCTTTATGCACTTTTAGATTTCTTGCGCCGCGAGGGTGTTAAAAAAATATATCTGCATTTATTTACAGATGGTCGTGATTCCGGCCAGCATGACGCTCCGCATCACTTAAAAAAGCTTCGTGAACACATGAAAAACGGCGAAAAGATCGCCACTATCACCGGTAGGTTCTATGCAATGGACAGGGGGAAAAATTGGGACCGCTTGAAAGCCGCGTACGAAGCAATTGTAATGGGAAAAGGCAAACGATGTACTGCCCACAGTGCTGAAGAAGCCATTGTTCAGGCATACAATAGCGGCGAAACGGATGAATTTATTTGTCCGACCGTAATTATGGATGATGGCCGGCCGGTGACTTCCGTAAAAGATAATGATGTATTTTTTTTCTTCAATTTGAGAAGCGACCGCGCGCGCGAATTAACCAAGGTGCTTGTTCAGCCGGACTTTGAACAAATAAATGACGGCGCTTTTCGGCGTGCATTTGTGCCGAAAAATACGCGCTTTGTCGCAATGACCGATTTTGGCCCGGACTTACCGCATGTTTTAACCGCTTTTCCCAGCCGTGATGTGCCCAACAGTTTGCCTTTAGTTTTGTGTCCACGCCACCAGCTGTATATCGCCGAAACTGAAAAGTTTGCTCATGTCACATACTTTTTTAACGGAGGTTTCGGCCGCCATTTTTGTGATGAACGCTGGATAAAGATAGCTTCGGTTGATGTATCAAATTATAAAGACAGGCCGGAAATGAGCGCGAAATTAATTACCGATGTGTTAACAAAGACTATCGAGAAGGATGGATATGAATTTGTTTGCGTAAATTACGCCAATCCGGATATGGTAGCCCATAGCGGAGATATTAATGCGACCGCCGCCGCTATTACTACGGTTGACGCTGAGGTGGAGCGTCTTATTAAAGTCGTGGAAAAAATTGGCGCTCAAATGATAATTACGGCTGACCATGGCAATGCCGAAGAATTAATTAATCTTAAGACTGGAGAGGTTGATACCGAGCATTCCACAAATCCGGTCCCTTTTATTATTGTGGGAAAGGAATATTCTAAAAAGAAAATCAAGTTGCGTAAAAATGGGAAACTCGCCGATGTGGCGCCAACAATATTAAAAATGATGGGCATCTCCAAACCAAAAGAGATGACAGGTAAAAGCCTTTTTTAATTTATGCCTTATAAACATAAGCCGGTAGTCTTAATTATCCTTGACGGTTGGGGAATCGCTCCGGATGGCGAAGGCAATGCCATCACAAAAGCCAAAACTCCCAATTTAGATAATTATAAAAAAAATTATCCGGTTATGACAATTACCGCCAGCGGGACAGAGGTTGGTTTGTCATTTGGCGAAGTCGGTAATTCAGAAGTCGGTCACTTAAACATCGGCGCGGGGCGTGTTTATTATCAAACTTTGCCGCGTATTGATCAGGAGATAGCGAATGGAAATTTCTTTAATAATCCCGCATTTTTGTCGGCTTTTGAACACGTAAAGAAAAACAAATCAAATTTGCATATAATGGGGCTTGTGTCGGCCGGAAAAGTTCATTCAAGCGATGAACACCTTCATCGCCTGCTCGAGATGGCAAAAAAATATAATTGTTCAAAAAATTTATTTGTGCACGCCTTTCTTGACGGGCGAGACACCCTGTATAATTCCGGAAAATTTTTTATTGAGCAGCTGATAAATAAAATGCATGAATTAAAAACCGGAAAGCTGGCCACCGTTTCCGGTCGTTATTGGGCAATGGATCGCGATAATCACTGGGATAGAATAGAAAAAGTATATCGCGCGCTTACAGCGGGTGAAGCTGACCGCCTGGTTGAAGACCCTTTGCAGGCGATCGATGGTGCGTACGCCAACAAAAATTATGACGAAGAATTTTTGCCAACTGTCATTACTGATAAAAACGGTAAACCGATTGCAACAATAAAGGATAATGACGCGGTTATATTTTTTAATTTTCGTCCGGACCGGGCGCGTGAAATCACAAAATCTTTTGTTTTACCAGGGTTTGAGAAGTTTCAACGGCAAGCTTTGGAAAATTTGTTTTTTGCCACTATGGGCGAGTATGAAAAGGATTTACCGGTGTCGGCAATTGCTTATCCTCCGGTTGTAATTATTAACGGTTTAGCGGAAACAATCAGCAGGGCAGGACTGAAGCAATTTCATATCGCTGAAACGGAGAAATATGCGCATATCACTTTTTTTATAAACGGAACAAGAGAAGACCCATTCCCCGGAGAAGACAGAAAAATCATTCCTTCGCCAAAAGTTTCATCATATGATCAGCAGCCGGAAATGTCGGCAAATGAAGTTGAGAAAGAAACAGTAAGGGCAGTGGAAAGCGGCGTATATGATTTTATTGCGGTAAATTTCGCCAACGCAGACATGGTTGGCCACACCGGCCTGATTGATCCCACAATAAAAGCTTGTGAAACAGTTGACCAGTGTGTTGGCGGTATTGTTGATCATGTGCTGGCAAAAAACGGAGCTGTCGTGGTTACAGCCGACCATGGTAATGCTGAAGAAGTAATAAATTTGCAGACAGGAGATATTGATAAAGAGCATTCAACAAATCCCGTGCCGTTGTATATAATAAGCGGAGATTTAATGGGACAGGCAGGACCTAGCGGAGATCCGCCTGAGGGAGATTTGAGCCTGATGCAGCCGGTAGGAATGCTTTCTGATGTTGCGCCAACAATATTAAAGTTGATGGGTTTGGACCAGCCTCCGGAAATGACCGGTTCCAGCTTAATTTAGTAGTCCGGCAATATTTGCCGCACGTTGTTTAATTTCCGAAATTACAGTTTTTTCCGCCTCTTTTAATGACGATGCTTTGATTTCAATTTCCGCGTTTCGTTTGTTACCGCGCGGAGAAAAGATTTTTAATATTTCCATCGCATCAAAATGTTTCTCCACGGTCAGCCGGCCGTGTATTTTATTTTCATCCGTTTCGTCTTCAAATAAAATTAAAATCAATGATGCATCCGGAGAGTTTCCTATTAATTCACTAATTAATTCCTGTATATCAGACATACTTGCGCCGGAACGCTTGAAATCATCGCGGGTGAGAAGTGTCCAGGCGAGGGCGATATTTTTTTCTGTCTGAAGTCCGGTCAGCGCCTGTCCCCATAGTTTTAAAGTCGCTATTGATTTTGTCCGATAGAGATGTTTGATAATTTTTTCGCGGTCAGCACCCAGATTCATTAGCTGACCGGCGAGATTAAGCGTTGTCGGCGTCACATTGGGAGTTTTAAAACTTCTTGTTTCAGCAATCATGCCGGTAAGAATAGCCGTGGCCGTAGCTTCATTGGTTGAAAATCCTAACTGTTCAAAAGTATGATAGATAATTTCCGATGTTGAAGTTGCGGTTAGTTCTACCAGATTTAGGCTCCCAAAATGCTCATTGGATGCTTTGTGGTCAATATTGACCATTGGTGTCCGATAAAATAAATCAGTATTATTAAAAAAAACTGCGCCCAAAGAGTCAAGATCGGTGGCGCCTAAAATAAAAATCAAATCGTATTTAAAAGCCGTCTGCAAAGTTCTTAAATCGTTTTTTGTAATTGATCCGCTAAGGGGAGTCAAATGAATAGAAAGCCAGTTATCCTTTACATCATAGCTTAATGTTTCAATCTTTGCTTTGGAAACGTCGACTTTGATGGTGAATTTATGAAGATGAAATAGTTCCGGTCTGATAGTATCCGCACCTTCGAGAAACGATAAATGAGCGGGTGTTTTAAAGCCGCTACAAACAATATCAGCCTGTTTATGCTGAGATGTAAGGTATCTTTTGAGTGCCAGCGCGGACGCCACTGCGTCGTCGTTTTTACCCTCCGGCAAAGCGATTAACGGGTGTTTACATTGGCTAATCAGTTTATTCAGTTGTGTCTTGGTATCAAACATAGAACAGGTGATTATATCCTACTCGGTAAGTCTTGTCAATATTGGAATATTGGCTAAGTATAGCGGAATTTTTAGTGATATGAACATGTTTTTGGCGAAATTTAGCAAAATATTCCACTATTTCAGTTGCTTTTTCCGTTAATTTTCATTAAAATATATGTTAATTGTACATAAAACTTGATTTAACATGAAAGAGCTGGAAAAGGCCTACGAAGCGAAGAAGTACGAAGATGATATTTATAAAAAATGGGAAGACTCCGGATTGTTTAATCCGGATGTTTGCGTCGAAAAGAAAGTGTCAATAAATAACGCGCCTGTTTTTTCCATGGTTTTACCGCCACCGAACGTAACAGGCGTATTGCATATGGGCCACGCCGCTATGCTTGCGATTGAAGATACTATGACCCGTTATCACAGAATGAAAGGTGATAGGACACTCTGGTTGCCGGGCACAGATCATGCCGCCATTGCCACTCAAACGAAAGTGGAGAAGTTTCTAATTGATAAAGGAATAAAAGAACCGCGTGCCGAGCTTGGTCGTGAAAAATTTTTGGAAGAGGTGGACATATTCGCCAAGGCCTCTCATGACACGATAATAAACCAATGTAAAAAGATGGGCTCGTCTTTAGATTGGAGTCGCGAAGCGTTTACACTTGATGAAAAACGCAATCTGGCGGTACGGACCGTATTTAAAAAAATGTATGAGGATGGTTTGATTGAGCGCGGTTACAGAATTGTTAATTGGTGTCCCCGCTGTCATTCCACCCTGGCTGATGATGAAGTGGAATACCGCGCACAATCGGCAAAAGTTTATACTTTTAAGTACTCTCCAGATTTTCCTTTTTCAATAGCCACCACGCGTCCGGAGACAAAGCTGGGCGATACGGCCGTTGCTGTGAATCCGAATGATAAACGCCATGCCAAATATATTGGCCAAACTTTTGAAATAAAATCTTTTGCCGGCGGAGCGGACTTAATAATACAGATTATCGGCGATGAAGCGGTTGATGTAAATTATGGCACCGGTGCGGTCGGTGTTACTCCGGCACATAGTCATATAGATTATGAAATGGCGCGAAAAAATATTTTACCACTTGTTAAAGTGATTGATGAAGACGGTTTGATGACATCTGAAGCCGGAAAAGAATATGCCGGATTGTCAGTTAAAGAGGCAAGAAAAAAAGTAGTTGATTATTTGCGCGCAAACAATCTTCTGGAAGATGAAACTGACGCTCCGAATAACTTGTCGGTTTGTTACCGTTGCGAAACACCCATTGAGCCTTTGCCATCAAATCAGTGGTTTATCCGGGTAGAAAAGGAATTTAAAGCGGAACACTCAAAAATTAACGGCATAAAGAAAGGGCAAAAAACAACCCTAAAAAAATTGATGCAGACGGCAGTGAAAAGCGGGCAAATAAATATTATTCCGGATCGTTTTGATAAAATATATTTTCATTGGATTGATAATTTGCGCGACTGGTGTATTAGCCGTCAAATTTGGTACGGGCACCGCATACCGGTGTGGTACAAAGGCGATCAAATGCAAGTTTGTTTGGAAACCCCAAAGGAAGAAGGCTGGTTACAAGATCCGGACACGCTTGATACGTGGTTTAGTTCGGGGTTGTGGACTTTTTCCACACTTGGCTGGCCGAATGATACGGATGATTTAAAAAATTTTCATCCCACCGCAGTGCTGGAAACCGGATATGATATTCTTTTTTTCTGGGTGGCCCGCATGATTCTTATGACCACTTACACTCTCGGTGAAATTCCATTTAAGACCGTTTATCTGCATGGCTTGGTCCGTGACGAGCAGGGAAGAAAGATGAGTAAATCGCTTGGCAATGTGATTGATCCTCTCGCCATGATTGAAAAATTCGGTGCTGATGCCACGCGGCTGTCTTTGCTTTTGGGCAATACGCCGGGCAATGATTTTAAATTATCTGAAGAAAAAATTGCCGGCTTTAGAAATTTTACCAATAAATTGTGGAACATTGCGCGTTTTATGCTGTTGAATATTGATGAACCGAAAAATGAAATTAAACAACCTGAGGTAAAAACTTTGGCCGATAGGTGGTTGTTGGGCCGGCTTAATGAAATAGTAAAAATGACCACGGAAAATATTGAAAAAAATAATTTTTCTTTTGCTGGTGAACAGTTACGCGACTTTACCTGGAGCGATCTGGCTGACTGGTATTTGGAAGCGGCAAAAATCGAGGGCGAAAAATCTGAAATTCTTAACTATACTTTAAATACGATTTTAAAACTTTGGCATCCGTTTATGCCTTTTGTAACAGAAGTGATTTGGCGGGAAATATATGGTGAAAGTGAAATGATGATGGTGGAAAAATGGCCCAGTTTTGGAAAGGGTGAGTCGGATAAAATAGACTTTGAAATAATTAAAAGCATTATTGCCGGCCTCCGTTCGCTCCGCGCCGAATACAAAATTGAACCGGCTAAAAAAGTTAATGTCACAATCAGCGCCGGAAAGAACGAAAAATTACTGTCTGATAATTCCGAGGTTATTACAGGTTTGGCACGTTTGGAAAATTTAACAGTTGCTAAGAAGGCCGTACGGCCTGATGGTTCTGTCGGATTCGTGGTAGGCGGTGCTGAAGTATTTATTGACCTTTCCGGTCTGGTGGATTTTGCCAAAGAAAAAAAGCGTTTGCTGGAGGATGTCGCCATGACTGAAAAATATTTGACCGGCCTTGAGATAAAATTATCTAACAAAGATTTTGCTAAGAATGCACCGAAAGAAATTGTGGAAAAGGAAAAACAGAAACTGATCGAGGCAGAAGAAAAATTAAAAAAATTAACCGAACAACTAAAATCAATTGTATGAAAATAAATAGCGACCCGCAAAAAATCAACGAACTTCTGACTCGCGGCGTGGAACAGGTTGTCGACAAAGATCATCTTATGGAAAAGTTGAAATCAGGGAAACAATTGCGTGTAAAATTGGGCGTCGATCCGACCAGTCCGAATATTCATTTGGGACGTTCGATTCCTCTTCTTAAACTCCGTGATTTTCAGGAATTGGGCCATCAGATTGTTTTGATCATCGGAGATTTTACCGGAGTGATCGGTGATACTTCGGACAAAGACAGTGAAAGACCGATGTTGACGCATAAACAAGTTGAAGCGAATATGGAAGGGTATTTTGAACAGGCAGCAAGAGTGATTGATATCCGTAAATGCGAAAAATATTACAACAGCGAGTGGTTGGGAAAGCTTAACTACCATGAAATTGGTGAACAAGCCGACCAATTTTCGGTGGCTGAGTTTATTGCCCGGGAAAATATAAAAAAGCGCTTGGACGGCGGTACCAGAGTTTCTTTGCGCGAGGTGCTTTACCCTCTAATGCAGGGTTATGATAGCGTGGCGGTTAAAGCCGACGTAGAACTTGGGGGAACAGATCAATGGTTTAATTTATTGGCCGGCCGGAAATTACAGGAGCATTACGGACAGGAAGCTCAAGATATTTTAGTCGGCCCGTTGCTTGAGGGCACTGACGGACGAAAGATGAGTAGTAGCTGGGGCAATACCATCAATCTTTTATCCGAACCAAACGACATGTTTGGAAAAGTGATGTCAATTTCGGATGATTTGATTATTAAATATTTCACTCTAGCGACGCGTAAGTCAATGGTGGATATCGCTTTATATGAAAAAGAAATAAAGTCAGGGGGCAATCCGCGTGATTATAAAATAATATTGGCGGAATATATTACCGGTATGTATCATGGCGAAAAAGAAGCCAAGAAGGCGCACGAGTATTTTGTCAGCACATTTAGCCAAAAACAGACTCCGGATGAAATGCCCGAGGTGTCGGCGCGAGTTATTGTGAACGCGCTGGTAGAATCAAAAATTTGCAAAAGCAAATCCGAGGCGCGCCAGGTGATTGACCAAGGTGGCGTAAAAATTAACGAGAAAAAAGTTGAGGCGGGTGATTTTACCGCCGCTGTTAAGGCCGGAGATATTGTGCAAAAGGGTAGCAGGTGGTTTGTAAGGATAAAATAGTAAATTTGTGGACAGTAAATTGGTTATCTGTATTTGCCTTTTTTCCGCTATACTGTTCGGCGGTTTTGGCTGTGAAAAGAAGGCGGCGCCGGTAATAGCGAGAAGTGAAAAAATTCCGCAAACCGCAGTAAAAATTTTACCGCAAGCCGACTTGTCGCCTCCGATATTGCATTCAAAAGAATTTGACATGCCAATACCTGTGCCCGGACCGATTAATACTGCCGGAGCGGAAGATTCACCGTTTATTACACCTGACGGTAATACATTATATTTTTTCTTTACTCCGGATCCAAATATTCCGGCAGAAAAACAGTTGGATGACGGAGTTACCGGAGTATATGAATCAACTAAAAATGGCGGCCAGTGGAGCGAACCGAAAAAAGTTATTTTAGAGAAGCGGGGGGAGACCGCGCTAAATGGCTGTGAATTTGTTCAAGGAAAAGTAATGTGGTTTTGTTCGGCCAGAAAAGGCTATACCGGTGTTAATTTATTTACGGCGATAAAGGATAATAATGAATGGCGTGATATTAAATACGTCGGAGATAATTTAATGAAAGATTTTCAGGTAGGTGAAATGCATATTACAGACGACGGCGATGAAATGTATTTTCATTCATTAAGACCGGGCGGAAAAGGCCAATTGGATATCTGGTTGATAAAAAAAATTAATAATGAATGGCAGAAGCCGGAAAATTTGTCAGTTGTTAATTCAGCGGAGAACGACGGCTGGCCGTTTGTTTCACAGAAGGGCGATGAATTTTGGTTTACTCGGATATATCAGGGAACACCGGCAATTTTTAGGTCAAAGAAAATCGGCGGAGATTGGAATGAACCCGAATTAATTATTTCACAGTTTGCCGGTGAACCCAGCTTGGATATATCCGGAAATGTGTATTTTGTCCACCATTATTATAAAAATGGAAAAATGCTGGAAGCCGATATTTATATTGCCGTAAAAAAATAAAATTTTTATATGGATTCAATTACAAATGAACTTATCAGATTGTTGAAGGCGGCAGGCGTAAATAGCGATATTGATTTTTCCACTCCACCAAAGCCGGAAATGGGCGATTTGGCATATGCTTGTTTTGAATTGGCAAAAGAAAAAGGAGAGAATCCTGCCGAAACAGCAAAAGAATTGGTAAAAAAAATACCGGTTAATTTGCCGGTGGAAAAGATTGAAGCTTTTGGCCCGTATATAAATTTTTCTTTTAATACTTCGGAATTGGCGAAGATTGCTTTGTTTGTTAAAAAGAACAAAAACAAGATAGACAAGAAAATAATGGTTGAATACTCTCAGCCAAATACCCACAAAGAATTTCATGTCGGTCATTTGCGCAATGCTTGTATTGGCGCGTCCGTAGTAAATATTCTTAAGGAAACGGGGAATAAAGTTATCGCGGCAAATTATATCGGCGATATTGGCGCTCATGTCGCCAGATGCCTTTGGTACATAAAAAAATATAAGATGAATGATTGGCCGGCTGAAAATCTTGGTGGCTGGATTGGCAAAATGTATACTGAAAGTGTCGTGGCATTGGAAAATAATATTGAAGCAAAAAGCGAAGTTGATGAAGTACAGCGAAAGCTGGAAGGCCGCGACCGTGAATGGTCGGCACTTTGGAAAAAAACCAGAGAGGCAAGCATGAGTGAATTCAAAAGAATATATAATTTGCTCGGCAACAATTTTGATGTCTGGTTTTATGAAAGTGAAGAAGAAAGCCGTGGCAAAGAGTTGGTGCGGGAACTTCTGAAAAAAAATATTGCTAAAGCGGGGGAGGGCGGAGCAATAATTGTTGATTTAACACAATATGATTTGGATATATTTTTAATATTAAAATCGGACGGCTCCACTCTTTACGCCACTAAAGATTTGGCGCTTGCTGAAAAGAAATTTAAAAAATATAAAATTGATGAAAGCGTAGTTGTTATTGATACGCGCCAGATATTTTATTTTAAGCAATTATTTAAAACATTGGAACTTGCCGGATGGAAAAAAGAATTTGTCTGTCTTGCTTATGAGTTTGTCCGCTTGCCTGAAGGCGCGATGTCCAGCCGCCGCGGGAATGTAATTTTATTTGAAGATATTTATAATGATGTTTTTAGTAAAATACAAAATGAAATAGATGCTCGCCACGCCGACTGGAAATTATCTAAAAAAGATTTTGTTGCCAGCACCATAGCGCTCTCGGCTATTAAGTTTGATATGTTGAAGCATCCGATTGACAAGGTTGTTGAATTTGACATAAAAGAAGCAATATCGTTTGACGGCTATACCGGACCTTATATTTTATATACCATCGCGCGGATTAACAGCATATTGAAAAAATTTGGGAAAAAAGTTTCGGTTTCTGAAAAATATTTTTCAGCGCTTTCTATGATTCAGGAAAAAAGTTTGATAATAAAAATAAGTCAATTTGATCGTGCGGTAAAATCAGCCACTGAAGAACTCGATCCGTCAGTCCTGGCTCGGTATTCTTTTGATTTGGCAAAAATATTTAATGATTTCTACAGTAAATGCGCTATCCTCAACGCGGAAAATTCCAATCAAAAAATGGCCCGTTTAATTCTTTCTTTACACACCAAGGAAACCCTGGAAAAAGCCGCGGAATTATTGAATATTCAGACAGTTGAAGAAATGTAATTCTGTATTTATCCACTTATTATTATCGGGTCGCCACTTCTAATAAATGCTAAAAAGGTGTATTATATTAATAACCCTAATATATAAATATATTAAATATGATTTTTAAAAGACAAAGCGCTCCGGTTGAAGAAATGGAAGAAATAGCGGAAGAAGTTTATGAGGACACCGGTCAAACAGACGATAATGTTGATACTGTGGTGGGCCCATCGGTAAATGTAGAAGGAGATTTTGCTTCCGAAGGCAATATTGTTGTTAAAGGTACTGTTACCGGCAGCGTGCACACGAGTAAAAATTTATTGGTTGAACCGGGCGCTAAAATTATTGCAAATGTCAAAGCGGGCAGTGCAACCATCGCCGGCGAAGTGCGCGGAAATATGAAAATAAAAGATTATTTGGAATTAACCGCCACAGCCCGGGTAGTTGGAGACATTGAAGCTAAAACGATTGCTATGGAAGCAGGATCTTTGCTTTGTGGAAAAGTATTAATGCCGGGGCTTGAAGCCAGCGAACCGCGGCGATCCGGCCGGTCCAGAAAAACTGATGATTTATCCATGGAAATCGGCAGAGAATAGAAAGAGGTAAAATATCTCCGCTATGTATGTCTACCTCTACGACAATTATTTAAATAGCAAAAAGTTTCAATCGATATTAAAGCAAATAGAGATCCGTTTGGTGGACTATGGAATAGCCGGAAAAATTCTGCGTCTCAACAATTATGTTGATGTGAAACCGATAATTGAGGATGAAATTAAACGCGGCGCTAAAAATATCGTGATCGTAGGAAATGACCGGACATTCGGTCATGTTCTTTCGCGCGGCGCTACTTGCGACTGCGTTTTTGGTTTTTTACCGATTGGGCCGGATAATACCATTGCTGACGTACTTGGCATCCCCGAAGGAGTGGAATCCTCAGGTATATTGGCCAGAAGGCGCAAACAGAAGCTTGATGTCGGATGGTTTAACAATCGATATTTTGTTTCACAGCTTCATGTGGTACCCGCTAAAGTAAGGGTGATTTATGACGAACGTTTTCAAGTCTCAACGCCATTCAAAATGGAAGTGGTAGTCTGTAATTTTCAGCCTTTTTATTGGAAACGTCATAAAAAAGATGCTGAAGAATTTGTGGTTCATCCGCAAGATGGTAAATTAGAAGCATTTCTGCGGCCGTTGACAAAAACCGGCATATTCGGGTATAAATATGAAGACCCGAGCATATTTCCCTTTGAAGAAATGGAGATAATCGGAGATAGCCCTTTTGTGGTTGAGGCCGATGGTAAAGCCACTAAGGAGATAAAAGTAAAAATTAAACTGGCAAAAAATAAAATAGACATGATTGTCGGAAAAGACAGAAAGTTTTAAATTATTTGGGCGGGTGGCGAAACTGGTAGACGCACTACTTTGAGGTGGTAGCGGTCGCAAGACCATGGAGGTTCAATTCCTCTCCCGCCCACGAGCGAAAAAATATGTTTCACATAATTATCGGTTTACTGCTTGTGGCAGCCGGTACCGTGCTCATCTTCAAAACTGAATGGTTTATTCAGAATTTTGGCACTATCGCCTGGGCAGAAAATAATCTCGGTACGAGCGGTGGCAGCCGTTTGTTTTATAAGCTTCTTGGTTTAGCTTTAATTTTTGTCGGCATGCTGGTCGCTACCAATTTGATGACCGGTTTTTTAATGGGTACGATCGGTAAATTGCTTATCAGATAATTGTATGTCCACTTCAGGTACGGCGCTAATAGATCCGTCAGAGATATTTAATAAAATTGGCCTAAGCGCCGGAATGCGCGTAGCTGATTTTGGCTGTGGACGAACCGGCCATTTTATCTTTTCAATGTCGCCGATTATTGGAGACAAGGGCGTAATATACGCAATTGACATAATGAAAGATATTCTGGAAAGCATTAAAAGCCGTTCTGTTTCAGAGGGTTTTAATAATGTTCAGGTGGTCTGGTCGGATCTGGAAAGCGTCGGTGCGACGCCAATTCCGGAGGGTAGTTTAGATGCCGGTTTTTTTGTCAATGTGATGTTTATGATAAAAAAACGTCCGGAAGCCATCAAAGAATCTTTGAGACTTATCAGGGATGGCGGTTATTTAATAATTATTGATTGGTTAAAGCGCGTCGGACCAATTGGCCCGACACCGGAACAAATGATCGATCAAGAAGCACTGGTTAGTACGGGTTTAAAAGAGAACCTGCAGATGGTCGGCCGGATGCCGCTCGGAGACTACCATTTTTGTATAATATTTAAAAAGAAAAAATAGATATGAATATTACTAATATTCTTGATTGGTCCTATTGGTTTCACCAGCCCTTTATTGCCCGCGGCAGTACAATGTGGATTTGGGTGATTATTTTTTTAGTGGCCATTTTTAGCGGTTTGATTTTGAAATTCATCCAGCAGCAATTGTCGGAAAAATATCAAAAGAAAATCGTGAATAGTTTTTCTAATGTTGGATTGACCTCCGGCCTGCTCGGTTTGTTGTGGCTTTTTTTTCGGCAGGAGCGGGTACCTTTTTTAGCCTGGCGATTTTGGCTCTTATTTTTTGTGGCTTACGCGTTGTATGTGATAGTAAAAAATTTGAAGTTTATTATTACTCGTCTGCCAAAAATTCGGGCTGAGCACGCCGAAAGGGCGCAAAAGGAAAAATATCTGCCTAAGTAAAACATGACGCGGCACAATAAAAATATCGGCGACTGGGGAGAAAATTTGGCTGTGGGTTTTTTACGGCGTCGCGGTTTTTCAGTCATTGACCGTAATTTTCATACAACTCAAGGTGAAATTGATATCGTCGCTAAAAAAAGCGGCGATTATTATTTTGTCGAAGTTAAAACACGCATAAATATTGAGCTGGCAACCGACCTCGCGATTCACCCGTTAAAACAATACCGTCTGTCAAAAGCAATAAAAGAATATTGTTATCGTAGAAATATAGCCGGTGTCGGAATAATTACCGCCGGAATAATTATTTTGCCGGACAGGCAAAAGAAAACGGTAAAAATCAGGTGGGTAATATTACGTAATTAGCTTTCTCTTAATTATCAGATATCAGGCGTATCTATTGATAAATTATCCGTTTTCGTATATAATCTCATTAAACTAATAATTAAATATATGGCTAATAAAAATGAAAGAACTTTTGTGATTGTCAAGCCGGACGGCGTACAGAGGTCGCTGATTGGCGAGATAGTTCGTCGGATTGAGAATGTCGGTCTTAAATTAATTGGTGTAAAGCTAATTATACCGACTGAAGACCAGTGTTGGACTCACTATAATAAGGACGAAGCCTGGTTTGAAAGCAAAGGTGCCAGGATGATTGAAAGCCGCAAGGCCAATGGATTGCCGGCTGATAAACCGGCGAAGGAATACGGCAAGGATATTGTGCGAGCTTTAGTCAATTTTATGACTTGCGGTCCGGTGGTTGCAATGGTATGGCAGGGGAACGAATCAGTGGGTATCGTTAAAAAATTGGTTGGCGGCACAGAACCGCTAACTTCCGATGTCGGCACTATTCGCGGAGATTTAACGCTGGACTCATATGATTTGTCCGGTATGGATGACAGGGCAGTAAGAAATCTGGTTCATTGCTCCGACAAGCCCGAAGAGGCGGAAAGAGAAATTAAAATTTGGTTTAATGATAATGAGTTGATTAAATATCGTCTTGTTTCGGAAGAGATTTTATATGATGTCAATCTCGATGGGATTCTAGAATAGAGGATACGGCGAAGTATTTGAGAAATATTAATAAACGGCACTCTACCATGAGTGCCGTTTTAAATAAAACGACAGCCGGTTGGCTGTCTTGTGAAAGAGCGGGTTGGTTGTTTTGGCTAGAAAGGACGGTAAAAGTAGATGGCGCTGGTCTCGACTTCTTTTAAGTCATGGGATGTTTTTACTTGCCAGTCATCAACGACAATTGCATTGAGCGCCGTAAGCTTCGACTGACGCTCGGCGATGACCCGTTCGATTTTTCCGTGACACCCCAATTGCCTGTTTGATTTTTCGCTGCACATTATCGCGGCAGCGCTGAATTCCTTTTTGGCCCCCGCCAGTTCGTATGATATTCGTATCTGATTATAACATGCTGAAATTGCGATTACGACCAGCAGAAGCCGCAAAGAAAATTTAATTATTTCTGGCAGGAACTTGAGGTGTCCGATGAGAAAGAACAATACAAAACTTGAAATGATGTAGAGCGCTACCATGTAGAACTCTTTCATTAGTTCCGGTGCTGTCATACCGAAATCATTTGCCCATACGCTGGCGGATATATTAACGGTAATAGGCAGCGCCATTAGCCCGAAGAAAACAATGATCCATTTATGCCAGAAACAATTATTCCGTTCTTCCTCTATCATTTTTTCTCCTTGGATTTTGATTGTTTTGATGTAAACACGCCAAATAATAGCATAAAAACGGTTTTATGTCAAGATATGCTGTTTGCATCTTTTATGCACAAACAAATTTTGCTCCAAACGCCAAAATTTGATAGAATTAAAGCACAAATATAACTTATTTTATGGATATTATTAGTAAGATTAAATCCGCCGGCCTGACCGGCCGGGGAGGCGCTGAATTTCCGACTTATCAAAAGTGGCAATCTGTTTTGAACTCTAAAAAAGAAAATTCCAAAAAGCCGGTTTATGTTATCTGTAATTTAAGTGAAGGGGAGCCGGGTGTGGAAAAAGATATGTATATTGTAGATTTTTTTCCTGAGGATTTAATTATTGGTATACGGGCTGCAGTTGAAACTTTAGGAGCTGAGAAGGCTTATATTTTTTTTCAAAGCCACAATTTTAAAAAAATTAAAACACGACTAAGCCGTTATATTAAAAAATTGCCGATAGTGCTATATCCGGAAAATCGGGGGTATCTTGGCGGGGAAGAGACATCCTTAATTGAAACGATTGAGCGAAAGAGAACAGAACCAAGAATAAAACCGCCATTTCCCACCGAGAAAGGTTTATTTGGCTGCCCGACGCTTATTAATAATGCCGAGACTTTTTATTACGTCTCAAAAATATTAAAGGGAGAATATGAAAATAAGAGGCTTGTGTCTGTCCGTGGAGACATTCGTAATCCCGGAGTTTTCGAAATACCATGCACGGCTACAATCGAACATGTTTTATATAAAACAAAAAACGTTCCACGGTTTAACTATTTCGTTCAAGTTGGAGGCGGTGCCGCGGGAGGAATTTTTTTACCCGATGAATTGGATGTTCCGTTGAAAGGTGCCGGATCGCTAATTATTTATGGAACTAAAAAAACTGATGGCCGTAAATTGATGAAGCGCTGGATTGATTTTTTTAATCAGTCAACATGCGGTAAATGCGCACCGTGTCGCGAGGGTCTTTATCGCTTAAAAGAAGAGTTGCTTAAAGCAAAACCAGATTGGCTTATCATGCGTGCCATATTGGAAACAATGAGAGATTCCAGTTTTTGTCCGTTGGGTAAAAGTGTGTATGAGCCAATGATGAGTTTTATTGAAAAAGTAGGTATTAAATAATTTTTTATGCCAATCAATGAACAAGTTGGGGCAGTGCCAAAAGAAAAATCAGCTTACGCGGTGGGAGTTTTTTTAGTTTTACTTGGCGGCATAATGCTTGCGCCGTTATTTCCCAATCAATTTATTTCCGGTCCGATTGTCAACGCTATACTGATTATTGTGACTGTTATGTTAGGCTTGCGCAGCGGCATCCTAATGTCTTTTTTGCCGAGTGTGATGGCTTTGTTTGGAGGTCTTCTGCCTATGGTTTTTTTGCCTTTTTTACCGTTTATTATGGCGGGAAATATTATTTTAGTCACTTTATTTCATTATTTAAGGCAAAAAAATTATTGGCTGGGGGCAGGTGTGGGCAGTGTGGTGAAATTTATTTTTCTTTTCACAGCCAGCAAAATTATGTTTGTTTTTTTCCTCGGCCAAACGCTTGCCGGGGCTATGGCCTTAATGATGTCCTGGAATCAGCTTTATTCAGCTGCCGCCGGCAGTCTGATCGCTTTTATATTTTTAAAAACGATTAAGCGTATATAGAATTATGCCGAAAAAATTCCAAATTAAAATTGATGGGAAAAAAATTGATGCCTTTGAAGGTGAAACTATTTTACAATCGGCTTTACGGGCCAATATTGACATTCCACATCTTTGTCAGCATCCGGACCTGGATGTGCGTGCGAACTGCCGGATGTGCGTGGTCAGTGTGAAGGGCATGCGTTCGCTTGTTACGGCCTGTTCAACTTATGTTGTGCCGGAGATGGAAATTATCACTAATTCACCGGCTATAAAAAGGTCGCGTAAATTTAATTTGGAATTAATTTTTGGCGAACATGTTGAAGATTGTTCTGTATGCGTGTGGAATTCACGTTGTGATTTGCTCAAGTATCGAAAAGAGCTAAATTCAAAAATGCTTCGCTTTGAGGACCGTAAAATTAAGCGTCCGATTTATGAGTTTGGCCCGATTGTTTTTGATCAGACAAAGTGTATTGACTGCCGAAATTGTGTGGAAGTATGTCCGGTTGAATATTTGGAGATAGACAATAAGGGCTCTGAAATTGGTATCAAGCCTTCGATGGATAAGAATAGAGATTGCATTGCCTGTGGCCAATGCATAGTTCATTGCCCGGCCGGCGCGATTAAGTCCGCCGGTGAATATAAAAATATTGAAAAATTGGAAAAATTATTGAAACAAAAAGATAATATTGTTATCGTGCAATTTGCCCCTTCAATCAGGGTTTCAATTGGTGAAGAGCTTGGCTTGCCATATGGCGCCGCGGCCACAGGCCAATTAACCGCCGGATTGCGTTCTTTGGGGTTTAATTATGTTTTTGATACATCATCGGCAGCAGATTTTACCACAATGGAAGAGGCGGCAGAGGCGGTTGAAAGAATCAGGAAAGGGGAAAATTTACCGATATTTACATCTTGTTGTCCGTCTTGGGTAATGTTTATGGAATTTAACCATCCGAATTATGTAAAACACTTGAGCACGGCACGTTCGCCGGAAATTATGCTTGGGGGATTGGTGAAGACATATTGGGCCGAGAAAGCTAAAATCGATCCGAAAAAAATTGTTTCAGTGTCTGTTATGCCCTGCACATCAAAAAAATATGAGATTGAAAGGCCGGAGTTTAAAATAAACGGACTGAAGCCGGTAGATATTGTAATTACGACCCGCGAATTGTCGCGTTGGCTATTAAATAAAAAAATTGATCTGAAGAAAATTAAGCAGTTACCAGCCGATAATCCGTTTGGTGATCCTTCCGGCGCCGGCGTAATTTATGGCGCATCAGGCGGAGTGATGGAGTCAGCCTTAAGAACAGCCTATTGGATTTTAACCGGAAAGAATTTAAAAAATTATAATTTGTTTAAAAATGTCCGTGGCTTAGACGGGATAAAGCGGGCGGTAATAAAGCTTCCGGAACCGTTAAAAACCGCGAAAGGAGTGCGTACCGAACTTAGAGTTGTTGTGACCAATATGATAAAAAACGCACGAATAATTTTAGACGAATTAAAGAAGGATCCTGCGGCGTATGACTTTATAGAGGTGATGGCTTGTCCGGGCGGATGTATCGGAGGAGGTGGTCAATCAATGCCGGTTGATAACGCCATACGTGAACGGCGTGCTTCGTCGCTATATATAATTGATGGTGAGAAAAAAATTCGGATGGCACATGAAAACCCTTCCGTAATTGAAGCCTATGATAAGTATTTTAAAAATATCGGTAAAAAACATTCGATATTGCATACAAAATTTTATCCAAAAAATAAAAGTAAAATATTAGTCAGGCGCCGTGTAAAGGCGGATGGTGCTTTGCAAAGTAATAAATATAAAAAGTAATTGATATTTTATGCCAAAAGAGAAGAAAAAAATGATATATACTTTGTTGGCTGGGGGAGCGGCTGGAGATGGCGCGAAGGAGGCTGCAATTAACTTTGGCCGGTTGGCGGCGAAACATGGCTATAACTTTTTTTTAACGGTAGAGTATCCCTCGCTTATCAGGGGCGGGCATAATTTTGCGCGGGTAAGCATTTCAGATGAAAAAGTACACAGTGATTCGTCAGAAATTAATGTTGTTTTGGCTCTCAATGAGGAGACGGTTGAAAAGCATTTTTCTGAAGTATTAAGCGGTGGTCTGATTTTTTTTGACGGCGACGGGCAATCAGGGAGAAAAGGAGTAATTAATATTCCGGCGAGCATTTGGGTAAAAGAGGAAGGTCTTTCGCGCCTTTTTCGGGCCAGCGCTTTACTCGGAGCCGTTTGCCAATATTTTAATTTTGACATTAGTCAGTTAAATAAAATTTTTAAGGAAATTTTTGGCGAAAAAGCAGATCCTAATATTTTGCTTGCAAAAAAAGGATATGATTTTTTACGCAGTAAAAATATTCCCCAAGTTGCACTGCCTCGCCTTAAATCAGCTGAGAAGAAAGTGTGTGATGGAAATGAAGCTTTTTCTGAAGGTTTGGTGAAAGCGGGTCTGAAAAATTATTTTGCTTACCCCATGACGCCTTCTTCTTCCATCTTGCATTATCTTGCAAAGAAAGCCGGCGAATATAAACTGAAAGTAATACAACCGGAGAATGAAATTAGTGTGATAAACATGGCGCTCGGCGCGTCATACGCCGGCAACCGGACGGCTGTAGCGTCTACTGGCGGCGGTTTTGCCCTCATGCTTGAAGCTATGGCCTTTGCCGGAGTAGCTGAAATTCCAATCGTTGTTGCCAATGCACAACGCGCTTCCACTTCAACGGGCGTGCCTACCCGTACCGGACAAAATGATCTTGATTTTTCCCGCAATATTCCCGGTGAATATCCCAAAATTGTTCTGGCTCCGGGCGACGCGGAAGAGGCGTGTCTTATTGCCGGAACGGCAATGAATTTGGCGTGGAAATATCAATCGCCCGCGGTGGTATTGCTTGACAAACATCTATCCGAGAGTGTTTCTACAGTTGATTTACCGTTAAACAAAATTAAAATTGAAAGCGTAAAGAAAACAACTGGTAGCTCTGTTTATCGCCGTTATGCATTCGTGCCTGATGGCGTGTCGGCGTTGGCATTTCCGGGAGAAAAAGACAAAGTTATAAAAATCTCCAGCTATGAGCATGATGAAGACGGATATATTTGTGATGACGTAAAAAATGCAAAAAAAATGTGTGAGAAGCGGTTTGCTAAAATGAAAGGTATCATTGCGGAAAGAAAAAAATATGATTCAATAAAAATTTATGGCGATAGGAAGGCGAAGAACGCCGTAATATTTTGGGGTTCGGTTAAAGGACCGGTCCTTGAATCGATGTGTGCGGTCAAACGGCCGTTTAAGGCAGTTCAGATTGTCTGGTTGGAACCCTTTGACACAGATCTTTTTTTGAAAGAAATTAAAGGTATGAAAAAAATGATAATTGCGGAAAATAATTTTACCGGCCAGCTGGCTAAGCTTATCCGGGAGAAAACCGGAGTGGAAATAAAGAACCGGATATTAAAATATGATTCCTTGCCTTTTGAACCCGTGGAATTAGCAAAGAAATTTGACCAGATATTTTAATTCTTCCTGTTAATTAAATTTTTAATATTAGGTTAAATATGATAGATTTTTCCACAAAAGCAAAAAATACATGGTGTCCCGGTTGCACTAATTTTTCTATTTTAGCCGCCTTTAAAAATGCGCTAAACGATTTAGTGATAGAAGGCTATTCAAAAGATAATTTTGTCATGGTTGCAGGCATTGGCTGCCATGGGAAAATTCCCGACTTCGTAAATATTAACAGTTTTATGTCTTTGCATGGCCGCGATGTTGCTTCAGCCGAAGGTATTAAAGCAGGCAACCCCAATTTAACAGTAATTTCTTTTGCCGGAGATGGTGATGCCTATGCAGAAGGAATGGAACATCTGGTGCACGCGGCAAAGCGAAATACCAATGTCACTTTATTTGTACATAATAATCAAGTTTTTGGTTTGACCACTGGGCAAGTTACCCCAACCAGCCCCAAGGGATACCGAGGCCGTTCCACTCCGTTCGGCAGTCATGAAGAACCTCTTAATCCGCTTGCGATAATGCTCGCTTCTGGCGCAACATTTATTGCGCGCGCATGGGCACTGGACACTGATAAGCTAGGGGGGATAATGAAGCGCGCAATAAAACACAAAGGTTTTTCTATCGTGGATATTATTCAGCCCTGTATTACTTTCAGCGACACCAGGGCAGATTTTAAAGACAAAGTTTTTTATCTTGACCAGAATTGGCCGACAAATGATTGGAACAAAGCAATGCAAAAAATTCGCGAAAATTCCGGGAAGATTCCGCTTGGTGTAATTTATGAAACCGATAAACCGGTATTTGAAGAACAAATATGAATTTAAAATATCTTTTTAATCCGAGGGCGGTAGCGGTAATCGGCGCGGCCGATGATCCTAAAAAACTCGGATACGCGATTGTAAACAATTTACTTCAGAATAAAAAACGGAAAGTCATACCGGTAAACCCGTCTTTCAAGAAAGTCATGGGTCTTCATTGTTTTTCTTCGGTTTTAAAGGTTAAAGGCAAAATTGATCTCGCCATCATAGCGGTCAAACCGGAAATTGTACCTTTAGTATTAAAAGATTGCGGTGAGAAAAAAATTTTTAATGTTATTATTATTACGGCGGGTTTTAAGGAAATTGGCGGGGTGGGCGTGGAACGGGAAAAAGAACTGAAGGTCATCGCAAAAAAGTATAAAATTAATATCGTCGGTCCAAATTGTCTTGGAGTATTAGACACGGCAAGTAATTTGAATGCCACTTTTGGCAGTGAGACGATGCCCAAAAAAGGCGATATGGCTTTTGTTTCCCAATCGGGAGCGGTTGGTACGGCCATGCTTGATTGGGCAATGAAAAATAATGTCGGATTTTCAAAATTTGTTTCCATTGGTAATGAAGCCGGCGTGACAGAGAATGATTTTTTGGCATATCTTAGCAAGGACCGGGATACTTCGGCAATTCTTATGTATCTGGAAGGCATTACAGATGGGAAAAAATTTATGCGACAGGTAAAAAGAATTTCCTCGAAAAAACCCGTTATAATTTTAAAAGCCGGTTTATCCGAAAGGGGCGTAAAAGCAGTATCGTCTCATACCGGTTCGCTGGCTCCATCTCATGAAATTTTTCGAACTGCTTGCCGTCAGAGCGGTGCTATCCTTGTGGATTCGCTGGGATCCATGTTTAATTTAGCAAAGTTGTTAAATACCGGTTTGTTCCGGGCCCCCAATGAATGGGTAGTGCTGACAAATGGCGGCGGGCCGTCAATTGTTACCGCTGATTTAATTGAAGCTACCTCAAATTTAGGCTTATATTCTCCGAACGACTCTCTAAAAAATAAATTAAGTAAAGTATTACCGGTTACGGCGGCGCTGAATAACCCCGTGGATATAATTGGAGATGCGTTAGCTGACCGTTACGAAGCGGCCTTGAAAATTTTATCAGCCGATAAAAATGTTAAAGGAATAATGGTTATTCTAACTCCGCAAAAAATGACACAAGTTAAAGAAACCGCGGCTGTAGTGGCAAAATACGCCAAAAAAATTCCAATTATTCCGATTTTTATCGGCGGGGCGTCAGCTGATGAAGCTGAAAAAATATTTGCAAAACATGGTTTAATTAATTTTATTGATCCTCATGCCGCGGTTGAAGCAGTTTCTCTATTAGCAACAGCAGTTAAAAAGAAAATAAATATAAATGAAAATATTTCAACATTTGCGGCCCCATCGACGCGTCAGCTGCGTTTTAATGAATGTGCCGCCATCCTTTATCAGCAGGGTCTAAAAATATCAGGTGATTTTGTGACCAAAAAAGAAAATCTCCGAAGATGCTCGGATAAAATCAGATTTCCTTGGGCGATGAAGGTGGTTTCAGAACAGATCATACATAAATCAGATTTAGGCGGGGTGCGAGTTAATATAAATAGTCTGGCTGAATCGGAAAAGGCCTGGCTGGAAATTTCGTCTGCTGTTACAAAAAAAATGCCCGGAGTTAAAATTGACGGTTTTATTATTCAGCCGATGTCGTCGGGCAGGGAAGTGATTATTGGAATGAAGCGTGATCCGTCATTTGGTCCGGTAATTGTTTTTGGCTTAGGCGGTATTTTCGTGGAAACGCTAAAAGACGCTTCAATGCGTATTTCACCGGTAAATGAGGTTGACGCGTTGGCCATGATTAGTGAAATAAAGGCCAATGCGATTTTACAAGGGGTGCGGGGTGAACAGCCGGTTGACACGCGCTATCTGGCAAAGATTATCGTGGCAATATCAAAAATAGCGGAGAAACATAGAAATATAATGGAAATTGATTTTAACCCTGTTATGGCCAGGCCGGACGGCGCTGATATTGTGGATGTCAGAATTATGGTTAAACGCTGATTCTTGCCATTTATTTTCGCTTATGTTAGAATAATTAAGCCCATTTTTGGGCTTAATTTTCATATTCAAATAACATGTCATTTCTCACTAAAATTTTTGGGGATCCGAACGCTAAAGTACTAAAAAGCATTGAACCGATTATCGCACAGATTAACTCAAAAGAGCTGGAAATTCAGGAATTATCAGTAGCAGATCTCAAAAATAAAACGATTGAATTTAAAGAGCGTCTTACAAGAGGGGAAACGCTCGATGACATTTTACCGGAGGCCTTCGCGGTTGTAAGGGAAATGTCCAGGCGTTTGACCGGCATGCGCCATTTTGACGTACAGCTTATTGGCGGCGTCGTTCTTCATAGAGGACAGATTGCGGAAATGAGAACCGGTGAAGGAAAAACATTGGTAGCAACTTTGCCTGTGTATTTAAACGCGCTAGCCGGAAAAGGAGTGCATTTGGTGACCGTCAATGATTACCTGGCAAAACGAGATGCTGTTTGGATGGGCCAAATTTATGATGCGCTCGGTCTTTCAATCGGCGTGATTCAGCAGATGGGAGTGTCCTATAAATACAATTCACAAGTGCGCGCCGCGGTTCCTGACGAAAATCTTGATGAGGGAAGCATTACCGATAAAGAGCGTGACGCAAAAGGCATGTTCAAAATTGAATACGACTATTTGGAACCATGTTCTCGCGCCGAGGCCTATCAGTGCGACATTATTTACGGCACAAACAATGAATACGGTTTTGATTATTTGCGCGATAACATGGTGCAATCTCTTGAAGATATGGTTCAACGAAAATTGAGTTTTGCCATTGTCGATGAAGTTGACTCAATATTAATTGACGAAGCCCGCACACCGCTTATTATATCCGCTCCTGCTGAAGAAGCGGCAGATATGTATTACAAATTTGCTGAACTAGTTGAACGGCTGGAAGAAAATGTTGATTATAATATTGATGAAAAAATGCGTTCCTCAACCTTGACGGAGGCAGGTATCCAAAAAATGGAAAAATGGCTTGGTGTGAACAATATTTACGCCGAAGGTGATATCAGTATTGTCCATCATGTAGAACAGGCTCTGCGTGCCATGGCGCTTTTTAAGCGTGACCGCGATTATGTGGTGGAAGAAGGCGAAGTAGTGATAGTGGACGAATTTACCGGTCGTAAAATGGCCGGACGCCGATATAGCGAGGGCTTACATCAGGCGATTGAGGCCAAAGAGCGGGTCAAAATTCAGCGTGAGAGCAGAACCATGGCTACCGTAACTTTTCAGAATTATTTCCGGATGTATGAAAAATTATCCGGTATGACCGGTACGGCTGTGACTGAAGCCGAAGAATTCGGGAAAATTTACAAATTGGAAGTGGTAGTTATTCCCACAAACAAAAAAAATCTTAGAAAAGACCATCCGGATAGGATCTATCGGACTGAGGAGATAAAAAATTTGGCTATTGCCAATAAATGCAAAGAGTTGCAGGCAAAAGGCCAGCCTGTGTTGATTGGTACCATTTCAGTGGAAAAAAACGAGCAATTGTCAATATATCTGGAGCGTGAAGGCGTTCAACATGAAATTTTGAATGCGAAGAATCATGAGCGTGAAGGTGAAATCATCGCTCAAGCCGGCCGTCCTGGCGCTGTGACACTTGCAACAAACATGGCCGGCCGCGGTGTCGACATTATTATGGGTGGAAATCCGCCGGACAAAGAGCTTGGTGCAAAAGCACGTGAAGCAGGCGGTCTTTTTGTGATCGGTTCTGAGCGTCATGAATCACGCCGGATTGACAATCAGCTGAGAGGGCGCGCCGCCCGACAGGGAGATTCGGGAGAATCTCAATTTTATCTTTCCACGGAAGACGACTTAATGCGTATTTTTGCCGGCGATAGAATCCGCGCCGTAATGCAGACATTGAGAGTTCCTGACGATATGCCGATTGAACAAAAATCAATCACTAAAATTATTGAATCGGCTCAACGTAAGGTTGAAGGATTTCACTTTGACATGCGTAAACACTTGATTGAATATGATGATGTGTTAAATAAGCATCGTGAAGTGGTTTACGGCAAGCGACGCAAAATTTTGGAACATTATGAAAAAGAGAAAACAAATTCATTGGTCGAAGGCGAGCAGACACTGAGACAAATGATTTTGGAAATGGTGGAAGAAGAAATTGAAGCAGTGGTATCTTTTCATACCAATGCTGAAGAAATGGACAATTGGAATTTAAAGGAAATTACAGAGACCATGCAAACCGTGTTTCCTCTTTCCGATACGGAAAAAAAGGAAATATCGCAGTTGGGCGGAGAGGGTAAGGAAAAATTAGCCGCTGTGGAAACTCGCACAAAAATTATTGAATATCTGACAGTGCTTGCAAAAAATAGATATGATGAAATGCTGGTTAAACAGGCGAGTGATCCGATTTTGCTTTTAGAGATTGAAAAGCAGATGCTATTAAGATCAATTGATAACCTCTGGATAGATCATCTCGTAGCAATTGATTATTTACGGACCGGTATTGGACTGCGTGGCTACGGACAGCGTGATCCGCTTGTGGAATATAAAAAGGAGACCTATCACATGTTTAACGAACTTCTCTCTCTTATTCAGAAAGAAGTTGTGTACTCAATTTATAAAATGGGTATCGGCATCAAGTTCGCCCCGAGTATTATGCAGAAAGGTAACTTGATATTACAAGGAGCGGCCAAAGAGGCGGGTGATGTGGTTTCAAGCGGAAAGCCGCGAGATAAAGAGGGTAATGAAGTTGGAAGAAACGATCCTTGTCCTTGTGGCGCGAAACATCCTGACGGACGGCCGGTTAAATTTAAGAATTGCCACGGAAAGTAGGCACAATCTGTCCACTTGCCTTTTTTCCTTATATTTAGTAATATTTTTGCACAAATCAATCTATTTTTTTATCTAAAATATGGCTAAAACTAAGAACGTTGTTAAAACCGCGACACGCTCACAGATAAAATGGAGGATGGCCGGTATTATGGCACTTTTTATTGTTTGTCTGATAATAATTTTGCCTGGACATTTTAATAAAGCGATCGGCTGGGTTAATTCAAAAGTCAGCCTTGGGATACCAAATTTACCCGCCAGCGGCTTTAATTTAGGATTAGACCTTCAAGGCGGAGCCCATTTGCAGTATGTCGCAAAAATTGACAGTATACCGCCCACAGAAAGAGCGGCGGCAGTTGAAGGTGTGCGCGATGTAATCGAACGCCGTGTTCGAGGTGGCCTTGGGGTAGCCGAACCATTGGTGCAAACGACCAGAGTAGGAGAGGAATACAGATTAATCATAGAACTTCCGGGCGTAGCCAATGTTACAGATGCGATTAAAATGATCGGTGAAACGCCGGTACTGGAATTTAAAGAAGAAAACAACGAACCTCCGCGAGAATTAACGGCTGAAGAAACAAAAGAAATGAATGATTTTAACGCTAAAGCCGATAAAAAAATTAAAGAGGTTCAAAAAGAGATTAACAATAAAGCGGATTTTTCCGCCACTGCCATTAAGTATAGTGAAGATGAAAGCAACAAGCGGGATGGTGGAAATCTTGGGTTTATAAATAACAGTATTTATCCTGAAATTTATGATTGGGCGGCTAAACATAATGATGGAGATGTCTCCAAAGAAGTTGTCATAACCCCGGATGGTTTGAATGTAGTTAAAAGATTAAGCGTCCGTGATGGTGAAAAACAGGTAACCGCCGCGCATATACTAATTTGTTATAAAGGAGCGGAACTTTGCGGCAGTACACTCAGCAAAGAAGACGCCAAGGCAAAGATAGAAGCGTTAAAACAAGATGTTACTGTTGATAACTTTTCAGAAATGGCACAGCAGAATTCTACTGAACCGGGCGTAAGTGAGAGTGGAGGAGACTTGGGCACTTTTGGAAAGGGTGTCGTTGTGCCGGAGTTTGAACAGGCGGTTTATGATGCTCCGGTAAATCAAATCATCGGACCGGTTGAAACAAAATTCGGCTATCATCTGATACTTAAAAGAGGAGAAGAGACACCCAAGGAATATGAAATGGCGAGAATTTTTGTTAAAACAAAAAGTGTTACAGATATTTTACCTCCAAATGATCAATGGAAATTTACCGGCCTAACCGGCAAGCAGCTGAAAAAGGCCGAAGTGACACAAGATACCCGCAACGGCGAGGTTCAGGTTAACCTTCAGTTTAATGATGAAGGGGCAAAATTATTTTCCGATATCACAACGAGAAATGTTGATAAGCTTGTCGCTATATTTTTAGACGGTGAAGCAATCAGTATTCCTCGCGTAAACGAGCCGATTCTTGACGGAAGTGCGGTTATTTCCGGAGGTTTCAAGTGGGATGAAGCTAAATTGCTTGCCCAGCGTTTAAATTCCGGTGCATTGCCGGTGCCGATTGAGTTGATTGGACAGCAAAAAGTTGATGCAACTTTAGGAGCCGATTCAATGAAATCAAGTTATAAAGCTGGTGTGGTCGGATTGTTGTTGGTTATGCTTTTTATGATTCTCTATTATCGTCTCCCCGGTTTATTATCAGTTATTACTTTAACCATCTACAGTGCGTTAACTTTGGCCGTTTTCAAGACGATTAATGCGACATTGACTCTTTCAGGTATTGCCGGTTTCATATTATCTATCGGCATGGCTGTTGACGCAAATGTATTGGTATTTGAGCGTCTTAAAGAGGAATTGCGGGCGGGAAAAAGTTTACGGTCAGCGACCGAGGAAGCTTTTTTACGCGCATGGACATCAATTCGCGATTCAAACATTACTACGCTTTTATCCTGCGTATTTCTCATTTGGATCGGTACCGGATTTGTTCAGGGTTTTGCCGTAACTCTGTTTATCGGCGTTGTTGTATCAATGTTTACGGCAATAATTATTACACGAAATATAATGCGCTGGATTTTTGGATTCTTTAAGCACGATGAAGCCAACTGGTTATTTTTGGGCGGTGTTAAGTCGGAAGAAGTAAAAAAATTGTAATATTTTCATATGAAATATATACCGTTTATTAAGTATTCAAAAATTTGGCTTTTTTTCAGCGCTGCTTTAGCGGCATTAAGTATTGCCGTCATAGCCGTATGGGGTTTAAAATTCGGTATTGATTTTACCGGCGGTTCATTGATGGAACTTGAGTTTTCCAAGGTCCGGCCTGAAAATAATCAGATTGTCTCAGTGCTGGAAAAATCAGACATAAAAAATGTTATTATCCAGAAAACAGGGGATAGTGGTGTTATTATTCGTACCGCCACTATGACAGAAGAATCCCATCAAAAAACATTTAGTGTGATAAAGAGTGAATTTGAGAGCGAAGAAAATACAATATTAGAGTCACGTTTTGAAATGATCGGGCCATCAGTCAGCCAGCAATTGCGTCAGCGTTCAGTTTGGGCCTTCATTTTAGTGTGTATTGGTATTATTGCGTACATTGCTTATGCTTTCCGGGGCGTATCGCGTCCTGTGGCAAGCTGGAAATACGGGGCTTTATGTGTGATTGCCATGGCACATGATATTTTGATCGTAATCGGTTTATTTTCACTTCTCGGTCATTATTATGGCACAGAAATCGATGTCGCCTTTATTGTTGCTGTTTTAACGATATTGGGCTACTCGGTAAATGACTGTATCGTTGTTTATGACAGAATCCGTGAAAGATTGTTACGCCGAACATCCGAATCGTTTGAGGATATGGTAAATGTCGGTTTGAATCAGACGATAATGCGTTCTATAAATACGACGTTAACCACTCTTATTCCTCTATTAGCCTTATTTTTCTTTGGTGGGGTCACTATTCACAATTTTACCCTGGCTTTACTTGTAGGTATTACTTCCGGAGCATATTCATCCATTTTTATCGCTTCTCCGTTATTGGTTTATGTCGAACGCTGGCAGAGAAAGAAAGCTTAATTTTCTTAAAAAAGCCGCCCTTTTGGGCGGTTTTTTTGTTTTTAGAATTGTGGTATAATAACATCATTAAAAATATTGTATTATGAGCGATAATTCCACTCGTCATTTTGTGGCATTCATCATCACTATGATTGCTTTGTTAGCATATCTTGGCGGTTATTTTTCCGCCGGTTTTAGTTGGTGGTGGACGGGCTTTGCCGTTCTTATTGTTTATGGCGGCATTTTCAACGCCTTAAAATAATGTTGTTATGGAGCCGTGGCTTTTTGAAACACCGTTTGGCTTCAGTATTAATTTGTCTTTTTGGCAGACATTTTTGTCATTGCCTCCTTTTGAAATGGCAAAAGCAATTTTTGCGATTTTAGTATGGTGGCTAATCGCAATTTTTTTATTTAAAAAAGCGCTTGACGAATGGATGTTGTTTAAACAGAAGGAGTACTTAAAAACTTGGCAATGGACCGTGCTTGCGGTGGATATTCCGGCAGAGTTTGTCCAATCGCCAAAAGCGGTTGAACAAATTTTTGTACATTTGAGTGGCGCACAAGTAAATTATAATGTTTATGAAAGGTACTTTGAGGGGAAACTGCCGAAATGGTTTAGTTTCGAAATTATCAGTGTCGAAGGGTATATACAATTTGTTGTGCGCACCGAAGTATCTTTTCGAGATTTAGTTGAAGCGGCAATTTATGCCCAGTATTCGGAAGCGGAAATTACTGAAGTTGAAGATTATGTTTCAATGATACCGGAGACATTTCCCAATTCCGAATATGATGCGCAAGGCGCGGAGTTTAGTTTAGCGGAAAGTGACGTATATCCAATCCGGGTTTATTCTGAATTCGAGTATACTATTTCCAAAGATGTCGTATTTACCGATCCTATGGCCGCCATATTGGAAAATTTTTCCCGCATTGGGCCGGGTGAACATTTATGGATGCAAATTGTTGTCTTACCGGTTGATAATAGCTGGAAAAAAGATGGTATTGATTTGGTTAAGAAAATAGTTGCCAATAAAAAAGAGCCGAAGAAAAACGGCTTAGTTAGTATGGTTGGGAGTGCGCCGGAATGGGTGTTAAAAACAGCTATCCAGGCATGGAAATATGATTTTAGCGCCGAAGAAGAGAAAAAAAAGAAGGAAGAAACTGTGGGAAAAGTATCCGACTTAACGCCGGGAGCAAGAGCGGTAATTGAATCTATTGAAGATAAAATATCAAAACTTGGGTTTAAATCCAGAGTACGCGTCTTATATGCCGCGAAAAATGAATTATTCAAACCGCATAAATGCGTCCAGGGTTTAATCGGTGCCATGAATCAATTTTATATAAACAACCGCAATGGTTTTAAGGCGAAGATAATTAGCGGTCAAAACATCGTATCAGCTTATAAAAATCGTGCGCTAAAATTTACCAATGACCCGTATATTCTTAACATTGAAGAACTGGCTACTATCTGGCATTTTCCATTACCGCTGGTTAAAACTCCGTTGATCCAGAAAGCAAATATTAAACGTGGCGAACCACCAATAAATTTACCGGTAGAGCATTTTACCATGCCTTTAAAATCAAAGGCGGTTGATCAAAATAAAGAAGAAAAGCCGAAGGCGCCGGCGCCGGAAGATTTACCTTATGCCTAAATCTATTATTGCCCTTGCTCCAATGGCCGACTATACCGATCGGCCTTTTGGTTTATTATGCCGTGAAATCAGCGGTAATGATTTTGTAATTTACCGTGAAATGGTGAGCTCTGCGGCGATAGTGCGATGTAATGAAAAAACATTACGCATGTGCGAAATCATGGGGAAAGAGCATCCTGTTATTATTCAGATATTTGGCGATGATCCTTTGACAATGGCTAAAGCCGCGCGATTAATTGTCGATAGTTTTAAACCAGATGGTATTGATATTAACATGGGATGTCCGGTACCAAAAGTTGCACATAAAACAAAAGCCGGAGCGTCTTTGATGCGTCATCCGGATTTAGCGATAAAAATTGTCGAGGCTATAAAAAAAGAAAATATCGGTGTGCCACTTTCCGCAAAGACGCGTCTTGGCTGGAGCCGGGATGATGAAATTTTTGATTTTTCTAAACGATTAGAAAATGCCGGTATTGATTTGATTGCTGTTCATGGCAGAACAAAAATTCAAGGATATTCAGGACAGGCCAATTGGCGGAGAATCGCAGAAGTTAAAAAAACGCTTTCAATACCTCTATTGGCAAACGGTGATATTCGAACTAAAGAAGATATTCTTAATTGTCTGCAAATAACCGGTGCTGATGGTGTGATGATAGGCAGAGGGGCGCTTGGCAATCCATGGATATTGAATACAAATAATAATCACGCAGAAATGAGCCAAATAATTGACACCGTAATTCGTCATGCTGAGCTTCATGTTAAACATTACGGTGAGAGGGGAATGACGTCCTTCAGAAAACATCTCGCGTGGTATTTTCATGGAGACCGGATCAATGAAATTTTCGGTATAAAAAAACTACGCGCTAAATTAGTGCGGGTAAATACTTTGGATGAGCTTAAAACAATTTTATCATCACTTTAAAAAACTCCACTATGTCCTTGCCTGACAGTTTTGAGTGTCCCATTTTTCGATCAATAAATTTTACCGGTACTTCAACAACTTTAAAACCTAGCTTTTCCGCCCAAAAAAGCATCTCTTCCTGAAAAGCATAGCCATTGCTTTTTATTTTTTCTAAATCAATTTTTTCTAAAACTTTTCTTTTGTAACATCTAAATCCGGCTGTCACATCTTTTGTTTTTAGTTTAAGCATTAATCTGGAAATAATCATCGCCCCGTTGCTCATTAAGTGCCTTCTCCAATTCCATCCGACAATTTCACCGCCGGGAATTTTTCTGGAACCGATAACCATGTCCGCTCCGTTATAAATTGCCGTCAAAATTTTTGGAATATCTTCGGGTGCATGCGATAAATCAGCGTCCATTTCCATAATCAAATCATATTGTTCATTTAATGCTTTACGAAAACCGCAAATATAAGCGGAGCCGATTCCCAGTTTGTTGGCCCTCCTGATTATTTCTATCTGATATTGTTTTGATAATTCATGTATTTCTTCTGGTGTGCCGTCAGATGAATTATCGTCGACAAAAATGATTGTTAAATTCGGAATTTTTTGGGCAAAAATTCTCTCGACTAGCGGCCGGATATTCACTTTTTCGTGATAGGTGGGAATAATAATGGCTATTTTTTGCATATGAATATAGAATATCATGTTGGATGCAGGGAAAGCAATATTCTCCATGAACAAGGCTGACCATTGATTTTTTATATAAACTGTGATAGACTACGATTTACAGTATTTATAACTCATTTATACAAATATATGGGAGATTTTAACCGAAGTAATAGACCGGGAGGAAGCAGATTTGGCGGAAGGCCATTCGGCGGGGGTAATAGAGGCGGTTTTGGCGGCGGTAGGACGCAAATGCATCAGGCAATCTGCAGTAAATGCGGTAAAGAATGTGAAATTCCTTTTAAGCCAACAGGTGATAGGCCTGTTTTTTGCAGTGCTTGTTTTGACAGACAAGGTGGTGGCAGCAATGATAGGTCAAATAGTAGATTTGGCGGTGAAAGACAGGGAAGACCACGTGATGATAAACAAATGCACGAGACAGTTTGCGCTAAATGCGGAACAAAGTGTCGAGTACCTTTTAAACCAATGCCGGGAAAGTCGGTATTTTGTGATGCTTGTTTTGGAAAGAATAGCGCCGGAGGATCACAAGAAAAAGGCGGTGAAAATATTAAACAGCAGTTTGCTGTATTAAACGTTAAGCTCGATCAAATTTTGCAGGCATTGGGAGGCGGAAAAAAGGAAAAAGAAGCAACGAAAATTGTTGAAGAAAAAAATGAAATCAAAAAAAATAATAAAGTGACGGCAAAGCCTAAGTCATTGGCAAAAAAAACTGTTGCTAAGAAAAAAACACCGGCAAAAAAAGCGGGTGCTCCGAAAAAATAATTGGGCAGTTCTGAATGGAAATAAATAAAAAAATCCTTCGCCAGATAGCGGAGGATTTTTTAATTTAATAAAATCTAATTATTGTCAGATGGCGATGATATAAAAAATGGTTCCGGGACTTGGATTCGAACCAAGATATGCAGATTCAGAGTCTGCAGTCCTGCCATTAGACGATCCCGGATAGTGAAATATCAATTACGTATTGCCTCGCCGTTTTCCAGGTTGTCAAGAAAAGATTTATCCACTGATTTTACTTTTGTCCAGCTCCATCCGTATTTTTTGAATAGATCAGGATGAGCTATGTAGTGTTTTTTATTGTCTTTTATCAGGAATATTCTTGTACCACCAGCGGCTTTTGCCAACATTTTTTCTGAAGTGAAAAGTACCCTGGCTGGTCCGTCAGCCTTTTTGTCTTTGTGATTGAAATCATGCAGAGTGCTCATGATGTTATCATATTTATAGCGAAAGTCAACCCCGTTAGGATTTCCCGGGTCTTCAACTATAAATTCTTGCGTCTTATCATCAAAACCGCTGATAACCATCATGTGGAATGAGGATCCTTCTCTGCGAAAGCGTAAAGCAGGGTTGTTTAATGCAAAGCCATAATGCATGGAAATTACCGGCCGTTTATTGCGAAGCTCATTTTTTATATCTTCAAGAGTCGGGTTATCCTTAATTGTGATCGCAAAATCAAGCATGTTTTCCGCCAATTCCGCTGTTTCTTCAGCATTTGTGTCCGCGTTATAGCCAAAAAGTTTGATCTCTGCGGCAAAGAGCGGCCACATCAGTTTTTTTGATTCAGCTCTTGAGATTTCTTTAACTCCTAAATAATATTGGTCAACCATAGTGACAGACGCTTCTTCACAGGCGTTGTTCCAAGGAGCCGTCCATTGTCCGTCAGGAATTTCTGTTACAAAAGGAACATCGAGGTCAACCATCTCCGGTGGAGTGATAATCGGAGTCGTGGGAAAAGCAATGCCCAAAGCCATTGTAATTAAGATATTCATTGTATTCATAGATTAATTTACGAGATAACTTCACCGCCAAATTGCGCAGCTATGCCTGACAGATCCGTTTCCTCAACGGATTTTACCTCCTGTTCACTTACACTACAGGAAAAAGATATTTTTTGTTTTAATAAATCGGACATTATTTCTTCAATCGCTCTCCGACATTTTTTGTCTTCTACTTTTTCTTTGTGAAAAGAGTAAGGGAACATAAGATTGAATTTATTCTTTCCGGCGCTTGAAATTTCTGCCATTTTTAGAACGAAAACAAGTGAAGGAAAGTTCTCCGATAGGATTCTTATTGCATCCTGCCATTTTTCTGAAATTTGTTCAATAGTTAATGATTCAGAAGCTGAAGTTGTGCTTGTAGTCTTCTCCGGCTCGTGAATTTTTGAATTTGAAATGCCCGGCTGACTTTCCGCGCTATTTTCCGGCGTCTCATCTGACGCGATGTGCTTAATTATCGGCGGATTTTTCGGCGTCTCATCATCATTGTCTGATCCGAATTCAACCGCCAAAAGTTCCATCGGCAACTGTGGAACGGTTGATTGTTTAATTTCTGATTTACGCTTTAATGCAGCATCGATAAGGGGGATTAATAATTGGTTGCCTAACTTTTTTGCCAGCGGCATCAGTTGTTTTCTGTCTTTTTCCGTATAGTCCAGACCGTATGCCGTACTTCCCGTTTCGGCAATCATTGTTGCCCGTAAAACATCAATTACATCCAAGGCAAATTGATCAATTGACATGCCATCTTTCGCTAATTCTTCCAAAATTGAAATTGCTCTGCCAGGATTTTTTTCAGCAATAGCTTGAATATAATTAAGGGCAGATTCAATATCGGCAGTGGGTAATATTTGGGCCGCGTCTTCAGATCCGATTTTTTTCAGATTTAACGACATTATTTGTCCCAGCAAACTTTCCGCATCGCGCATGCAACCGTCACTTTTTGTTATTACCCGTTTTAAAACATCTTTTTCAATTTTAATTTTTTCGCCTTCAGCTATTTCGACAAGCCTTTTCATCATTATTTCTTCAGGAATTTTTTTGAAGTTAAATCTTTGGCAGCGTGATATTATTGTAGCGGGCAACTTTTGAAGTTCAGTGGTTGCCAGAACAAAAATGACGTGAGCCGGTGGTTCTTCGAGGGTTTTAAGCAGAGCATTGAAGGAACTGCTGGAAAGCATGTGAACCTCGTCAATGATAAACACTTTATATTTTGATTTTGTCGGTTTAAATTGTGCATTGTCAATAATATTTTCTCTTACATTATCGACGCCGGTATTTGAGGCGGCATCAATTTCTATTACGTCAATATTACGCGCAACGGATATTTCTTTGCATGATGTACAGTCGTCGCATGGCTCAAATTTACCGTCACGATGATTTTCGCAATTAATCGCTTTAGCTAAAAGACGTGCCATTGTTGTTTTGCCGATGCCACGAGGCCCGGAGAATAAATAAGCATGGGCAATTTTACCCGAGCTGATTTCGTTAGTCAGAGTTTGCACCAGATGTTCCTGACCGACAAGATCGGCAAATTTTTGCGGACGGTATTTTCGGTATAATGTTGCCATAATTTATATTTAGAGTGATTGTTCGCTTATCGTGTTTTGAGGCACAGCTGATCCGAGCTGGGATCTCTCAAGTATTTCTGCTTCCACAATTTCGCGCGGCCGGCCATATTTAAGCCTCGATAACTCCTTAATGGCAGCAGCCAGCTCCTTGTTTCCCGGCTGAGGCGGATAAGTCATCATATTAAACGGTTTTGCTGCCGTGTTGTCAATAAGCAATTTAACATAGGCCGTATATTGCTCTACGTTAATTAAATCATATGCTGAAAATACCGGGGCAAATTCTTTTTGAAGTATTTCTGCATCTTCAATTCCGATACGGAATGAAACCAATGTACCGGCATTACCCAGCACAGCGTCGCGGACTGTTGTTTTGCCTTTATTATCTTCCAGTTGTTTCATATACTGATGGGCGATGATTAACTCTAAACGGTATTTTCGTGCTTCAGAAAGGATTGTGGCGATCGAGTCTGTTATAAAGTTTTGGAACTCGTCGATGTACAGATAAAAATCATGTCGTTCTTCTTCGGGCAATGAAGCGCGTTCCAAGGCCGCCATTTGTAATTTTGATACGATAATCATTCCGAGAAGATTGGCGTTAATTTCGCCGACCAAGCCCTTTGCCAGATTTACCAAAAGTATCTTTTTTTGGTCCATGACGTCGCGGAAATTAAAGCCCGAATGTGATTGGCCGATAATATTTCGGATCATGGCATTTTCAGTAAAGCGTCCGACTTTAGAAATGAGATAGCCAAGCATTTCCGATTTATGAAAGTCGGATGTTTTGGCCATTTCCTTTTCCCAGAATGACATTACCACCGGGTCTTTCAATTTCTTTTTCCATGACTCAACAAATGCGTCGTCCGTAAACATACGCGGAATTTCAGCGATCGTTCCCGGCATTTCCATATCTGACATTAATGTCAGCATAACGTTGCGCATATTATGCTCGAACATCGGGCCGATCATCGAGGGGTCTGTTACCATTTTATAAAAAATTGAAATCATTTCTTGAGTGGCGAAATCTTTTTGATCCTCGGTTTTAATTTCAAGCATATTCATGCCGACCGGACGATCAACATCGGATGGATTAAAATAAATTACATCTTCCGCCCGTTCCTTGGGAACATGTTGCAAAACGTACTCTGCAAAATCGCCATGTGGGTCAATAACGCAAACTCCTTCGCCATTTAGGACGTCCTGCACCGCTAAATTCTGTATAAATACCGATTTGCCCGAGCCGGATTTACCGATTGTGTAAAGATGTCGACGCCGGTCGGATCGAGTCATGCGGATAATCGTTTCTTCGCCCCTGTAAAGCGTTCTGCCTAAGATAATGCCTTCAGTCGGCATATTTAACGGCGGTGGGGCCTTTCGTGCTCCTAGCCAGTCGATATGAGGTGTTTCGGTGGAAGGTAGCGGCAAATGCCAAAAACCTGCCATTTCAGCTGTGCTTGCCACCATATTATACTTTTCCTGTGGTGAGCGATAAATTGATTCACGGATAAGTTTTCCCGGTTTGGCAGGCACTGATGCTCCTAGGGCGTTACCATAGCGGTAGATGCTATACTGACTGAAAGAGTTAAGAGAATTTTCTAAAATTAGTTTTGCTTTTTCGCGAGTTGGGGCTGAACTGACCAGTCGTATCGTCAACTCCAGTCCGCCTAAACTTAATTTTTCTTCCATGCTTTTCACCATTTCTTCTTCCTGCTGAGTTAGGCGATAGGGCTCTGTGGCGCCAGGCCCTTGTTTTGAATTATCTTTTTTTCCACTTGAAAAAAATTTCTTCCATTTATTTAAGGATTTTGACACGCCGCTTCTGCTCGCAACATTTTCAAATTTTTGTCCTCCGCGAATTTCTCTTATCATGCTTACTCCTTGGCTTCGCCATGCAGGCGGAGCCGGGCGGATTACATATTGAATAAGCGCTCCTTCATTTTCGGATAATTTGCTCAGCGGATTTAAAAGGGAGAGTAGGGGATCGCTCTCCAGTTGTTTGTATGTCTTTAGCGGAAAGGCGGAGCGTGATTTGAAATGCAGATATGCACCGACAATATGGCTGTCGGGTTTAAAAATATTGTAATCGGACTCCTCCGTAATTTGCGAATGGGGATATTGGGCATGAATTTGTTGTCCAATAAAATCTTTTAACTTGTCGGGGATGGCCGCATAAAATGATATTTTTCCATTGGAAACCACGATCTCAAATGCCAAATGGTCGTTTCTTCCTCTTAACCAGGCCATAAAACCTTTTTCCGCAGATAATCCGGCAATGGTGGAAAAAAGCGTTTCGGCCATGGCTATCTGCTCGCGAATTTGATTGATATTATCTTCCTGTCCGGATTCTTGTTTTTCTCCGCCGCGTTCCTTTGGAATTTTTATTAATAAAACTGTCCGGTGAAATGCTTTGCTCGTCTTAGCCTTAGCATGCAGTATCTTTCTGATTACATTTAAAAAAATGATAAAAGTTAAAATGGATCCAACGGCGGCTGCCAGGATTAATATAAGATCAGAATTTGATGCAACTAAAGTTGAATAGTCAATCTGGTCCATAATGTTATTTATTTATGGGGTCCTTCATTGTCGAGCTTTTTAAGTTCAATAATTTTATCGGTTTTAATTTTTGCTTCCTGTTCAAGAAAAAAATGATTTACACTTGGTAAAAGCATCAGCCATTCAATTATTAAGCGGAATATTTTTTTTACTTTTATCTTGGTTGACCGTAATAGCTCGCGGATTTTTCCAGCGGTTTCTTCTCCCTTGAGTTTAAACTCCTGCTGGGCGATCGGCGGTAATTTTTCATAAGTATCTTTCAACCCCGCGGCAAGAATACCCTCAACTTGGACAGTAAGCGCATCACGAGGGGTGGGCGGAGTGACAGATGTTCGGCGGCGCTGTTTAGGTTTTGGTAAAATTCCTCCTTCTTTTATTTCAGTTTGCTTTATTTCTTCCAGACTTTCCTGTTCCTCAACCGCCTCTTTTAACGGTTCTTCTTCCATATGAATAGCGGGCGTTTCTGAACGCTTTAACAAATTCTCCGGTTCTGGGCCCGGGGTTAGGTTTTTTTCAGCTATATTTTGATTCATATCAACATTATTATATCACAATAATCTATCCCCAGACAATCATATTTGAGGGTATTTTGCTTGACAATAAAAATATGATATAATAATTGCATTATGCAACAACATATCAGAGAAATTGAACAGAATGGCCTTCTTTGGGTCAATGTCGCGAAGCAAACCGTAAAGGATTTAGGTCAGATCCAGAAACGTTTTGGTTTAGCGGATCAGGACATTAAAGAAAGCTTGCCTCCTTATCAGCGGGCTAAAATTATAAAACGGCCCAATTATTATTTCATGGTTTTGCATTTTCCGGTGTTTAACCGCGATACCATGCGTCTTGGTTTTACTGAAGTCGATTTTTTTCTTAGTGCAAATTGTCTGATTACGGCACACGATTCTCAACTGCCGATACTTGAGCAATTTTTTAATGAATGTAAAAAATACCCTGAACGCAGAAAAGACTTTTTTCAGGGTACATCAGTCCATATCCTTTTTGAATTATTAAGCCGTCTGCTCGATGCGATATTTCCGATACTTCTTCATGTAAATGAAGATATTAATGCGGTAGATAAAAAGCTGTTTGGAAAAATTAGCGGCCGTGAAATGGCCGAGGAGATTCTTAGATTAAAAACCAATATTGTCACTTTTCGGCGTACCATGCAGGGACACCGCACCGTTCTTGAACGGCTTATTATGTACAGCGGCAGAGAGCTGGATTTGATGAATTATCAAAATTACATAAATAATTTACGGGAGTTCACAAATGAAATTTGGCACATGCTTGAAAGTCAAAAAGAAAGCATAAATGCTTTGCACGAAACCAACGAGTCGATTCTTTCCTTGCGCACAAACGACGTAATGAAGACATTGACTATTATTTCAGTAATCACTTTTCCTCTAACCTTGATTGCTACCATATTTGCCATAGATGCCAATGGTCGGCCTTTTGTTGATTTGCCTTACGGTTTTTGGATTATTTGCGGCTTGATGGCTTTGGAAGTTATAACGATGGTGGCAATTTTTAAAAAGAAAAATTGGATGTAAAAATACCCAGCTTCCGGGCTGAGTATTTTTTTCACCACAATCCGCCGCAAGCGGATTTTTTTTTAAAATTATTTCAATTCAATCAGTAATACTTTGTTCGAGTCAAGCGCAAAAATATCTTTTTTAGCTTCTTCAACAACAAAAGATGTTGGGCCGGTAAAATCATCGGCTGTCATCTGCCTTAAAAACTTGCCGGTTTTATCATAGATAATTATCCTCTTATTTTTTGCATCGAGCAAATAAATACTATTAAAATCGGTGTAAGTCCAAATTTCATTTGCCGAATCAAGCGGCGGTTCCGGCGTTTCAAGATTCAGCAGTTGTGGTATTCCTTGGGCAAACTTCATAAGTTCTCCGGTTGACTTAAGAACATAAAGGTCTCCATCTATGGCAATATCCACACCCTCGCGGACATTGGTACCGGCCTCCTGTAGCCAGTTTTTTCCTTGTCCGAAGCCGTCTTTAATATTGTCGTGCCGGTAAATCTGATTTGATAAAGTGTCCAAAGAATATAAGCGTCTGTTATAAATGAGTAATGCTTTAATTTCAGGATTTCCGCTGTAGCTGATTTCGCCTTTTTTTACGGTTGAAGTTTTTGGATCAAATATTGCAATTGATTTTTTATCTGAAGCGAGAAGAACCGCATAATCATTTTCTTTCGGCACGGCGCCGGCAATGAATCCGCTAAAAATATTTTCCGACGCAGTGATAAATTTACTTTCTTTGGTTAAGAGATCATATACCGCGATAGTTGAGGTATTTGAAGAAAAACCGATAATTTTACTTTCTACCTTAAGAATTTTTTCGCTTACGTTAAATCCAAGCGCCCCCCAATCGACTATAATAGCTGTATCAACAATATCCATTCGGCTTAGCTTTTGTGAGAGAGCGGACAAACGCTCGGATATTTCGTCACAAATTTGCGTATCAGTTGGTTGGCATGCAAATGTAGCCATTAAATTTTTTGCGTCATTTGCCTGCTGTTTTGCACTATTTTCATCCCCATATATCAGTGCGCTTTCTGCCGCATCAGTTTTATTTTTTACCAGTTGAAGACCTTCAAGGTAAGTCCTATTTTCTTCCGCCTGATTTTTTTGCGCCTGAAGATACAAAACACTTCCAACAAAAACAATGGCAAAAATAACTGACGCAATAGCTAAAATCTTCGTAATTAGGGGCAACTGATGGATTCGCTTTTTAAACGTTTTTATACTGTCTCCCCATGATTCAAGAATGGCCCGGCGTCGGTTCTGAATATTGGTGGCCACAAGAAAGAGCATTATAATCAATCTGCCGAAATTGATAACCAGTTTCGCTAAAATGAAGAAAAAATAATATATACCATATCCGATATAGCGCAAACCTTTTCCGATGATTTTTAAGATGACAAATATTTTTTCTCCGATAGGTTCAGCTGTTTTTACTACTGGTCTTTGTCTAAGGTGAGCGGATGCAATTTGAATCGCGGTTTTTTCATGTTCTTCAGTAGAATCTTTATTTTCGTCATCTTCCGATTCATTTACTTTATTGTTCAAATTGTCAAAAAGGGAAGGGGATAGGGTACGCGCGGTTTTTTGTTCAGCGTTAAATATCGTATTTTCACTCGCAACTCTGGAAATCTTATCAGCCTTTTCTATATTTACGTCCGGTTCGAAATGCATTATCAGACCGCCAAATGAATAACCGTTTTTTATACCGGCAAGCACTTTTTCAAAGTGTTCGGCGCTTTGTTCGGTGGTTCTTCCGCCGGTTACAATTTTTTGAAGACGGTCGTGGTTGAAACAGCTCGCTATATGTGAAGTGCCGGCAAAAAAATAATCGCCTGAGCTGACGTGACCCTGAATTATTTGTGAAAAAAGCTTCTCCTCATCGGCGTCTTCTTCGTTGGCAGCCACCAAATCCATTTTTTGGAATTGGCCGGATTTATTTTTGTAGAACAGAATCGCTTCCGGCCGGCCGCAGAAAGAAAATACCAATTCATTGCCGCGCAATGCCCCCACCAGACAATGCAATTCGGAATCAGGGCTGTTTAATGCGAAATTGTCGTGATTGATTTTATCTAATATTATCTCCAATGAATCTTTATTTGGCTCATTCGGAATCTCGTAATAGTCATTTTCCACCCGGTCCATAAGAGCCTGCAAGTTAAATACATCCTCTTTGTCTCCGTTATTTATTTCACAAGCAACAAAAAAATAGCCTTTTTCTTTTTCCTCTTCCGGAGTAGAAGGCTGTATGATATGCAATAAAACATGCGAAAGCTCCTGATTGTCGCCTTCAACAAAAAACTCGTTTAATTGGAGTGCAGGGTTCATAAGACCTCTTTGACTAAATAAGCCTTTTTTATTATACTATATATGCGAAAAGGCGTCCATAAAACAGTGGATATTTATTACGCCGGTTTTATGGATATAAATTGGTTAAATATAATGAATTAGTAGAAATATATGCTTGAACACATTTTTGGTTCAAGAACCAGATTAAAGCTTTTACAGCTTTTTTTGGCTCACCCTGACAAAGCGTATTACGTGCGTGAACTGGCCAGATTGATTGGTGTCCAGATGAATGCCGTTCGGCGTGAGATCGCCAATTTAGAGCGAATAGGACTTATCGCACCCACGACTTTAAAGTCAGATTATCCGGAAGGCGGGGAGAGGTGTAAATATTATCGCATGCAGAGCGACAGTATGTTGTACCCGGAGATTAAGGAATTGATTTCTAAAGTCCAGATTTTGGAGGAACGAGAATTTGTGGAGCAATTAAAAAAACGTGCCGGCAAAATTAAGTTTTTAATTTTAACAGGATATTTTACCGGAGCGAAAGATGTTGAATCGGATATGCTTATAGTCGGTGAATTGAAGCCGGCAGTAGTAGCTAAATTGGTTCGCGAATTTGAAAAAAATATCTGCCGAGAATTGCGCTATACGGTGATGTCTCATAGCGAATTTTCTGACAGACGTGAAATAGGAGATAAGTTTTTGTACGGTCTGCTTGAAGCAAAACACATTACCGCAGTGGATGAATACCGTTTGGTCAGTTAATTTTGTTATGAAATTAATCATTGACAATTCCCGGAATGAGCAAATTATTTTTTATCTGAAAGAAAAAAATAATTGGGTAAAAAAAGAAACGAGCTGTAAAAAACCTCTTTTAGCATGTTTGGAAGCCGTTCTTAAAAAAAATAATAAGAAAATTGATGATCTTACCGGAGTCGCCGTGGTGGTGGGAGCCGGCAGATTTACAGCTGAAAGAATCGCCGTCACCGTGGCGAACGCTATGGCATTATCGCTTAATATACCGGTCGTTGCCATTTCTGACACCAGTACATCGTTGGCTGATAAGAAATTTTTATCTGCTAAGTCCGGTGTTTATATTAGTGCAAAATACAGTGGTGAAGCGCATATCGGCGGTAAGAATAAAAAATAAATTATGTTGGTTTCCGATTTTAACAAATACCGTTTATTTGAAATGCTCCCCGGATTAAGCATTTGGCTGACTCTGATATTCGCGGTAGTACTGTCATTTGTTAAGCCGTTATGGATGATATATTTTATTATTGTTTTTGATGTATATTGGGTGTTGAGGGTGGTATATTTTTCTTTTTATCTCATAATGTCATGGAGAAGGTTCCGCCGCTCGTTAAAAACAGATTGGTTGAAAAAGTTAAAAGATGATTTTCCGGACTGGGAGAATAAAAAAAATGTAATTTTTTTACCGCTTTTAAACGAAGGTTTTTCAGTGGTGGCGACAACTTTAAACGCGATTTTAAATTCAACTTATCCGGCGGAAAAAATATACATTGTGATTTCCGGAGAAGCGAGAAAGCATGACCATTGGGTGAAAGTCAGAGACGCTGTACAAGAAGAATACAGGAGCAAGTTTGCTGATTTAATTTTTTATGAACACCCCGATGGACTACCGGGTGAAATACGCGGCAAAGGTTCACATCTAAATTGGATTGAAAAAGAGTTTAAAAAATACGCTGATCAGCGCGGGTGGCAGTATGTCGATATTATTGTTTCAGCTTTTGATGTAGATACGATTGTTCATCCGCAGTATTTTGCTCATTTAAACTATATGTATTGCCGGCATCCCAGGCCGGACCACAGCTCTTTTCAACCTGTCACTTTATACAACAACAATCTCTGGGAGTCGCCGTCGGTTTTGCGTATTATGGCGTTTGGCACGACTTTCTGGACCATGTTTTCTCTTGCACGATTGGATAATATGGTTACATTTTCATCGCATAGCATGAGCTTTAAGGCGCTTGTAGATTGCGGCGGACATGCCAAAGATATCGTAAGTGAAGATTCGCGTATTTTTTATCAATGCTGGTTTCATTATCAGGGTGATTATGAAGTGACGCCTTTATACATTCCGGTTTCTATGGATACGGCGCGTGATGATAAATTATTTAAAAGTTTAAAAAATTTATATTATCAGCAACGGCGCTGGGCATGGGGGGTGGAGCATGTGCCGTACCTGATTTGGCAATGGAAGAAATTTCCGCAAATCAGCCGGTTGAGAAAATTTGCCATGATATTTCACGAATGGGAGGGAAAATGGAGTTGGGCTTTGGTGGCGATACTTATCACTTTGCTTGGCCGTCTGCCTCTGTGGGTAGCGCAGGAAGAAGTGAGACAAAGCGCATTGTTTTTCAACACGCCCCACGTATTGGAAATAATGATGACAATTGCCATGCTCGGTCTTTTTATCTCGGCGATTTTATCCATGCTTTTATTACCTCGTCGTCCTGCGGGGCATTCGCGGTATAAATATCTGATAATGATTTTGCAGTGGGCGTTATTGCCGGTATCATTGATAGTATTCTCAGCAATTCCTTGTATTGATGCCGTTACGCATTTAATGTTTGGAAAATATCTCGGTTTTAACGTTTCCGCAAAAAAGAGATCAGCGGTATAATTTAATTAAGATGTTTGGCAGTTAATTTAACAGGGTAAATATGACATTCAAAAGGTTTGTAAAAATTGCATTGTTAACGATTCTGGCCCTGTTTGTTGCCGGCAGTACTTTTATTTTTTTCTGGTACCGTTCCGGTGGTTTACAGCAGACGGTAATCAAAGAAATAGGAAAGCAGTTTTTATCAATTGACGTCACAACACCACCGGAAGATGGGTCCTCCAACACGCAAACCAGCGCCGCCGCATCAAATTTTGTTCAAGAATTTTTCGGCTTAAACGAACCGCAGACATATTTGATAATGTTTTTAAATAATACTGAACTCCGGCCCGGCGGCGGATTTATTGGAACCTATGCGGTTGTAACAATGGATAAGGCAAATCCAAACATTGCAAAAGTGGAGGGTACTGAAGTGCTTGATAATTTGTCTCCGAAGAATTTTCCATCCGAACCGCCGGCACCTATCCGTGAGTATCTTGGTCTTGACCGCTGGTATTTCCGGGACTCAAACTGGTCGCCTGATTTTAAGATTTCCGCCGCAAAATCACTTGATCTTTATCGAAAAGAAAAAGGCGTATTGGCCGAAGATATTGACGCGGTCATTGGTTTCACACCTAATTTAGTTGAAGACCTGTTGCGCATAACCGGACCGATTACGGTAAATGGAATGGAATTTACCGCGGATAATTTTACCGAGAAATTGGAATATGAAGTTGAGTATGGTTTTGCCAAGAGTAACGTACCATTTGAACAGCGTAAAAAAATGCTGGTTGATTTGGCAAAAATGGTAATTGTTAATACCGCAAAAAATGCCTTCATGCACTGGGGTGAATATAAAGAATTGGTCGAAAAAATGCTGGCTGAAAAACAAATGATGCTATATTCGCCTAATAATGATTTTCAGCAAATTTTTGAAAGCAAAAATTGGGCCGGTGAGATGTCCGGAGTCAGCTATGACTATTTACTGTGGGTCGATGCCAACTTAGGAGCGTTAAAAACCGATGTAGCGATTGAAAGAGAGCTTACCTATGAGCTGTATCAAACAAGTGACGGTGAATATGTCGCAAAAGCGAAGATGACATTTAATCATCGCGGCAAATTTGACTGGCGTACAACCAGATATCGTGACTATGCGCGGGTTTACGTACCGATTGGAAGTAAATTGATCAAAACAAGCGGTTCCATGAAAACCGACAAAAGTTCTGAATCCGGCGTTATCGACCAAGGTGTTGAAAATGGTCGTCAGTGGTACGGCACTTTTATTTCCATTGAGCCGGGCCATACGGGAGAGTTATCTTTTGAATTTTATGTATCTCCGGAAGTTGTGAAAAGGTTGAAAGCAAATGATTATCGTCTGCTCGTGCAAAAGCAATTGGGAACGAATAATGTGAAATTGACGTTAAAATTGAATTTTGCCAATAGTCTGGCGTTTGCTTCTCCGGGAGAGCCGGCCGGAAGACACGGTGATAATAAATATGAAACAAGTATTAGCCTTAAAAAAGATATTGAAGTGGAAGTAAGAACTAAATAATATGTTTATAAAAAAAGTAGGCATAGATCTCGGTACGAATAATGTGCGTGTTTACGTGCCTAAAAAAGGCGTGGTAATCAACGAGCCTTCGGTAGTGGCCATCTCAAAAGGAGACGGTAAAATTTTGGCCGTCGGTTTGGAAGCAAAAGACATGCTTGGCCGCACTCCGGATTCGATTTCAGCTGAGCACCCGCTTAAGGAAGGAGTAATTGCTAATTACAAAACCACAGAAGCGATGCTTAGATATTTTATCAACAAGGCTCTGGGTGGCGTGCATTTGTTCAGGCCGGAAGTAATGGTTGCAGTGCCGAGCGGAATTACTTCAACAGAACGGCGCGCCGTAATTGACGCAACCATTGCCGCCGGCGCCCGAGCCGCTTATCTTATCAAGGCTCCTCTTGTCGCCGCCATTGGTGCCGACATCCCTATTGGTGCCGCTTCCGGACATATGGTGATTGATGTTGGTGGAGGTACATCCGAAATTGCGGTAATATCGCTCGGCGGAATTGTGGCCAGCGGTTCGGTGAGAATCGGCGGAAATAAATTCGACCAAGCCATCGCTGAATTTATCCGACGCAAATATAATTTGGCTGTTGGTGTGCATACAGCTGAAGAAATAAAAACCAGCGTCGGTTCAGCCATGTTTATAGGAAAACCGATTACTGCTGAAATAAAAGGCCAGGATATGGTTTCCGGACTGCCACGCATTGTCACTGTCACTTCTGATGATGTAACAGAAGCTTTACAACATGATTTGGAATTATTAATGAAAGCGATTAAAGACGTTTTGCATGAAACTCCGCCCGAGTTATCGGCTGATGTGATGGACAAGGGTATTGTGCTAACCGGCGGTTCGGCAAAATTACGTCATTTGTCTGATTTAATTACTGAAACAACCGGCGTACCGACTTATGTGGCTGAAGACCCGTTGTTTTGCGCTGTGAAAGGTACTGGTACGGCTTTGGAAAATATTGATAGCTATAAGCGCAGTATTTTGGCCACCCGTTAATATGATAGTCGGCATTGAAGCATCACACGCTAACAAATTGCTCCGCACTGGCGTGGACGAGTATTCGTGGCAGATTATTAATCATCTCAAACAAATTATACCCGCCGATGTGCGGGTAATTTTGTATAGCCAAACGCCGCTTACGGGAGATCTCGGCGATTTACCGGAAAATTGGCAGTCGCGTGTCTTGCCATGGCCGTGGAAATTGTGGAGTCAGATCAGGTTGTCTATAGAGCTATGGAAACATCCGCCGGATGTTTTTTTTGCTCCCGGGCAACTGGTTCCGGCAATCGCGCCAAAAAATACGGTTGCCACGGTTCATGACAGCGCTTTTATGGTTTTTCCAAAAGCATATCGTTTTTTCAGCCGACTATATCTACGCTTCATGAACAGAATGGTGTTAAATAAATCACGGATGATTCTCACTCCGTCTGAATTTAGCCGGCGCGAGCTAAAACGTTTGTATAATTTTGACACGAACCGTGTTTCAGTAACACCGCTGGGTTTTAACAAGGCAATATATAAAAAGATTCCGATGAATTTTGAGGAAAAAAATGAAATTTTAAAAAAATTCGAAATAACAAAGCCTTTTTTTATTTTTGTCGGACGGCTTGAACAAAAAAAGAATGTGGCTAATATTGTCCGGGCATTTGATAAAATAAAAAAACAATATGATTGCGCTTTGGTGCTTGTTGGCATGCCCGGCTGCGGTTACAAGGAAGTGGAAGAGGTGATTAAGAATAGCCAGAATAAAAATGATATAATTTTGTCCGGCTGGCTTGATTCTGAAATGATTGCAAAATTATATAATTTTGCCGAAGCCATGATTTTTCCGTCAAATTATGAAGGGTTTGGTTTGCCTGTTCTTGAAGCCATGGCATCAGGCTGTCCGGTGATTGTGTCAAAGGGGAATAGTCTGACAGAGGTGGCTGAAAATGCCGCTATAATCGTTGAGCCTGAATCAACAGATGATATTGCTGCCTCTGCCATACAGATGGCCTTAAATCGGGATTTGCGAAATAAATATGTAGAATCCGGGATTGCCAGAGCTGGAATGTTTTCATGGGAAAATACAGCAAAACTTACCTGGCAGGTCTTGCGGGAAGCTGGAAAATAGGCTAATATAATGAATGTAAACGCGTAAGGGGGATTATTTTATATTACCTGCTATTCATGATAATCGGACACCAAAAAAACCTGCAATTTTTGACCCACGCACTTGAGAACGATATGTTGTCCCATGCCTATTGTTTTTCCGGGCCGGGCCATGTGGGTAAGCGTACAGTGGCAAAATATATTGCGGCAAAAGCATTGAATACGGAGTTCGACAAACTGGCAATTCATGCCGATTATTTATATATTGAACGTTCTGTCGAAGAAAAAACAGGAAAATTAAAAAAAGATATTATTGTCAGTCAGGCGAAAACAGTTGGGAATTTTTTACAAAACAGGTCGTGGCTGGGCGGAAAAAAGATTGTCATAATTGATGAAGCGGAGAAAATAAATATTGAAGCCGCCAATGCGCTTTTAAAAACTCTTGAAGAATCGGTGGAAAATAGTTTAATTTTTTTGCTTACAGAAAATGAAAGAGATTTGCCGGAAACTGTTCTTTCACGTTGCCAGCATATAAATTTTTCTCTCGTTCCTGAAAAAGAAATAGCAGACGCTCTGATGAAATTTGACGACGCTCCGGAAGCGGTTAATCTGGCGGCTGAAGCATCGTGGGGCAGGCCGGGGCGGGCGGTGAAATTTTTGAAGGACAAGGAAAAAATGAGCGAATATGTTTTAGAGATTGAGCGCTTGGGAAAAATTGTTGGTAGGCCGTTTTTTGAAAAAATTTCAGCGACCGAAGAATTGTTCGGCGATAAGGATGACGCAGTGCGAGGACGCGATAAATTAAAAAATATTTTGGATCTTTGGACAATGCTTTGGAGAAACTCTTTTTTGGGTCAGCCCGTAGCCGGTAAATATTTTTCGCCGGTTCAAACACTGAAAATAATTGATGAAATAAGAAAGGCACGGGAATTACTTGGCCGCAATGTTCACCCCAGATTATTAATTGAGAGAATTTTATTAATAATTTAAAAAAAATTTTAATTTAACAGATAATATGTCTAAAAAAATACTCGTATTTCTACTGCTGGTGGTGTTTATATTCACCGGCGCCAGCTGTATCAGCAGCAATAAATCAACGGAAGTGGGACCGATGGGTATTTTTAAGTCCATTGACCGCGGTGAAGAATGGACCGCCGCAATGGCCCTGCCGACAGCGCAAGGAGTGAAGAGTATCAGCTCTGTAAAAGTATACCGGATATTTGATGACCCGAGCGATCCCAACGCTTTTTATCTGGCCAGCCGCGGGCAGGGTCTTTATTATACTTATGATAACGGCGATTCATGGACTGCCGTCTCTTTTTTCAACGGAAAATTTGTTTACACCGCTGCTGTTGATCCTGCTGATAAATGCACTATCTACGCGAGCGATGGCGCGCATATCTATAAATCAGAGGATTGTGCACGTACTTGGAATTTAATGTTTACTGAAGAACGCTCAGGTGAAAGAGTATCTTCAATGGACATTGATCCTTCCGACGGTTCAATTTACAGTACTGAAATCGGCGGTGATCTTTTAATAAGCCGGGACGGAGGCAGAAGCTGGCAGGTGATAAAGCGGTTTAGTTTTGCTTTACAGGATGTATTTATTGATAAATCAGTGCCTGGCCGTATTTATATCGCTTCACAGCGGTCGAATATGGTTCGGTCTGATGATTCCGGCGCCACATGGATTGATTTGCGCGATAATTTTAAAAAATTTAATGACAGCAAGGTGTATTACCGCTTGTATGTGAGCAAAAATCAAAAGGACACATTATATTGGATCAGCAAGTATGGTATATTGCGGTCAAATGATGCCGGAGTCACATGGACGGAACTTAAACTTTTGACGCCACCGGGAGCAGTCACAATCTACGGTTTCGCGGTAAACGAGAAAAATCCCAATGAAATCTATTACACCGGCACAATTCTCGGAGAAAACAACAGTCACGTGCGTTCAACTTTCTACAAGAGTGTAGACGGCGGCGCTACATGGGTAACGCAAAAATTGCCGACAAATACCATTCCGGTAGTAATTAAAATTCACTCGGTTAATGACGCCATGATCTTAATGGGTTTTGCGTTGCTAAATTAAGACCAATATTATGAACATTAATGAACACAAAGAAGATTTTAACAAGACGATTGATTTTTTAAAGCAGGATATTACCGGTCTGCGGACAGGCCGCGCTTCCACGGCCATGGTTGAAGATATCCAAGTTGAGGCCTATGGCACCAGACAGCCGCTGAAAGCGGTGGCCAGCATTTCTGTGGCTGATCCAAAAACATTGAATGTTGAACCATGGGACAAGGGCCTGATGTCGGCGATTGAAAAGGGTATCAGGGATTCGGGTTTGGGAATTAATCCGGTAAACGATGGCAGGATGATCCGCATATCTTTGCCTGAATTAACCGTTGAACGCCGGTCAGAGCTGACAAAAATATTGCATCAAAAATTGGAGAACGCCCGGATTTCAGTGCGCCAGGTGCGTGAAGATGTAAGAGATATGATAAATGAGGGTGAAAAAGATGGTGGAATAACAGAAGATGAAAAATATAGCTTGCAGGATAATTTGGATAAGATGGTAAAGGAGTATAATGAACAGATTAAACAGATTGGTGAAAAGAAAGAAATTGAAATTAACGGAGTATAATTATGCGGGTACGGGCATTAAAAATTGTAGTAGTTTGCGGCGCAAGTTTGAGTTTAGCGCTTTTGCTGTTCGCAGGCTGTGGCCTGCAACGGCAGCCTGAAGGCGACGCTAAAGACGTGATAAAAGAAATAGCCGAACCATTTCTGCCGGGCCAATATATTGAGTACGGCAATCCTGTATATCAATTTGGCGTCAAATACCCTGTCGATCTTATTTCTGATTTTTCAAGTCCGGATTCAAAATTGATATTAAATTTTCCGGAGAGTTTTACCACGGGAACAAATTTAGGCGTAGCACAAATTCGTTTGGACATAAATAAATCATCCTGTCAGGATTTTGGCAGCGGTGAAGACAAAACGGTAATTTGGCATTATGCAAAAACACCGGTGCCAAGTAAAGATTTTACAGATAAGATTGTTATCAACGGTCTGGAATTCAGACGTTTAAAATGCAGTGATGCCGCGATGTCGCATGTGGCTGATTCGCTCGTCTATATTACACAACGCGGTGAAAATACTATTTCAATGAATTTGTATTTAGTGTCAAGCAACCCCGAAGTGTATGACGAGAGTATCCGTCCGCTTGCCTATGATCCGGCGGAAATGGAAAAAATATTTTTACAAGTATTATCCAGCTTTAAATTTAAAGAATAATTATGCCAGATCTTGATATAATTGTTTCACTTTGTAAAAGGAGGGGATTTGTTTTTCCGGGATCGGAAATATATGGAGGCTTAGCGAACAGCTGGGATTATGGACCACTGGGTCATTTGCTTAAGCAAAATATTAAAAAGGCCTGGTGGAAATTTTTCGTAACCGAGCGGGATGACATGGTGCCGTTTGATTCGGCTATTATTATGAACCCGAAGGTTTGGGAAGCGTCCGGCCATTTGGAAAATTTTAGCGATGAATTGGTTGAGTGTAAAGAGTGCCATCATCGTTTCCGTATTGACCATCTGCTTGAGGCCAAGGGAATAACTCCAAAATTTGATAAAGAAAAAGTTAAAATACCGTCTGAGGTTTTTTGCCCCGATTGCGATGGTGTCTTGACTGAGCCAAAGGCGTTTAACCTTATGTTTAAGACTTTTCTCGGCACAACGGATGATAATACCACAGTGGCGTATTTGCGTCCTGAAACAGCCGGTGGGATGTTTGTTAATTTTAAAAATATTCAGACAGTAACCCGCAGAAAACTGCCTTTCGGCATTGCGCAGATAGGTAAATGCTTCCGCAACGAAATTACACCGGGTAATTTTATTTTTCGCACCCGCGAGTTTGAGATCGGCGAATTTGAATATTTTATCAACCCAAAAGATTGGAAAAAAGTTTTTGAAATGTGGTTGGATGAAATAAAACGCTGGTGGAAAGATGTGATGCAGGTGAACATGGATAATTTAATTTGGCATGAAATTCCTGGAGATGAGCGCGCTCATTACAGTAAACGGACGGTAGATATTGAATATAAATATCCGTTCGGAGTTAAAGAGCTTCATGGGATTGCATATCGTACCGATTTTGATTTATCGCGCCATGAAAAAATTAGCGGTCAGGATTTGCATTATACCGACCCGGAAACAAATGAAAAATTTTTACCGCACGTGATTGAGCCGACTTTTGGTATTGATCGGATGTTATTGGTCGCTTTGCTTGAAGCGTATCATGAGGAAGATGTGCCAACTGCTGAAGATGGAGAAACAGAAAAACGTATTGTAATGAAATTTCCAAAATATTTATCGCCGTATCAGGTGGCGGTTTTACCGCTTTCCAAAAAAGAAGAACTGTCAAATGTTTCTAAATCTTTAGCCGCGGAATTGCGTAAGAATTTCTCGGTGGATTACGATGAGACACAAAGCATCGGTAAGCGTTACCGACGTGAAGATGAGATCGGCACGCCATATTGCGTTACCGTCGATTTTGATTCGCTTGAAGACAAAAAAGTTACCGTGCGCGACCGCGACACGATGAAACAGGACAGAGTTGAAATTACTGAATTAACAAATTTTTTAAAAGAAAAATTTAATTAAATTTATATGTATACAGAAAAAAATCCGGGAGGGGAGTCAAGCGGAAATTTATCTGCGGAAGTCGACCCGCCGGTTAAAACGCTTGAGCAGTTAGAAAAGGAAATTTCTGGTTATCAGACCCTTATTGAAAATATGACGCGGTCCGGAGAGAATGTTGATCCGAAAGAACTTCAGGAAGCCCGGGACCGATTAACTGAACTCAGAAAAGACCTGCAATCCCGCCAGGATTTGGCAAAATAATTTATGCATCGTCAATCAAAGCTGAAAAACGGGTTAAATACTATTTTTGTTCCCTTGTCCGGCACTAAGGCGGTCACTATTATGATACTTGTGCCGGTTGGCTCGCGTTATGAAAATAAGAAACTTGGCGGGGCTTCTCATTTTGTAGAACACCTGATGTTTAAGGGGACAAAAAAACGGCCTTCAAATTTGGATATTTCCCGGGCGTTAGATGCGGTTGGCGCACATTACAACGCCATGACTCATAAAGAATATACCGGTTATTATATTAAAATTGATTCTCGTAAGGAAGAGTTAGCTATGGATGTTCTTTCCGATATGTTATTCAACTCCTTGTTTGAAACCGAAGAAATTGATAAAGAAAAAGGGGTGATAATTGAAGAGATAAAGATGTATGAAGATAACCCGATGGCGGCGGTTGAAGATCTTGCGGAATTGACTATTTTCGGCGATCATCCGCTCGGACGCAACATCGCCGGTACAATTCAAAATATTAAAGACATGAGCCGCAACGATCTGTGGCATTATTACAAGTCTGCCTACGCGCCGGAAAATATGGTTTTAGTTGTCGCCGGGTCAGTCGGGGAAAATACAAAAAAACTTGCGGCAAAATATTTTGGACAAGTACAAAGCCGTGCGAAAATTAATAAGAATAATTTTGAAAAAATAACCATCCCCCGGAACGTGCCTTTAAACCGCAGATTAACCGTGCAAAAAAGAAAAATTGATCAGGCTCATGTATTTTTTACATTTCCCGGTTTAAAGAGAACTGACCCGAAGCGTTACGCGTTGTCGGTATTGCTTAACATACTGGGAGGAGGCATGAGTTCACGTTTATTTGTGGAAGTGAGAGAAAAACGAGGGCTGGCATATCGTGTACGGGTTGAAGCCGCGAGTTATCGTGATACCGGAGCGGTTCATATCGTCTCAGGTTTGGACCAAAATCGTTTACCGGAGGCATTTTCAGTTATTCAGAACGAATTAAAACGTATTTCGCGCGAGCTAGTAAGTGGCAAAGAACTTATTGGCGCGAAAAATAATTTAGCCGGCAGTTTGACATTGATGATGGAAAATTCCCATATACAAGCAGAGTGGTTTGCCGGCCATTTTTGGTTTGGCAATAAAATTGAAGATTATAAGCAAGAAATTATAAATATTAAAAAAGTTACCGCGAAACAAGTATTAAATTTGGCTGCTGATATATTTAAGAAGAGTGAAATGAGAGTCACCGTCATCAGCTCTAAAAATAAAAAGCAAATTCTTAAATTGATATAATCTGATATGAAAAAAATATTTTTATTTGCTAACTGGAAAATGTATCTTGGCTATGACGAAAGCAATATTTTGGCCAATGCTTTAATTGGAGAAGCCAGAAAAATGCCACCGTCTGTCCACATTGCTTTATTTCCCAGCGCGTTGGCTATATATTCAATAGCTTTGAATCTTAAAGAGACCAATATCGATATTGGCGCGCAGAATTCATATTGGGTGGATAGAGGAGGTTACACCGGTGAAATCTCCATTGGTATGTTTAAAGAGGCCGGTTGCAAGTATGTGCTTGTCGGACATTCGGAAAGACGCCATGTGTTCCATGAAACAAATCATGATGTCAGGCAGAAAATTGAAGCGGCTTTTGCGGAAAAAATAACACCTGTTATTTGCGTAGGCGAAACACAGGAGGAACGCCGCGCCGGCAAGGCCGAAGAAATCGTGGAAATTCAACTCAGAGCTGCATTTGAAAATTTGGATTTGCCGTCCGGTACGGATTTTTTTATCGCTTATGAGCCGGTTTGGGCGATCGGTACAGGGGATGCTTGCGATCCAAAAGAAGCTGAAAGGATGCAGGAAAAGATATCGGTAATTGCCAAATCACTTTTGCCGGGTGTCGATTTTCGAATTCTTTACGGCGGAAGTGTCCGCGCAGAAAATGTTACAGATTACTTGTCAGGCGCACACACGGATGGTGTTTTAATTGGTAATGCTTCCGCCAAACTGGAGACCTTTATAGATATAATGGAAAAAGCGGCGGGTTTTTCGGCAAAATAATATTTTATGATTAATACAATCTTTATTTCTTTAATTGTTTTGGCACTGGTTGTGATTGCCGTTATTATAATTCGCAAATTTCCGATAGTGGCCAATCTAGACCTTGAGAATTTGGCGGAAGAACAAGAATCAAAGAAAAAACGGTCAATTTTGGAAAATCGTCTTTCGGAGAAGAGTAATGAAGCACGAAAACAGTTTCAAGAAAAGATGACGCCGCTTAAACGCTTATGGAATATTTTACAGCAAAAATTCAGAATGTATGTGGGGAAAATTGAAAAATTATTACACTATGAAGAACTGATAAAAAATAGGCAGAAAAACCGGGATTTATCGTCAATGGACCGTGAGAAACAGATTAGTGAACTTTTGCAGCAGGGAGAAAATAAATTTCACGAAGGAAACTACGACAAGGCTGAAGAATTTTTTATTGCCGCCATCAAGTTTGACAAGAAGCTGGCCCCGGCGTATCGCGGGCTTGCTGACACCTATATGGCTAAAGGCGCGGCTGAAGAGGCTCTGCAAACTTATGATTTCTTGAGTCGTCTTACGCCAGCGGATGATGCTTTGCTGGTAAAGTTGTCCGAGCTTTCCGAGGAACGGGGCAAGATAAATGAAGCGATTAATTATCTGGAAAATGCCGTTTCCATCAATGATTCGCTCTCTCCGCGTTTTTATCACTTAGCCGAGCTGTTGCAAAAAGTAGAACAGCCGGAAGTAGCCTTGGAAGCTGTTTCCCAGGCTGTTGAACTTGAGCCGAAGAATCCCAAATACCTTGACTTATTCATAGAAATTGCTATAGTATGTGGCGATCGGCAGGCCGCAAATAAGGGATTTGAAGAATTAAGATTGGTAAATCCCGATAATCATAAATTGGTTGAGTTTAAGGAAAGGATTGAAAAAATTGAGCAGATATGATATAATTGCCCGGCTTTAAGGATGCCGTTGTAGCTCAGTTGGTAGAGCAACTCCATGGTAAGGAGTAGGTCCGCGGTTCAAATCCGCGCAACGGCTCTGGTTTACAAAGTAAGCCCATATTCGCCACCTTAGCTCAGCTGGTAGAGCAACGGTTTTGTAAACCGTAGGTCGTCGGTCCGAGCCCGACAGGTGGCTCGCAGTATCAAAGTTGGATGGGTTCCCGAGCGGTCAAAGGGGACAGACTGTAAATCTGTTGGCTCCGCCTTCGAAGGTTCGAATCCTTCCCCATCCACATAGTAAATTAATTAATTGAATATATGCCTTCAAAAGAAAGAGAAAACATGATAAAAATGGAGTGTTCCGAGTGCAAACGTGTAAATTACTTCAGCCGCAAGAATAAAAAACTCCTGAAGAACCGCTTAGAGATAAAGAAATATTGCCGTCATTGTAAAAAGCATGTAGCGCACAAGGAAACGAAGTAATAATATTAAGGGCAGGACTCTTGTCCTGCCTTTTAAACACGGGGGGTTCGTATAGTGGTAGTACGACGGTCTCCAAAACCGTTCGCGTGAGTTCGATTCTTACACCCCCTGCACAATAATCCAGTCAACAAAATGGCTGGTTTTTTTTATTGCGGCAGAAATTGAATGAAGAATAAATAATTAGGGAGAAGGTTCATTTTTTAATATTTTTTCATTTTATGCAACTAGCTTGACAAAATACAGTATTGGGTATATACTCATAATAGGTAAGTATAAAGGTCGTATTACCTATTAATTAAGGAAAGTAATAAATAAATATATGCCTAAATTTGATGGAAACGGACCAATGGGAAATGGCCCGAGAAGCGGACGTGGCATGGGAAATTGTGGCGGAGGAGGCGCTCGTAGGGGTTCATGTGGTAGCCCCGGCTTCTTTGGCGGGGGACGACAAATTCGTTCACCTAAGAATGAATTAATCTCCCTACAAGATGAAGAGCAATTTCTTAAGAATGAACTGGAAGCCGTTCAAGAAGAAATTCAAGCTATTAATTCCCATAAATAGATGAATGGCCACGTTTACCGTCCCGGCAGTATGTTGGGACGGTTAGATTTTTTCGTGATATAATTGATACCAGTGTTACATATAATATAAAATTTATGTCTCCCAGACCAAGAGGATGCCGGCGCGTGAGAATTAATCCTAATATTACATATTTTAAACCGCAGGGTATTCCAATGCCAGATTTAAAAATTGTCAATTTAACTTTTGAAGAATTAGAATCGATGAGGCTACATAATATCAAGGATCTAGATCAGACCAAGTGTGCTAAACAAATGGATACATCACAAAGTACATTTCAAAGAATTTTAGACTCTGCGTATAAAAAAATTACAGATGCACTTGTGAACGGAAAAGCTATAAGAATTATTAAAAATTAGTATCTATGTTAAATAAGTTATTTACGTTAATTTTTTTAGTTATCTTATTATTTCCATCTTTTGTTTTTGCGCAGTCAGAAAATTCTGATGGCCCGTCTATTGATGAAGTCTTCAAAGCTAAGGTGATAAAAATTATAGAAGAAAAAAATATTGTTCGAGAGGACGGCTCAAAAACGCTACAGCAAGATATTCTTTTATTGGGGTTGGAAAAGGACTGGAAAAACAAGGAAATTAGGCATAATGGAATTTCTGATATCGATATGGCCAGCGCAAATATTTATAAGGTTGGAGATAAAGTTCTGGTTAGTGAGGTTAAAAATTTTGATGGCACAGTTGATTATTACATCGTCGATTTTGTGCGAAGCGGATATTTATATTGGCTCGCCTTTATTTTTGCAGTAATAATTGTAATTATTGGCAAAAAAAAGGGTGTTAAATCGTTGATCAGCTTGGTGGTAAGTTTCTTTATTATAATTAAATTTATTGTTCCGAATATTTTACATGGTGCCAATCCTTTGTTTATAGGCGTATCTGGCGCGCTAATGATATTAGCAATTATAATATATTTGACAGAAGGTTGGACAAAAAAATCACACATTGCAGTGGCCAGCGTATTTTTTTCATTAGTTATTACATTTATTCTGTCATGGATTTTTACAAATTTAACTCGCTTAACCGGGTTAGGCCAAGAAGAAGCGACTTTTTTACTGGGTGCAAATAATGGGATGATTGATTTTCAAGGATTGCTTTTAGCGGGAATTCTAATTGGAACAGTTGGAGTTTTAGATGATGTAATTGTTGGTCAGGTTGAATCGGTAAATCAAATTAGATTAGCTAACGCTGATCTTACAAATCATCAGGTTTACAAATCCGCTTATGAAGTTGGTAATACGCATTTAGGTGCGATTGTGAATACATTATTTTTGACTTATGCCGGTGCGAGCTTGCCTCTCTTACTGCTTTTTTATCTGAATCCCGCTGAAACCGCTTCTTTGTCACAGGCAATAAATAACGAAATGATTGCGACTGAAATTGTGCGAACACTTGTTGGAAGTATCGGCGTGGCCTTGTCTATGCCTATTTCTACTTTATTAGCTACTTTGTGGCTAAAGAATAAGAAAAAAATTTAGAAATATTATTGATTCGGAAATTACCAATTAGTCAAAAAATCACTATTTAAAAGTGGCTTTTTCATTAAAAATGGCATTTTTTTGATATTTAAGTTAGAGTACAGCCCAAATTGAAATATTTATGCAACTTCAGTTGTATATATAATATATGCCTGTTCCCGAGAATTTAAGCGATGAACAGTTGGTTGTAGTTGTTAGAGAAAAGGACAAAGAACTATACAGCGAGATTATCCGGCGCTACCAAACAAAACTGTCTCATTATTTAAGAAAATTTATTAAAAGCGACGACGAGCTTGAAGATGTCCTTCAGGAAGTTTTTATTAAAGCTTATCGTAATTTATTCAATTTTGACGAAAATAAGAAATTTTCACCTTGGATATACCGCATTGCCCATAATGAAGCATTAAATAATATAAAAAAATACCGTAAAGAGTCAGTGTCTTTGGATGACCAGGAGATTGATGTGATTGATGACGACATTGATGTTAAGGATAAAATAGACAGGTCAATATTAAAGAAAAAAATTGAAGCCGCTCTTTCAAAGTTGAAAGATAAATATCGCGAACCGGTAATTTTATATTTTTTTGAGCAAAAGACCTATGAAGAAATCGGTGATATTTTGCATTTGCCGCGCAATACTGTCGGCACGCTGGTGCTACGCGGAAAAAAAATACTAAAAAAATTTTTAACAACTGAACAATATGGAGGAGAATAATAAAAATAATCTTGAAGAAAAGGTGATGTCGCAGATAAAAACTGGCCGTATTAAATTGCGCTCAAAATATATTTTTCTTGCCGAAAAATTGGGTTTGGGCAGTGCGGTGGCGCTCAGTGTTCTATTAGCCGTATTATTTTTTAATTTGGTGCTTTTTTATTTAAAAACTTCCGATAATCTGGACTACTTAAGTTTTGGCAGTCGTGGTTTTTATGCTTTTTTGGAATCTTTTCCCTTTGCGCTTGCCGCCGGTTTAATAGCCCTTGTATTGGTATCTGCGTTTATCATTAAGAAAAGTGGTTTTCTCTATGAGAAGCCTTTTGGCAGAATAGCCGTCGGTCTCGTTATTTTTATAATGGTACTTGGAATAATTTTGACATATACCAGCCTGGCTGAACGGATAGAACGCCATGCTTTTGGGCCAAATCCAACGGGTATGATTTTTCGTCCGTTATTTAATCGCGGTCTGGACGATCGCAATCGCGGCATGGCCGGTCGGATAGTAAAGTTAGACGGCGCTATGATCAGTATTCAGACGCCGCGTGGTATTGAAAAAATTGATATCAGTAAACTAAAAAGCCTTCCGGAACAGGAACTAAAAGAAGGATCATTTATTGTGGCTATCGGCGAAAAGAAAAGTGGGGTTTTTGAGCCGGAAAATATTCATGTTGTTAAAAACGATGAAATGATGATGATACGCCGTGGCGTGCACCGCCGTTTTGGATCGTCAACAGACCCCATGCCTCCGATGCCACTGCCTCCTAAGGGCGATGTTTTTGAAGACTGTTCTATGGCGGGGTGTCCTGTTAAAGACATGCCATCCGTTCCTTGTGGAGTTGATTGTTTGCCTCAATAATATATTTACTAAAATTCATTTATGAAAAAAGTATTTAGCTTCATCTGGAAACATAAAATATATACTCTAATTATTATTGCCATAATTGGCGTTGGCGGATACTTCGGTTATAAAAGATTATTTGCACCTGAAACGGTAACACGATACGTCACTGCAAAAGTTGAACGTGGCGTTTTAGCTTCGTCAATAAGTGGTAGCGGACAGGTTTCAGCATCGAGTCAGGTTGATATTCAACCCAAAGCGTCAGGTGATGTGACAAGTGTATTAGTTAAAACCGGACAAGAAGTAAAATCCGGTGCTTTGTTAATACAATTAAACGCCGCCACTGCATTGAAATCAGTGAGAGACGCGACGGCGAATCTTGAGTCCGCAAAATTATCAATGGAGAAATTAACTCAGGCGACAGATCCTTTGACCCTACTTCAATATGAAAATTCTTTAGCGCAGGCGGAGGAAACAAAAATTAAGGCCGAAGATGATTTAAAAAAAGCATACGAAGATGGGTTTAATAATGTAGCGGATACTTTTTTGGAGCTACCAAGCTTAATGTCCGGTTTATATGATATTTTATATGGATATACATTTGATTACAGTATTCCAAATATAGAATATTACGCGAATAATGCGATGATTTTTGAGGATGAAGAAAGAGCGGAAAAATACAGAGATAGCGCTTCGCTTTCATTTAGTGCCGCAAAAAATGCTTATGATATAAATTTTGATAATTATAAGTCGGCCAGCAGATTTTCCAGCACATCAACAATAGAGTCACTCATCGACGAATCGTATGACACAACAAAATTGATAGCCGAAGCGGTAAAAAACGCGAACAACCTGATTCAGTACTATATTGATGTTTTGACTGAAAAAAAGGCGCGAGTGCAATCGCAATCATCTTCTCACTTATCAAGTTTAAACAGTTATACGGGCACAACAAACTCACAGTTGTTATCCCTTCTTAGCCAAAAACGAACTATTCAGACAAGCAAAGAGTCGATTATCGGTTCAAGCCGCACTATTGCCGAAAAAACAGCATCGCTCGCAGATTTGAAAGCCGGTACCGACCCGCTTGATCTTAAAGCACAACAGATAACTCTCAAACAACGCCAAAATTCTCTGGTAGATGCCAGGGAAACGTTGTCAAATTATTCTGTAAGAGCTCCGTTTGATGGAGTGATCGCCGCGGTAAATGTTAAAAAAGGCGATTCAGCATCGTCCGGTTCGGCGGTTTGTACAATTATTACGAAACAGCGTATAGCCACCATCGCTTTAAATGAAGTTGACGTGGCAAAAGTTAAAGTCGGGCAAAGAGCTACAATAACTTTTGACGCAATTGAGGATTTGAATATTACGGGTGAAGTGGCTGAAGTTGATACCATTGGCACTGTTAGTCAGGGTGTTGTAAGTTATAATGTTAAAATTGCTTTTGATATTCAGGACGAGCGTGTCAAACCGGGAATGAGTGTAAGCGTCAGTATTATATTGAGTAGCAAACCGGACGTCCTTCTTGTTTCCAATTCTGCTATTAAAACTCAAAATGGTTCAAATTATGTTGAAATTATGGCTAGTGGAACACCTCAAATGGCAACAATAACAGTTGGTGATTCAAATGATCTGATGACTGAAATTATCAGCGGTTTAAATGAGGGTGATGAAATCGTGGTTCAGACAATTAACAGTGGTGTTGCTGCCACAAGCGCTGTATCAGCAACAAATAGGCAATCCGGCCCCGCAGGAGCAGGAGGAATGATGTTCCTTCGGTAAACGATAATCAGTTATGATTAAGTGTGTAAACATTACAAAAAGTTACAATTCCGGCAATAATGAAACAACTGTATTAAAGAATGTGAATTTTGAAATTGGAGAAGGGGAATTTGTCGCAATAATTGGTCCATCCGGTTCAGGCAAATCAACTCTGATGCATATTCTTGGGGCACTCGATCGTCCCACGGCCGGAAAATATTTTCTTGATGGAAAAGACGTGTTTGATCTATCGGAAGAGGAAATGGCTGCAATACGTTCGGAAAAAATCGGTTTTGTTTTTCAGTCGTTTAACCTCTTACCTCGTTCAACGGTTATACGTAATGTGATGCTCCCATTAATTTATAATAATCATGTGCCTAAATCGACGCGACGGGCCAAAGCAGAAAAGGTTCTTAAAGCAGTCGGTTTGGATGTTGATCATTGGATGCACCTCTCAAATCAATTATCAGGTGGCCAGATGCAGCGTGTGGCTATTGCCCGCGCTTTGGTTAATGAACCGAGCATTATTTTGGCGGATGAACCGACTGGAAATCTTGATTCAAAAACCGGTGCGATTGTATTAGAGACTTTTGGAAAATTGAACAAAGAAAGCGGTCATACGATTATTTTAATTACTCACGATAAGCATGTTGCGGAATACGCCAAAAGAACGATAGAAATAAAAGATGGAGAGATTATTTCTGATAAAAAGAATTTATGATTTTTTCAGACTTATTTGAAGAAACAATATTTTCAATGTCATCAAACAGATCACGTTCTGCTTTGACTATTCTAGGAATCGTCATCGGTATTGCTTCGGTTATCGCAATGATTTCTGTTGGTCAGGGGACATCAAAAGGAATTACTGACAGTATTGAATCTTTAGGCACAAATTTACTTGTGGTCATGCCGGGTTCACAGAGACAGGCCGGCAATATCGTGCGCGGAGGTAGTGGCACATCGCAAACTTTAACAATTGAAGACGCCGAAGCAATTAAAGAAAGCGTTACGGATATTACCGATGTCGCTCCTACTGTTAGTTCGCGCAAACAAGTGACAACCAAAGGTCAGAATACAAATACAAGCATCTATGGTATTGATACAGCATATTTTGGAATTAAAAGCATAGAAATGGAATTAGGCAGTCAGATAACCGAACAACAAATTCAATCCAGAGCGAAAGTTGCCATTCTCGGACCGACGACGCGCGATGATTTATTCGGCACAAGTACAAATCCGGTTGGTCAAAAAATTAAGATTAACAGTCAGGAGTTTTCGGTTGTAGGTGTCACAGTGGCAAAAGGTGGAACAGGTATGGGGAGTTCCGATGACTTGATATACATTCCTCTTTCTACCGCTCAACAATATGTTACCGGCAATCAATCTGTCAGCAATATAAATATTCAGGTAACAGAAGCTGATTTGATGAGTTTTGTCCAAGCGCAAATTCAGGAATTACTACTTCAAAGACATCGTATTGCTGATTCCACACAAGCGGATTTTAGCATTGTAAATCAAGCTGACATGCTTAGCGCAATGTCTTCGGTGGCCGACACTTTAACCTTGCTTCTGGCCGCTATTGCCGGAATTTCACTTATAGTCGGAGGAATTGGCATTATGAATATGATGCTAACAACAGTGACAGAGCGTACAAGAGAAATTGGTTTGCGCAAATCACTTGGTGCAACACGCAATGATATTAGCAACCAATTTTTAGCCGAGTCCGTATCATTGACGTTTATTGGCGGTATTATAGGTATCGGAATCGGATGGGGCGCATCACTGTTAATCGGCAAAGTTGGCGGTTTAACCACTGTCATCACTTCATGGTCAATTTTTTTATCTGTTGGCGTATCAACTTTGGTTGGTGTAATTTTTGGTTATTATCCGTCGCGCCGGGCAGCAAAATTAGATCCAATTGACGCTTTACGTTATCAGTAAATAATAATATATATTTATGCGCAAAACAATTATAATTATTGCAATATTTTCCGCAGTGGCGTTAATTGCCACCGGCTGTGCTGTTAAAAATGCACCGGATCGAAAAAATAGTAACGCGTTGGGTCAGAATAATGAAGGTGTAAGTACAACAATGAAAATTAATTTTGGCACACCGGCTTCAATTCAAGATTTGAAAATTGGCAAGAAGATAACTGTGATGGGCACGAGTAATGCGGATGGTACAGTTAGTGCTACAAATATTATTATTGGTGAGATGCCAGGATTCGGCCTGGGTATGAGATCAAGTACACAATATTTTGCCACCGGCACTATGCCGAAGCAAGAAGATGATAATCAACAAAATTTTCAACAACCGCCGCAGGGTGAACAATTTCAACGCCGAAGTACTGACGGTCAATGGAACGGTCCTAATGGTTCCGGTCAACAAAGAACAGCACGAATGTCCGGACAAGCACGCATTACCGGTGAAATTATGAAAATGGACGAAACCAGTCTGGTGCTGCAGATAGCCGACAATGGTTCAAAAATTGTTTTTTATTCCGAAAAGACGGAGATATTTAATGCACCAACTTCAACACCGCCATTTCATCCCCAAATATCAACATCAACCGCATCGGGCAGCCAGGAATAAACTTAAAAAAGCCGCGCTCACCGCGGCCTTTTTTTATTCAAATAATATATGGTATAATGGACTCTGTTAAATATTAATATATATTTGTATGACTGAATTAAGGCAAGTTTATAAATGTAATGTTTGCGGTAATATCACGGAGGTTTTGCATGCCGGCGTAGGGGAGTTGGTTTGTTGCGGAAAGCCGATGGAATTACAAATCGAGAAAACAGATGATGCCGGAGCGGAAAAGCATGTACCGGTAATTGAGAAAATGGACAAGGGTATTAAAATAAAAATTGGCTCCGTGCCGCATCCGATGATGGAAGAGCATTACATTGAGTGGATTGAGATAATCACAAAAACAGGAGTATGCCGTGAAGCATTAAATTCCGGTGCGGAACCGGAAGCGGTTTTTTTCACTGAAGAGGAGATTGTTGAAGTGAGAGCGTACTGTAATATCCACGGGCTCTGGAAAAAATAAATAAAATAAAAAAGAAGCGGCTTATACCGCTTCTTTTTTTATGTCGCCAATTTTACTTCTAAGTCTCTCAAAAAGAAATGTTTTTTCTAAAGCCAGTGCAAACTGAAAAGAAAAAGTATTTAATATATCACGATCCTCCGGTAAATATATTTCACCGGTTATTTTTTCGCCAATCAAAATTTGAGCCAAATTAGCTCCGTCATGTTCGGCATTGACGAATAAAGTATCGTCGTTTTCACTTTGCATTATTTCAAATGAATCTTCGTGGCTAACATTCGCAACCCTTGCCAGGCTGTTTCTTTCAAAAAGTAATTTTTCTCTTACCAAATAAATTTTAAGGTTTGTTGGTTTAAAAGTTTTATATAATTCTTTTGTTGTATTTTCTAGCAGTGAGTTCAACCCAATATTTATATTTAGCACTAAGCTTAGATTATACATCGCCTCCGAATATGAAATGTGGTCCTTAAAAAATATTTTGTCGGTTATTTTCTGCAGAAATTTGTTTATCGGCGGAATACTAACTGCGCCCACTATGGCAGCTAAAAGCGAAGCGGCAGGATATGATATTGATTTTGATAAATTTAGCCAGATTAATGCTGTATTTATTATCAGGAGATAAAAACCAATTACCGCGCCTATTATGACAGAGTAAATTATTGACTTTTGAATGATTATTTTAAAATTCAGCAAGCCATGTTTGAGGATGGAATAGGCAAGAGCTGCGTTTAAAAATACTATACATTGAGGGCCAAGAGTAAAAAAAGTGATATTGCCAAAAAGCGGAAGTACGGCATTAAAAATCATTGTACCAAGTGAAGTTATCGCGAAGCCAAGGAAAATATAACTTATTTGCGCTCTTTGTACTACAGTTGCGTTTCTCCTCATTTGAACTACCCGCGCTAAACTGAAAATCCACAGAATTACCGTATAACTGAGAACGAACAAGTACAAAGGACCTATAGTCGATTCAGCTACTTTGTTAAACGGAAAGTTTGTTGATGCAATGCTGAATTTAGAATAAGCAAAAGAAGATAAAATAATTGCCGGAAAGTATATAAAAATAATTTTACGGACAGTATTTTGATGACCGGTAAAAACTTCAATCAGATGAGCGTAGATAGCCATTGCAAAAATAGCTCCAATTAACGCCGTGCCAGCCCAAAAAATAAGAGATTTTTCCGTATAAGAAACATCAGCTAACGCGTTTGCCAATAAACAAATCGTGCTGGCTGCCAAAAGAGCAGCTAAATATTTTGCAAGTCTTATTTCCCGTTTTTTGATAATAAGAAAAGCCGCAAATCCCAGATTGATGATTGCAAGAATTGCGGCTGAGTAGGTAAAGGCAAACATAGTTTGATATATGGTAGGTCAGAGTTGGTAACAACACGGGCTGCGGTAGACAACGATTACCGAAAAGTTGCGGCTTTGCGCGTCTTCGAGGAAATCGGGGAACACAGAATGCATGGAAAGACCGTTCCCTGTGTAGAAACCGAGAACAGGATCAGACTTTCCGGGCGCCGGCAGGTCAATGTTCGGAATTGGCGGGCACGTACTGTCAAATGTGCCGCGAGTCCGTTTCACAGTTTGAGCCGCATACCAGAGAGCGATCTTAACCTCGGCATCTTTGTCCAAAAGATTCTTGTTTATTATACCAAGATTATGGATCTTTTCCAAGTAGGCGGCGAAGCCGGATATGCGTGACGTGCCTACGGCATACGGTTTTCCACGGCTTGTAATGTGTTTGCCGAGGTTTTTGATGAGAGTCAGCCCGACTCCCGGTGAAAGGGAATCCAATGTAATCATGCAAAACGAATTTCCATTCGGTTTATGTGTGGAACGCGAGTAGCCGTGGTCGGTGAGGTCGTCGTAGGTCTTGGAGGTCATCTGATGTCCGGGATCGAAATCAATCAGTTGAAGATAACAGAATGCTTTTACTTCTCCGTTCTTTTCTGCCACCAGGAATCCGTCCGGATGAGTTTCCAACCAGCAATGGACATGTTCCCGGGTAAAGGGCGCGCAGCCGGTGCCCTCGTAAGCCTGCTGTTCAATCGACACGATAGCCGGGACGTCGCCTTCAACGCCGTGCCGGATAACAATTTTTGACCTTTCACTCATCTGAGCCCTCCATTTACATCAGGTTGAAAATGCGTTGTTTTCATAGTATGTCGCCTTTGAATTGTTCAATGAACGTTTTTTGCCTAAAAGCGTAAAAAGTATAACATGATTTTAAAATTTTTTCAATATACGAAAATAAAAAAGCCCCGACGCAAATGTCGCGTAGGGGCTTGTTGGATAAAATCCAAGGAACGGAAATTAAATTTTGCGCACGTGCCGGTTATTCCATCCGGTTGCGCAAAACCTCTTCAATGAGCAAATTCATGAACTCGATGAACTCTTTCGTATCCGGAAGGAAAAGACCGACACGAATCTTGCGGTTGAAATGATACTTGAATCCCTGCGGTTTTTCCTCGCTCTGCCCGATCGAAGCGATGGGGCCGTAGAGCATCTTATTGCGCAGATCTTCGGCAACGACCGTGCCGGTGGTGCCGTCCAAATCCTCATCGACCAAAGCAATATCGCTGTCCAGGTCGTAATAGGGCATCTTTCCAGCGGTCTGGATGACGGTGAGAAGCCCGAGGTTGTTCCAGTGGCCGAGAAGGGTGCGTACTCCGGCAATCGCGATTTCGCAGTCATCGATCAGGAGTACGCGGACGTGCCGTTTTGGAGGGATGCGCATCTGTTTTTTTAGGCCGGCCATGCATTCTGCGTAGAACATTGCCATTTCATGCAAACTCATTTTTTCCTCCTTCTTTATTCTATAGTTTTTGTTTTTTGCATTGTACGATTTTTTAAGTCTTTTTGTCAAGATTAGCAGGTGTAATATTGACAAATGACAAAAAAACTGATATTCTGTTGTAACATTCTGTAAAAAAATAATAAGGAGGTGCGACATGGGGTTGTTTATCGCGCGTGCCTGGTTTATTTACGACGCCGATACCTTTAGGAAGCCCTGTGGATTTATTCGTGGAAAAGGATTTATCAGCCAGCCATTTTTTTCCAAGCAAATTGGCAAGGTCGCTATCGCCATGGTAAATAGTACATTCAATCTTAATGCTGAAGAGACCAAGTTTTTACATTCAGCATTGGAGATGTCAGATCTACAGGAAGTAGGAGATGCTTTGGATCGGGTTTTGACACGTTTCAGGACCGTATCAAATATTACCGAAAAAATTTCAGCGGTGATTTTGAAGACTACCACCAAGCAGGCAATTAGTGATGATGCCGTTGCTGCAATGTTCAAGCCACTCAACGTGTACTTTGAATGCGTAGATATTCTGACATCCACCCCTGAGACACCGCCCGCCAAAGGCAAGTTCATTCTTAACTGACCATCGTTCATTAAATATTGTTCAAGCGTTCCTTCCCGCGCCGGTGATTTAATCGCCGGCGTTTTTTTATACTTCTGCAAACAGCATCGGAATACCCAGCCGTTTACGTTTGGTTTCACCGAAAAGTTTGTCGCTGTGTCGTACCGGCGTGTCACCGCGGTCGCCGAGATGTGCTCCGAATTTCTGCGCTTCAAAACTGGAGCCCAAAAAAATAGCATGCTTGCCGTATTTTTTTGCCAGCTCATCTACGCTTTCATATAGCTTCACCATTTTTTGCATTTGCGCGCCCGAAGTAAACAAGTCAGGTTGGATTACAGCCGGATTTAAATCTGCCAGTATGATACCGGTGGCGCGGTACTGAACGCCTCGCCGGAGTAGAGAAGAAAAAACATCGCGCGATGACGCAATAATTTCTTGTGGCATGGCCGACGGACGCGATAATTTAAACTCAGCGCCAAAATGACGGAAGTCCTGCGTCCTTAAAACTATAGCCATGGTTCCGGCGATCAGTTTATGCCGTCGTGCTTTGATACAGGCGTTTTCAATATTTTTGGAAAGCTGTGAAAAAATAAAATCAGGATCAGTGCTCGGCGGAGTGAATGTCTTAAATTTTTGAACTGAATAATATGATGACTTTTCTTCCATATGCAAAGGCATTACTGAAGCACCGTTTAATTCCTGCCAGATTTCCCAAAACGGCCGGGAAAGATTATTTTTTACCCACCATTCGTTAGCACGGGCAAAATCACCGGCCATAAAAAAATTATGTCTTTTTAAAAAAGTGGCAGTGGCCGGACCGATACCCCAAACTTTTTCCGCCGGCCATTTATCCAAAAATCTCCAGCGGTCGCGCGTGGATATAACAGTCAGGCCGGACGGTTTTTTCCATTTGGAACCGACTTTAGCCAGCACTTTGCTTGGCGCCAGCCCCACAGAAAAAGTGAACCCCAGCTCACTGTCTAAATTTTGTTTAATTTTTTCCGCTATTTGCGTGTATCCCGAGCCGTGCTTGTTGCCATAACCGGTAAGGTCGGCAAAGCATTCGTCTATTCCATATTCTTCTACAGCATGCGTGTAGCGCCGTACAATGGCGTACAAACGGCGGGAGAGCAGGGAATAGGTTTCATAGTCAGACGGCAAAATAACCGCGTCAGGGCAAACCCGGCGGATTTGAAACAGAGGCATACCGCGGGTTACTCCACGCGCCTTGGCTTCATAACTCATAGACGAAGCGATTCCGCGTTCTTTGCCGGTTACCACCGGTTTGCCTTTAAGTTCGGGATGGCGCGATTGTTCGCATGAAGCAAAAAACGCGTCGCCATCGACGTGCAGTATTGCTTTGGGGAATGAAGAAATGGCGAACATACTTAAACTTTGTATTTGCGTACCGCTCCCACCACCACTGCCGCGATATTTAATTCTTCGGTCGGCACAATTGGCTGATAACGGCGGTTAGCCGGCATGAGCGTAATTTTTTCTCCGGTTTTTTTAAAATATTTTAAAGTCCAGGCGTGGTCCACTTCGGCTACTACCACATCTCCGTCGCGCGGTTGGCGTCCGCGTTCCACCAGAACCAAATCGCCCGGCATTATTCCGGCTTCAATCATGGAATCGCCGCTGACTTTGAGCATATATGTTGCTTCTTTGCGTCCGATTAAGTATTCGTCCAAACTCATGGTGTCGCACAATTCTTCTTCGGCCGGAGTAGGGAAGCCGGCGGCAATATCGCCTAAAAGAGGCAATTCCAAAAATCTGCGTCCCGGCGCCAATCGTCCACCGTCATCACGGCGCAAAAAACCTTCGTCAACCAGTTTCGCTACGATTTTATGCACCGCATTGGTTGACTTGAGTCCGGAGAGTGCCATAAATTCGCGGTAGCTCGGTAGTCGCCGTTTGCTTTTATAGAATTTGTTGAAAAACCCCAGGTAGTTTTTTCCCATATAGATAATAGTTGTGTATAATGTTTGTTGTCATCCTGAATTTATTTCAGGATCTAAGATTCCGAAACAAGTTCGGAATGACGATTTTAGCTTGTGTATAAGTAATATTGTCCACCTATCCTCTATGTGGTAGTATAGTGAACAAGTGTTCACCTTGTCAATGTGGATAACTTCACCCTGTTAAATGCCCAAAAATTATGTACAAAAAATACGCCAAGAAAAAGAAAAAAGAAAAAGCATACGCCGTGCGTCCGGTCAAAGAAGACGCCGGCCGTTTTGATCACCTAACCATAAATGATGAATGGCGGACCGTGCTTGATGCGCTTGAAAACAATCCGGAAAATATTTTTATCACCGGACGGGCCGGTACAGGAAAATCCACTTTACTCGATTATTGGCGTGCTAAAACCAAACAAAATATTGTTGTACTCGCGCCGACCGGCGTGGCCGCGCTTAATGTCCGCGGTCAGACTATACATTCGTTTTTCGGTTTTCATCCGGGCATTACTCCGGCCGATATCCGGCGCCATTATATTAAAGAGGGCGCGGAAAATATGTATAAAAAAATTGAGTCCATTGTGATTGATGAAGTTTCCATGGTGCGCGCCGACCTGCTCGATTGCGTGGATAAATTTATGCGTCTGAACGGCCGTGAACGCGGCCGGGCGTTTGGCGGTGCCCGGCTCGTTGTCTTTGGCGACATGTGTCAATTACCACCGGTTATCACCGAAGCCGAGCGCGAAGCTTTTTTCTCTTTGTACCGCACGCCATATTTTTTTTCCGCCAATGTTTTGCGCGACCGGCAGTTGGTCGGACCATCCAATGATTTTATAAAATTTGAACTCAATGAAGTTCACCGTCAGAAAGACGCGAACTTTATCCGTTTACTGAATCGTGTGCGCGATAACGAGGCGACTGCCGAAGATCTGGCCGAGCTTAATGAACGACACGACCAAAATTTTCAATTGAGTGATGAGGACTATCGCATATATCTCACTGCCACCAATCAGGCGGCGGCGGAAATAAACGGCGCACGTTTAAACCGCTTGTCCGGCAAACCTCAATCATTCAAAGCTAGCTCATACGGACATTTTGACGACCGCGCTTATCCGACTGATGAAATATTGCAACTCAAAGTCGGCGCGCAGGTGATGCTTATCAATAACGATTCCGCCAAACGCTGGGTCAATGGCACAATCGGGCGCGTGGTTGATTTTAAAAAAAGTAATTACGGCTCCCCGGGCGTAAGTGTAAAACTGTCGGATGGGGAAGTGGTGGAAGTTGAACCATACACCTGGAAGGCACACCATTATCATTTCAATGTTTCACAACAAAAAATTGAAGCGGAAGAAATCGGCGCCTTCACCCAACTGCCTCTCAAACTTGCCTGGGCGGTGACGATTCACAAAGCGCAGGGTAAAACATTTGACCGCGTGGTCTTGGATATCGGGCGGGGGATGTTTGCTTCCGGCCAGCTATATGTCGCTTTGTCGCGTTGTACTTCGCTTGAAGGAATTATCCTTATTCAACCGCTTATGCCCCGGCATATTATTACCGACCCGGTCGTGTCCGAGTTTTTGCGGGATTAAAATTTAATTGGGTAAACAAAAACTCCGCTTTTCAGCGGAGTTTTTTAGTAACAGATGGTTAGACGCGGGTCACGTTGATCGCGCGAGGACCTTTATCCGATTGCTCGGTCTCAAAGGTCACGGCATCGCCTTCGCGTAATTCGTCGAAGGTAACGCCTACAAGGGCGGTGGAGTGGAAGAAAAGATCCTTCCCATCAGTGCTCCCTTCAGGAGCAATGAAACCAAAACCCTTATCTGTCAATCTTTGAATTTTTCCGTTCATAGATAGAAAATAGTGAATAAATCTGCAAAGTGGCCTCTGCAGAAATTCGACTAGTTTCTACTTGGAGACTAACTTTTTAGATAGATAGTATAGCATAAAATAGAGGTTTTGTCAAGAGCGTGTGTCGGAGATATGCTGGTAACATTGACTTTCCTCCAAAAAACTGAATCTCGCAGGCGTTTTTATTTTTTTAAAAAAGAAAACCCCCGCCATAACAAGTGACGGGGGAATCAAGGTACTATTATTATTGGTCGCGGTTTCCATATCCGCGCTAAAGCTCTATAAATGAGCCTAGGGGGCAACACACACGGAAAACAGCCTTTGTGGTGCATTTCACTTCGTAAATTCTCAGAAAATTAGCGTGCATCTGCTCGGCTTGTTTTCTCACATCGTCCAGATCCAAGGCGTAAACAACGCCACTCGCTCCGCATTTCGTGCAGGTAATCAAGTACCTCCTGACTGTACTATCCTTTTCCTTCATTTGTCCTCCCGTAACCGGGCGCCGTTCAATCTTCCGCGTTGATAACAATATTGAACGCGTTGTTTATGGCGATAGCAATGGCAGGAACCAGGTAGATACCTTCTGAGTCGTCGTCTTTCAGGCATCCTTCGGTTTTTGCCTTTCTGTACACTTCAGACCGTTCCAGCATCGCTTCTTCCACACCCTTATCCATGGCGAGGAAAGCGGGGAAAGAGAGGAATGTGGGAAAGATAAAGACAATCGCGTCCGGATACTTTTCGCTCAGGTCGTCGGATACGGCCTTCAGATTTTCTCCCTCCGCTATCTCCGTGTACCGCCGTTCCACTTCCTCCGACATCTTTTCGCCGTTGGTTATCATACTAAAAATATCGGCATGGTTGTTTATGTAGGATGCGAGCGATACGATTTCCTTCTTGAGCGCCGCGCTGTGGTCGTCGTATGTTTCTATCGCTTTCAGCCTCGCGACAGTGCGCGCCAGGAGATTTTTCAGTTTCTTCTGGGCGGAATAGAGCCGTTTGCCCTTTTTCGCGATTTCCACGTAGGTCATTGGTTCGTCGAACTCTTTCATCGCATCCTGGTAACAGCCGAGGGCTTTCGCCATCGAACTGCCGCATTTCGCCTTCTGTTCCTCAACGACCGAGATGAACTGCGCCAGCTCATCAAAATCGTCCTCGCTGTTTTCCGCTTCTTCAATGGAGCATGCGAGCGGCAGAGCACTCGCGATGGTCACGAGTTCACCGTTCGCCGGATCCATGATTTTGTCCGAAAAAGATTTGCCGACGAAATAGATCACGGTCCAGGCGATGACGAGCAAGATGAATATGACGATGGCCGCCTTTACCAAAAACTTGAAAAGCTTCTTGAGGAACTTCGTCCATTCAGCGACGATCGCCTCTAACCATACGGGCATCTCGTTTCCCATGCGCTACTCCTTTTGCAGGCATTTGTTGCTTTAATTGTCAGAGAACTCGGCTGTTACCATAGCACGATATTGGCTTTTTATCAATGGTATTATCGTGATATGTAGAGGGTCTGATTCTTTTGACTCCACAGGCAAAAAAGAGGTATAATAATGTCACGTTTTACAGTTAATTTCGGATAAAAACCTCTATTATGGAAGGAAAAAGGGAATTCGTCCCGCTTAGTCGCCTGAAACCGCGCGAAAAACCCAAGGCCCGTGAAAATTACACTGAAAAGCTTTCTGTTATGATGCGGGAAATTTCCGAGCGGGTAAACAAGGAAACACTGGCAAAACACGGCCTGCGTAAATTTTTGCATTCCGACGGCTCGCTCAATATGGCAGGTTATGCCGGCGAACTCTATTCAGCCGAAGACGTTGAAAGCGACAGTGACCGCGTGCACGATATGGAAGTGGAATTCAGCCGGGCTAAAATATCACAAGTGCAGGCGTTTTATCGTGAGAAATACGGCGCTAAAACCCAGGAAGAGATAGTGGAACACTGGCGCAAAGAAAAGAAACAAAACAAAAATGGACAAATGGAAATGGCGGTCACCGGCTTGCTTCACAAAATTTTGAAAGATGATTTTTTGGTGGTGCGCGCCGCGGCATTTGATGATTACAAAAACGGCGTGGACAATATTATATTAAACAAACGCACCGGCGAAGCGATCTGCGCTTTTGATGAAGTGCACGAAGGCGGAGCAGGCGAGCGCACCCATGAGAAGATGGATAAAATAAAAAAGGTGGCGGCCAAGGGCGGAGCGAGAGTGCGCTATGGTATTAAATTAGAAAACGGTGAGCTTAAGCGTGCGGAAATGACAACCCTACCGGTATTTTATCTGGGATTAAAAAGTGATGAACTCACGGAACTGCTCGCCAAAATGGATTTCAATCCAGACGGTGCGGTTACACCGGCGGAGTACGATGTCTTTGCTAAACTGACGGCTTCGCTCAAAGAACAAAAACAGATTTTGGACGGGACCGATGTTCCGCCCGCGGTGAGGAATAAACTGGAGACATTTGAGGGGTTGCTGGAGGAGTTTGAAGAGAGGGGTATAGAAATGGCGGCATAATAAATATTAAATTATGGCCTATATTTTTTTGGATGAAAGCGGTGACCTTGGATTTGATTTTGAAAAAAAGAAGACATCAAAAATTTTTGTTATAACTTTTTTATTTGTCAAAAATAAAGATTCGGTAGAACGCATAATAAAGAAAGTATTCAAAGGTTTTACTAGGCTAGAGCGTATGTTTCACAGTGGTTGTCTGCATTGCCATAAAGAGGCTCCCAAGGTCCGGAATAAAGTGCTAAATTTGCTTAATGAAAAAGACGTTTCAATAATGTCAATATACTTAAATAAGAAGAAGGTTTATACAAAATTTCATGATGAGAAGCATGTCCTATATAATTATGTGACCAATATTCTAATAGACAGAATATGTACTAAGAAACTAATTCCTACGGATGAAAAGATTAATTTGGTTGCTTCAAGGCGAGAGACAAATAAATTTTTAAATCAAAATTTTAAGGATTATCTTGAAAATGAAGTAAACAAAAGTCACAAGTTACCTTTTGAAATATCTATAAAAGCGCCCCATGAGGAAAAAAGTTTGCAGGTCGTTGATTTTGCAAGTTGGGCAATATTTAGAAAGATGGAACACAACGATGAAGACTATTATAATTTGATCAAACAAAAAATAGTGGAGGTCAGCCCACTATTCCCTTAAAAAACAAAACCCTGTGCGCTATTTACAAGGAACCATACGGAGCCCCACGCACAAGGAATTACTTGTATAGTATTGCTACTACAGCCCTATTATACATAAAAAAGAGGGTTTTGTCAAGGTTATCCACAGGTGGTATAATTTATGTAAAAATAAACAAAAAACCGCGTAGTTCAGCAAATGTTCTCTATGTCTTACCTGACCAGAAAAATCAAAACTCTGAATTTTTTTATTGATATAATTTTTGCTCTGTTGATAACAGTAGCATATGTTTTTGGCCATTATTTTTATGTAAAAGGGGTATTCTCCGGAAGATACTTTTTTGTAATAGCAGTTTTAGGCACCTGTTCAGTCCTCGTATCTCACGCGGTTTTTCATTTTCGCAATAAAGCTGCAAATTATATAAAAGGCAAAGATGGCGAAGATTATATTGAGGGAATATTAATAAATATACCAAATATTACGTATCAAAGAAGTGTAAAGCTTAAAAAAAGAGATCTAGATTTTGTAGTATTCACAAAGCACGGCATTTATGGATTAGAGGTTAAAAACATATCAGGGAAGATCTCCTCTGATAAAGGTGACGGTAGATTGATAGTAAATAATCATTACTGTAAAATGTTAGATGTTGTAAAATCTGCATCCGCCGAGGCGCGTGATAAGTTGGCGAAAAAAAATTTGGATATTAAATTCATTCAACCGGTACTCGTTTTTTGTAACCATCGTGCGTGTATTAACGTGCCGAATAATAAAATAACATCTAACGGAGTTGATGTTTACGTTATTGGGTCGAGTCAACTAAGAGAATTTTTCAAATAAATATATGCCATTATCATGGAACGAAATTAAATCCCGCGCCACCGAATTTTCGAAGGAATGGGAAAGTGAAAAATCAGAGGATGCGGAAGCAAAATCATTTTGGGACGGCTTTTTTAATATTTTCGGATTAACCAGGCGGCGTTTGGCGAGTTTTGAGCATGAAGTGGAAAAAAGAGGCGGCACGAAAGGGTTCATTGATTTATTTTGGCCCGGCACATTGATTGTTGAACATAAGTCGCGTGGAAAAGACCTGAACAAGGCTTTTGACCAGGCAATGGATTATTTTCCAGGTATATCTGAGAAAGATTTGCCAAAATATATTTTGGTTTCTGATTTTGCCAGAATTAAGCTGTATGATTTGGAAGAGGGTTCGGAAACCGAATTCGAACTTAAAGATTTGTCAAAAAAAGTTCATCTTTTTGGTTTTATCGCGGGTTACAAAAAACAAGTAATTGAGGAGGAGGCTGAGGTGAATATCAAAGCAGCAGAATTGATGGGAAAGTTTTACGATTCAATATCTGAAGCCGGGTATTCAGGCCATGAGTTAAATGTATTTTTGGTTAGGATTCTTTTTTGTCTTTTTGCCGATGACGCGAATGTTTTTTTGAAAAATCAATTTCGGCGCTATATTGAAACGCGCACCAGCGAAGACGGCAGCGATTTGGGTATGCATATCGGAATGTTGTTCCAAGTGTTAAACACACCGAAAGATAAACGGCAAAGTACGCTTGATGAAGAGCTGGCTCAGTTTGAATACGTTGATGGGCATCTTTTTGCTGAAACAATCTCAGTTCCTTCTTTTACATCCCAAATGCGCGAGAGATTGATTGAAGCTTGCGCTTTTGATTGGTCGGCGATTTCGCCCGCTATTTTTGGTTCACTATTTCAATCTGTGATGGACAAAGAAGCCCGGCGACACTTGGGTGCGCATTACACATCTGAGAAAAATATTTTTAAACTTATTAAACCACTTTTTCTCGATGAGTTATGGGAAGAGCTGGAGTCGTGCGGAAAAAATAAGCAAAAGTTAAATATTTTTCACGACAAGATTTCCAAATTAAAATTTCTTGATCCGGCATGCGGTTGCGGAAATTTTTTAATAATATCTTTCCGCGAATTAAGACTTTTAGAGCTGGAGATATTAAAAAGACACACGGCACCCACATGTTGCCTTTTGATGTTAAGGACTCGTTCAAAGTTCGGCCCGACAATTTTATGGCATAGAAATCGACGAATTTCCCGCCCGCATCGCCGAGACAGCAATGTGGCTCATGGAGCATCAAATGAATGATTGGCCAGCCAAACATTTGGTAGAAATATCACAGATTTACCGCTCGCGCGGAGCAACGGTATTATCGGCAATGCACTCCAAAAAAATTGGGAAGAAATTGTGCCAAAAAACGAACTATCGTATATTTTAGGCAATCCGCCGTTTATTGGCTCTAAAATGATGTCTGTGGAACAGCGCGATGACATCCATTCTGTTTTCGGAACTTAATGGCGTCGGGGTTTTGGATTATGTTTCCGGCTGGTATGCAAAGGCGGCGCAATATATCGAAACACGAAAATGAAATGCGCATTTGTTTCAACAAATTCGATCACCCAAGGCGAGCAGGTAGGGATTTTGTGGAAGGAACTTTTCATGAATATGGAATCAAAATTCACTTTGCGCACAAAACATTCAATGGAGAATGAGGCGCGCGGAAAAGCGGCGGTTTTTTGTGTGATTATTGGGTTTGCTACTTTTGATACTGATAAAAATCTTCTTTATGAATACGAAGATATTAAAGGTAAGCGCACGAAATAATGGTTAAAAATATCAATCCTTATCTTGTTCCTGCCGAGAATATTTTATTAGAAAAAAGAGAACGTCGATCTGCAACGTTCCAGAAATCAAATTTGGCAACCAGCCGATTGATGGCGGTTTTTTGTTGATTGATCAAACGAAAAAGAAGAATTCGTTTTAAAGAACCCATGCAGCTCGTTCTTTCGAGGTATGTACAGTCAGGAATTATTCACAACGAAAAAAGATACTGTCTTTGGTTAGTGAATGTCGACCCGGTGGAAATAAAAAATTGCCTTAATAATGAAAAGATAAAAAAAGTTTCTGAATTCAGGCTCCAAGAAGCGAGAGGGTACTCGAGAATTAACAAAAACACGACTTTATTTCCTTTATTTCTCACGAAGAAACGGTTACATTCTATTCCTCGATTTCTTCGGAAAACAGAAAGTATATTCCTATTGGCTTTATGCCCAAGGATGTAATTGACAGCAATGCTTGTTTGATCATTCCGAATGCCGTTCTTTATCACTTCGGAATTCTAGAAAGTGAAATGCATATGACTTGGGTACGGCATGTTTGCGGAAGATTGAAAAGTGATTATCGTTATTCAAACTCCATTGTTTATAATAATTTTCCTTGGCCGGAAAAACCGAGCGCTGAAAAAGTGAAAGCCGTTGAAATGCAGCGCAATCTGTTTTGGACGCGCGGAAAAATTATCCCGACAGTTCCTTGGCCAATCTCTACGACCCGCTCACGATGCCGGTTGATCTGGTCAAAGCTCATCAGGCTTTAGACAGAGCAGTAGATTCCGCTTACGGCAGGCGATCGTTCAAAACCGATGCGGAAAGAATGAATTTATTGTATTTTTCAATTGTATAAAGGATATATCGGATAATACAAAAGCACCTTGGAAGGCTGGCAGGAGTATCACTTAATCAGTTATACTGTGGTATCCACAATATCTGCTGAGTAAGCTATCTGTTTTATACGATGAGCAGAATTAATAGCGGCCTG
>CAWDHY010000001.1:0-628439 GCA_963802255.1 Candidatus Magasanikiibacteriota bacterium | reverse complement strand
TGAGGAGCGGATTTCTCTTCCCCCTCTTACGAAGAGGGGGTTGGGGGAGTCCAGTCGGGAAGGGGGCATGCGGATAGCGTCGTAAAGTTTTCAATTGGAAATGGCCGTCACCGGGTTGCTCCACAAAGTGCTGGGAGCAGATTATCTGGTGGCGCGCGCTTCAGACCATGATGACCAGATAAACGGCGTGGACAATGTCCTTCTGAACAAAAAGACAGGTGAAGTGATTTGCGCTTTTGATGAAGTGCATGAAAGTGATTCGGGCGAACGCGTTGAAAAGAAAATGAAAAAGGTCAAAGAGAAGGCGGTGAAGGGTGGGGCCCATGTGCGTTACGGTATGAAAATGGAGCAGGGGAAACTCAAACGCGCAGAGATGTACAATGTCCCGCTTTTTTATCTCGGGCTTGATAAAGATGAATTTGCCGGTCTGCTCAGTGGAATGAATTTTAATCCGGACAGTGCCGTCACAGAGGCGGAGTATGCAGCGTTTGGCAAACTGGTCGCTTCGCTCAAGGAGCAAAAACAAATGTTAGAAAAGATTCCAAATGTCCATTTCGCCGTGCGGAAGAAGTTGGAGACGTTCGCGAGGTTGTTGGAGGAGTTTGAGGCGAATAGTCGCGCTGACCTTGCGTCGGAGGCGATGGCAAAAGCAGCTTAGGGGGATAAATTTAATTTATTTTATTTTGCCAAAGTACTAAACGTAAAAGAAATAGAAAAGCGATTGAGTGGGGTTGACATTTTGTTCGCCGTCAGGTAAAACAGGTGATGATTTAAGGACTTTGAAGTTTAATTTCATCTTGACCGTCATGATACCAGATAATATGGAAGCCATAACATTGGAATATTATAAAAAGTTGGGTGTAGCAATAGACGATATTTCGGCCATAAATAAGGAATTATCTATTCCCGTTGGTCTTAAATTAAGCCCATATGCAAAACCTCGACGTGCCGAAATGTTGAACGAGGCAATTGCTTGGCCAAAGGGTGCGAATCAAGAACAAAGGATAATTACAGAAATTTATCACTGTGGAAATTTTAGAGTGGCAGTCGGCAAACCCGGTAAAGAAGCGGCGCCTAATTTCAAACGAAAACACTACGTAACCGGTGAAACGACCAATAATCCGAATGATATGAATCCATTTGTTATAAAAAATGGCAAAAAGATAGGTAATGATTTAACTTTCGAAGCCTTATTCGAGCAAATAGAGCATCTTATGTCGGCGGATAGATTTGGTTTAGAGCTTCTCGGCATGCTGATTTTTAGATTGGCATTTATGCTAGATCATTATCGAGACCAAGGAAATCATTGGCGATATATTCCACCTAAAATTACTTTATCCATTCTTAAAACACGTTTACCAAAAGTTGGGGAAGTTCCGACTGATATATTTTTATATTTTTTGGACGTCCTGGCTCTCAATGAAGATGTGAAAATGCACACGTTAGGATATGAAAATGCAAAAGAAGATTATGGGAGAGTGAATACGCTACTCACGTTTGCACATTTAGTTGCAGTTTGTTTAAATCGTCGTTCTCTGGCCAAGTTCGCCGGCACATTTGCGCGCCCACCTGCCGGTCTAGCACCGTTACCCAAAATTAAGGGACTTTTCGAAACCTATCCTTTGTTATCGGCTAGCTTTCGTTAATTAGTGTCGCGTTTTCTTCCTCGGAATAGTTTATACTGTGGCGCAATAAAACCTTTAGATAGGCGATCATTTATAATATCACAATATTTCTTGTCTATTTCCGCAGAAATAAATTGACGATCTAAATTTTTGCATACATCGATCTCTGCACCGCTTCCGCCGAAAAGAACCAAAACTATATCATGCGGTTTTGTCGACGCCTTTATTAACGTCTCGGTTAATTTTTGCGGAATCTGGCAGGCGTGATATGTTTTTTCTTTACTTACGTTTTTTACCAGATTAAACTCAAACCATGAATAGGGCATTCGCCCTTTTGAGCCATTCGCTAAATTTTGCTGTATCCGCCTGTCTGTAGGATTCTTATAAGGAAGTGCAACGGCGTCCTTAAAAAATTTATTATCGCCGCTTTTCCGTACATGGAGTATGCTTCTGTGCGCTGTCGTAAATCTTTTTGGTGTATGTCCAACATTCGTATTATAAACCCAAACATAGTCGTTAATGTGCGGGAAATATAAGTCAAGATATTTGACACGAAGATGAGAGTTTTGTTGCGGGTAATTCATCATAAATAGATTGCCGTTTTTTTTTAATACTCGCATCGATTCCTTAGTCAGCTCTATATACCAATTAATATAGTCGTCAAAATTTTTCGTATAATTATTTTTTCCGTATCTAATGCCGACGTTGTAGTCAGGATCCCCGAAAATCATATCGACACTGTTATTTGGTAAATCCCTTAAGACGTGCATAATATCACCGTTATAAACGCGATTCAGATAATCCGAAATGTTACCTCGTTGTTGGGCGCTTGTTTTTGGCGGTAAAACAAAAGTCGGACTTTTCTTTTCTATTTCGCCCGTTCTGATTATATCAAATAAAACACCTTGTAAAGAAAATTCCTGTTCCTTGGTTACAATAATTGGTTGATATTTTTTGTTTGCTGGCTGTAATCGGATATGGCCTTTTTCTTTATAAAATGTTTTAAGCGTTGCTTCGTTTCCGTTTAGAAGAGCCACAACCTTGTCACCGTTCTCGGCAACATTTTGATTTTTTATTAATATCGTGTCTTTATCATGGATACCTTCATCAATCATGCTGTTCCCTTGTACACGAAGAGCGTAATAACTACCAGAAAGAGGTAGTTTTTCTCGCGGTATGGCAATTGTTTCTTTTTCTTGAATAACCTCAATCGGTTGCCCGGCAGCGATAACGCCAAACAACGGAATTTTAATCATCTCAGATTGTCTTTTCAATTCGATTCCGCGCGAAGAATTATTGGCTTTGTCAAGAAATCCTTTTTTAACGAGCGCCCCTACATGTTCGTGTACGGTCGAAAATGATTTTTTTGAGTGACGCCCGATTTCTTCGAACGTCGGGGATATTCCGTTTTTCTTAATGTAGTTTTCTATGTAGTCTAATATCTGCTTTTGTTTGGAAGTGAGTGTCGACATATATTTTAATAAGTGTTACTGTTTATAGTATACCCGATAATTTACCGAAAATCAACAAGCCACTTATCCACATGCGTTAAATTGAAGTAGAAAATGTCAATTTTCATTTCGGAAGGAGCTGGGTGGCGGACTGCTTTACTATTCTCTTACACATGGTATAGTATTAATATTGGTAATAATAATCAATTAATAAATTAAAAGAGCTATCACTATGAGCCTAATACTTCCAGCAATAAAATTTAAGCAGCGGATGATGACTATGTATATTGCTGTCGTACCGGTGAGCTTGCTGGATCATTTTGTAGTTGATATTTGGGACCCGAAAAATATCAAACATATTCGCGGCTATCAAAGAAATCCAGATAATGCTCGAATAAGGAAGATAGCAAAATTTTTTGAAAAAAAGGGCGCGATAATGCCCGTGGCCGGCTTAGTAAATATACGAGATAAGAGCAAAACCAAGTATGAAAATGGAAAATTGATAATTCCTGATGCTACTCGAGTCTGGGTCGTAGATATGCAGCATAGATTACATGGTTTAGTTAAGGCTAAAGAAGATGGCCTGATAAGAGGTAATTTTAGTTTTCCGATAGTGTTGACTGAAGGTCTCAGCCAAATCGAAGAGGCCGTTCAGTTTTATGTCATTAATACTAGAGCAAAAAAAATGGATGTCGCCTTAACCAGAAGATTGCTTATTGAAAATAATTTAATTAAGGATATAGCGGATGCAAAGCCGTGGGAGATATCAGCCGTTCGAATAACAATTGATATAAATAGAAAGATAGTAAATAACCCGTGGTATAAAGCCATAAGAGAACCGAATGCGGAGAAAATGGTCACTCATATCGCGACAGAAAAGTCGTTTGTGGCGTCTTTGCGGCAGCTTCTAATTAGCGGTAGAGCTAAGCAGCCACATAAAACGGCAAAAAGATTGTCCAAATTTTGGCTGGCGATTCAAGAAAATGTTCCCGAATGCTTCCAAGAACCCAATCGGTATATTTTACAAAGAACATCAGGAATGTATGCGTTCAACTTTTTTATTGCGCCATATTTTTTGGCCAAATATAAGGATAAAGATTTTTCTAAAAAATTGAAAGGACTTCAAAGACTTGGTGCAGATTTTTGGAAGCGAATCTAACAAAAGAGGGGCTCGTAGATTTGGAACTGGTATGGGTGGTTATTCTAATTTAGCAACGTTTATTCGGAAGTATATTTAAATATGGCGGAATTGCACGAATTATTATTGCGCCATTTTAGACGGCAGTATTTAAAGAGCGGCTTTTGCGAAATGAAGTCTCCAATGCCGACTTTTAGGCCAGACGTTTTTGCTCAGAAAATTTCTAAGGATGGCAAGATTACTGAAGAAATTATTGTCGAAGCGGAAATTGAATCAACTTTTTTTTCTGAACATACCTCTAGCCAGCTTGTTTTAATGGAAGAATATATTAAGCATAGACAAAAAAAAATTAGAAAAATCAGGGCATTCCTTCTAATACCCAATGGCAGTAGTATTTTTTCTTTAGCCAAGTCACTTTTAAATTCCCTTTTTCCGCTTGGAACAAATATCAAAATTATTCAAAAATAATTTCAACGGTAGTAGAAAATTATGGACCACTGTTGCGATGTTAGACTGTTTTTTTGATAAAATTTAATGGCAACGCACGTGTTATCAAGAGTGTGGCGAGAGCACTGGCTCGACGACCCACCGGCAACCCTCGGCAACGAGAAGGTGCCAAATCCAGCCCGAATAGGGAAAGATAAAGGTCAAGACTCTTTCTTCATGTTCGGGAAAGAGTTTTTTGTTTATTAACGAATAACCATATGGTTCAACCAAATGTCATTATCCTCGCAACCCAAACAGACACGGACCAACCGCCGCAATTCGATAAAGTGATTTGCAGATTCGGTAAGAAAATGGCCCGGCACTTTAAGGACTTCGGAAAAAGGGCTATTGGGACGAGCATATATCACTGTATTCAACTGGCGCACCACCACGAGCCGAATTTCTGGGAACGCGTTGTTGGGTATCGAGTTATTACAAACAGCAAAGAGGTGGATCTCTACGCCAAAGAGACCGGCAAAGAATATATCAGCGTCGCGTTCTACGAAATGAAAGGCGACGACGCGGTCGACTCGTTCCATGTCCATGGTATCTGCGAAGCCGATTACAAGGATTTACCCGCCTGTATCAGAACAAAACACCCCGGCACGATTCGCGTCCTAAAAGCTTGTTGAGATACGGAAAAAGTGGGATAATATGAGTATTATTCCATAATATATATATGTTAGAAAGAGAATTAAACGTTGTCGGACCTTTCCAGTTGAGTGGGAATGAATTGATTCCTAATTGTCCAGAAATTAAGTCAAGGGGCGTGTACATCTTTTCGATTAAAATTAGAGGGGGATATTTGATAGAATATGTTGGTATAGTTACAGCAAAAGATCGCAATTTTTCAATGAGGATTCGTGAACATAAAAATAATAATTTTTATGGATATGAAAAAATTTACGAATACAATAAATTTATAAAAGGGAAAAAAATTGCTATTTGGGAAGGCAGCTATGGAAAAAATAAAGAGCCGAAATCGAAAATGGCAAATTTTGATAGCATCATAAATTGTTTAGAGCCAATAATTATAAAAGGACTAACGCATGTAATATTTTTCTGATCCCGCTTGGTAATAAGAGACTGGCGGAGAGGATTGAGGCAAAATTTTACGATATTCTTAAGAAATCAAGTGTAAAAAAAATAAGAAATTTTGTCGATAATGACATTCCATATAATCAAAGGCGGGCGCACGAAAAGCCGACGACGGTTAAAATTTTTTCGAAGTGCAAACTGATGGGAATTCCACATAAATTTCAGGTATAGATTATGGCAGTAAAAAATATTGATGAATTTATTGCTAGGCAAAAATGGACTTTCGCAAAGACCATGGCCGAGATTCCCCATGAATATATTGTGAGAACTAATCTGTCCGCCGCGGACAAAAAATTGTACGATCAGTTCGGCGAATACATCAAAGAAAATGGTTACACCGAATTATTTCAATCAGTACCTTATTGTTATTTTGATGTCGGGGAATATAAATATTGGATGATGGATATTATTTTAAATAGAGCGAAGATAAAAAAGTAAATATGCTTACAAAATCCGCCTTCATGCAGTATTACGAATGCCCGATAGAGTTCTGGCTGGCCAAACACCGGCCGGATTTGCTTCCGGAAGTATCGCCGGCGACGCAGAGGATTTTCGACATGGGCAAAGAGGTGGATGTGTTGGCGCATCAGCTTTACCCTGAAGGAGTGGAGGCGGTCGGTTACAACCAGGAGGGGTGGCGGAATACCCAAAAGCTTCTTGCCGGCTCTGCCAAGGTCATTTTTCAGCCCACAGCGGTGGCCGAACCTCTGACCTGCCGGGCGGATATTCTGACGCGTCAGCGGCGCAAAATGGGACCTTCACGAGGTGAAACAGGCAAATAGCGTGCAACGGCCGAAATACATTTTTGATGTCGGTTTTCAACGCATTTGTTTTGAAAACGCCGGCGTGGAAATTGGCCGGACATTTTTGGTGCATCTCAACCGCGATTATGTCCGCAAGGGTGCGATTAATCCGGATAAATTATTTATTACGGAAGATATCACGGACGAAGTTTTGGAAAAAATGGATGAAATAAAAGAAGAAATCGCCAAGGCGCTGGAAATCTTGAAATGGACGCAGGAGCCGGACAAGCGTCTGATAGATTTGTGCAGTACGCCGAAAAGTTGTGAATTTTTGAAATATTATTGCGATGGCGTGGCGGGCGTGCCGGAGATAGCGGCGGAAATCGAACCCAAGCATTTGCTCGCGTTCGTGAAAGCGGGGGATTATCGCGCCGGAAAAATTATCCGATGATTTGCTCGCGAAAGTCGGCTATGAGCCGGAAGAGCCGTTCACGGAAATTGACGCGCCGTCTATCCGCCGGGAATTAAAAAAATTGAAATATCCTTTGTACTTTTTTGATTACGAAACATGGGGCTCGGCCATTCCGCCGTTTGACGGGACGAGACCGCACCAGCGATTCCGTTTCAGTATTCCTTGCATATCAAAGATTCGCCGGACGCGGAAATGAGACATACGGAATTTTTAGCCACGAAGTTTGAAAATCCTGTGCCCGAATTGCTGGCGCAATTAAAACGCGACATCGGGCCCGCGGGGAGCGTGCTTGTCTGGTATGAATCATTTGAAAAGTCGCGCAACGTGGAAATGGCAAAAATGATGCCGGAGTATGCTGATTTTCTGGGTGATGTGAATGAGCGAATTTTTGATTTATATGATATCTTTAAAATAAAGAATGAGATATATGCTGACAGTGAGTTCCAAGGGAGCGCGTCACTCAAGGCGGTATTGCCGGTACTTTGTCCGGAACTTTCTTATGAGTCATTGGAGATTCAGGAGGGTGGAACGGCTTCAGCCAGCTGGCCGATTTTGACCGGTGATGAAACGCCGGTTGCGGAAAAAAAGCAGTTGGAGAATGATATGCTGGCGTATTGTAAACGGGATACGGAGGCGCTGGTGGGGATTTTGAAAAGGTTATATGAGGATATTAAAGCCTAGTTTTTAATATGGCAAACATTTGCGAAAAGTGTAAAAATGCTATTACTGAGGAAGAATTTTTATATTCTTTAAAATATTACAACAAAGCACTGTGCAAAAAAGATCAGCCAACCACAGAAGCTAGAAAATTGGGTGAAGAATTGAAAAAAAATGGAAATTGGGATGTAGTGTATGAAAGATTTGACGGCTACAAACATGTCGATCTTTCAATCCCAAGTGCCAGAGTTGATATTGAAGTTGATGGTCGGCAGCACACGTTGACGGCTGACCAAGCTCTGCGAGATTTAAAACGAACCCATTATTCATATAAAAATGAGGGCTATTTTACGCTTCGTATTCCGAATGTTCTTCTTCGCGATGATGAAAACATTAAAGAAGCGGTACGGTGGATAAATGATTTTTTACACGAGAATCAAAAAGATGTGGCCAGTTCCAGTGGATTAGGTTATTTCGAAATAATAAAGAATAAAATATCAAAAAGAAAATTTGCATTACTGATCGGGGTATTCGGTATGCTAGTTGGTGTTGGACTATTGTTTTTAGCCGAATTTAGCGATAGCAAATTATTTAATATTCCGGTATTTGAATCGATTTGGATGCTTACAAAATATGTATGGGAATTTTTTTGGGCATTTTTAAAAATGTTTTGGACGGTTTTTACTTCAAGTTGGCTATCAGTGATTGTATTGTCGGGATTTATCATTTTTTTCTTTTTAGCACGTTTCTATAATAAACACTATTAATATATAATTCTATGAAAAAATTCTTTTTCATCGTTAGCATGGTGGTATTAGGCGCGGCTGCTATGGTCGCTGTAGCTGTCGTCTTTAAATTAAATTTTTCTGACGCCGGTATTGTTTTGCCTGAAGCTAAAAAGCCGGTTGAAAATACAACAACTCCAGCCGAAGACGTGACACGCCGGCTGAAGACACGACCACGCCGCCTCTGGCCAAAATGACTCTGGAAATGAAAAAGTGGACCTGGGTAAAAGCGGAGTTAGGCGATGAAACAGTGGTCACGGCTAAAAGCGATGTTTTTACTTTATCTTTTACAGAGGGCGGTAAAGTGGGTATTGGCACTGATTGCAACGGCATGGGCGCTAAATATGAAGCAGATGACGGCGCTTTGACTTTTACCCAAATGATTTCCACGTTGATGTTTTGTGAGGGTTCGCAGGAGTCCCAATTTTCCCAGCTTCTTCAAGATGTGGACGGTTATTCATTTAATGATAAAAACGAATTGGTACTGACAATCAAAGACGATGGTGGTACGATGTTATTCAGATAAAATATTGTGATATACATACCTGGCAATGAACTCCGCATCACTTTTTCCCGCTCATCCGGCGCAGGCGGGCAGAATGTGAATAAGACATCGACCAAAGCGACTGTGCATTGGCCGTTGGGGCGTTCGCGTGTTTTATCTTTTGAAGAAAAAGCGAGAGTGCGGGCGAAGCTGGCCAGTCGGATAAATTCTAAAGATGAAGTGGTGGTTGTGTCTGAAGAAGAGCGAACACAATCACAAAACCGGGCGCTGGCCGTTGACCGGCTGGAAGCGCTTGTTGCCCGGGCTCTTCATGTGCCAAAAAAACGCCGTCCGACCAGGCCGACCCGCGCGTCCAAATTGCGCCGATTGGAATCTAAAATACGGCGTTCGCGGGTGAAATCGTTAAGACGTAACATTGAATAATTTTTGGAATATGGGAATTATTGTCCTCATTAGCTTGGTTCTTATCGCAGTAGTGATTATACTGGCTGTGATTCACGAACATGACAAAAAATAGTTTTTATTAAGCAGATTGATAACTTTATGAAAAAAGTTGCTATCTTTGACGTGGACGGAACGATATTTCGTTCCAGTTTGTTGATTGAAGTAACCGAAGCTTTGGTGCAGGAGGGTTTGTTTCCGCCGTCAACACGTGGTGAATATGCAAGAGCGTATAAAAAATGGTCTGACCGCAAGGGGAGTTATGAAAATTATCTTAAAGCGGTGGTTAGCTCGTTTGAAAAGCACATCAAGCGCATCAAGCAGGATGATTTTATTAAAATTGTGGAGAGCGTTGCTAAATTCCACAAAAACCGGGTTTATCGCCATACCAGGGCACTCATTAAAAAATTAAAAAAACAAAAGTATTTTTTACTTGCAATTTCCGGTTCGCCGTTTGAATTGGTCAGCCGGTTTTGTTTGGGGTGGGGTTTTGATAAAGTTTATGGCCGTGTTTTTGAAGTTGATAAAAACAAAAAATATACGGGTCGTATTTTGCGCGAAGAGCTTATTAGCGACAAAGAACAAATTTTGAAGCGGGCAATTAAAAAAGAAAATTTGACCCTTGCCGGCTCAATTGGAGTGGGCGATTCGGAAGTTGATATCGCCTTTTTGAAAATGGTGGAAAACCCTATTTGTTTTAATCCGAATAAAAAATTGTTTGCGGCGGCAAAAAAAGCCGGTTGGAAGGTGGTTGTGGAAAGAAAAGATGTGGTTTATAATATTTAATATAATATATTAAATAATTAATATATGTGTTTTAGAAAAAAATTATCGCCCTTGTATTTTGTAAAAAATATTTCTACGGTCATCGGTTTTGTGCTGGTCTGGCGCGGCATCTGGTACGCGCTGGATTGGTTTGACATGCGTTTTCTTGATGGAACTCATATTTGGTCCACGCTGGGTGGAATTGTTATCGGCCTTTTATTGATATATTGGCCGGATAGAGATTTGAGGAAGATTGAGAATCTGTAAAAAATAGCGTACTCGTCAAATTATTAAAAAAGTATTATAATGTATTTGCCGTTTAAGCTAATAAGTTTTCAGCATTAATTAATCGTATTATTTTTTAACCATATTTTTATGGAAAACAAGGGGGAAAAAAAGATCGCCAATCATAAGTGCGGAACCAATTGCTCATGCTCCTGGACCAAATTGTCGTGGGGACATCTGCTACTGAAGATATTTTTGGCTTTAGTGATGATTGCGCTTGCTTTGGCTATTTCAATAACTGTTTGCTATAAGCTCGGCCGTGATGCTAGGGGGTCAAATACAAGGTTCGGCGGAATGGTGTGCGGTCAGATTGGCAACCAAGATCGCTTTGGTGAAGAAAAGGGCGGAGGCGTAATAATGAAGGGTGGTACTGCCACGATAATCAACGCCGGTAAAGAGATACCGCCGGCTCCGGAAAGAATTTTTGGCAATATTTCCAAGATTGAAGCAAACCAGATTACCATCATGAATAACGCCGCGCAGGAACAGATTATTTTATCTCAGGCTAATACGGTGATAATATCTTCATCAACTGAAGTTGGTCTATCCGTTTTGCAAGTTGGCCAAAATATTATAGTTTTTGGCTCACCAAATAATGAAAAATTATTGGAAGCGAAGTTGATACAGATACAGTAAAAAATAATTTTTTAAAACCCTGGCTAAGCGCCGGGGTTTTTTGATATGAGATTGTTTACCTCTTTCTTTTAAAATTTTCAATGTGAGCAGATTAAATTTTGACTTTGACTGGTGTGGAGCGGTATAATTAATCAATGTATTACGTATATATTTTAAAATGTTCCGACAAGACCTTGTACACCGGCATTACGGTTGATTTGGAGCGCCGGCTGAGAGAACATAACTCGTCCAAACTCGGCGCAAAGTACACACGGACGCGCCGGCCGGTCAAGCTTGTATATTCAAAAAAATTCCGCAACCGGTCACTGGCTTCCAAAGCGGAGAACAAAATAAAGAATTTGACCAGAGGGGAGAAGTTGAAGTTGATTAAGAATTTGCCAAGGGCAAGGTTATTCAGATAAAATATATTTATACCCCGTGAGATGGAAAGCAGTTCTGTGAAAAAATACGCGGATACTATATTTATCAACGGCGAAATACACATAATTTTTGTTTATGTTTACAAAAAGACAGGAATTTGAGTTAATTACCGCAATACAGGGTCGCGGGGAGATACCGTTGAAGTTTGCTTATTTGGGCAAAGGCGCTTTAAATTGGACAAAAATATCCGAAAAACGGCAATCTGGCAGCGATATTCATAGTGTGGAAATGGAGTTGCTTTTCAAAAGATTAGACACATTTTTGTCGTCCTTTAATACTAAAAAAATTAACGTTATTGATCTTGGATGCGGCGACGGTTATAAAGCGGTTAAAATAATTAACCGCGCGATTGAATATGGCTTTGACGTGCGCTATGTACCGGTGGATATTAGTCAATCTTTGATTGATATTGCGTGCAAAAAAGTAAAAAAAGCATTCCCTAAGATTAAAATATTTCCTTATGTCGTTGATTTTGAATTAGGAAATTTTTCCGAAATATCTTTTTCATTAAGCCGTGGCGGATATGCCAATTTGATGCTTTTTTTAGGAACGACGCTCGGAAATTTTGACAATGCCAACCGCATTTTGACAAATTTTCGTGATTCCATGACCACATCAGATTATTTGCTTATCGGAATTGAAATGACCAACTTCGCTCTTATTGATAAAATACTCGAGCGTTACAGGCAGGAAAGAGAGGGTGATAATTTTCTATCTTTTATTCCGAGATACATCGGCTTTGACCCAAAGCGAAATGACATAGAATTTTCATGGCATGAAAAATCCCATCAGATTCAGGCTCACTTGCTGATTAAAAAAGATACAAATGTTAAAATCGGCAGTGAAAAATTTATTATTGAGAAAGGAGAAAAGATTCTTATTGTCCGTTCGAGAAAATTTACCGAACAGGTGATCGCTGAGGTCATTTCCGAGGCCGGTTTAAGAAATGAAATTTTAACCACCACATCGACGCGTTCATATTTATTAACTATGATTCAACCAACACGTTATAACGTTTAATTTAAGTATATATGCCCAAGAGAATACTTTTTGGAGCAATAGCCATCATGATGGCTATAACATTCGCCGGAGCCGGATGTGGCGGTCCGGGTAGTGTAGCGCCGAACGGAGAGAAATCATCCGGAAAAAGCGGAAAGTCAGACATGGAAGAAGTTTGTAAATATTTCCCCAAGGAGCTGGTTGAAGAAGCGATTGGTCGGCCGATTGTGAAGACAGAGGATACGAGTATTGCCGAAGATTATATTTGTAATTATTACACTGTTTGGAGCGAGACATATGATCACACACCGTATGGCGATAAACCGGGTGGCGCGCCGGTTGTGGTGGTGCTCGAAGAGGACACCAGTGTGACTGCAAACAAAGCTGACCTTGATAAATACGGATATACCTACAAAAAAGACGATAGTTTGCCGGTGGATAATTTGTTGTTTTATTCCAGGGGTGCTAAAACGCCGTATCGTGTGGATTTGATTATCAGTGAAAATAAATTTTTCCGGATAAATACGGTGCATTCCGCCGTGACCGACGAAGAAATTGTGAAAATAGGGAAGCGATTCGCAGAGAGAATTGCAAATGGAAAATAAAATATGCAAAAAAATCCCTCAGCCTCGGGCTGAGGGATTTTTTTATTTTACCATTCTCTCATAAACCGTTCCGAAAAGATTTTTCGGGTCGGTTTTTTGTTTAATGCGGTCATACAGCGCGAGGTTGTAAATCTCCGCGAAACGTTCGCGGCTGTAATAATTTTTTGAAATCAAGGTTTTAATTCCGCCCAACTCAAACACTTTATCTTCCAGCATTTTTGCCAGGTCGCGGTCGGCCTCGCAATTTTTTTTGCCGTAAATGGCAGTGTCAATAAAAAAGCTTTCGCCTGATTTCATCGCGTGCACTGGATTAATCCATGGATACAGCCCGACCTTGTCGGCCTTGGGCCGAGGCATTTTGTAAGGCACTATCCAGAGCGGGAAAAAATTAAATTCTTTTTTGTACCAAGCCCAGAAATCAGTGAATTTTTTGCTGGGAATAAATACGTCAACAATCACGTCCGGGCGCTTTTTGTAATTTAAGAATTTTTCAGCAGCGCGCAGAGGTGGAAGATTTTGTGCTTCGGCCGGCAAGGATATTTTTTTCAGCCGTTCGGTCCAACGGATCATATTATCCGAACCGAGAAAAAACTTACCGAAAAATTTGCGCACAGCGGTCCACTCAAGAGGGGGGATGGTCCGCGACAGCCAATGGCATTCTGTATCGTAACGGAAAAAATATTGAGATGTCGGTAAATAATCCTCATTTTTTTTATCCGTGCTTTTATAATAAATATTTTCTTTTTCGTAGTTAGAAATATATGGCGCGTTGGCGGCATATTCGCCCAGGCAGATTACCAGGTTGTCAGTGCCGTGTATTATCGCATCAACAAAGGTATAGTCGGCTTGTTCGCAGTGGTGCAGGAGTGAACGGTAAAATTCTTCGAAATTATCGTGTTTTTCATAAGTCATTTTGACGAATGGTTCGGCCGGGTAGAGTTTAAATTTTAATTTGGACACCAGCGCCAGCGTTCCGTATGAACCGTGAATCATTTCAAACAATTCCGGATTATTTTCCCGCGAGCAGGTAAGAATTTCGCCGGTGGCGGCAATAATTTCATATTCAAGACAGGAATCATGAAAACCGCCGTATTTGTAGGACATAGACTCAATGGAACAGCCGGAAACTGCCCCGCCGATGGTAATGCCTTTCAGCTCAGGTACAACATAGGGGACAAGACCGAGCGGCAGAGTTTTTTGCACCAAATCATAAAAAGTGACGCCGGATTCGGCGGTACAGGTTTTATCATCCGTGTTGATTTGAATTATCTGATCCAAATCTCCGATATAAATTTTTTCACCGGTTTTTTTCACGCCGGCATTGGGTACAACATGCGTAACGGATTTTTTCACAAACGCAATTTTCCTGCCCAAAGTGTTTTTGAGTATTATTTGTTCACTGATAGTTTTGATTTTTTCTTCATGCGTCATATTTAGGCGGGTTATCTCGCTTACAACAACATCTTGTGGTATAATTGTACTATATCATTTAAATCAGGACAAAGAATATGTCAACAGAAGAGATAAAAGGCAAAAAATGCCGCTGGATTCACCTTACCGGTGCGGACGAAGAGACCGCCGCGTATTTAAAAGAGAATTATAAATTTCACGCCCTTGATATTGAGGATGTGATGTCCGAAAAACAACAGCCAAAGATAGACGTCTACAAGTACTATTTATTTTTGATTGCTGTATTTCCGTTTTTTGACAAAGAACGTTTTAAGATACGGGCGCGTGAAGTGGATATTTTTTTAACAAAAGACACTTTGATAACAGTTTCAAAAAACTCTTATCCGTTTCTGAATCATATTTTTAAACGCTTATCTGGCAACGCCAAACTGCGCAGCATGTGGATGACTAAAGGAGCAAGTTATTTGATGTATAAAATTTTAGAGCGTCTTTTCCGCGATGCCCACGCCGCCATAGACGCGGTGGGACGGCAAGTGGCCGAAGTGGAAGATGATGTTTATGAAAATGAACTAAAAAGCGTGGCGCGCGATTTGGCGTTTATCCGCCGTTCAGTATTAACTTTGCGCCGGATGCTTGACCCGCAAAGATTTACCATGAATGTTCTGGTCAATTTAAACTCTGATTTTATTCCGGCCGACATGACTCACTATTTTGATAATGTTCACGACCATATTGAAAAAGCATGGGTGGAAATAGAAAATCACCGGGACACTATTGATGGACTGCATTGGACAAATGAATCAATGATTTCTCAGCATACTAACCGGATTATTACCATCCTGACGGTTATTTCAGCTTCGCTCATGCCACTCACGCTGTTGGCCGGTTTTTATGGCATGAACCTGAACAGGTTGCCACTTGCCAGCGAACCGCCGCTCGTATTTGCTCTTTTTGGAGCTGTGACTCTTCTAACAATATTTTTAGTGGCTTTAATTTTTCGAAAGAAGAGACAGTAGTAATAGTTGGGATAAAACACAGCCGGCTATTGCCAATTATTCATTTTGTGATACTATATTTTAGTAATAATTTAATATTTTAAATATGCGTAAAACCATATATTTTGCGGCCATATTCGTAGCGTTAGCGTTTGTATTTACCGGCTGTGGTAAGAAAACAGCCGAAGAGACGGGTCAATTGCAAAACGAGAGCAATGAGAGTGCCACAGTGGAAGAGTTTCAGTCAACAATTGAAGAAATGGCCAAGTCCGGCAAGCCATACCGCTGTACCTATGCCATGACTTATCAGGATATTTATCAGGAAGGAACATTATACTTTGCCGGTGAAGATAGTATCCGCGGCGATATAAAAGTTAATATGCCGGAAGTGGGTGAGAAAATGACTCATTTTGTGAAAGACGGAGAGACACAATATGTTTGGACCGATGATCAGCCGACCGGAATAAAAGTGACCATGACAAAAGAGGAAGAAGAAAAATTGAAGGAAGAAGCCGGCGAGGCCAGCCAGGATAGTATTGATATGGATATGAAGATAGATTTGAAATGCAAGAAATGGTCTCCGGAAAAATCTGTGATGACTCCGCCAAGCAATGTTCAGTTCCAGAGTTTGGATGACATGATGAACGCGGCGACCGGCGCGGGCAGTATGCCGGGTGCTTCAGCGGGTGGTTACGGATCTTCGTTAAATGCGGATGATATTGATATGTGTTTAATTTGTGAAAAAATGCCGACCGGGGCGGCGCGTGATTCGTGCATGCAGGCTAATTGCGAATAATGAATATGAAAGCATTGATTAGAGCGATATTTTTGGTTGCTGTAATTTTAGCGTTTGGCGTTTTTATCGGCTGGCTTCTAACAAAAGAATCAAAGCCTGAGCGCGTTGTTTCCGGGCAGACGATATTATCGGCCTTGCGCGAGCGCGGTTTCTTGGTAACCGAAACCAGCGTGTCCACTGTTGCTGTGACGATAAAAGACAATGACGCCAGCATCTGGAAAAAATTATTTTGGGGCCAGGAAATAAAAGCTTCTGCTGTGGTGGAAGTGAATCTCGGCGTTGATTTGGAAGAAATGAAAGCCGATGATATTCAAATGACCGGCAATGATATTACGGTAGCTGTTCCGGGGGCGGAAATATTTAATTCCCGATTGGTAGGCGACATAAGTGTAGAAAATAAGCAGGGGATATTAAAACGTATTTTGGAAAATGATGACGGTTATAACCAAGCCATGGCTGAGATAATAAGGCAAGCGGAGAGTGCCGCGACCTCCACCGAGATGATGGAAGCGGCAAATAATAAGGCGAAAGAGGAGATAAAGCGATTGGTCAGCTATATGGCGCCGGATAAAGAAGTGACAGTAACGATTAAATAATATTATTTTGGGAAAACTTCGGATTTTGGTCCGGAGTTTTTTAGTTTATAATATATTTGACTTTTTCTTCAACCGGTGATAATTTCATATTGGTTGAAAACAAAAAAGGAGGGGCTTTAAATGATAACCGACATTTCGGGAAAGGAACTGCTTGCCGGCACATCCGCATACAGGCGGAATCACCCGGAAGCAAAGGAGTGGAGGCTCTCCTGGCTAAACCGCCAATGCCGGGCAAACGCCACCACCGACGAGCCGGACATGCGCGAGTTCATGAATATCTACGGGTCCGATCTCACCGATGAAGTTCAGAACGCCGATTGGACGGATTTGCTCAGCCGGTGCGCAACGCCTATCGACCGCAACGAACTGTCGTTCTGGTTGGACCAGCTTCAGCCTCATTCCGAAGTCCTGCGGGCTCTTTCCGGTATGTTCAGTGACAATGTGGTTTCACTGTTTTGTCTCATCGGTTCAAAACAGATTCTGTCCGTCGAGGTCTTTCGTCAGGACAAGACATTCCTCGTTTACCCGCCGGACACCTCTTCCGACTTTCTGGCAGAAGAAACCGATGAAACGCTGAACGCCGACCGGCTTTTCGATCCGGCTGACAGCAGTACCATCCTCTCGGCGATTTTCGCCGAATGGCTCTTCGGCCGTCCGAAAAGTACGGCCGCCCGCCAATTCATTTGTTCGGTCTGCAATAAGGCCGAAGGATTGGCCTCCACCTGACAGTCGTTCCTTTTTGACGGAGTATTCCGGCCGGCAGAATCCCTTTCTGCCGGTTTTTTTATGAATATCTGTCTGGGTTAGAGGCAATTTATTGAAAGTCCGTGAGGGGTTGACAAAAGTCGTATTTTGTGCTATAATACGGCCAGAATCGTGCAATTTTGGGCAGTTATTGCTCTCAAAAAGGAGAAATGATGGCTAGCAAGACCCACAAGCATCGGAGGCACTTCCGTATGACGGATATCCGTTCCGGCAAGGTCCTTCGCGGGCTTCAGCTGGGGAAAAATGCCGAAGATGCCAAGCGCGGCTACGCCCGGTTCGTCTTCAGGGACGAATCTCTGGCCGTATTCCTGGAAGCGGAGGAGTGCACCATTTTCGGCGAGCTCATCGTCGAGGAGATGTGCCCGGAGTGCGGTCTGGCCGATGACCGCAGAAGCGTCCGCGACCTGCCCTGCCCCAACTGCTCCTAGAAAACCCTGTTCTTTCCCGCCATCCCGCAATTTCTGCGGGATTTTTTTATTTTTTGAGCATAAGTGATACAATATATGCATATTTTAACAATGTATTTATGTTTAAGAAAATTTGTGTAAGTTTGTTGGTGGTAGTTTTTTTATCCTTCGCCGGGCCGGTTATGGCTCAGGAGAAAATTGATAAATTTATTTCTGATATTTCTCTTCATAGCGACGCCAGTATTAATGTTGAGGAAAGTATAATTTATAATTTTGGCGAAGCGGAACGCCACGGAATATATCGCGATATTATTATCGGATACAAAGCACGGGGCGGAAATTACAAATTGCGCGTGTCTGATGTATCGGTTGTTGACGAAAATAATAACCCATACACTTTTACCACTTTATATTCCGGCAGTAATTTGCAAATTAAAATCGGGGATGCGGATAAACTTATTACCGGCCAACACACATACCGCATACGATACACGGTCAGACGAGCGATAAATTATTTTGATGATCATGATGAATTGTATTGGAATGCCACAGGCAACGGCTGGCAGGTGCCGATTGATGAAGCGGAAACCATTGTCCGTTTTGAGAATGATTTGCCGGATAGCGATGTCACACGAACATGCTATTACGGAGCGTATGGAAGCACGAAGGTTTGTGAAATGTCTGCCGGAATATTGAATGACTCAGGTGATCTTAATGAGAACGATCCGATTTCCGTAGTAGTATTTAAAGCCGTTGATTTGAAACCGGCTGAGGGTTTAACGGTGGTTATAGGAGTGCCGGCCGGGACTATTCAGAAACCGCCTCTTTCTCAGACTATTCTGGAAATTGTTCGTGATAATGGCATTATTTTCTTACCGGTACTTATTTTTATTTGGCTTTACAGGCGCTGGAAAAAGCTCGGTAAAAACGCTAAAGGAAGAGGAACAATTATTCCCGAATACGAAGCGCCCGATAATTTAGCTCCGGCCGAGGTTGGCACTCTTTATGATAACCGCGCCGACCGTCATGATGTTTCGGCTCAAATTATTCAACTGGCTGTAAACGGCTATTTAAAAATTCGACGGGAAGAAACCGGAAAGATATTAAAAAACAGCGATTACATTTTTACCAAACTCAAACCGGCCGACGATCTGACAAAAAGTTTTGACAAGGAAATAATGAATAATTTGTTTGAAAAAGGAGATGTTATTAAATTGTCCGCACTTAAATATGAGTTTGCATCAACCATGCAAAAAGTCGTCGGTAATTTGTATAAGGACCTGACAACAGACGGTTATTTCGCAAAAAATCCAAGGATGATGAAAATGAAATATCTGGCGGGCGGGTGTTTTGTTTTTTTCATGGCATTTTTTATCGGAGTGATATTCGGGCTTTTAGGTATATTCGCCCTGACACTTTCAGCGATAATTATTATTGTTTTCGGTTTTATTATGCCGGTATTAACTAAAAAAGGAGCGGAAACAAAGGAAAAAATTCTCGGATTAAAATTGTATATGACAGTGGCGGAAAAAGCCCGGATTGAATTTCACAACGCGCCGGAGAAGAATCCGGAAAGATTTGAGAAATTATTGCCCTATGCCATGGTGATGAAAGTTGAAAAAGAATGGGCGAAGCAGTTTGAGGGGATTTATAATATTCAGCCGAAGTGGTATGAAGACCCGAATCATGCTGGCATGTTTAATGCGCTTTTTCTTACCAGCAGTTTGGCCAGTTTTGATACTGCCGCGGCATCAACACTTGGCGCCACAGTATCATCATCCGCTTCTTCCGGCGGAAGCGGTTTTTCAGGAGGCGGATCGGGCGGTGGATTTGGCGGCGGCGGTGGAGGCAGCTGGTAGCTTTTTATGGTATAATATAAAGGAATAGTCATCTATTTGATTTTTTATGAAATTGCGAAGCAAGATATTCTTAATCGTCGTTGGAACGACAGTTATTTTGAATATTCTTTTATATTCTTTCCTTCGGTTTCTTGTTACCGACAGTTTTGATCACTTTGAACAGTCACAGGTTTCCTTGAACAATACCCGAGTCAAAAACGCTGTAACGAATATTGAAACAGCCATGATTTCACAGGTAGGTGATTGGGCGCGGTGGGATTCTGTTTGGAATTTTATGGCCGGCAATAATGAGGGGTTTGTTAAAGAAAATTTACCGGAAGACGCACTAATTACTCTTGGAGTCAATTTTATTTGCGCTGTTAGTAATTCGGGAACAATAGCATTTGCAAAGGGTGAGGACCTGCAAAGTATGCAACCCATCTTTGAAGCGACGGCAATTTGCGAAGAAGTTAAAAGGCAAGATGTTTTTTTTGAATTTGATTCTATTGACGGTTCAGCAGGCGGTTTTGTCAGAATAGATTCTCAGCCGCCTTTGTTTGTTGTTTCAAGGCCGATTACAAAAAGTGACGGCACAGGACCGTCACTGGGTACTCTTCTATTTGGTCGTTTTTTTGATGGGCAAATTATAAAAACGCTTTCGGACCTTAGCGCTTATCCGATAGAGTTGTATGATACCAGAAATACAGAACAAGCCTCTGATTTTGAGAATGATATCAGTTTTTTTACAAAGGGAAATGACACGCGCGTCATTTCTTTCAATTCTGACATAATTTACGGCTATACCGCTTTTCGTGATGTTGATACAAATTTATTTTTTATATTACGCGCTGAATTACCCCGCGATATATATAAACAGGGATTATATGTAATATCATTGCTTTCAATTTTAATATTTGCGATGGGATTAATTATTGCAATTATTACTTTTATATTATCTGATGTTATTATTTTGCGCCGCCTGATCCAATTAAACACCTTAGTAAAATCGATCCAGGGGTCAGATTACCGGCATATTGATATAAAGTTAAGCGGTCATGATGAAATTGCTTTTTTGGGCAATGAAATTAATTTAATGTTAGACCGGTTAACTATTGCAGAAAGGAAACTCGTAGCCAGTGAAGAGCTATATAGAGAGCTTATTACACAGTTTTCCGGAATGGTTTTATTGTGCAAAGACCATAAAATTATTTTCGCAAATCCGATAGCAGTAAAAAATTTCGGCGGAGGCGGAAAATCAATTGTTGGAAAAATTGTCAGCTCGATTGTGGTAAGCGATGAAAAAATGGGTTTTATAAAAAATCTCGACAAAATATCGTCTGCTCCGGGGAATATAAAATTCGGTACCCGACTGCTTTTTAAGGATGGCGAGACTCGTGATATTGAAGTGAGTGCTCAAGTGATTAATTATCAGAATGTAGAAACCCAATTACTTGTTTTAACCGATTTATCAGAAATTAGAAAAAATGAACTTGCATTGCAGGCACGCGCGCAGGAATTGGAAAAATTAAATAAGATAATGATTGGGCGGGAATTAAAAATGATTGAACTGAAAGAAGAAATTAGCAAATTACAGAATCAATTAAAAGAATTAATATAAGAGAAGAAATAATATGGCTGCCGCTTTGGGCAATAACCATAAGAAAAAAACTCGGAAACGGTCTGAAAAATTTATGAACGGAAACGAAGAAAAATACCGGGTATTAGTTGAGAACATGCTGGACGGCGTGGCTGTTGTTGATTTTAAGGGTCGAATTCTTATGTTTAACGATGCGGCTCAACGCATGCTTGAAATTGACGACCCTGATAAATGGATAAATAGGAGTCTGCTTCCGCTTGTATTCGATGAATCGAAGAAAGCTGTTTTATCGGATATGATACGCGTTCGATTGGGTAGAGGCGGCTATTTTCAAAGATATAAGCTGTTAACGGCAAAAGGCAATATACTCTGGGTGGAAAATATCGGGAAAAAGATAGTTTATGCGGGTCACCCGGTAATTGTATTGTCCTTTAGAAATATTAATGAACGTGTTGAAACTGAACACATATTGGATGTTGAAAGAAGAAAACTGTCACTATTAAATCAGATTATTTCTGCCAGTAACACTTCCTATAAATTGATCGATTTGCTCAAAATTGTGCTGTTATCCACAATTAAGACTCTGGGTTACTTCGGAGGAGGAATATATTTGGTAAATAAGAAAAATAATACTGCTGAAGTTGTTGCCAGTATAAAATTAAATGAAAGTTTTTTAAAATCGGTGCGAGAAGTAAAAATATCCGATAAACCGTATTATACGGTATTTATAAAAGGCGAACCGATTATTACCGAACATTATGAAAGAATTTCTCCCAGTGGAGCAAAAATGAGTGGTATTAAATCATTGGTCAGCGTGCCTCTTGTGGCGGGTAATGAAATTATCGGCGCTCTGAATGTGGCCAGTAAAAAAAGTCACACAGTGTCGGCTAGTGACAAAGAGGTACTTTTTTCAATCAGCAGAGAACTGGGCAGCGCAATAAAAAAGTTCCAGGCTGAAGAAAGTCTTTTTCGAAGTGAGGAGCGTTATAGAACAATTTTGGAAAATACATTAGATATTATTTATTCTTTTGACTCTAAAGGAAAAATTATTTTCGTCAGCCCCAACGTAACGCTTTGGGGTTACAGAGTTGAAGATGTTGTCGGCTCTAATATTTTAAAATTTGTACATAAGGACGACCGAAAGAAAATTTTGTTTGAGATGCAAAAAACCATTGATTCAGGTGAATTATTTACTACAACATTTCGCTTAATCAAAAGTGATGGAACGTTTTTTTATGCTGAAGAGTATGGAAAGCCGATATTTGATGAGAGGAGACGTTTGATGAATTTTACGGGGATAATACGTGATATAACGGAAAGAAAAATGGCGGAAAAAGAGTTAAAAAATACTAATGAACGGCTGAGGGTAATGTTTGAGGATGCACCGGATGCTTATTACCTCAGCGATTTAAAAGGAACAATTATTAACGGTAATAAGGAGGCTGAAAAGATTACCGGTTATGATAGGCGTGAATTGATAGGAAGTCGCTTTATTAACTTGAGAGAGCTTGTTGCTCCCGGACAAAAAGCAAAAATATTGTCTTTGTTGGCTAAAAATATTAAAGGTGAATCCACCGGTCCGGATGAATTTACTCTCGTAAAAAAGGACAGGACTTCTATTTTTGTTGAAATCAGCACTCATCCGGTAAAAATAGACGGTAAATCAATGGTGCTTGGCATTGCCCGTGATATTACCAGCCGTAAAATAATTGAAAATGAACTTAGAAAGGAACGGGATTTTTCGCAAAACATTCTTGACACTTCACAGGTTGTTATACTCGTTTTGGATGCAGAAGGAAACGTGGTTTCCATAAATCCTTATTTTGAGAAAATATCAGGTTATAAGATTGATGAAGTAAAAGGCGTGAATTGGTTTGCAAAATTTTTACCCGATAGAGACCGGGCTAAAATTAAAAATGTCTTCTTAAGTGTTAAAGAAGGCACCCCGGTGAGAGGATTAATAAATTCCATCCTTACTAAATCAGGAAGTGAAATTAGCATTGAATGGTTTAACCAAGTCTTAAGGGATGAAAGTGGAAAAATCATCGGAGTTTTATCTACCGGACAAGATGTGACCAGTCGTTTGCTGACGGAAGAGAAGATAAGAATGAGCGAAGAAAAGTTTTCAAAAGCTTTTGAAACATCTCCTTATGCTAAAATTATGACACGCCCGACCGATGGGAAGATTATTGATGCAAATGAGGCCTTATTTAAGCTGTCTGGCTATTCGCGGGCCGAAGTAATCGGTAAGACAACCGAAGAGCTGACTCTATGGGTCAATTTTAATGAGAGGAAAAAAATTGTTGATGATTTAAAAAATGGCATTTCTGTGAAAAATAGAGAAGTCCAGTTCAGAAAAAAATCCGGAGAAATTATTATCGGCAATTTTTTTGCAGATTTGGTTACAGTTGGAAATGAAAAGATTGTGCTTTCTAGTATTGATGATATAACAGAAAAGAAAAAGGCGTCGGAAAATTTGCGCTTGAGTGAAGAGCGTTATAGAAATGTCGTTGACAATGCCACCGAGTCGATTGTCGTCGTTCAAGATGGGGTGTTTAAATTTTTTAATCGTCAGGTCATTCAAGTTACAGGTTTTTCTGAAAAAGAATTTGCAAAAAAATCTTTTATAGAAATTATTCATCCGGATGACAGAAAAATGGTTGCCGAACGACATCAGAAAAGATTGTTGGGTGAAAAATTAGAGACGCCTTATACCTTTAGAATTATTGACAAATCTGGCAATGTGAAGTGGGTGGAAATAAACGCGGTTTTAATCATGTGGGCAGGCAGGCCGGCGACGCTTAATTTTTTAAAGGATGTTACGAAACGGAAACAAGTTGAGGATGATTTGCAAAAAAGAGTTGTTGAAGTTGAAAAGACAAAAAAAGCAATGATGAATGTGCTCGAGGACATAGAAAAAGAAAAAAATGTTTCTGAATCTTTAGCCAAAGACCTGGAAAAGTTTAAACTGGCTGTTGAAGGGGCTTCGGACCTTATTGTAATTACCGATGCTGAAGCGAAAATATTATTTGCTAATAAAGCCACTGAGAAAATTACAGGTTTTAAAGTAGACGAGATAATCGGGTTTGACCCGGGCGAATTGTGGGGAGGTCAGATGAGTAAGGATTTTTATCAAAAAATGTGGCAGACAATAAAAGACGAAAAGAAAGTTTATCAGGGCGAGTTAAAAAACAAGAGAAAAGATGGCGAAATTTATGATGCTGAAGTTCACATTTCTCCGGTTTTTGATGACAATGGTGAGATTATTTTTTTCCTAAGCATTGAAAAGGATATAACACGGGCGAAAGAAATCGACCGGATGAAAACAGAGTTTGTCTCAATTGCCTCTCATCAACTCCGCACGCCTTTAACCTCGATGAAATGGTATACGGAACTTTTGCTTTCTGATAAAAAGGAATTGACGAAGAAACAAACAGATTATGTACACAGAATATACAGTGGTAGCTTGAAAATGGTACGATTGGTGAATGACTTGTTAAATGTGTCCAGAATCGAGACAGGGAAAAAATTCGCCATAGAAAAAAAGAAGTCGGATATAACTTCAATTGTGCGTCGCGTAATTTCTGATCAATCAGCAACAGTTGTACAAAATGATGTTAAAATTGAGCTTATTAACTGGCCGGAGCATCTTTTGATGATGGTTGACGAAGAGAAGCTATATCAGGTGTTTCAGAATTTAATAAATAATGCCGTCAGATACTCCAATCCAGGAGGAAAGATAAAAGTCGAAACAAAGCCGGGAACCGGCAGTAATATCTTTATTGTTAAAGATATCGGTATGGGAATACCGCTGAAACAGCAAAACCGCATTTATGAGAAATTTTTTCGTGCTGACAATGTAACAAATTCAGGCAAGGCGGGGACGGGACTCGGTTTGTATATCGTGAAAGCTATTGTTGAAGGTCATGGCGGTAAAATTTGGTTTGAATCCGGTGAAAATATTGGTACAACATTTTATTTTGAGTTACCTAAAAAATGATTCCCTGATCAGGAGTCTTCTTGATCTATTTTTTATGGATTAAGAAATAATATTTATTCATATGAAAAAAGTGCTTATAGTAGAAGATGAAATTGAGTTGTCAGATATACTATCATCGCAGCTCAAAGAGGAAAAAATTGATGTAAAAGTAGCGCGTGATGGTGAAGAAGGCCTGGAAATGTCACTTAAATTTCACCCTGACCTTATTTTGCTGGATATCATTATGCCAAAAATGGACGGCATGACCATGCTTGAGAAACTGCGTCAGGACAGTTGGGGTAAAGACGTTAAAGTTATTTTACTGACGAATCTGAGTGATAATGAAAAAGTGGCTGAAGCGGTTAAACACAAGTCGTTTGATTATCTGGTTAAAGCTGATTGGAATATTAAAGATGTGATAAAGCTCGTTAAAGATAAGCTTGGGGAGTAGCAAACGGGTTGCGGCGCCCCGGTATTTTTGGTATAGTTTAGGGGCTATTTATGGTTTTAACACTAGATGAAATTAAGAAAATCGCTTCTCTGGCCCGCCTTGAATTGACGGGTGAGGAAGAGCGCCGTTACGCCGAAACAATTTCGGCGGTTTTGGAATATATGAAGGTTTTGAACGAGGTTGATACTTCTGGCGTAGAGGCGACTGAGCAGGTAACCGGTCTCATAAATGTAGTACGCGCCGACGAATCAATTACATCGCCTAACAGGAAAGAATTGATTGAAGCAATGCCTGATGTTTATGCCGGTGAATTAAGGGTGCCGGGAGTGTTTGTTGAAGAAGAATCATAAATATGAATTTAAATGAGCTGACAATTAGAGAATCTGTTGAAGGGTTGAAAAAAAAGAAATTTAGTTCTGTTGAATTGACGGAGGCCTGTCTAAAAAGAATAAATAAACGTAATGATGAAATAAATGCGTTTATTTCAATAAGTGCCGAAGAAGCGATGATTGACGCGAAAACAGCCGATGTTTTGATATCAAAGAAAAAGGCCGGCGCGATCGCCGGCGTTCCGTTTGCGGTAAAGGACGCTATCTGCACAGTTGGTCTTCGTTCAACCGGAGCGGCAAAAATTTTGGATAATTTTATTCCATCTTATGATGCGTCAGTAATAAAAAAATTGCGCGATGCAGGAGGTGTGGTTATCGGAAAAAATAATTGTGATGCTTTTGGACATGGCGCCAGTAATGAGAATAGTATGTACGGGCCTGTCCGCAATCCGCATAATACATCAAAAGTGGCAGGTGGTTCATCGGGGGGTTCAGCCGCGGCAGTAGCGGATAATGAGTGTATTTTTTCCATCGCTGAAGATACCGGGGGGTCAATCCGTCAGCCGGCGGCTTTTTGCGGAGTGGTTGGTTTGCGTCCGAGCTATGGCCGTAATTCTCGTTTTGGAATTATGCCGATGGCATCTTCACTTGATACGGTCGGGCCAATTGCAAAGTCAGTTGAAGACGTCGCTTTACTGATGGAGGTTATGGCAGGTAAAGATCCGAAAGATGCCACTACTGTTGATGAACCGGTACCTATTTATTCAAAAGAGATTGAAAAAGATATTAAGGGGATGAAGATCGGTGTACCGGCCGAATATTTTAATGTGGAGGGTATTGATAAAGAAATAATCGGGGCAACGGAAAATCAAATTGAAAAACTCAAGGAATTAGGCTGTAAGATTGTGCCGGTCAGCTTGCCTCATACAAAATATGCTATCGCAGTCTATTATATTATTGTACCGAGTGAAGATAGCTCAAATTTGGCTCGTCTTGATGGAGTGCGCTATGGGGATAGAATAAAAACAAAAAAATTGTTTGATTTATATGCAAAATCTCGAGCGAATGGATTCCCGGAGGAGGTAAAACGGCGTATTCTCATCGGCACTTATGCGTTATCGGCCGGATATTATGACGCCTACTATAAAAAAGCCCAGAAAGTGAGGACATTAATCAGGCGAGATTTTGATCAAGTGTTTAATAAAGTTGACGCACTGATTACACCAACAACACCGAGCCCTGCTTTTGATATTGGAGAATTGGTAAATGATCCGCTCTCACTATATTTATCCGATGTAATGGTTTCTCCGGCTGCAGTGGCCGGTTTACCCGCGCTGTCTTTACCCGCAGGTGAGACTAAGTCAGGCTTGCCCATCGGCGTACAGATTATAGGTGCACGCATGAATGAATCTGCAATATTGCGCGTTGGTCATTCACTTGAAAAATAATCAATTTTTTTATGAAAAAAATTCAAGAACCAGCACAGGATTCAGGCGAGAATCCGCAAAAATTAATTACCGCCGGAGCAGTGGTGGAATACCGTGAATCATGGCGGATTTTTAAAATAATGTCGGAATTTGTCGAAGGATTTCAATTTTTAGGTGAATTAAAGAATGAAGTAACTATTTTGGGATCTGCCCGTTTGGAACCGAATACAAAATATTACAAGATCGCCGTGGACCTTGGTCACTTATTGGGAAAAAATGGTTTTACCACAATTACAGGTGGTGGCCCCGGTATTATGGAGGCGGGGAATCGCGGAGCCTATGAAGCGGGGGGAGAATCGGTCGGTCTAAATATTCAATTACCGTTTGAGCAACGCACCAATCCTTATGTAAAAAAATCAACGGGATTCTATTATTTTTTTACCAGAAAGGTAATGTTGACATCACCGGCCAATGCCTTTGTATTTTTTCCCGGCGGTTTCGGCACGCTGGATGAATTTTTTGAGGTCGTAGATCTGATGGAGCAAGGGTATATGCAAGAATCTCCGGTGGTATTGGTGGGAAGTGACTTTTGGAAGCCAATTATTAGTTTTTTGCGAGAGAAGTCAGGAAAACTGGTCGGCTCATTGACTGACGCGGAGATAGATAAATGGTACGTGGTTGACGACGCGAAAGAAGCTTTTGAATATATAAAAGAAGCAAAAGACAGGCCGAATTATTATAGTCCGCAATTTGATTCAAAGGGTGACGCGGAATGGCGGATATTTAGAATTATGGCGGAGCTTGTAGATGGCTTTGAATTTTTAACCCAGATAAAAAATAGCGCCACAATTTTGGGAACGAAAAGTATTATGGCCGGCACCCGCTATTATGAGGCGGCGCATGAACTGGGCAAGGAAATGTCAAAATTGGGATATGCGGTTGTTACCGGTGGGGGGCCGGGTATTATGGAAGCCGCAAACAAAGGAGCATTCGAAGCAGGTGGTGAGAGCATTGGGATTAATATGCGCGTAAAAGGAGTCGAAAGACGGAATAATTTTATGACAAGAACTATTGGTTTTACATTTCCTTTCGTCCGCAAACTAATTATTACTGCACCCTCTAGCGGTTTTACCTTTTTCCCGGGTGGTTTTGGCACCTTACACCAGCTGTTTGAATTACTGACCCTTGTTGAAACGGGGAAAGTTGAACACATGCCGCTTTGCCTGTATGACAGAGAATTTTGGCAGCCATTGGTTGATTTTATAAATGTGATGTATAAAGATTTTAAAACTATCGGCAAAAGCGACCGTGAATTATGCCATATTGCCGACAGTGTGTCTGATATTATTAACTGCGCGAAATTAAGATGATACCATATTTCTTTTTAAACACAATTAACATCGGTCCCGTGACGTTGCAGGTCTGGGGCCTTTTTGTGTCGGCTGGCGCCCTTGCCGCCCTTGTTATCGCACGAAAAATTGCTCGAACACAAAATTTATCCGATGATGCTATCTTAGATTTATTTTTTTGGATACTCCTCTCGGGGTTGATTGGCGGACGTTTATTTTATGTTTTATTTTATAATCCGTTATTTTTTTTGCAAAACCCATCTGAAATATTTATGATTTGGCATGGTGGCGCATCTTCTCTTGGCGGGTTCTTTGGTGCCGGTATAGCCGCTTTTATTTACTCAAGATTTCGTAAGTGGAATTTGGCTAATTTTTTAGCCTATGGAGATGTCTTGGTCCTTGGATTATGGCTGGGATGGGGGATTGGCCGGCTTGGTTGTTTTATGATACATGATCATATTGGGATTTTATCCGGCAGTTTTTTATCGGTTGCGTTTCCGGGCGGAGCGCGTTTAGATTTGGGGTTGCTTGAATCACTGTTATCTTTTACTATTTTTTTGATATTTATTTTATTGCGTAAAAAATGTATTCATCAACCCGGTCATGTATTAGCGTATTCTTTTTTAATGTATTCAGTCGTACGATTCAATCTGGATTTTTTTAGAGCTTATGATTTAACCGTTTCTGATGTACGTTTTGCGATGTTAACTCCGGCCCAATGGGGCATGATAGCATTGTTTATTTTATTGACTTCCGGCTTAATTTGGGATAGAATCAGACGGCATAAAAATATATCAGGAAGGGTCGCCTAGTGGTCGATGGCGCACGCTTGGAAAGCGTGTAAACCGAAAGGTTTCGAGGGTTCGAATCCCTCTCCTTCCGCGATTGAGGCAAGTGATAAAGTTGGGGATACTTTTAATTATTACAGCATATTTATTATTTTCATATTTTATGAAAAAATTTTTACAGTTAAGCGCTTTTACCACATTTATTTTTTGTGTTTTGATTTTTATGGGCGCCGGTTGCGGACGAAATGATAAAGGAGCAGTCTTAGATGATAATGGCATTGGTAATCGAGGTGAAATTGAGATTCGGGATATGTGCGGACAATTCTCAGCGGAAATTATTGAGGAAGCTTCAGGCAAACAGATTGTTAAAACTGAATTAAAGAATAATGGGGCATATTGTCAGTATTTTACTGAGTATTCAGACGATTATTATAAATTGCCGAATAATAAGGTGTCACCCGGCGGACTGTATTTTAGTTTAAATTACGAAAATTTATCGATTGAAAATCAAAAAAAATCGCATGAGTTTTTGGATAGGACCATAACAACAGATCCAAAAATTCCGATGGAGCATTTTTTGGTTATTCAGGAAGACGGAATAATAAATGAAGTATACCTGGTGATAGATGAAAATCATTTTTTTTCCATAAATCGCAGTTCGAATAAGGTTTTAAGCGAAGAGGAAATTATTAATTTTGCTGTAAAAATCGCGGGTATTATTAAAAAGGGGATTCCCAAGGTTTCGCAGTCAGCTAATCAGATAGAAGTGGTGAGGAAATTTTTTGATTACCTTTCAGAAAAAAATGTTGATGAAGCGTTGAAAATGATGGATGCAAATGCTGATACCAAGCAAGGCTGGGGTGTTAATTTCAATACTATTCAGGCGCTAAAGATTAAAAATATGGAACCGGTTTATGAGGAAGAGTGGACGTCTGTGCGTCAAGTTTTTAAGGCCGATTTGGAGATAAAATCCACCGACGCCGGCGAACAATATGGATGGAATCAGGGTATTAATATGCGGTGGGTTACCGTAGAAAAGAATGGTGACACCTGGCTGATTCATGAGTTGGCAAATAATCCATAATTTTTTAATTTGTTATTGTCAAATTTTTGTCTCGAATCTAAAAAAGTGCTATATTATTAATAGCTCTTTTTTTTGGTTTTTCGCGTAATGGTGCGTGAAAAACTATTAGACTTCGCCCAAGAATGGAGGTGCACTATGGCGAGGATGATGTCGTTGCTCGTAAAGGTTGGCAAAGAAACAGCATATGGTGAATGGCGTGAAATTCGCGGCGCAATGGGCCGCAGGGAAATTTCGGAAAGGGAGGTGAAGATGGCGCTTAGCGATCTGATTGAAATTGCTTCTGGCAGGCGAAATTGTCCGGAAAGGGAGAGCGGGAACGACGCTCCGGCCAAAGATTTGTGGCTGGATGTTTTCTTCTTTGTCCGGAACGGAGTGCTGTCAGAAAAAGAGGTGTCCGAGAACCTGCACCAGCTCAGAATTCTGAAAAAGTACCTGCCCATACCGGCCCGTGTCAGAAATAGCTGGCCTCGAGTTTGCGCCGTATCGGGCGAAAAGGGAGATGCCAATGGGATCAGGAGGCTGTTGTAGCAAAGCGCGAAGTCGTTTTTTGGCAAAGACCCGCAAACGCCAGTATACTTGTATAAAGCGTGGGCGGGTCTTTTCTTTTTTTAATATTTGATATAAGATTATAGTTGATACATTAGTTAATCTTACAGAAATATGGGACAAAAATGGTCAATATTGCTTATCTTTAGCATTGTTTTTCTATGCGGATGCGCTTTTTTTGAGGGTAAATATGAAACTCCACGCGCTGCTACAGAAGATGAAGTAGTAGATTTTAAAGATGGAGAAAAAATGCTAAATAGCCGGCTCGACGATATTTCAAGCGGTAAAACAGCCCCAGGAGAAGCGGCAACTGATACAAATAATAATATTCAGGAGGAAAATGCGGCATCAGCGCCGTCAAATCCTGCTAATTCAAATAGTTCAAATATGCCACAAATTGTCATCAAAGAAGGAAAACAATATTCGGCGGTTCTTCATACAACGGCAGGTGATATCACCATTGGTTTCACTGCGGATATGACGCCTGCTACCGTAAATAATTTTGTTTTTTTGGCAAAAAAGAATTTTTATGATAACACAATTTTTCATCGCACTATCAGCAATTTTATGATCCAGGGAGGGGATCCGGACGGTAATGGAACCGGAGGGCCAGGCTATCGTTTTGCTGATGAAGAATTTGATGGTGATTATTTAAGAGGCACGGTTGCCATGGCAAACTCCGGCCCTGATACAAATGGCAGTCAGTTTTTTATTATGCATAAGGATTACGCTTTGCCAAAAAATTATGTAATTTTTGGCCATGTAACAGAAGGACTTGATGTTGTGGATAAAATTGCTGAAGCACCGGTTAAACAAAGTGCCGGAGGTGAAAATTCATCTCCTGTAAATCCTGTAGCCATTAAATCCGTAGATATTATTGAGAAATAATTATGACAGAAGAGCATCAAATACCGAAATTGTTCTTCTTTGATAAGGTGTTTAAAAAAACGATTTTACGCCTGATACCCAAAAAAGTCAGGCCGAATTATGTTACTGTTTTGCGTTTTTTAATGGTGCCATGGATTGCGTTTTTTTTATGGCAGGGTAATTACTGGATAGGTTTGGTATTGTTTTTAATTGCCGCGCTAACTGACGCGATTGACGGCGCTTTAGCCCGCACGCGCGATCAGATTACGGAATGGGGCAAAATGTATGATCCGCTAGCGGACAAACTGCTTATTTGTACTACGGTTTTTATACTGGTTTTGAAATATGTTGATTTTTATGCCGCTTGGATCATCATTATTCTGGAAAGCATAATTATTACTGCTGCGCTTTTTAAAAAACAAAGCGGAGGCGAAGTGCAATCAAATTTTTGGGGTAAAACAAAAATGCTGTTGCAGGTTGCGGGTGTCGTATTCTTGCTTCTGGCATTAGTATTTAACCTGGACGCTCTTTTGCCTGTTTCCCGGGGAGCATTCTATGTCGCTATTGCCTTTGCCATTACCAGTTTATTCACTTATAGTATCTGACGGTTATGCCTGATTTTTGGTTTTCTTATTTATACCAGCCGCTTTTAAATGCATTGGTTTGGATTTATAACAATTTGTCCGGCCAGAATATGGGTTGGGCGGTTATAATTCTTACCGTTTTTTTACGAACGGCGCTTTTGCCTCTGTCTATAATTTCTCAGCGCGACGCGATGCGCCAACAGCGAGTAGAGCTTGAAGCGAAAAAAGCGGTTGAAATGTTTAAAAATGACGCTGTTGCGAGAAACGAAGAATATAGAAAAATAATGAAAAAGAACAGGATTTCTCCATGGGCGAAAGTGCTGGTACTCGGTATCCAAGCATTGGTATTAGTATTACTTTATCAGGTGTTTATAAGCGGTATTTTTGGAGAGCGTTTGGTAAAACTGCTTTACGATTCGGTTAATTTTCCTGGTGCTATTAATAATGATTTTTTTGGACATAATATCGGGCAAAGGCATGATTTATTGTGGGCGGGGATAGTAGCGATGTATTTATTTATCTTAATTATCATTCAAAAAATTGCCGATAAATCATGGGAAAGATCAGAAGCGATTTTTCTCGTTTTATTTCCACTTTTTGTGTTTGCGGCGCTATGGTTTTTGCCGATGGCTAAGTCGCTCTTTATCTTGACAAGTATGGTATTTTCTGATATATTGACGCTTGCCCGATTGGTCATTTTTCCCGTGCCAAAAGGGTCAGAAATTGCCGTAACAAAGACTTAATATGGCCGGAGATTCATTGGATAAATTAATGTATAGCTTCGTTGTTGAGGATGTCCTCAAGGGTTTTTTTATTCATGTTCCACCCGGATACGTGGCTTGTGTTTACGATTTAGGCCGTGGTGTTTTAAAAAAAGTGATGACACCGGGTTTGCATTTGAAAATACCTTTTTGGCAGAAAGCAAAATTATTTAATACTCAAACATTAGAGTATAGTATTTCACGCCAGTTTAATTCAGAACAGCCGAGAGCCCTCGGCGATATACCGATCGCCGCGATTACAATGGACGGGAAGCGCATCGGAACAGAGGGAACGATATTGTTACGCCTTGACGTACACCAGGTGCCGCTTATTTGGCAAACGATTGGTGAAGATTTTGTTGAAAAAATTGTCAGACCTACCATACGCAGCCGTATTCGTATGGTTTTTTCCAGATTTAATTATCAGGATATTGTTGGCGCGCGAAGAGACGAAGTTGAAGAACAGCTTAAGCAGGAGTTGGAAAGTATTTTTTATCCCCGCGGAATATATGTTGAAAATGTGCTGCTTAGCGAGATACAGATTATAAGCGGCAAGGATTAAAAAATATTCCACCAGAAATGGTGGATTTTTTATTGACTTGAATAGTGGCTGTTGATATAGTATTTGCGAAGCAACCATTTACAAAAGGAGGGGTGCATGTACATGTTCCGGACAAAAGACTCTGCTAAAAGTGAGTGTCTTTCGTTGCTCTTTCTGACTCTGATCATAGCTATGGGGGTCGCGGTCATTATTATCGAGAAAATATCCGGTGAAGATATAGATAACTGAGGTTAGGAGCGAAGCTGTGAGAGGGTTTTTACTAAAAAGCGGCCGGTCTTCAGGCCGCTTTTATATTATAAATTATAATAGAATGTCGGCATTTAACGGGGTTGACACTGTGGATAGGCTCTGGTATATTATCACTCGAAGTAGAAGAGTGATAATACGTGCGTGTCGGATAATCATACTACTTCCTTGTAATCATATATGGAAAATCGCCAAAAAGAACTGCTTAACTTAGTAATAGAAAATTTTATCGAAACGGCTGTGCCGGTCGGTTCAAAATTTTTGGCATATGAGGAAAAAATTGGCTGGAGTGAAGCGACAGTCAGAAATGACTTGCGCGCCCTAGAAGAAGCCGGATATCTAACTCATCCGCATACTTCAGCCGGCCGCATACCCACTGAGCTTGGCTACCGTTTTTATGTGGAGGCCTTTCAAAAAGATAAAGTTAAAATTACAAACAAAGAATTCTTAGGGATAGAAAGCGCTTTTAGAGGATATAAAGAATATGAATCCTCATGTAAAGCGGTGGCAAAAGAATCGGCAAATATTTCACGTGAGGCGATTATTGTTGCGTTTACTCTGGATAAAGTCTATTACACGGGTTTTTCAAATTTATTTGAGAAACCGGAATTTGTTAATACGGACATGGTTATCAGCACATCAAAGATGTTTGACCGGTGTGAAGATTGTTTGGATAAATTTGTCGGTAAAGTTAAGGCTGATCCCAGTATTTTTATCGGCAGCGAGCACCCATTTGGTAATTATTTAAGCGTCGTCGCGAGCCGTTTAGGAAAAACGAAAGATGGGTTATTTATTATTTTAGGGCCAACGCGCATGAATTATAAAAAAAACCTGGCTGTGATAAATGCCGTCTATAATTTTATAAAATAAAACTATGCCTGCTGAATATAATCCAGAATGGAAACAAACATATCCGGAGCCGACTGTCGGCGCGCTAATATATAATGATGAGGGAAAAGTGCTTCTAATACGTTCGTCCAAGTGGGGTGAACGCTGGCATATTCCCGGCGGGCATGTTGAGCTCGGTGAATCTTGTGAAGACACTGTTAAGCGCGAAATCTTAGAGGAGACCGGGTTAGAAGTCGACCAGGTTGAATATATCGGTTTTCAGGAAGCGAATGCACCAAAAATGTTTCACCGCAAAGCTCATTTTATTTTTTTGGATTATGCTGTTCATATGTGCGGTGGTGAGCTAAAAATAAGCAGAGAAATGAGTGAATGGGTTTGGGAGGATCCGCGGGAAGCTTTAACAAATAAGAAATATAAAATTGACTCCTTTACCGCTGCAACAATTAATTTTTATATTAAACATTTTGAGGATAAAAATGCGTCTAATGAGGTTGATGAATTAAAAATCAATTGGCAAAGAGCATTGGCTGATTATCAGAATTTGCAGAAAGAAATTGTTTTACGGCGTGCAGAATGGGCGCAAATGAGCGAACAGCAAATTTTGGAAGAGTTTATTCCGGTATATGAGCATTTAAAATTGGCTATTAATAATGATCAGACAGTAGGAGAGAATAATGCATGGTTGGATGGAGTTAGACACGTGCTAAAACAGTTTGCCGATATATTTAAAGCCCATAATGTGGAAGAAATAAAAACCGTAGGGGAAAAATTTGACCCGAGGTTACATGAAGCGGTTGGCTACGAAGAGGTGTCCGGTGAAAAAGGAGATAAAATAACAAAAGAAATATCTGCCGGTTTCAAAATGGGTGATAGGGTGATCAAAGCGGCGAGGGTTTTGGTGGGAAAATAAATTTTAATATTTTATTTATTCCATAACCATCCGGCTATGGAATAATCGGAGAAATTTTATGTCATTAATCCGTTGGTCTCCAATTTGGGACCCTTTTGCCGAGTTTGACGATACGATGCGCCTGCCGGCAGTAAATCCGTCGTTAAAAGCTTTTGTGCCGCCGGTGGATATATACGAAGATGAGAAGACCGTCGTGGTAGAAGCACCACTTGCCGGCATGCGGCCGGAGGATGTCTCCGTGAGTGTGGAAAAAGGCGTGCTGACGCTTAAGGGAGAAACAAAAAAAGAGCATGAGGTTGAGGAAAAAAATTATTACCGGAAAGAAGTACGAAGCGGCTCATTTTATCGGGTTCTTGCCTTACCGGCACCGGTTTTAGAAGATAAGGTTTCGGCTGAATTTAAGAACGGAGTATTAAAAATTACATGCCCGAAAGCTCTATCAACCAAAACAAAAAAAGTTGATGTTAAAGTTGTTAAAAAATAAATCAAAATTTTTTATGTCTAAAGTACTTGGAATTGATCTCGGAACAACTAATTCATGTATGGCGATTATTGAGGGAGGTCAGCCGAAAGTATTGGAAAATAAGGAAGGGGCGCGGACCACTCCGTCGATTGTGGCAATTTCAAAATCAGGCGAACGGCTGGTTGGACAATTAGCAAAGCGTCAGGCTGTAACCAATCCTGAAAATACGCTGTATTCAATTAAGCGTCTGATTGGCCGAAGATGGGATGACGCAGAAGTTCAGAGAGACTTGAAATTAATGCCTTTTAAAATTGTGCAGGCCGGCGAAGGTGTAAAGGTGCTGATGCAGGGAAAAGAATATTCTCCTCAGGAAATCTCAGCCATGATATTGGGAAAAATGAAAGCGGACGCTGAAGAACGAATCGGCGAAAAAATTACGGATGCCGTTATTACTGTTCCGGCATACTTTGACGATTCCCAGCGAAAAGCGACAAAAGATGCCGGTGAAATTGCCGGCTTGAACGTGCTTCGTGTAATTAACGAGCCGACTGCGGCGGCGTTAGCTTATGGTTTTGACAAAAAGACAAATCAGCAGATTGCAGTGTATGATTTGGGCGGCGGCACTTTTGATATTTCCATTCTTGAAGTTGCTCCTGATAATGTACAAGTTCTTTCAACCAACGGAGATACTCATTTAGGCGGTGATGATTTTGACCAGGTCCTGATTAACTGGATTATCGATGAATTCAAAAAGGAACAAGGCATTGATTTGAGCCAGGACAATTTAGCTTTACAACGTATTAAGGAAGCGGCTGAAAAAGCGAAAATTGAGTTATCCACAGCTCAGGAAAGTGAGATTAATCAGCCGTTTATCACTTCTGACGCATCAGGGCCAAAACATTTAGTGATGAAACTGACACGGTCAAAACTCGAAGAATTAGTCGGTGATTTGGTTGATAAAACATTGGAACCGGTTCGTAAAGCGCTTGAAGACTCTAAATTAAAGGCCTCTGATATAGAAGAAATAGTTTTAGTTGGCGGAATGACCCGTATGCCGTTAGTTTTATCTGTTGTTGAAAAGTTTTTTGGAAAAAAGCCAAATATTACAGTGAATCCTGATGAGGTTGTAGCAATTGGCGCCGGCGTGCAAGGCGGCGTGCTCAAGGGTGAAGTGAAAGACATACTATTATTGGATGTCACTCCATTGTCGCTCGGACTGGAGACTTTGGGTGGTGTGATGACCAAACTTATTGATCGGAACACGACCATACCGACTTCGAAAACGCAAATATTTTCCACAGCGGCTGATAATCAGCCTGGTGTGGAAATTCACGTTTTGCAGGGAGAAAGGCCAATGGTTGGTGACAATAAAACTCTCGGTCGTTTCATGCTTGATGGAATTCCACCGGCTCCACGCGGTGTACCTCAAGTTGAGGTAACATTTGATATTGACGCAAATGGAATTTTGAATGTCAAAGCAAAAGATAAGGCGACTAATAAAGAACAGTCAATTCGCATCGAGGCTTCTTCCGGCCTTTCTAAAGAAGAAGTGGAAAGAATGAAGAAGGAAGCGGAAGCACATGCGACTGACGACAAGAAAAAACAGGAGTTGATTGAAGTAAAAAATATTGCTGATACAATGATTTATACGACTGAAAAAATGATGAAAGAAGTTGAAGAAAAGAAAGTTGCCATTACTGATGACGAAAAGAAAAATGTTGATGAAGGGCTAAAATGGGTTAAGGATGTGAAAGATAAAGATGATGTTGAGGCTATTAAAAAAGCCTGTGACGCTTTGTCAAAGTCGGCACAAGCAGTCGGAGTAAAAATGTATTCTGCCGGACAAAAAACCGACGGTACCGGTCAAACTTCAGAAAATAGCGGTCAAAAAACAGATGATGATAAAAGCGGTGATCAAGGGCCGATTGAGGGAGAAGTGGTTAAATAATTATGTCAAAGGATTATTATAAATTACTTGGGGTGGATAAATCAGCGACTCAGGATGAAATAAAAAAGGCCTTTAAAAAATTGGCCATGCAGTATCATCCGGACCGGCCGGGAGGAGATGAAAAAAAATTCAAAGAGATTAATGAAGCCTTTCAGGTGGTCGGTAACGCTGAAAAAAGAGCCAAATACGATCAATTTGGTGCTGATTTTGAACAGCAGGGCGGTTTTGGCGGTGCCAGCTGGGATGATTTTATGCGCGCGGCGCGCGGTGGACAGAGTGGTTTTTCCGGCGGAATTGACCTTGGAGATATATTTGGCGATATTTTCGGTTTTTCATCTCAGGGCGGGTCATCATTCGGCGGCGGAAGAGGACAAGGCCGCGGCCGTGATATTCAGGTTGATGCGGAATTAGATTTTAAAGAAGCGGCATTTGGTATTGAAAAAGAAATTTCTTTGCGTAAGCAGTCAAAATGTGATGTTTGTCATGGTAGCGGTTCGGAACCGGGTAGCAAGATGGATACTTGTTCGGCTTGCCGTGGTCAAGGACAAGTTGTACAACAGCAGAGAACATTTTTAGGCGTAATGCAAACGGTTACGACATGTCCGGAATGCCACGGGCGTGGGCAGAAACCGTCGGCAAAATGCAAACATTGCGGAGGTGATGGCGTTTTGTCAAAGACATCGGCAATTAAAGTTAAAATACCTGCCGGCATTGACGACGGTGAGGCAATTCGTTTGTCAGGACATGGTGAAGCCGCTCCACATGGCGCGCCGGCCGGAGACTTGTATGTTCGCGTTCATATTAAACCACAAAAACTTTTTCATCGCGAAAATTTTGATGTTTACACGGAATCCGAAATAAATTTTACTCAAGCCGCGCTCGGCGATAAAATTCAGGTACCAACTTTGGATGGCGACTTGACTGTGATTGTACCTGAGGGAACCGAGTCAGGTCAGTTAATTCGTCTTAAAGGGCGTGGAATTATTCATCTGGGCCGGTCGGGCAGGGGAGACCATTATGTTCGCGTGAAAATACGAGTACCAAAAAAAATCAGTAAAAAAACAAAACAGTTGTTGGAAGAATTAAAAAACGAGCTCTAGGCTCGTTTTTTAATAAATCATTTTATTTTCATTTCGTCTAAAATTTTGTTTAGTATTGCATCAGCCTCTTTGTTGCCTTCGCGCAAAGTATGCCGGAAGACAACTTTTTTAAATTGCATGGCGGCATTATACGCTTCAATAAATTTTTTTTGCAAAGTCGGTTCCTTCACTTTGTACTCCCGTTGCATTTGCTTGACGACAAGTTCGGAATCCAAAACGCATTCAACATCATTTGCTCCGAGCTCTTTGGCTTTTTTGAGTCCGGCTATTAAAGCAGAGTATTCGGCGTAATTATTGGTTTGCTCGCCTAAATACTCGCCAAATGATGTTACAATTTTTCCTGTCTCATTTTTAATTACAATCCCGGTAGCCGCCGGTCCGGGATTGCCCCTGGCCCCGCCGTCGGAAAAAATAATAAGTTTCATATTCATTTATCAGATTCAATTAATAATTTAACTTCCAAAGCCCTTCCCGTTCGCCGACCTTAGCTGAAAAATAAAATACGCGGTTTTTAATATCAGCAGTCCCTGAATTTACACTGGCATTCGTTAAATCATGAGTCACCAGGTAATAAGGATAAAGAGCCGTTGATTTATTGTCCCAGATTAGAGCTAGAGTATTATATTGATCCAATGTCAGCACATTGCGCAATCCTTCGCCGGAACGATTCAGCAAATTCGGCTCTTCGCCTTTTAAGTAGGTCCATATTTCCCAGGGTGTCCAAAATAACCACCAGTCGTTAAATTTTGAAATGAAAAATTTTTCACCTGAAAAATTATATTTGGTGTCTTTTGTCACCAAAATCATTTCTGGCTTTCCGTCATTCTTTAATAACACCTGGTTATCTTTACCCGCTAATATATTTAAATTTTGTTCGGTGGCCGAAAAAATAGTTTCTCCGGCAAAGACTGAGCTAAACCCGAGAGCATCACGAATTATTGAGATTTGAGATGTTGAAGTAGATCTTTGTATTGTCCAGAGCTGACCATTTTCCATATACCAATCAATCCAGTTGGTTTTGCTAAGTATAAATTTTTGTTCGGTTTCCGGTAAAACAGACATTAACCGAAGTTTTGTGCCAAAATACAGTTCAGCATTTGACGATTCTTTCCACATGTATTTATCTATGGGATATTTTGTTACAGCCATTACATCCATTTTTTTATCAATATTTTTAGTGTTTACTATTATCAGTGTGTCGTACGGCGCTTCGGCGTTGCTTATGGCCATATGGTCGCTTCCCGGGGCCCAAACATAAGTGGCACTTTTATTGGCGGGAAATTTATACAAAATTTCTTCGGATTGGTTGGCAATATTTCTTACGCATATTTCTTCCCCGTCGACAGCTTGCCTGATATAGGCAAGATACGCTCCGTCGTAAGAAAGAGACAAGTTGCGGATTGTACCGTCAGTTATATATTCAGGTTCATTTTTTTTCAATATGGACACTTCTTTAATGTAAACGGTTTGTTTATTTTTTACTTCAATTTCTTTTTGCCAATCAAAATATCCCGGCGCTGTAATTAAAATATTGTATTTTCCGGGAACCAGATCGTTTAGTCGGGCAGGCATTGCGCGTTTAATTTTTATGCCATTCAAATAAATGTCGGAATTTCTTGGTTCGATGTCAATATTTATTGCACCTGTTTCGCGTAAAAGGCCGCGTTTCAGGTCATATCTATAACCGCTTGTATACATTATTATTGCCGGTGAAATTACAAAAAAAAGAGCTATAAAAACAGCTAATATTGTGTTGCGGACCGGTTTGGTTATTTTACTCCCGGGGTACTCCATGCGATATTGATTTATGGTGATAGTTGGTGTAGACTATATTATAATAAAAAACGTCTTCAGTAAAGTATGCTCACTCGTATGAATTATGATCAAGATAAGTCGAATCGAGCGTTACAGGCTAAAAAATAAACATTAAATATCAAAAATTTTTACATTTATGTCGTATTTGGTGATAAACGGCGGAAAAAAATTAAAAGGAACTATTATAAATCAAACGGCAAAGAATTCAGCAGTGGCTATTCTTTGCGCTTGTGCAATGATAAAAGGCAAAGTAAAACTTTTTGATGTGCCTGAAATTGAAGAAGTTTATCGTATTATTGAACTGCTGATCAGCATTGGAGTGAAAGTGGAAAAGCTTGGTCCGGGAAAATATTTTCTCAATTCATCCGGTAATTTAAAAATGGATAAAATAGACTCAAATGCTTCGGAGAAGACGCGATCTTCACTTTTGCTTTTTGGCGCGTTAGCGGCGAGGGAAAGGAAATTTAAACTATTTAAATCGGGCGGGTGCAAACTTGGAGAACGTACCGTGAGGCCACATATATATGCGCTCGAAAAATTCGGCATAAAAATCACCTCGCGGGTAAATTATTTTGAGGTTGAAAACCAACATCCTTTAATGGCTGGAAAAGTCGTGATGTATGAGTCCGGTGATACAGCAACTGAAAATACCATAATGGCGGCTGTATTGGCTAAAGGAAAAACAACTATAAAAATGGCCTCTGCAAATTATATGGTGCAGGACCTTTGTCATTTTTTAAATAAAGCCGGCGCTAAAATTCGCGGTATCGGTTCAACAACACTAGAAATTGATGGTGTAAAAAAATTGAGTTCAGTCGGATATTATCCGATTATGCCTGATCCAATTGTCGCAATGACTTACATTGCCGCCGGGATTGTGACCGGTTCGGCGATCGTTGTAGAAAATTGCCCGATTGATTTTTTAGAGCTTGAACTTGAGAAATTAAGCAGGATGGGGCAAAAATATGAGATAAGAAATTTACGCAAATCAAAGAATGGAAAATTCGAAGTTGCGGATTTATCTATAATTCCTTCAAATTTAAAATCTTTGTCTGATAAAATTGAATGCCGGCCTTATCCGGGATTAAATATAGATAATCTGCCGTTATTCGTACCTGTGGTCGCTGGAGCCAAGGGCCGTACGCTTCTTCATGATTGGCCATATGAAAATAGGGCGGTGAGCTACTTGGAAATGCAAAAGTTAGGCTTAAAAATAACCTTGCTTGACCCGCACCGCGTATGGATTGAGGGGCCGACTGAATATAAATCGAACGAAGCTATTTGTCCGCCGATATTGAGAGTTGCCGTTGTTTTATTGCTCGGCATGATGGCGGCTAAAGGCAAATCAATTTTACGAAATACTTATATGATTGATCGCGGTTATGAAGATTTTTATGAAACTTTAAACCGCGCCGGAGCTGATATAAAAATAATTAATGAGTAATTTTTTATGTTTGAACGCAATGTGACGCCGTCAAAGGCGCGTTTTAGCAAATATATCGGAATATATCTTGCAATTATTTTATTTGTTTCTTCATTTGGCTTGGGTATATTGGTTGGCCAATCAATTATTATAAAGAAACAAATTGAAAATGCAAACGGCGATGTGGAAATAAGTAAAGTTATTAATTTCAACCGATCGGTAAGCCGTTCAGACAGTATTGATTTTAGCCAGTTTTGGGATGTATGGGACAGAATAAAAGAAAAATATGTTTATAAGGATGTTAAGGACGCGGATTTATTTTATGGGGCGATTGAGGGTCTCGTCTATTCTCTTGGCGATCCATATTCTGTTTATATGGTGCCAAAGACAGCCGAAGAATTTGCTAAAGACTTATCCGGCGAGTTTGAAGGTATTGGCGCTGAAATTGGTATTAAGAATGGCCAGCTGACGGTCGTGTCTCCACTCGCCGATTCACCGGCTGAACACGCCGGTCTGCGTGCGGGCGATAAAATAATGGCGATTGACAAGGAGAATACTTTTGGCATGGATGTTAATATGGCAGTAAGTAAAATTCGTGGAGAAGCGGGGACAGAGGTCACTTTATTAGTCACTCGCAATGGAGCCGGCAAGGCTTTTGATATTGTTATTATGCGCGCAAAAATTAATGTGCCATCGGTCACTTTTGAATGGAAAGGGGATAAGATTGCGTATATACGAATTTTACAATTTAATGAAGATACAGACGTGATATTTGACCGTTTCGCGCAAAAATTAGTTGATGAAAATGCGAAAGGAATAATATTGGATATGCGAAATAACCCGGGCGGTTTTCTTGATGCTGCCGTAAATATGGCTAGCGAATGGGTAGACGAGGGTATGATTGTCAGTGAAAAGTCCGATACCGGTTATTCGCGTGACCACGAAACAATAGGTGAACATAGATTGTCCGGTATAAAAACAGTTGTTTTGGTAAATGGCGGTTCTGCATCGGCCTCAGAGATTGTTGCAGGAGCGCTTAAGGATCACGGCCTGGCAGACGTTATCGGAGAAAAAACATTTGGTAAAGGATCGGTGCAGGATTTTGAAACTTTTCCGGATGGTTCGGCTTTGAAATTAACAGTTGCGGAATGGTATACGCCATTGGGAAAAAATATCAATAAAGAAGGTATTTTGCCCGACGTTGAAATAAAGCAGGATTGGGAAAACGAAAAGGTAGGAGAAGACGTTATGCTTGACCGGGCAATAGATATTATTGAGGGAAGAGAAGTACTACCGGCAGATAATTCAACAAGTACTACGAACTGATAAAAAATCCCCGGCTTAAACCGGGGATTTTTTTAAATTTTTTCTTCCCAGTGCTTATCCGTTTCAACTTCAAGTTCCAAAAATACTTTTTTATTCAACGCTGTTTCCAGTTCCTTTCTCGCAGCGATACCTATTTCTTTTATCGCTCTGCCGCGCGCGCCGATTATCATTTTTTTATAACGCGAGTCAAGCGTGAATACTGTTGCCTTAATAACATAGATATCAGTTTTTTCTTCGATGCTTTCTATTTCAACATGTATTGTATAGGGTACTTCTTTTCGGAGCGCTTTAAAAATTTTTTCTCTGATCAGCTCTGATACCCAGAATTTTGGATCAGTATTTGTCAGTTGATCCGGTGGATATAACGGTTCGCCATAGGGCAACAGTTCAAATACTTTTTCGCGTAGAGGCTCGACGTGCCGGTTTCGCAATGCTGACAATTCAAAAGTTTGCGAAAAATTATCCGCAAGCGCCAAATAGTCGTCGAGATACTCCTTTTCTTGACGGGGTAAATCTGATTTATTTATTACTAATATTTTTGGCTTTTCAATTTTTCTGACCAAGGATAATATGTAGCGTTCCTCAGCACCGAGTGATTTAGTCGGGTCAACAACATAGATAATTATATCCGTGTCCTCCAATGATTCGTGTACTCTTTTTTCCAGTTTACCGGAAAGCAAGCTTCTGTTTTCTTTAAATACGCCTGGTGCGTCCACAAATACAGCCTGTCCCTGCGGCCAATTTAGAACCCCGTGAATAATATTTCTGGTTGTCTGCGGTTTATCTGTTACAATAGCCAATTTAGTGCCCACCAATGTGTTTAGCAGAGTTGATTTGCCGACATTAGAGCGGCCGACAAGCGTAATAATGCCGGACTTTAAGGGCGGTTTAGGCTCGTTGATATTTGCTATTTTTTTGTCCATATTAATCCCTTGACAGGTTGTTTTTCAATTGGTTAATTTTGTACTATAATATACCCGAAATTAAGATATTTTTCAAGGCAGATGGCTATGAAAGTAATACTACTAGCTAAAGTGGCCGGGCTCGGCGATATTGACGATATTAAGGAAGTGGCCGAAGGCTATGCGGTAAATTTTCTTTTTCCGCGTCATTTAGCCGTTTTAGCGTCTTCGAAGACTATCAGTAATTTGAATGCCGATAAAAGGCGCAAAGAAAAAGGGGCGGAAATGGATTTAAAAACTCAGCAGTCTTTAGCCAGCCGGCTTGAGGGTCTGCCGTTGATTTTCACCGAAAAGACCAATGAGGCCGGTTTTTTATATGCCGCTGTCGGACCGCAAAAAATTTCGGAATCTCTCAAAAAAATGGGATTCGATATTGATAAAAATAAAATTTCAGCGAATCTGATAAAAGAACCGGGGGAATTTGATGCAACAGTAAAACTGAAGCATGGCTTAGAAATTAAGATTCACATTATTGTAAATTCAAAAAATACGACTTCACCCGACTAAATAAATTTTTTGTATTATTAATGGGGTTATTTTTGAATTGATTATTCCAAAACTATCATAGTGTCATTTTTTTAATAGAGCGCCTATGAAAACAAAATATATTTTCGTTATCGGCGGTGTAATGAGCGGAGTGGGAAAGGGAATAACCGTGGCATCAATTGGCCGTATATTGGCCAATTGCGGTATGCGGGTGTCGGCGATCAAGATCGATCCGTATATTAATATTGATGCAGGCACAATGAATCCGATTGAGCATGGTGAGGTATTCGTGACTAATGACGGCGATGAAACTGACCAAGATATTGGAAATTATGAACGTTTTCTCGATACTGACATATATTCAATTAATTACATGACTACGGGCAGGGTCTATCAAAATGTGATACAGAAAGAAAGAAGTATGGGATACAAGGGCCGGTGCGTGCAGGTAGTGCCGCATATTCCGCTGGAAGTAATCGGCAGAATAAAAACAGCAGCGAAAAAAACCAATGCCGAGGTGATGATTATAGAAATTGGCGGAACGGTCGGAGAATACGAAAATATTTTATTTTTGGAAGCAGCCAGAATGATGAAACTGGACGATCCCGATAGTGTACTTTTTGTCTTAGTTAGTTATCTGCCGATTCCCGGCCATTTAGGGGAAATGAAAACAAAGCCGACGCAGCATGCGTCCAGAACTTTGAATAATTCGGGTCTGCAAGCCGACGTTATCATCGCGCGCGGCCGTGAAGAACTGGACGAACCGCGACGTGAAAAGTTGGCATTTTTTTGTTCACTGCGTTCAAAAGACGACATTATTCCCGCTCCGGACGTAAGGAATATTTATGAAATTCCTTACAATTTTGAAAAATACAATTTAAGTAAAATAATTGCCAAGAAATTAAAGCTTCGGTTAAAAGAAAAAGACGGTTCATTATGGGCAAATTTTATAAAAAAGATGCGGACTGCAGATAAAATTATCAAGGTCGCCGTAATCGGGAAATATTTCGGAACCGGAAATTATACATTATCAGATTCATATATTTCAGTTATTGAAGCTATCAAAACCGCCGCCTGGTATAACGGGGCGGTGCCGGAATTAACATGGATTGATTCGGAAAAATATGAGCGGGATTCAAAATGTTTAAAAGAGCTTTCCGGATATAATGCGGTTGTGGTACCCGGCGGATTCGGCACCCGCGGAGTTGAAGGGGTAATTTCAGCGATTAAATATGTCCGAGAAAAAAAGATTCCATATTTGGGATTATGTTATGGCATGCAGCTGGCGGCAATTGAATATGTCAGGCACGTACTTGGATATAAAGATGCGCATACGGTTGAGTGTAACCCGAAAAGTTCAAATATCATTATTCACGTTAATCCGAATCAGGCGAAAAATATTCAGGAGGCAAAATATGGCGGTACAATGCGCCTAGGCGCCTATGACTGTGTTTTGAAAAATGGAAGCAAAGTGCAGAAGCTCTATGGTGCCAATAAAATTAGTGAGCGTCACCGGCATCGTTTTGAGTTTAATAACCAATACAGGGATGAATTAGACAAAGCCGGTTTGCAAATTGTTGGTATTAACAAAGAATCTGACCTTGTTGAGATTATTGAATTAAAAAATCATCCATTTTTTGTCGGTTCTCAATTTCATCCGGAATTTAAATCCCGCCCATTACATCCCCATCCGTTGTTTATGGGACTCGTAAAAGCGGCTTTAAATAAAAAATAAAAAGGAAGAATAAAAAAGGAAGCGCCGTTTGGCGCTTCCTTTATCTACCTGCCATCCTGCCCAGAATATTAAACGTTCGAAGAATAATCGCCGCATCCAAAAGCGGACCGCGATTTTTTAAATAATACAGATCAAATTCCAGTTTGCGCAGATTTTCTTCAAGTGTGCCATAATAGGATTTCTGAATTTGCCCCCAACCGGTCAATCCCGGTTTAATTAAGTGGCGTAATGAATAGTAGGGCATTATTGCCGATAATTCGGATACGAATTTTGGTCTTTCCGGACGGGGCCCGATCAGACTCATTTCGTTTTTAAAAATATTAATAAATTGCGGTAATTCATCAAGCCGGGTTTTGCGCAAAAATTTACCGACAGAAGTGATTCTTTGATCGTCCACGGCTGCGAATTGAGCTCCATTTATTTCAGCACTGCCATCTTTTGACAACGCCTGCATTGTACGGTACTTAAATATTTTAAATATTAAGCCATTTCGTCCGGTTCTTTCCTGAATAAAGAATATCGGTCCGGCTGAAGAAAGTTTGACCGCTAGCGCAATGAACGGAAAAGTCACCGCAAATACCGCGCACATAATTGACGCGAAGATATAATCGATGATAATTTTGAATCTGTCATAAATTTTTTTATCTTGCTCCTGCAGGTTTGCTAAAAACCATGATTCTGAAAAAGTGGATGGCGGGATTCTCTTCATTATTTCCTCATAAAACCGGACAAAACTAATAACGCTTACCTGACTAAAAAGCTGCTGGTATAATTCTTTAGCAATTTCGGTATTTTTCGCCATTGACGGTGCGACAACGATATAGTTTATCGGTTTGGATATTTTATCCATCAAATCGGCAATTGAGACGGCTATGGGATATTTTTGGATACCGGGTAAACTTTCCTGCATTGCTTCTTCGCCGCGCTTTATTATTCCTATTACTTCGTATCCGATTTCCGGTTCAGCCTCAAGTTTGGCCATGAGCTCAGACGCTTCTCTTGATAATCCGACCAGAACTATATTATTTTTTAAAATTGACTTTGATAGAAACCGGTTGTGGAGCGCTCTCCAAGCACCGATAAATAATGTTCCTATAATCGCGCAAAAAAGCATGATTGTTTTAGGTTGAACATTATTACGGGGGCTTAAATAAAAATAAAGCACACCGAATATCAGCCATATTCCCATTGCCAGAAATATTTTTTGAAAAAAAGGCCAGCGATTTTTTGATTGTCCAATGTCATATAGGCCGACAATAAAAAATATTATCGCCGCGATAATGAAAAGTTTGGTCATTGGTATAAACAAAACATTCCACTCGATAGCGGGTAATTTTAGATAACGAAGGCATAACGAAGAAAATAAGGCCAGATATAGCGCTATCCAGTCACCGATAAGCAAAGTTAATTGTTTAATTCGATAGAGCATATGCCATTTTCAATCCTTGATATATGATGTATACTTTATATGGTATTTTATGCATGAATCCTACAATATTTTTATAAATAAATCAATTGCCGGGCTTATTATCGGCCTGTTTTTAATTTCTGCCTTACCGGCTTATGGCAGCATCTCAGCCGATCCGGAATATAAAAAGCAAACGCAGGTTTACAGTCAAATTAATCTGCCAGACGCCTGGAATTTTACCACCGGGTCGCCCGAAGTTGTTGTGGCTGTTCTTGATACAGGTATTGATATAAATCATCCGGATTTAAAAAATAATATTTGGGTGAATAAATACGAAGTGCCCGACAATGGCTTTGACGACGATCGCAACGGATATATTGATGATGTTAATGGATGGAATTTTGTTGAAAAGAATAATGATGTCATTGGATCGGAAGAAGGAACTTTTTTTGGCGATGATGTGATTTCTCACGGAACAGTAATTACCGGGTTGATTGGAGCCGCCGGGGACAATAATTTATTCGGAGCCGGAGTAAATTGGCGCGTAAGAATTATGCCGGTACGCACGATTGATAATTACGGCTCCGGTTCTTATGATGATATCGCAAAGGCCATTGACTATGCCGCATTTAACGGAGCGGATATAATCAGTTTAAGTTTTGTCGGCTATGCAGATGACGCGGGTTTGTATGAGGCTTTGAGACGGGCGTACGCCAAGAATATTCTTATTGTAGTGGCCGCGGGTAATAACCGTGCAGACGGCACCGGTTTTCTTGAAAAAAATGAGTTATACCCAGTATGTTATAGAGAGTATGCCGATGAAAATTGGTTGTTAGGGGTAACTGCAGTCGACAAAACTGACCGATTAAGCGCTTTCGCGAATTTTGGCAATTGTGTTGACATAGCCGCGCCCGGTGAAAATCTTTATAGCACTGCCATGCGCACAAATGGTGAAAATGGCACAGGTTTTATTGGTCCCTGGTCGGGCACGTCTTTCGCTACGCCACTGGTAGCAGGAGCAGCTGCTTTGCTAAAATCGTTACAGCCGGATTGGACGGCAAAAAAACTTATAGCGACGCTACTGGCTTCTGCCGACAATATTGATAAAATGAATCCGAAACTCCTCGGACTATTCGGCTACGGACGTCTAAATATTGGGGCAGCAGTTAAAATGGCAATTGATGAAATAAATTTAAACGGTCCTTTTGCTAATGTTTGTTATAAATCAGATAACTATATCTATTGCCAGAGTTTATCCAGTAATAAGTCATGGCAAATAGCCGGGTTTAAAAATAAAATTATTATTTTGGACAGTTCTGACAGTGAACTGATAGCGGCAATGATTAAAGAAGGAAATAACTATGTAATAAAAATTATTAAGAAAAACGGTGAGATTGTTTCATCATGGACGCTGCCGCAGGGCATTATTTTTGATTTGGTCAAAGTAGCTTCTTTAAAAAATGAGAAACAAGTTTACGCCACTGGTTATGATGCAAAGAATGATCGCACAAGAATTATCGCGTCTTCCATTGGCGGCAAACAAGTGTCATCATGGTGGGTTACCGGGCGTGTAGACTCTTTTACTGTTGATAAAAATGGTAATATTTTCATAGCCGGGATAAAAAATGGGAAATTGACCGTGGAAGAATTTAACGCACTTGGTAATTTTATAAGAAAAATCGAAATGGGCGTTGCTACAAGAGTCGATGACATGTCTGTTGAACGTTATGTAGACAGTGAGAATGATCAGCTCACCATAATATACAGGCGCGGTTTAGCCGCTTACCGTTCAATGGTTTATCTTGAAAGCGGAAGTATATTAAGAGAACGGCTTTCTGACACCGGCGAAAAATGGAGTTTAATATCGCAGGATTATGACAGCGATGGATTAATCGATTTAATGCCGTATAACGGCGGTGGCGGCGTGTTTAAGATAATTTCAGGAAAGGGTAAAACATTAAAAAATGTACAGTTACCACGGTTAAAATAGAGCGTTTTTATTACACTTGCCTAAGCCTGATAATTTTGATAAAATAATAGCGATTTATACAATAGTTTTTGAATATATGGATACCCCAATTTTTGAGAAAAAGAATGTTATTGTAACCGGAGGAGCGGGATTTATAGGTTCGCATTTATGTGAACGCCTGCTAAAAGAGGCCAAAGTTATTTGTATTGATGACTTTTCTAATTCGGACCCGAATAATATCAACCACCTTTTGCAGTATCCGGATTTTGAATTTATTAATTTGGACGTTTCCCAGCCTCTTGATATGGAGGCATATGATGAATTGGATAAATTTAAAGTCAAGTTTCAGGGCATTCAGGAGATATATCATTTGGCCTGTCCGACAAGCCCTAAGGATTTTGAAAGTCTTAAAATGAAAACATTAGCCGCTAATTCAACGGCCATGTTTAATACTCTGGATTTGGCGGTAAAATATCGCGCGAAATATGTTTTTGCGTCAAGTTCAGTTGTTTACGGCGACGCGACCGAACAAAGGGATCGCTTTAAGGAAACAGACCAAGGTCTGGTTGATCATCTTTCACCCCGCGCCTGTTATGACGAGGGCAAGAAATTTGCCGAGGCGGCGGTGGAAACTTATCGTCAGGTTCATGGAGTTGACGCAAAAATTGCGCGAGTATTTACCACCTATGGTCCGCGCATGCATCTATTCCAGGGATTAATGATTCCCGATTTTATTATTGATGCAATTGACGGAAAAGACCTTGTTGTCTACGGGGATGAATCTTTTTCGACTTCACTTTGTTATGTTGATGATATGGTTACAGGGTTGACTAAATTAATGTCAGCAGATCCTGAGGTTAGAGTGGCAAATTTTGGCGATGATAAAATTGTCAGAATTGTGGATGTTGCAAATATGATAATAAAGATGATGAATTCTTCTTCAAAAGTGACTTTTGAGAAAAGCCTGCAATTTTTAACAAAAAAAGGAGCAGCTGATTTAACTTTTGTTAAAGACGCGCTTGGCTGGATGCCACTTGTACGCCTTGAAGATGGCCTGGATAAAACAATTGAATACGTGGTGGCTAATAAGGAAGCACTGATTTTTAACCATGATCATTAATTTATGATTATTGTTGTTGTACCGGCGCATAACGAAGAGAAACAAATTGGCCGCGTTATACGCGGCCTTTTTCAACATGGCTATGAGTATGTAGTGGTTGTTGACGACGGATCTAATGATAATACCAGCACTGTTTCTCGTGAGGCGGGCGCGACAGTTGTGAGACATGCTCTGAATCGCGGACAAGGGGCGGCGCTTCAGACCGGAAATCAACTCGCTTATCAATCCGGAGCTGAAATTATAGTGCATTTTGACGCAGATGATCAGTTTAATCCGTCTGACATAGCCGGTGCAGTACGTTTGATGCGTGAAGGGTCTTTGGATGCCGTTTTAGGATCAAGATTTTTGGATAGTCGTTCAAAAATTCCTTGGGCGAAAAGACACATTGTTTTACCAGTTGCAAGATTAATCAATTGGCTGGTAACCGGAATATGGCTAAGCGATGCGCACAATGGTTTCAGATTGCTAAACCGCAATGCGGCGGGCAAAATTAATATCCGTCAGGATGGCATGGCGCATAATTCTGAATTAGTATCAAAAATCAAAAAATACGGTATGAAGTACAAGGAATATCCTGTTGAAGTCGTCTATCATGAATATGGCCAGGGTGTTGCCGGCGGTTTAAAAGTTTTACTCGATTTATTTATTTCAAAATTATTTAAATAAATTTATGACCATAATACAAATTATTCTTTTAGCAGTGTTTATTTTGGGAGCGGTAAGCGCGTTGATACGTTATAAGCGCGGAGAGGTTGGGTTATATGGGGTGATAATTTGGATTTTATTCTGGGTATCTGCTTGTGCGGTTGTTATCTGGCCCGACGCGACATTTTATTTTTCAAATAAACTTGGTATCGGACGTGGCGCCGATCTAATTGTCTATCTTGCCTTGGTGCTTCTGTTTTTCTTAGTATTTCGTTTACTAATTTCTGTGGAAAAGCAGCGTCGTGAAATCACTGTACTGACGCGCCTGCTTTCCTTAAAAGATATTGAAAGCAAAAAATAATTTTTATGCCGGATAAATATAGCGCATATTGGATCTCGCATAGTTCTATTAGTGATTTTTTGCGTTGCGGACGAGCGTATTATCTTAAAAATGTTTATCGGGATCCGAAAAATAATCATAAGATAAAGCTGATGAGCCCCTCGTTAGCACTTGGTCAGTGTGTTCATGACGTGCTTGAATCACTTTCAACATTGCCGCGAGATCGTCGTTTTGATACTCCCTTGATCAAAAAATTTGATGTTGCCTGGGAAAAAGTATCCGGAAAAAAAGGTGGCTTTTTTAACGATGAGATGGAATATAAATATAAAACTAGGGGTCAAAATATGATGAGAAGAGTTATGGACAATCCGGGCCCAATTGAGGAGCTCTCGGTAAAAATTAATATGGATTTACCATATTATTGGATTTCTGAAGAAGAAAATCTTATTTTATGCGGAAAAATTGACTGGCTGGAATATTTGCCGGAAACTGATAGTGTGCATATTATTGATTTTAAAACAGGAAAAAGCGAAGAGGATCCGTCTTCTCTGCAATTGCCGATTTATCACCTGCTTGTACATAATTGTCAAAAAAGAAATGCTGTCAAAGCCAGCTATTGGTATTTGGATTATAGCGATGTTTTAACAGAGAAAATACTGCCTGATCTTGATGAGAGCAGGGAAAAAGTTCTTGAAGTCGGGAGAAATATTAAATTAGCGAGACAAATAGAAAGATATAAATGTCCGGCTGGTGAAGGAGGATGCCAGGCGTGTCAGCCGTACGAGCAGATTTACAACAGAGAGGCGGAGCTTGTCGGAACCGATCAGTATAATGGCGACGTGTATGTTTTACGGAATGCTGAAGGCGATGAGGATCGTGATGGAATAATTTTGTAATTTTGATAAATATTTAAAAATGAAAATCGCACACTTAGTATCAACTTTTCCACCGCATATTGGCGGGATGGGGTCGGTTTGTCTTGAAGAAGCAAAACGAATATCACCAGAAAATGATGTTTGTGTTTTTACGCTAAAATATCCGGGTGTAAAATATAATGACAATGAATACAACTTTGTTGTCCGACGGCTTCGGCCGGTGATAAAAATCGGTGATGCGGGGATTATCTCTGGATTGCCGAAATTGCTTCGCGGTTTTGATATCGTTCATCTTCATTATCCTTTTTATGGTGCGTTGGGTTCGCTGATAAAAGCGAAAAAATTGCTGGGTTTTAAGCTGGTGGTTACATATCACATGGACCCTCAAAGCGCCGGCGCAAAAGGTTTGCTTCAAAGAATATATGATTCAATGTTTGCCGGGAAAATTTTTACATTTGCGGATAAGATAATCGCCGTTGATGCGGATTATTTTAAAGAGTCAAAATTCGGACGTTTCATCGGAAAAGAAAAAATTATTTTTTTACCTAATGGAGTGGATACCTATGAGTTTAGCCGGCGGGAAGGTGATTGGTCTGCTGTTGGGAAACCGGAATTAAACAATAAAAAGGTAATACTATTTGTCGGTAATTTTTTACCGGTAAAAAATTTGGAGTTTTTAATAAATTTACTGCCGAAATTACCTAAAGATACCGTTCTAGCGTCTGTCGGCGGGGGATATGATGAAGAGAGGCTTAAGAAACTAATCGTTGCGACGCAATATGAAAATAGAGTTATCTTTCTTGGGTCAGGTGTCGCCAGAAATGATTTATCAAAATATTATTCAAACGCAGACCTGGTGGCGGTTCCTTCACTTTCCGAATCATTTTCACTGGTTGTGGTAGAAGCTATGTCTTGTGGTGCGATTGTGGTCGCAAGCGATATCGCGGGTATAAAGGGCCGCATTAAGAACGGCGTTAATGGTTTTCTTGCATCATTAAACAGCGACCAGGCATGGAAAGATTGTATCGAACGGGTACTATTATTTAACAATGAAGAAAAAAATATTATCAGGGGAAGAGCGCGGGAAAGGGCGCTTCAGTATGATTGGAATAATCACATATTTACTCTAAATGAAGTTTATCGAACTTTGATATGACGTTTGATTATAACAAATCGGTTTGGGGTAATGGGCAGGCGTCATATAAATGGAGTGACCCCACAAATGTTCGCTTACGTCGGTGTATGAATTCATTTTTCGGTTTGCCGGAAGAATCAAAAATATTGGAAGTCGGCTGTGGAGCAGGCACATTTATACGTGCTTTAAAATCGTTTAGGCAATCATGGCAATGTTTTGGAACCGATGTTAGTGAAGCGGCAATAAATATTGCCGAATCATTCTCTGACGGAGTTGAATATTCACTCTGTGGAGAACGTAATTTGCCGTATTCTGATAATGAATTTGACGGTATCGCGATTTTTGATGTTCTTGAGCATGTAAATGACCCCGATGTTTTATTAAAAGAAATATATCGCATTCTTAAACCGGGCGGGGTGCTTTATGCCTTTGTTCCCTGTGAAGGCGATTTTACTTCAATATGGCACCTACTGGATAAATTGGGGCTGAAACGCGGATTAACCAAAAAATATGCCGGGCACATAAATTTTTTCTCCCGTAAAAGGCTGGAGGAAATATTTAAAAAAAATAATTTTTTTGTCGAGAGCGTAACCTATGCGGAACATTTTCTCGGACAGATTTTGGGCGTCGCCGTTTTTGTAGCCATGGATAACTATGCGAAGAAAACGGGAAATGAACAGCTGAATAATGAACAGTTTTTTAAGCATTCAAGTAGGCGGCGGCCGGGCTTGTTTAAAAATATTGTTAATTCTCTCGTCACTCTGGAATCGAATATTTTTTTCTTTATTCCTTCGCCTAATGTTCATTTGAAGGCGAAAAAAATATTGATATGAAAGTAATACACATTATACCTTCAGTCTATGATTATTTTATAGATATCCGCGATCAGGCGATGAATTTGGCCGAGAGGGAGAGAACTTGTGGAATTAACTCTGAAGCCTTCACCCTTCAATATGGAACGGTGTCACGGAGGGAACAGATTGAAACGACTATGAAAACTCCGACTATGAAATTTGCCGGATTGTTTAGCGGCTCACATGTAATTTCAGAATTGGATGCGGCTGACATCGTTCATCTCCATACTCCATTTATGGGTTTAGCCGGTGATTTGATAAAATGGAAGAAAGAGCGGAAGAAACCGTTGGTCATTACTTTTTACAGGAATATTGATGTTAAGGATTTATTTTCATTTTTTTTATCTTTATACAACAGATATTATTTGCCCAAATTGATTGATTTGGCTGATATTTTAATTGCAGTCTCGGTTCAAACCTGCAAAAAGAATAGTGCCTGTTCAAAATTTTTAAATGATAAAAAAATGCTATTATTGGAAGATATAATATGTGATTCAAGTAATCAGCAGAGTATCCACTTGACTTTAGATATAGATGCTATAAAATTAAGCAAAGAAGATGTGGAGGCGGGTGCCTACATATCTGTTTATAATCATTTATTAAGTAAATAGCTATATGGATAATGGAGAAAAAAAGAATTTTTTTGAGCTGTTGGATTCGCGAAGCGCCATGATTGTTGGCGGAATTGCCGGCTTGTTAATTCTTTGCACTATCGGCTTTATAGTGCTCGTCGTGATGTCATTAACAAAGGGGGTTAATTGTGCGGCCGCCGCCGGAAATAATAAAGCAATTGCGGCAGCCCAAGCTCAAGATATTGCGAGTGCGCAGCAACAAGAGGCGACACCTCCGCCAAAAACCGACAAGCCAAAGGTTGAATTGTTTGTGATGTCATATTGTCCTTATGGACTTCAGATGGAAAAAGCGTATCTGCCGGCTTATGAATTATTAAAGAAGAAGGCCGAAATGGATATTAAATTTGTTTCATATGCAATGCATGGAGAAAAAGAAATTAACGAGAATACCAGGCAGTACTGCATACAAAAAGACCAGAGTGCGAAGTTTGCAAAATACCTTACCTGTTTTACGGGTAAAGATGATTATGCGGCTTGTTTGAAGGAAGCAGGAGTTAGCGAAAGCCAGGTAAATTCATGCATGGCAAAAGCCGATTCGCAATTCGGAATAAAAGCGAATTTAGATGACAAAGCAAGCTGGCTTAGCGGACAATTTCCTCTTTACGATGTGCATGCGACAGAGAATGAAAAGTATGGTGTGCAGGGTTCGCCGACTCTTGTAATTAACGGCGTGCAGGTGGAAGTGTCGCGTAGCCCTGAAGCGGTTAAACAGGTAATTTGCTCAAGCTTTAATAATGCGCCCTCTGAATGCGATACTGCTCTTAGTACGCAAAGCGCCTCGCCGAGTTTTGGTGTTGGCACGGGTACGAATACTGACGCCAGCTGCGGCTAATCGTTAAATAATTAATTTTATCAATATGGGTAGATTCAAAAAAGGATTAGTGCTGGGCGGCGTTCTGGGGGCCGGATTAATGTGGCTTAATGCCACTGTTAAGGGAAAGGAATACCGGGCCAAATTAATCGCTCACATCGAGCCGTTATACAGTGAATTGAGAGAAAGTATTAAAAAATTGGAGGGCCCAACTCGCGAGATGTGGAATGCGCTTGTTGAAAGAGCGGTGGAAGAATATAGCGCTAAGAAAGAGCTGGCTATTGATATAAAAAATAATTTAATTAAGGAATTACAGAAAAAATGGGAGGGATTAGAAAAGGAGATAAGAAACGGTTAAAATATTAATAAAAAATGCCCCGACTAAACGGGGTATTTTTTTATGTAAACTTATTTAAATAATTGGCCGGTCTATCCGGTTTTTTTCATGTCTTTCACTGAAAGTTCTAATTCGCGATTTCCGTTCCACTCATTTACGCCTACTGCAAAAACCATATCTATTTTATCACCGGGTTTTAAAGTTTTTTTCCAGTCAGTCGGGTGTTTGTCGGCATTACCAAAACCAAAAGCAATGGTTTTCTTTATAAGATGAGAATTATGCTTAACCATCAGCTTTAAATGGCGGCCGTCCTGACCGACTGGATTTATTTCTATTACGGTTAATCCTTTTGCTAAGTAAAGAGGTTCCTCATTTGCCTGGCCGAATGGTTCAAATTTTTGAAGAATATCGTAAAGTTTCCAATCAACTTCCTCCAGATTTACTTCAGCGTCAATTAAAATTTGCGGTACAAGTTCAATTCCCGCCATTTGTTTCTTAGCAAGCAGATTAATTTCATTTTTGAAACCAGAAAGCATATCCATCGATTTCAATGAAAAACCGCAAGCAAGAGGGTGACCACCGAATTTAGAAAAATATTGAGGCATTGATTGTAGGGCGTTAATCATATTAAACTGTGGAACGCTTCGGCCCGAACCGGTTATCTCTCCTTCGTCGTTGCCCAGAACCAATGCCGGCTTATAATATAAATCTTTAATTTTTCCGGCAATAAGGCCAATTATCCCGGTTGACCATTTTTCACCCATAACAATTAAGACAGGATTCTTTTCCTGCTTCATTTTTTTAATTTGGCTTGTTGCCTGTTCAACCATCTGTTCGGTCAGCTTTTGACGGTCGGAATTATTTTTATTAAGTTGCAAAGCCAAACTTTGCGCCTCATCATTGTTTTCCGCCATAAGAAGAGCAAGCGCAGTATTGGCGTGGTCCATTCTTCCTGCAGCATTAAGACGAGGTACAATTTGAAAACTTACCGTTTCAGAAGTATAAGCTCCTTTTTTTGGGTTTCCATTTTCATCGGCAAGCGATGAAGCTATTAACATTTCTTTCAAGCCGATATTTTTTGTTTTGTTTAAAACAGTCAGCCCATAGCGTGTAAGTGTGCGGGATTCGCCCACAAGAGGAACCATATCGCCGATCGTGGCAATTGCCACCAGATCAAGCAGCCATTTTTCATAAGCCTCGTGCGATTGGCCATCGCATAATTTTTCACCTTTCACCTTACTTGTCTTAATAAGTGCTTGCGCCAGTTTAAAAGCTACCGCCGCTCCGGCAAGCCCTTTATCCGGATATGGCTCACCGGGAACCAGAGCATGAATGATGGCATCTGCTCTCGGCAATTCAGAGGGAACCGTATGATGGTCAGTCAGAACAATTTGCATTCCCGCATCTTTCGCCGCACTAATTTCTTCAAAATTTGACACACCACAGTCACACGTAATTATTAAATCAACCCTCTGTTCAATAAATGAATTTATACTATTCATGTTTAATCCGTATCCGTCGATTTCACGGTGTGGTAAAAAAACATTAATGTTTTTAGCGCCTATATTTTTTAAAGTGCTAAGAAGAATTTTTGAAGCGCAAACTCCGTCAGCATCATAATCTCCGTGTACCATAATATTTTTTTGCGATTTTATCGCTTCAAAAATAATATGCACCGCTTTTTTCATATCTTTAAACAAAAAAGGATCGTGTACATCGGCCAGATAATCGGGATTTAAAAATTCGTCTATTTGTTCCTGAGTGCGTAAATTACGGTTCCAAAGAAGCCGCGCGGCAATCGGCGGCAACTCAGGGTGATTTTCAAAAAATTCACCCGGTGGCGGTTCAATAACAACCCATTTTTTCATGTAAAGAATGATTAAAACTGGAATGCAGGCATTATTGTGAACATTATCATGGCGGCAACGCCGATAAGCGCAACAATAATCCAAAGATTTTTTATGGTTTTGTGTTTCATATTATCTTTTTAATACTTTTAAATATGTTTCTGTCGGTATATCCACTTTTCCGTGGGCCGCCATCTTTCTTTTTCCTTTCTTTTGTTTTTCAAGAAGCTTCATTTTTCTCGTAACGTCTCCGCCGTATAGTTTTGCTAACACATCTTTGCGATAGGCCGACAATCTTTCGGCTGCAATAATTTTTCCTCCGATGGCCGCCTGAATTTTTATTTCAAATTGTTGGCGCGGTAATGATTCTTTTAAGGATTGAACAATTCTCTTTCCTGTTTTGTATGCTTCGTCATTCCAAACAAGAGTGGAAAGTTCTTCAACCGGCTCATCAGCGATTAGTATATCAAGTTTTACCACTTCAGTCGGTTCATATCCTTTGTATTCATAATTCATTGAAGCGTATCCCGAAGTGACTGTTTTTAACTTATCATAGAAGTCGGTAATGAGAGAGGACAGTGGTATTTCATAATGGATTACCGCACGCTGGTCAGACCCGGATGAAAGATATTCCGTATTGATATACCGGCCACGGCGTTCTGATATTAGACCCATAACATTTCCGACAAAATCTTTTGGCGTAATAATATCGAGCGTCATCCATGGTTCAGAAATTTCTTGGATATGGCCCGGGTCCGGCATTTCTTGAGGCCCGTGAATTATTATTTCCACGCCGCCGTTTTTTAGTATTTTGTAGGCTACGCTTGGTACAGTAATTACAATTTCCAGATTATGTTCCCGCCTGAGCCGTTCCTGAAAAATATCCAAATGAAGCATTCCTAAAAAGCCACAACGAAAGCCGAAGCCAAGCGCTTGCGAATGTTCTGGTTCAAAGTATAAGGCTGAGTCATTGAGTTTAAGTTTATCTATCGCATCACGCAGTTCCTGAAATTCATTGCCTTCTTTTGGAAATATGCCGGCAAAAACCATCGGTTTAACTTCTTTGTACCCCGGCAGAGGAGTTTTAGCGGAGTTTTCGCCTGATATGGCAATCGTGTCGCCGACTCGGCAATCTCGCACTTCTTTTAAGCCCGTAACAATATATCCGATTTCACCATTAGCCAATTTGTCAGCCGGTTTGAATTTCGGTTTATAGTATCCGATTTCCAGAATTTCGGCCGGAGTATGAGTTGTCATTAGACGAATTTTTTCACCTTTTTTTAATTCTCCGTCAACCATTCTGACTGAGGCGACTACGCCTTTGTACTCATTGTATTCGGAATCAAAAATTAAGGCGCGCGCCGGTTTGTTCGCGTTGTCGGAAGGGCAGGGGATACGTTTGATTATGGCGTCCAGAATTTCCGGTACGCCAATTCCTGTTTTGCCCGAAGCCATAATTATCTCACTATCCTTGCAGCCAGTTAAATGAATAATTTCTTCCCTAGTTTTTTCCACATTAGCGAGAGCCATGTCAATCTTGTTGATTACAGGAATAATCGTCAGATTTTGCTCCAGCGCCAAATAAAGATTGCCGATAGTTTGGGCTTGTACACCTTGAGTCGCGTCAACTAAGAGCACGGCGCCCTCTACGGCCGCCAATGAACGGGATACCTCATAATTAAAATCAACATGACCGGGTGTATCAATCAGGTTTAAAATATGTTTTTGATATTCCATCCGGACAGGAGTCAGTTTAATTGTTATGCCCCGTTCCCGTTCAAGATCCATTGAATCCAAAAGCTGGTCCTTCATATCGCGTCTTGCGACCGTGCCGGTCAATTCCAAAAATCGGTCCGCCAGTGTGCTTTTGCCGTGGTCGATATGAGCAATAATACAGAAATTTTTTATGTTTTCATTCATAATCATTCTTTTGTTTCAATAAGTTCAGGAGTGTCAATATTGCGGGTTTTCAGCCAGCGTTTTTTTAAGGCTTCTTTTATAGAAATAAATTCAGGTACTTTTAATAGCCAGCAAATGAAGCCGTAAACAATAAGACCGGCTATTCCAGCTGTTAGGCCTTGCCCCAGCACGCCATGGAAATAATTAAGATTAAAAATATCAGCCAGAGGATATTTCAATAATTGTATTACAACGGCCATGGCAATAGCCGCAATAGAAACGCGATACAGAGATGAAATTATTTTTTCTCCTTCAATTCCACCGGTATTTTTTCGTAAATAAATTGATAGTAGTGTCAGATTTACGATAGCTCCAATAGAAGAGGCAAGCGCCAGGCCGGCCACTCCCAGCGGCTTCATTAATATTAGAGCAGAGATAATTGCAATAAGTTCTGCAATAATGCCTGTTACGAATGGTGTTTTTGTGTCGCAAAGCGAATAAAAAGCGCGCGCTAAAAGAGGGACGAGCGATTGAGCAAATAGCCCGAAGGAAAAGAAAGCCAATGCGTTTGCCGTGGCAGTGGTCGCGCTCCAGTCAAAGGCTCCTGAACCAAGTACAACGCGGACAATTTGTGCTCTTAAAAGCAGTACAATAATAGAAATTGGAATCACTAAAAAAATTATCTGCCGTGCCGTACTGCTTAAATATTTTATAAATTCCTGGGTATTGTTTTTTGCCGCCGCCACTGATAGAAGAGGAAAAACAGCCAGCGCAAACGGAATGCCTATAATTCCGGTCGGAACACCCTGAAGATTGTTGGCGTAGTTATAAACAGCCACACTGCCGATGGGCAAGAGAGATGCCAGAATTGTCACAACAAAAACGTTAATTTCAGTAACTGCGAGACCAAGAGTGCGGGGAATCATTAGCTTGGCCACCAAACGGGTTTCAGGATCTTTTAAATCAAAGTGCCATTTCCAGCGCCAGCCCCCATTGTAGGCGCCTATCATTTGAAGAGAGAAGTGCAATACCGCGCCAAGTACAACGCCCCAAGCAAGACCGATTGGTCCGCAAAATTTAACGAAAAATACGGTTCCTATAATAATGCCTAAATTATAAAAAATTGGAGCGATTGAATATAGGACAAAACGCCTTAATGATTGAAGAACTCCTCCCAGGGTCATTGATAAACCGAAAAATAATGGCGAAATAAACATTATCCTGGTTAAAGAAATGGTAAGTTCACGATTGGCTTCGGAAAATCCGGGAGCAATAACCGGTACGAGTAATGGGGCTAATATTTGTCCTAAAATGCTGAGAGCTGCGATTATCAGACCCCCGATATTGAAGATATTATTTGCTAGCCGCCATGCGGGGCTTTTTTCTTCGCCGGCGTAAAATAATTTTGTAAATGTTGGAATAAATCCGGCGGTAAGAGCACCGACAATAAGCAAAGTATAAATTAGATCCGGAATCTTGAAGGCGGCGTAATAGGCATCCATAATTTCACCTGCGCCAAAATAATGGGCAAGTATCCTGTCTCGGATGAGCCCTATAAGTTTACTAAGAAGCGTGGCTGAGGCAATGATCAGCGCCGCACCGGTAATCGTTTTTGATTGATTGTTAAGCTGTCCTAAAATCATGTTACGAATAATTAATCTTCAGCTGATTGTATTGTGCTCGATGAAGTGTCTGCCGGAGTTTCAGAATTATTTGGAGATAAATTAATTATTAAATAAGCATAAGATATCATTTTTTTTGTTTCACCCATTTGAACGTATATAGTTCCGCTTAATTCATTTTCGCAGTTAAATGTGATTTGATTATAATTTATACCGGCAGTTTCTGACTCTACCGTGCAGAGCGCATCGTCAAGTTTATTTTTATAATAAGCAATCATAGTAGTCGCATCACTTGATATGTTCCGCCATTCAATCTGAACGGTATCTCTGTTATCGCCGACCGGCTCGGTGAAGGCGAGCCAAAGTTGACGGATGATTCCTATATTTTCCTCGCCCGCTTGTTGTTCGTTTCTTAATATAAGAGGTGACAAAATTAATTTTGGAAAAAGAGCTGACACCTCCATGCTCCGGCTTTTATATCGTCCTGAAATGAGGGTTATCTTATCAATATTATATTGGTCATAGACAGGAATGTTTGCCGGAAAATTTTCCGGCAAATTTTTAATTTCCTTAGGCCCGGCGCCAATAAACATTTTAACCCCGATTACAACTCCAATGATAAAAATTAAGATAAAACTGCAGCCGCTCATACAAGCGGTTGTTAGCCATGATCCGCGTTTTTTTAGCTCCTGGATTGGCGGTTCAATTATTTCTACGCCTTTTATTCTATCGTCTGGATTTGTTATCATATTCGCTCTAAGTATAGCAGAACTTTATCTATTTGTGTAGGGTATAAATTGTGGTATAATTATCAAATAATTTGCTTATTTTTTTATGAATATTTCATTTTTCGGGGCGGCTGGCGAGGTAACAGGGTCCTGTTCGCTTTTTGAACATAACAATATCAGGATATTGGTTGATTGTGGCGCCTTCCAGGGCGGTGATTTTGTCGAAGATAGAAACGCAGATCCATTCGTATTTGAAGCTGGTTCCTTGAATGCAGTCGTGGTGACGCATGCCCATCTTGATCACATTGGCCGCTTGCCCTTGCTTATAAAAGCCGGTTATAAAGGATTTATTTTTGCTACACCACCGACCATCGACCTAATTAAAATAGTGCTAGAAGATGCGTTTGATATAATGACATACAACAATAAGAAATATGGCACGCGAATTTTATACAGCTTAGACGATGTTACAGCAACTGTAGGGCAGTGTAAGAACATTGAATATTATGAAGAGTTTACCTTATCGTCCGCTGAAAAAGTATCGATTAAATTTTATGAAGCCGGGCATATATTTGGCTCAGCATTTGTAGAAATAAATTGTTCAGGGAAAAAAATCGTTTTCTCCGGAGATTTGGGCAATGTGAAAGTGCCGATTTTGCGTGATACAGACAAACTCCCCGATGGAGTTGACCTGTTGGTTTGTGAATCAACCTACGGAGACCGGCTGCACAATACAAAATTGGACAGACAGAATGTTATTAAGAGCGTTGTTAAAAAAGCTATGGATAGGGGAGGGGTTTTGATGGTTCCGGCTTTTTCGGTGGAGCGAACGCAAGAAATCCTTTATGACCTAAATGAATTGATTGACCTTGAAAAATCATTCCCTCAAGATATTCCTATTTTTCTTGATTCTCCGATGGCTATAGACGCAACTGATGTTTTTAGCCGTTATACAAAATATTTTGATGATGAAGCAAAAAAACATTTATTTTCCGGAGATGATCTGTTTCACTTCCACGGATTGAAGGTTTGTTATTCAAGGGACGATTCCAGAAAAATTAACAGTCTCCGTGGAAGAAAAGTGATAATTGCCGGCGCCGGAATGATGAACGGAGGCAGAATTCAGCATCACGCTTTACGCTATTTGTCTGACGAGAAAAATACTTTGTTTTTTACAGGCTTTCAGGCGCCCCATACTTTAGGCAGAAAAATATTAGATGGCGCGCCGCAGGTAAATTTTTTGGGTGAAAATGTCCGGGTGAAATGTAAAATTGAGTTTGCTGATGTTTTATCTGCTCATGCGGACCGGGCCAGACTATTTAGCTGGATAAAAAATGACGGGGCGATGCCGAAGAAAGTAATATTGAATCATGGTGACATTACCCAAAGTGAAGTCCTTGCCGGAAGAATTGAGAATGAGTTAAAAATTCCAACTGAAGTTGCCACACCTGATACTCCGGTTCAGTTTTAAGAAATAAAAAAAGTTATCCACAATCCCGTTTAAAGCGGGATTTTTTGTTTTATATTAGCCAAAAATATTATGGTGTTTTGTGTTGACGCATGTATTAAAGTGGTATAAAATGGTTAGTAGTGGTGAAAAGTGGTAAATATCCAGTTTTTATGTTTATTGGCGAATACTCCCACAATCTAGATGATAAGGGGCGGCTGGCAATTCCGGCAAAGTTTCGCGCAGAACTTAAAGGGGGAGCGGTAGTCACCAGAGGTTTGGACAACTGCCTTTTTCTTTATACAAAAAATGAATGGGAAAAGTTGGCGGAAAAATTGGCTGCTTTGCCAATCAGCCAAGCAGACAGCCGGGCTTTTGCCCGATTAATGCTTGCCGGAGCGATGGATATGGACATAGACAAACAGGGCCGGTTGGTTCTTCCGGAGTATCTCCGTTCGTTTGCCGGTTTAAAAAAAGCAGTAGTCGTTGCCGGGTTGTATAGCCGTTTAGAAATTTGGGATGAATCAGAGTGGAAAACATATAAAACACAAACGGAAACTGAAAGCGGGGAAATCGCCGAAAGGATGGCGGAACTGGGAATTTAATATGAGACACGAACCAGTACTTTTAAATGAAATAATTCAATTGATAAAACCAGAACAGGGAGATGTGGTAATAGATTGCACCTTGGGCGATGGTGGTCATGCTGAAGCCTTTCTCGAAGCTGTCGGAGAAAAAGGTAAATTATTCGGCATTGATACTGACCCGGAATCTCTGCTTAGGGCAAAAAGGTACTTATACAAATTTGGAGAACAAGTTACCTTTGCTAAAGCAAATTTTAAGGATTTAAAAAATATTGCAGAAGCGAACGGGTTCAAAAATGCGGATGTAATTATCATGGATCTTGGGTGGTCATCTCCGCAATTTGAGGAAAGGGGGAGGGGATTTTCATTTGATAAAGACGAGTTATTAGATATGAGGTTCGACCCCTATGAAGCCACGAGAGAAAAAGCGTCAGATATTTTAAATAATTATAGTGAGCCGGAATTGAAAAAGATTTTTAAGCAATTTGGGGAAGAAAAATTTGCAGAAGAAATTGCAAAAGAAATTGTAACATTGAGAAAGGTTGAGTTGATTTTATCAACTAAACAGCTCGTTGATATAGTCCTGTCGGTATACAAGAGCAAACTGCAAAGTGACAAGGAAATTCCTTGGATAGGCGGTTCACACCCGGCAACAAAAGTATTTCAAGCATTGCGCATAGCGGTAAATCATGAACTTGAGTCATTAAAACAAGCATTGCCTCAAGCGATTGACCTGCTCTCGCCTGGCGGAAAATTGGCAGTAATAACATTTCATTCACTCGAGGATAGAATTGTTAAGCAATTTTTCGCCGGTATTGCCGGCAAGCAAATTGAATTAATTAATAAAAAACCAATTTGCCCGCAAGCAAATGAGCTGAAGGGCAACAGGCGTTCCAGAAGCGCTAAATTGCGAGCAGTAATTAAGATATGATATTAAAAAGAAAAATTAAATATCAGGTTGAACATTATAAACGCTGGCTGATCGGTTATTATCGTTGCTTGTCTGTGCCGGCATGGATTGGCGGTCCAAAAGCACGGTTTGCCTATGTTGGAATTTTTGCTTCTTTGCTGGTCGCCTTTATTTGCCAGGTGAGCGTCGCCTCCGGAAGCGGTTATGAAATGCGCGACTTGCAGAAAAAAGTGTCTGATTTAAAATCAGAAATCCAAAAAATAAATGTGGAAGTTGCGAGTTTTAATGCTCTTCCGAATTTAGAAAAAAGAGTGCAGTCATCAGGGATGACTTCTGTTTCATTTATTAAATACATTAAACCGGTTGATATAGCGGTCGCCAAAAGATAAATACATTTTCAACAGCCGTTCAATCAGCCATATACGCCTTGGACGGCTATTTTATTTGTGCTATAATTCATAGTGAAGAATATCTTATGTTATATCTAATTATACAGCGCTTGTTTGTTGAAACATTTTTGGACGCGCTGTATTTTCCTCTATGGTGGTATACGGGTGGCTTAAAGCATGCTCTTATTTGGTGTGCTGAATTATTCCAGATTGGAAATAGAAATTTATCTCCCGGTCTGTGGTTAAAAAATTTATTTGTACCGATGTTTGGTCAGTATGATATACAGGGAAGAATCATAAGTTTTTTAATGCGTTTTTTTCAGGTAATCGGCCGCGGATTCGCCTTATTTGTGTGGCTTATTTTTTGCATAATATTATTGTTGTTTTGGCTTGTTTTACCGGTAGTCATTGTTTGGGGCCTGATCAATTCATTATCGCGTTTTTCATAGAATTATGATGTTTGAAGAGTTACCACAGCTTAATGTCTTATCTTGTCCGTCGTGCAAAGGAACCGGTCTGGTTGGTTTACGGAAATGCTCTGTCTGCAAGACGTCGTCTCTTGGCGTATGGAAAAGAAACCGGTGGTTGTTCTGGGATTATCCGCTCACAAGATACAATCTTGCGCTTTTAAACGGCAGAAGAATTTGGAATAAAATCCGCCGCATCACACTGATTGTATTATGGCTTAATTCATGGGTATGGTTTTTATTTTTAATTTATAAAAGCGGATTGGTGAAGAATTTTGTTTCATCACCGGATATGTGGCCGGAAGTTTTTTTTGCGCTTGACGGACAGTATAAATTTTTATTTTGGCTGGGTCTGATTTTCTTGTGTGCTTTATGGTACCGCGTGATTGTGGAAAGAAAAAAAAGTGGTTTAGTCGAAAAATATGATTATAAAGCTAAAGATTTGGGTGAAGATCACGAGCAACAGATAGTTTCCGATTGGACTCAGGCCATGTCTATTCCAAAAAATAAGTGGCATAAAGTAAATGGCGCTTTCACTGATGAAGCAATGTCGGTTCTAGCCGAAGCATACAGATTTGCCGATAAGAATAATTATCCTACTGTTACCCCGGAGCATCTTTTTTACGCATTGCTTTCATTTAATCGCATTTCCAATGTATTTATCAGGCTTGGAATTCCGGCAAAAGCGTTGCAAGATGACATCTCATCTTCCTATGGTTTACCGGCTAAAACGCAAAGTTCAGCGTCAATGCCGCTTCTGTCGCCTGATATTCAACAAATTTTGTTTCGGGCGTATGAAGAGGCTTACGAAGCACATCAGGAATACGTCAGTGTTACCGAATTGTTAGTTGCTACAATCAAACAGTCGCCATTTTTGCAGGAGTTGATGTATGATTTGAATGTTGAGAAAAATCAACTGCTGAATGTTGTTGAATGGGCTCGCATAAGGGAGCGTTTGTACCGGCAATATTTAAAATTATCCCGCGCGGCTAGCCATCGGTCAAAGACAGGAATGGATAAAGCGATGACAGCTTTATCGACTCCTTTTTTAAATTCTTTAAGCGAAGACATGACGCTGTATGCCCAGCTCGGTCACTATGATTATTGCGCCGCAAGAGAGAAAGAAAATGAAGAGATTTTTCGGGTCGTTGACGGCGGTTCAATGAGTGTTATTTTGGTTGGGCCTCACGGCGTAGGTAAAAGAACTATTGTGGAAGGTTTGGCGCAAAGAATGGTTGAAGATGACGTACCGGTTCGTTTACAAGATAAGCGCCTTGTTAAACTTAGTGTACCGTCTTTATTAGCCGGAACAACACCTGCCGGAGCGATAGAAAGATTAGTGGGTATAATGAATGAGATAGCGAAGGCAAGAAACGTAATATTATTTATTCACAATATTCATGAACTAGTGGGTGTATCGGCGGGTGAGGGAAGTAGTCTTGATGTGGCGGATACATTAGCCGAATATTTAAAAGGTGGAAATTTTCTGACGATAGCAACAACAACTGATGAAGAATATGCGCGTCATGTATCCGATACATCGCTATCTAACGTATTTACAAAAATTGATATTAAGGAGATGGACGAAAATCAGGCAATACAGGTTGTCGAATCAAAAATTGGAGCGTTAGAGTATAAAAATCAAGTCTTTTTCGCCTATAGCGCCGTTGAAAAAACCGTTCAGTTGTCGGCGCGGTATCTGCATGAAACATATTTACCGGGCAGTGCGCTTGAAATTGCGAGCGAAGCCGCGGGATATGCGCGTTCAAAAAAAGGGGCCGATACCCTGGTAACATCTGAAGAAATTGCATTTATTATTGCGGACAAGACCGGCATTCCGGTTACTTCCGTAACCACAGATGAGACCGGCAAGCTTCTAAAATTGGAGGAAGAAATGCATAAGCGTGTTATTGGACAAGATGAAGCTGTTGATTTGGTGGCGAACGCGTTGCGCCGAGCCAGAGTTGAAATTAGGTCAAAACAAAGACCGATAGCCAACTTTTTATTTCTTGGTCCTACTGGTGTGGGTAAAACAGAATTGGCTAAAACTATCTCACAAGTGTATTTTGGCGGTGAAGAAAGGATGACGCGAATTGATATGAGTGAATATCAGGATAAATCCGGAATATATCGGTTAATCGGAGCGCCGGGTGAAAAGGGGACGGGAATACTTACTGAAGCTATCCGGCGACATCCTTTTACGCTTCTTTTACTTGATGAAATTGAAAAAGCCGACCCTGATATTTTGAATTTATTTCTACAAGTGATGGACGACGGCCGGTTAACGGACAGCACAGGCAGAGTTATAGATTTTACAAATGTTATTATTATTGCCACGTCAAACGCGGGAACCTCATATGTACAGGAACAGATGAGAGAAGGCGCTTCTTCAGACTCAATTAAAGAGCACTTATTACATGGAGAATTAAAACAGTATTTTCGTCCGGAATTTTTAAATCGTTTTGACGGCATAGTTTTGTTTAAACCGCTTGATATGGAAGATATTAAAAAGATTGCAGGCATAATGCTTACACGAGTCGCGAAGGATCTTGAGGCCAAAGGAATTGAACTTGTGGTCGAAGATACTGCTCTCGATTTTCTCGCTTCGGTTGGGTTTGATCCCGAATTTGGCGCCAGACCAATGCGCAGGGCGCTTCAAGAGCGCGTAGAAAATAAACTGGCGGAACTTATATTATCCGGCAAAGTTTCAAGGCGCGGTAAAATTTTGCTCGGCGAAGGAGGATCGCTCACTGTAATCTAATTTATGTTTTATTTATTAAAAGTATTTTTCAAGGACCCCTGGATTATCGTGCCGATAATTTTTTCCGCGGCCGGGCAATTATTTATGTGGTTTTATATAGTGTTCAAGCTTAGTGTCACAGGCGAACAGGCCTTTTTACACTATAACAATATTTTCGGGATTGATTTGGTTGGTGCTTGGTGGAAAGCGTTATTTTTACCGCTTGGTGGCCTAGTTTTAATACTTGTAAATTTTTTACTCTCATTTTATAGCTATAATTCTGACAAAATTATATCGCGAATTTTATCAATTTGCGCGGCATTATTTCAAATTTTTTTGGTTTTAGCCGTGTACCTGCTGGTCGAAATTAATTTGTAGAACATTATGATGGAAAGACCGACAGAAAAAAAGACTGATCGACTTTTTTTAATTTATGTGGCCTTGTTAGTTTTGTTTGGCCTGGCTGTTTTAGTTTCGGCGAGCGCCCCATATGGCTATAGCCGATTTGACGATATTTATTATTTTGTAAAAAGACAGGTTTTGTTCGGTTTGTTGCCGGGCCTGTTTTTGTTTTTTATTTTTATACGTTTCAAAGCAAAATTTTGGCAGCGAATAAGCTGGGTAGCATATTTTGCTTGTCTGGTGGCATTAATAATTGTCTTTATTCCGGGTGTCGGGGCGGATTTTAACAAATTTGCCAAAAGCTGGATTGATGTCGGTATTTTTCATTTTCAACCGGCTGAGTTTGTTAAATTGGGTATAATTATGCTTCTCGCCCAGATGTTGAGTGATCCGCATCGTGACCTCAGGGATTTTAAACACGGTTTGTTGCCGGTTATTGGTGTTATTGCGCCGGTAATGATTCTCATATTACTGCAACCGGATATCGGAACACTTGCAGTTATATGCGGTGTTACATATGGCATGTTATTTTTAGCCAAGACGCCAAAAGTTTATCTTGTTATTATCGGCTTAGTCGGGATTGTTGGTTTTGCTATGATTGCGCTTGTAGCGCCTTATCGCATGAATCGTCTGACGATCTTTTTACATCCGGAGCTCGACCCGCAAGGTGTTGGTTACCATGTTAATCAAGCGTATTTAGCGGTCGGTTCAGGAGGTTTTTGGGGGCTAGGTTTTGGCCATTCGCGTCAAAAGCACGCTTATTTACCGGAAGTTCAGGCTGATTCTATTTACGCTGTTATTGCTGAAGAACTTGGTTTTATTTTTTCGTCCGGCGTTGTAGTGTTAATTTTGCTTATTGCATGGAGGGGATTCAAAATCGCGAAAGAAGCGACCGATGAATACGGTTTTTTGCTTGTTTCCGGGATTATGATTTGGTTTTTTTGGCAATCATTCATAAATATCGGCGCGATGGTCGGCTTGTTGCCATTAACCGGCGTTACTTTGCCTTTTGTGAGTCATGGAGGGTCGTCTCTTATGGCATGTCTCGCTGCAGTTGGAATTGTTGCCAGCATCAGCAGAGGGTCGAGGTAAAAAGTTTTTTTTAAATAAAAGCCCCAAAAAATGGGGATTTTTTAATTTAGGCAACTTTGACAATTCAAGCCATTATGTTATCATAGTTTAGCTTTAATTAAGCAAAAAATAGCTACGTAATGGCTTTATTTTTTGGTTATATATAAGTGCGGAAAATTATGGATCTATCAATTATTACCGTAACGCATAACGATAAAGAAAGAATTGCCGACCAGCTAAAATCCACGGAGTCCGCCGTGAAAAATATTGATATTGAACAGTGGGTTGTTGATAACGGATCAGAAGACGGCGCGATAGATTTGGTCATTAAAGATTTTCCGAGTGTAAAAATAATAAAAAATTCAGACAATGCCGGTTTTGGCCACGCCAATAATCAGGCAGCGGAGATGTCGTCAGGTGAATTTTTGCTTTTTTTAAATCCGGATATGCGACTGCAAGAGGGGAGTTTGGATAAAATCGTTATGTGGATGCGTGAGCATCATGATGTCGGAATCGCCAGTTGCAAGCTTGTAGATGAAAATGGAAAATTTAATGAAAAAGCAAAACCAAGACGTTTCCCCGGCCTTTTTGATCAAATAGCAATACTTCTAAAAATTCATCACATATTTCCGAATGTTCTAAGCGGATATTTGTATAAAAATTTTAACGATGATGTTGAGCAAGAGGTTGATACCGTGCGAGGTTCATTTATGCTGATGCGACGTACCCTGTACGATAAACTTGGTTGGGCGTTTGATCCGAGATATTTTATCTGGTTTGAAGATGTTGATATTTGCCGTGAATGCAAAAAAATTGGAATGAAAGTTGTATACACGCCGGTTATTTCCTGTATCGACTTTATCGGTCAAAGTTTTAAAAAAATGCCGGTGCTGTGGAAGCAGAAAAATTTTACCAAAAGCATGCTGCAATATTTTATGAAATGGGAACCGTGGTATAAGTGGATCTGGATTGCCATCTTTCGGCCGGTAGCCATTGCCATTACTTTCGTTATTAATAAATAATGTTATGCATAAGTTAAGCGTCAATTTAGTCGTTCATAATGGCGCGCGTTATATTCCATATTTATTAGCTTCATTAAGAAATCAAACGTTTAAAGATTTCGAGTTGATAATTGTCGACAATGCGTCAACAGATAATACTTCGGATTTGATTAAAAGCGCACTGGAAGGGTCGGGGATTGAAGCTCGTTTTTTATGGAATAATGAGAACCTTGGTTTTGCGTCCGGGCATAATCAGGCTTACCGGGAGACCCACACGCCTTATTTTGTTTTATTGAATGTGGATACATATCTGATGCCGGATGTTTTGGAAAAATCAGTATTTTTTTTGGATGCGCATGAAAATACTGCCGCGGTCGCGCCGCGACTGATGCGATGGGATTTTGAGCGTTCCAATGCCGGTTCACAGGACGGCGCTGATATTACATTGGCAATTCAAAACGGACTAACATCACAGATTGACGCGGTTGGCATCCGGCTATTCCGCAACAGGCGAGCCGTGGAATGGCTTACTCGCCAGGAATGGGCTAAAGACAGTTCTTCTCTTGATGTGCAAAAAATATTCGACAAAACCGCCCTTGAAGTATTCGGCGTTTCCGGTGCGTTTTCCGTCTACCGAAAAAGCGTTATAGACGCTGTTTTATTGCCGGGCGGCAATATATTTGATCCGACTTATCATTCGTATAAAGAAGATCTTGACTTGGCTTATAGATTGCGCAACGCCGGGTATGTTTCCTATGTAATTCTGGATACAGCCGTTTATCATGACCGCACGGGAGCCGGGCCGAAAAAAATGAGTGATTGGTCAGCTTTAAAGAATAAGGCCGGTCAGTCGTTTTTTGTCAGATATCATTCTTATAAAAATCATTTAAGGACGTTATATAAAAATGAGTGCTGGCAGAATTTTTTGATCGATTTTCCGTTTATTTTTTGGTATGAGATGAAGAAGTTTTTTTATTTATTATTTTCAGATCCGAAAGTTGTATTCAAAGGATTGGCGGAGATTGTCAAATCTCGCAAATACACCCGTGAGGCCAGAAAATCGATAATTAAATCAAGACGTCTTTACTGGAAAGGTTTAAGGCGTTGGTGGCTTTAGTGCCGTATGTTTGATATTTGTGTAACAATGGTAAATACGAAAGAACGAGCGGAGATAGAAAAATCTCTTGATACGCTTTATGGCGATTCAGTCGGTTCCGAACTGAATTTTGGTGTTGTTATTATAGACAACGCGTCCGGTGAAAATGTCGAGGATCTGGAAAAAAAATATACCAATCTCAAAGTGATAAAACAAGAAAATAATATGGGCTTCGGTTATTCGCACAACCGCGCCTTTGAAGCCATACAGGCGAAGTATTATTTTATGTTAAATCCGGATACTGAATTTCCTTCCGGCCAGAATTTTTTGTCGCGTATGAAAAGATTTATGGATGAAAATCCAAAAATCGGAATGGCAGGACCGAAAATATTTTATCCGGATGGATCCCTTCAATTCTCTTGTTATCGTTTTCCGTCTTTTTTTCAGCCGGTTTTTTCGAGAACAAGCATCGGTCAGACGGAGACCGGAAAAAAATCTACAAGCAGATACTTAATGAAGGATTTTGATCACAATCGTACCATGCCGGTTGACTGGGTTATGGGTTCGGCCATGTTTTTTCGCAGAGAAGCATATGAACAGGTCGGAGGTTTTGATGAACGATATTTTATGTATGCCGAAGATAGTGATTTATGCCGTCGTCTCTGGGAAGCCGGATGGGCGGTTTATTATGTACACGACATATATTTGAGGCATACTCATGGACGCGCTTCGGCAAAAGTGCCCGGTGTATTGCGCGCACTTATTACGAATCCATTTACCCGCGTTCACATTATCAGCTGGCTGAAGTATTTTTTTAAATGGCGGAATAACCGCCGTTATTATCCGCACGAATTATGAATAGCCCTAAAACGGCAATCGTCTATTTGTGCTGGGCTGATGAACCGAAAAAATATTTGGTCATGGCGTTGGAAGCAATCACTCAGCAGACATACCAAAAAACAAATTTAATGCTTATAATTGTGTATAATGGTCCGCGTTCGGGTGAGGAATCGCAATTGGATTATATTAATTTTGAGGTTAATAATAGGCGTCAGTTTTTACCTGAAACGGTTATTCTTGAACCGGGGGAAAACATCGGTTTTTCGGCGGGTAATAATTTCGGCTCACGTTATGCGGCCGAACACGGCGCTCAATATATATTTTTACACAATGCCGACGGCAATTTAAAAAATTCTGCCATAAGCGAGATGGTAGTAGTGATGGAAAAAGATAAGGAAATTGGCGAATGCCAACCGTTAATACTTCTTTATCCGGAAAAACATCTTGTTAATTCTTCAGGCAATGAATTTCATTATTTAGGCATCGGATTTTGTTCCAATTATCGCGAGGCGGCAAAGGATATTTATCCGGATTTTTCTGAAACTGGTTATGTCAGCGGAGCGGCCGCTTTTTTACGAACTGACCTTCTTGAAAAAGCCGGCTATTGGAGCGATAAATTTTTTCTTTATCACGAAGACACCGAGTATTCTCTGCGCCTGAAAAGCCGCGGTTATAAAATTGGTTTGGCGGGCAGAGCTGTATTTTATCATCAGTATGAGTTCTTGAATAAACCGAACAAATTTTTCTGGATTGAAAGAAACCGCCATGCTTTAAAATTATTATTTTATAAATGGCCGACTCTGTTAATACTTTTTCCGTTGGAAATTTTGTATAATGCCGGGTTGATACTCTTGGCAATCGCAAACGGATGGTTTTCCGAACTGATGAAGGTTTATAGCTACTGGCTGAGACCCGCCAATTGGAAAATTTGGCTGGCTGATAGAAAAATTATACAGAAGCAAAGAACTATTTCTGACCGTAAAATTTTATCAGGCGCCGCAGTTAGAGTGGGTACAGCGGACTTACGTTTGCCGGTAATAATCCGCGCGGGAGTAAACACAATCTTTACAATTTATTGGTATTTACTTAAAATATTAGTCTGGTGGTAGCACCAGAATGAAACATTTGCTTATGAAGATATTAGTTTGCGGCGGTGCAGGGTTTATAGGCTCAAATTTTATTCACTATATTCTGAAGAAGCATCCTCATTATGAGGTGGTGAATTATGATAAGCTGACCTATGCCGGTAACCTCGACAACCTTAAAGATGTTGAGGAAAAATTGGAATATTCAAGTCGCTATACATTTATCAAGGGCGATATTTGTGATTATAAACTTTTGGCTGAAGTTGTCGAAAAATATAAAATTAGCCACGTAATCAATTTTGCCGCTGAAACACATGTCGACCGCTCCATTTTTGGAGATTGTTCTGATTTTGTCATGACAAACACTTATGGCGTACTGATGCTTTGTAATCTGGTGCGTTATTTTGGTCTGCAAAAATTTGTTAATGTTTCAACCGATGAGGTTTATGGCACGCTTGCGCTCGATGATGAGCGTCGTTTCACCGAATCAACCCCGATTGAGCCGAACATGCCCTATGCCGCGGCAAAAGCGGGCGGCGATATGGTTTGCCGGTCGTATTTCGTAACGCATAAGATACCGGTTGTGGTGACGCATTGTTCAAATAATTATGGCCCTTATCAGTATCCGGAAAAACTGATACCTTCCTCAATATTCCGGTTATTGAAAAATAAGCCGATATTAATTCATGGTTCAGGTGTTAATGTGCGTGACTGGATATATGTTACTGACCACTGCGCCGCCCTTGATTTAATGCTGCACGATGGAAAAGCCGGTGAAATCTATAATGTTGGCGTAGACAATGAGCGTAATAATTTGGAAGTTTCAAAAATGATATTGTCATTGATGAATAAGCCGGAGAGTATGATTGAGTTTGTTGAAGACCGTCCGGGAAATGATTTGCGCTATGCTATTGATGCGTCGAAATTAATGTCATTGGGCTGGAAGCCGGTGTATGACCGCGGTCAATTTGAAATTGGGATGTCGGAGACAATTAATTGGTATTTAACACACCGTGATTGGGTGGAGAATCTATGGTCCATGCATGACGATGCCTACCAGATAAATCACGCCCCCACGAGAACAAAGCGTGAAAAATTACACGACGAAAAAATTGCTTCAGGCGAAGAAGCTGTTTAAATTATTTTGTAAAATTGAAAAAAATATTTTATGCAATTAGATTATAAGAAATTAGTTCTGAAAGTAGTAGTAAATGAGAAAGCTACATATAGCATCGCGGAGTTGAAGGATTATATTGACTTCGATGTTAAACGTATCTATTTTATTCAGGATTGTAAATCGGCTACCGGACAGCATTGTCACAAAGAGGAGAAGGAATTATTTGTTATGATTAAGGGCACATCCACCGCAATTATAGACCGTGGGAACGGAAAAGAAGAAATACCGTTTGCAGGACCTGGGGACGCTTTTTATGTTGGAAATTATGTTTGGCATGGATTTAAGGATTTTAGCGAAGATGCAGTGCTTCTCGCAATATCTTCAACAAATTATAGTGAGGATAGAAGCGACTATATTGAAGATTACGAAGAGTATAGAAAAGTTATTGCAGTATAATTTTATGCAGGAAAAGGTTTTGATTCTCGGATCAAAAGGCATGCTCGGTCAGGAATTAGTCAGAATATTTTCTGATAACGATTTTGATGTTGTCGCATGGGATAAAGAGAATCTCGATTTGTCGCAAAACAATTTTTCAGAAAAAATTTTTGTTTTAAATCCCGCAATATTAATAAATGCTTCCGGTTATAATAAAGTAGATTTAGCGGAAATGGATGAGCATGAAAGCGTTTTAGCCTATGCGGTCAATTCAAACGCGCCCAAAATTTTGGCTGAGACAGCAAAAGAGATGGGCTCTTTTTTTGTTAATTATTCAACAGATTATGTTTTTGATGGAACAAAAAAAGGCGGTTATTTGGAAGGAGATACGCCGAACCCGCTGAGCGTCTATGGAAGATCAAAATATCTGGGAGAAAAAAATATTCAAGAAGTAGGGGGGAAATACCATATTATTCGTCCGGCGAGAATTTTTGGGAAGCGAGGAAGCGGTGAAAGTAAAAAAAGTTTTGTTGAAATAATGCTGGAAAAAAGTAATTTACCGGAAATAAGAGTGGTAAACGATGAGCGTGGAAGTATTACCTACGCTCCGGATTTAGCGGAATATACATTGGCGTTAATAAAAAATAATGCCGATTCAGGAATATATCATGGCGCAAACTCCGGTTCATGCAGTTGGTTTGAATGGGCGGAAGAGATATTCAAATTAACGAGAAAAATGCCTAAATTAATTCCCATTTCCTCGTCGGAATTAAATAATCCGGCAAAACGCCCGGCGGATTCAACCCTTTTAACATCTAAAACAAAGCCGCAGAGACCGTGGCGAGATGCGTTAGAAGAATTTTTACAGGAAGCGTTATCAACTTAAATATTTTTTTAATATAATTTTATGAATATTGATTTTAGAAATGTAGGTAAGCATTACGCGGCCAGAACAAATGAAAAAATGAAGGAGGTGCTAATGGATTCAGGTGTTAGCGCTCCAGATGTCCACTACTATATGATTCGGGGTGGAAAAGAGCAGAAGAATATTACAATTTGGGAACCCGGAACAATAGGTGGCGAATATGTAAAAACTTATGGCCATTATCATGTCGGGGATCTTGATGAAACATATTGGATTTTATTCGGAGAGGGAGTGGTGATAACGCAAAAATTGGCTATTGATGAAAAGGGGAGCCCGATAGCGGATGTTGTTGATGAGTTTAAAGCAATCAAAGTGAAGCAAGGGGATAGCGTCTACATGCCCACCGGTTTTGGGCACCTAGTTGCAAATATTGGCACAACCTACTTAGTTACCGCTGATGATAGCCCGGTTGATTTTGAAGAGCGCGACCCGGTTAGTTTGCCAGGGCACGCTGATTATGAATTGGTAAAACAGATGAGAGGGTTTGCTTATTACGTGATAGAACATAACGGAGTTCCCGCGCTGGTAAAAAATAAATTGTATACAGAGATTAAGATTGAGGACTTGGGCGGATTGGAAATTGTATGATAATAGAAAAAAATCGCCATGAGGCGATTTTTTAATTGAATTATTCATAAAAAAATGCCCCCAGGAGTGGGGGCTAAGGAACTTCTATTCCGAAGTCGGTGGAAACGCGGGCTACAGGAGGTTCTTCTTCTCCTGCAGATTCAGGTAGGTCTCGACGATGACGCGGAACATGGCGAGGCGCGGATCGCTCCAGTCCTTCATGTAGCGGCCGTTGAGCAGGTGCCGGACCGGCGCGATGATGTGCGCGGTGGCGCAGTAGTTGTAGGCCAGGTGAGCCGCCAGGCTGTCGTTCTTGTAGACGTTCATCAGCTCCGGCGCGCAACCGTTGGTCATCAGCTCGCGCAGATGTTCGGCCGTGTAGTTGTCCGACAGGATCGGTTTGTTCTTCAGTGCGAGCGCGGCTCGGGCCGCACCGTCGGGGCTTGCGGCATCCGCGTGGTCGCAGACGCACAGCAGGCCGAGCAGGACCTCCTTCAGGTCTTTCGCCTCGTTGATGCCGATGGCGCGCAGGCCGCGGCTGTGGTGTATGACGGCGAAGTGCACCGCCTCGTACTCGTCCGTTGCCAGATCATCGAGAGCCATCTGCCGGAACACCTCCGAGGACACCATGGCGTGATCGCGCGTCTTGTCGACGGCCCGACCGATGTCGTGGATGTCGACCGCTGCGTGCAGGCACCTGATGACCCGCGAGTCCAAGATCTGCACGTCGCAGATGTTGTTGCAGACCTCGCGTACGTGGCGCATGTGCCTCATGCCGTGGATCAGCTCGTCAGCAAGTCCGGCCTCGAGATACTTTTCGGAAACGTAGCTCCAGATATGATCGGTTATCTTGACCTCTTCTATCTGCACGCGACCTCCTTGCCACTTATAAGGTGGGCTTTTTTGAGAACAGTCCTGAAGGGCCGTTGTTGAACGAGCGAGAATTTAATATCCTATAATATTCACGACAGATATTCATAGCATAGTTTAGCTGATTCGTCAAGGTTGTATCGGGTAAATGAGGACTTTTGCTACTCGCCACACCCCTCAAAACACAAAAAACCGCTCACGCGGTATTTCTGTTTAGTCGGGGTGACAGGACTTGGCTTCGCCTCTCATCGGCTTCCGCCGGCTCGGGTTAGCCACCGCCTCGCGGCCGCGCTCGCTCGCATGCGTCGCGCGGCATCGCTCCGGCGTTCAAGTCCTTTGGCGAGCAAAACTATTTGCTCGCCACACCCCTCAAAAACAAAAAACCGCCAAGGCGGTATTTTGTTTAGTCGGGGTGACAGGACTTGAACCTGCGGCCTCATCGTCCCGAACGATGCGCTCTAGCCAACTGAGCTACACCCCGAAAAGCGAATAAATAATACGTTAATTAACTCGCATTGTCAACTTTTTAATTTACATAAACTTGTCGGGGTAACAGGACTTGAACCTGCGGCCTCATGCACCCCATGCATGCGCTCTAGCCAACTGAGCTATACCCCGAATTGCAAAATTTTATCACATTTAATGTTTCTTTTCAATAGAGTCAAATTGTGCTATAATGTTACAATATAACATATATTTTATGCTTGATATAAATACATATTTTAAACAGGCAATTAAAAATGGCGCCTCTGATGTGCATCTTGTCGGAGCGGAAAAACCGATGATGCGTCTGCATGGCGATTTGGTGGAATTAGACAGTAATGTTCTTGAAAATGGCGCATTGAACCGGGCGATAGCGGCGTTATTGTTGCCGGGCCAACGTGAACAATACGAATCAGAAAAGGAGTTGGATTTTGCCTATGAAGTGAGCGGAGTCAGGTTCCGCGTTAATATTCACCAGCAAGATGAGAAGATTGGCTTGGCCGCACGACTAATTCCGACGGAGGTTCCAACTCCGGACGATCTTCGTTTTAACGACACTTTAAGAGGTTTGAGCGGGTTGTTGGATGGATTGGTTTTGGTTACCGGACCGACTGGTTGCGGTAAATCTACGACTATCGCGTCAATGATTGAAGAAATTAACAAGCAACGCAAGGCTCACATTGTTACAATTGAAGATCCGATTGAGTTTGTTTTTAAAGATAAAATGAGTCTAATTGAGCAACGGGAAGTTGGTAAAGACACTCTGACTTTCGCGAATGCGTTGAAACATGTATTGCGTCAGGATCCGAATGTTATATTCGTCGGAGAGATGCGTGACCCGGAAACAATAGCGACCGTTCTTACTGCCGCTGAAACCGGGCACTTGGTTTTTTCCACTTTACATACACCCAGCGCCGCAGAAGCGGTTGAACGAATTGTAGATGTATTTGAGGGCTCAAAACAGAAACAGGTACTGACTCAATTGTCATCAGTTTTGCGGGCTGTTGTTGCACAGCATCTGATACCCGCAAAAAATGGTGGCCGGGTTCCGGCGCGGGAAATTCTAATTAATACTCCGGCAGTAGCCAATTTAATCAGAGAAAATAACGTAAATCAGATTAAGTCGATGATTCAAACCGGCGTAAAAGAAGGTATGGTGACCATGGAGAATTCTGTAAAGGAATTACTTGATCAAAATCTTATTGAGAAAGATGTAGCTTTAAAACGCATCGGTTCGAATAAAAAAGTATAGTTATGTCAAAAAATTCGGATGTATTTAAGGTAATTCATTCGGTTTCAAAAAAAACTAATACGCCGGTTTTTATAGTCGGCGGATTTGTGCGTGATTTTTTAATTGGCATAGATCAAAAAAAAGATATTGATTTTGTAGTTGAAGGCAGCGGTATAGAATTTGCGAGAGCGTTTGATGATGAAATAGAAAAGACAGGAAGCCTGGTTGAATTTGCGGATTTTGATACAGCCAGATATTTGTTGGAAGAAGACGAAGATGCTTTAGTTCTGGAATTTGCCGGAGCAAGGACAGAAAAGTACAAAAAAAATTCACGCAAACCGGTAGTGACTGAATCAACATTGGCTGAGGATTTATTACGGAGAGACTTTACCGTGAATGCGATGGCGATACCGGTGAGTGTTTTCACCAAAACGGCAAAACCTTCGTCTGTAATTTTTAAAAAATCAATAATTGATCCATGCTTCGGAATTAAAGACATAAAAAACCGCTTGCTCAAAACACCATTAGATCCGGACGATACTTTTAGTGATGACCCTCTTCGCATGATGCGTGCCATTCGTTTCGCCGCGCAGTTAAATTTTGGTATTGACCAAGACACCTTAAAATCAATTCATAAAAATGGCTCCCGTCTTAAGATAGTTTCTGCGGAAAGAATACAGGAGGAGCTTATGCGTTTGCTGTCCTGTAAAATTCCTTCAGTTGGTTTAATACTGATGTTCCAGACCGGTTTATTAGACATTATTCTTCCTGAAGTTGCTAAACTGGATGGAGTTGAGGAAGTTTTTGGCCATCAGCATAAAAATAATTTGGTACATACTTTTAAGGTTGTGGATAATATCGCGGAAAAGACCGATAATACGTTGTTGCGTTTTGCGGCTCTTCTTCACGATATCGGGAAGCCGCAAACAAAAAAATTCGTGCCTAAAATTGGCTGGACTTTTTATCAACATGAGCATGTCGGACGCAAACTCGCCAAACAGATTGGCAAGCGGCTTCATATGTCAAATGATAATAATGAATATCTTGCGAAGCTTGTTCGGTGGCATCAACAGCCTATTTCGTTGATGGATGAAGGCATAACGGATTCCGCGGTAAGACGATTAATCGTTAATTTAAATATTGAGCTGGATGATTTATTGAAATTAGGACGGTCCGATATAACTACGGGTAATCCCTTAAAGAAAGAAAAGCGTTTAAAAAATTATGACCGGCTTGAAAAACGAATTATTGAGGTGATGGAAAAAGATAAATTGCGTGAGTTTCAATCGCCACTTCGCGGGGATGAAATAATGAAATTATGCGGCTTAAAACCGGGACGAACAGTCGGAAAAATTAAGAAGGCGATTGAAGAGGCAATACTCGACGGTGTTATTCCAAATGAATACGAGGCGGCAATGAAATATTTTGATAAGATTAAGAAGGAATTTCTCAGTAAAGCGGAAGCAAGGGAAGTGGAGAAGTAAACTTGACAGATTTAGTGCTTAAAAGTATGATAAGTATGATTTATTATATTCATCATATTATATGAAGAAAAATGCAAGTTTTTTGCCAGGTTCTATATGCGGGGCTACCAGCCTGGGTTCAAGGGGTCAACTTGTTATCCCGAAAGAAGCAAGGGAGCGTTTAAAGTTAAAAGAAGGGGAGAGATTTTTAGTAATTGAACACATGGGCAAAATTATTTTGGTACCCGAGGAACAAATGCGTCATATTATTAATGAAGTAACTTTACATCTAAATAAAAAATAATTTTTTACTTATGTCTTTTTTTAAATCAAAAAAGTTTATAATTACCGCCTCAATTTTTGCCCTACTGATAGGCCTCTATTCATATAATCAATATAAGAAGGCCAATGCGCCGGTTGAGTATGAAACGGTAAAGGCCGCAGTTGGTACGATTAAGCAGACGGTTGAGGCAACTGGCAAGATTCAATCAGCCAACGACCTGTCTTTACGTTTTGAAATTTCCGGCACTGTTTCGGAGGTCAAAGCTATTGAGGGGTCCGCAGTTAAAGCCAATGATATATTAATGCGTTTAAAATCTTCTGACCTTGATGCGGCAGTTGCTCAGGCGAGTGCAAATTTAAATCAGAAGCTAGCGGGCGCCACCAAAGAGGATATTTCATATTATCAATCGGCTGTTGATTTGGCTAAGGCTTCCTTGGACCAGGCGCGTGCCGATGCACTTCATACTGTTTCAACCGCGGAATCGTCTGTTGAAACGGCGAAAAATAATTTGAAATTGGCCGAGGGAGGGGATAATAGCGAGATTGTTTCAAATGCTTATGAAAATGCCGTTGCAGCACTTCAATCGAGCCTTTCAACAATGGATAATAGCCTGACTCAGGCTGATAATATTTTAGGCATTGATAATCCTTTGGCAAATGATGACTTTGAACAATATTTATCCATTAAAGATACTTCGAAATTAGCGACTGCAAATTTAATGTATTCAGATGCTAAATTAAAAATATCTTCAGCCCGATCATTAATTGTCGGGTTGACGACGGAGAGTCAAAGGGTATTAATCGATGAGGCTTTGAATTTAACTGAAATTGCTTTGAGTGGTTGTACTCAGTTGTTAACCAGCGTTAAAGATGTATTGGTTGCGACTTCACCGTCCGGTTCTGTTACCCAGACGGCTTTAGACTTAAAAAAAACGACAATAGAATCAGCCCGGTCGGCCGCAAGCGCGCAATACAATTCCATTATTTCCCAGCGCCAACAAATTAGCACTGCGAAAAATAGTTACAGTACCTATTTAATAGCTTACAATAAGGCGCTTTCGGATTTGGATAATACGAAAAAAACGGCGCAGAGCAATATTGACATCAAAGATGCTTCATATAAACAGGCGCAGGCTAATCTTGATTCTAAAATTAATCCGCCCCGGGAAGTTGATGTCGCAGCTTACAGAGCGGCGCTTTCACAAGCTATAGCCAATCGTAATAAGGCGATAATGAGAGCCCCGATTGATGGCGTAGTCACAAAGATATACAAAAAGAAGGGTGAATTCGCTTCAATGAGCGAAGTTTCGCTGGATTTATTATCGCCGCACTTTGAGATTGAAGTGGATATTCCTGAAACCGATGTAATTAAGCTAAATCTGCAGGATAATGTTGCGGTTACTCTGGACGCGTACGGCGATGACGTAAAGTTTAATGGTAAGGTTTTATCAATTGACCCGGCTTCAACAGACGTGCAGGATGTTGTTTATTATAAAGTTAAAGTAACGCTTGATGACTCGGAAAAAGAAATTAAGCCGGGAATGACGGCTAATGTTACGGTTAGCACCGCTTCACGGGAGAACGCGCTTTATGTTCCGTTAAGAACAATAAGGACGAATAATGGAAATGGAAAATATGTTAGAGTTTTAGTAAATGGTGAGTCAGTAGACGTGCCGGTTAAACTTGGTTTGCGCGCAGATGATGGACAAGTCGAAATTCTTGAGGGCATTAATGAAGGTGATGAAATAATTATTAGCGTTATTGAGGCAAAATAGTATGGCATTAATTGAAATTATAAGCTTAGATAAAGAATATGTTAATGAAGAGGTAGTTACGCCGGTTCTTCATGATTTGAATTTTAAAATTGAAAAAGGCGAGTTTGTGGCAATTATGGGGCCATCCGGTTCCGGCAAATCAACGCTTATGCATATTCTTGGTTTTTTGGATAAGCTTTCAAAAGGGAAATATGTGTTTAACGGGCGCGATGTCAGCACTCTCACCGACGATGAATTGGCGGTGATGCGAAGCCAGTCGGTTGGTTTTGTTTTTCAGGCTTTTAACTTATTACCGCGTACGACAGTGATGGAAAATGTAATGCTTCCTCTCATTTATACGAAAATGCCGGAAAAAGAACGACTGGCAAAATCAAAAGCCGCGCTGTCTTCAGTCGGATTAGATCATCGTCTGCAGTTTGTTCCCAGTCAACTTTCCGGTGGTGAAAAACAAAGAGTGGCAATTGCCCGGGCTCTGGTTAATGAACCGGCCGTAATTTTTGCCGACGAGCCGACGGGTAATTTGGATTCAAAATCTGGTCTGCAGGTTATGCGTATCCTTCAAAATCTAAATGAAGAAGGGCATACAATTATTCTTGTTACCCATGAAAGATATACGGCGGAGCATGCAAAGAGAATATTACGAATTAAAGATGGTGAAATTGTGGTTGATGAAAAAGTAAATAACAGACAGCTGGCAAATGGAGCGTCTGAGTTGGTAAAGTAGTATGAATATTCTTGAAACAACCCATGCCGTCTGGCATCTGATTGGCCGCAACAAAATGCGGTCGTTTTTGACGATGCTAGGAATTATTATCGGCATTATGGCGGTCGTTGTTATTATGTCCGTCGGTGCCGGCGCTCAAAGTCTGATACTTAATCAGGTAAAAAGCATGGGCACCGATTTAATCGGCGTGTTGCCGGGTAAATCAGATGAAAAGGGACCGCCTGCTTCTGTTTATGGAATTATTATCACCACACTAAAATATGAGGATGTAACTAAAATAATGGCGAATAATTATCCGCATCTGGTCGCTGCCGCAGTTTATGTGCGGGGCCAGGATACAATTACGGCCGGTGACCGAAAAACAGACGTTGCTTTTGTAGGTACATCAGCGGAACTGCCATCAGTGGAAAATACTGATGTCGCCACAGGAAGATTTTTTGGGCAGGAGGAAGAGCGCGGATCAGCCCGCGTGGCGGTTTTGGGGGACCAAACGGCGAAAGACTTATTTGATGATGAAAATCCGATCGGCCGGCAAATTAAGATTAAAAAAACTAATTTTACGGTTATAGGAGTAATGCGTAAACGCGGGTCAAGCGGTTTTCAAAATCAGGATAATCAGATATATGTTCCTGTCACTACCGCTCAGAAACTATTATTAGGCATAGATTATTTAAGCATGGCGAGGTTCAAAGTAGATAGTGCGGAAAACGTTGATGGGGCGGTATTGTTCGTTGAATCTGTTTTGCGCGAGAGACATGATATTGAAAAGCCTGAAGACGATGATTTTACCGTTCAATCAATGGCTCAGGGAGTTGAATCAATAACCAATATCACAAATGCGTTACGAATGTTTCTGACATTTGTGGCTGCTATCGCTCTTTTGGTTGGCGGTATCGGTATAATGAATATCATGCTCGCCGCTGTTGAAGAGAGAACTAAGGAAATTGGTCTACGAAAAGCGGTTGGGGCAAAAAATATTCATATTACCACGCAATTTTTAGTGGAAACGGTTATGATAACTTTGATCGGAGGATTAATCGGAATAGTTTTAGGTGTCATAATTTCTTTTTCTGTGGCCAGCATTGCCAACAGTCTTGGATATAATTGGGATTTTATTATCGCTCCTTCATCGATCGTAATCGCTTGCACTGTATCTATCGGATTAGGATTGTTATTCGGTCTTGTTCCGGCTCGTCGAGCGAGCCGTCTTGATCCGATTGAGGCCCTGCGTTATGAATAAATATGTTTAATACTGTAAAAACCGCAGTAAAACTCGCTTTGGTTGCCTTGCGCGCAAAAAAAATGCGCTCAATCTTAACGATACTCGGAATAAGTATAGGCATTGCCGTGGTTATTTCTATTATGGCTGCCGGGGAAGGCCTGAACGCCATGATAATGGGAGAATTGGAAACATTCGGACCAAATACCATGAGTATTGAAGTAAAAGTTCCAAGTACCAAAAAAACATCCAGTGAAAATGCGATGGGGTTGGCTCAAGGGATAACAATTACAACATTAAAAGAAAGGGATAGAATCGATATTGAAAAACATCCGAATATTGAAGCGGCCTATGGATATATGTTCGGCCAGGAAGTTGTCAGTTACGGAGGTCAAACGCAAAAAATTATGTTGGCCGGAGAAGGCTATCAGATGGCTGAAGTTGAAAAATTTGTAATGGCGACAGGACGCATGTATACAAAAGACGAAGACGATTCCTTGGCACAGGTCGTTGTACTCGGCCAAACCGTAAAAGAAAAATTTTTTGGCGATGAACCGGCTGAAGGAAAAATCGTTCATGTCCGCGGGAAACCGTTTAGAGTAATCGGCACCGCTGCTGCTCGCGGGTCTTATACTTTTATTGATATGGATAATTTTCTTTATGTGCCGGTTAAAACTCTTCAGAAACGTTTAATGGGTGTTGATTATTACACGGCTATTATCGCCAAGATGAAAGACATGTCGATGAGCGACCAAACGGTAGCTGATCTTGAAGAAATTATCCGGGAAAATCATGATATTACCGATCCGGACAAAGATGATTTTGCAGTTAATACCATGGAGGAAGGGATTAATATGTTAAAAACTATTGTCGACGGAATTATTTTACTTTTAGTGGCATTAGTTTGCGTTTCACTTGTTGTCGGCGGAGTAGGGATAATGAATATTATGTATGTGTCCGTCACTGAAAGAGTATTTGAAATTGGTTTGCGTAAATCACTGGGAGCGACACGCCGGGATATTCTATTTCAATTTTTAGCCGAAGCGGTTATTTTGACTTTAGCCGGAAGCATTGTAGGAATAATACTCGGTTCTTTATTTGCTCTGCTAATATATTGGAGTGCTGTTTCAAGTAATCTTGCCTGGGTCTACGTTATTCCGGCATCGTCAATATTTCTTGCTATTGGTTTTTCTGCGGCAATTGGATTGATTTTTGGAATATATCCGGCTAAAAAAGCGGCTGCGCTAAACCCGATTGAAGCACTGCGTCGTGAATAAACCCAGCTTGCAAACAAAGCGTCGCAATGATAATATTCAACCGTACAAACTTACTTAAAAAGCCAGTTGCTTGGCTGTTTTAATTGTTATGGCGGATACACAGGCAATCAAAGACCGGGTTGATATAGTTCAGTTGATTCAGGAATATCTTCCCCTAAAAAAAGCGGGTGCAAATTGGAAGGCGCCGTGCCCGTTCCATCATGAGAAAACACCATCATTTATGGTGCATCCGGAAAAGCAAATCTGGCATTGTTTTGGTTGTGGCAAGGGTGGAGATATTTTTACATTTGTTCAGGAAATGGAAGGGCTTGATTTTTCGGAAACATTGAAATTATTGGCGGACCGGGCAGGAATTAAAATTGAATCAAGCCAGTATAATGAGATTAACAAGAGTCAAAAAAATAGAATTTACGAAATAAATTCAAAAGCCGCGTATTTTTTTCATCACTTTTTAACGGAGATGTCTTCGGCTGCCCAGGCAAGAGAGTATTTATTGAAAGAACGGGCACTAAAAAATGAAGCACTAATAGATTGGCAGATTGGCTTTATTCCGGACCAATGGGAACTTCTAACCCAGTATCTTATCAAGAAGGGTTTTGGTATTGATGACTTAGTAGCATCCGGATTAACCGTTAAAAATGACGAGCGAAAAAGTTATTATGACAGATTTCGTGGAAGAATAATGTTTCCAATACATGATGTCCATGGTAATATCGCCGGTTTTACAGGGAGAATTCTCGTTGAAACCGAAAATTCAGGGGGTAAATATGTGAATACTCCGCAAACCATAGTTTATGATAAGTCCAGGCTAATATATGGTCTAAATAAAGCCAAGCAGGAAATTAAGATGAAAGATCTGGCTGTACTTGTGGAAGGACAAATGGACGTGATTGCCTGTCATGAAGCGGGAATGAAAAATGTGATCGCCGCCTCCGGCACTGCTTTGACTGATGAACAGGTTCACCTGATAAAACGATATACAAATAATATTGCTATGGCTTTTGATGCGGATAGCGCCGGTCAAAATGCCGCCAAGAGAGGGATTGATGTGGCGTTGTTAGCCGGGTTAAACATAAAAGTCATAAATATACCGGAAGGCGCGGGAAAAGATGCTGACGAATGTCTTAAGAAGAATCCTGATGTCTGGTTTAAATCAGTAAATGAAGCGACCGGAATAATGGAATGGTATTTTTCTAATATTTTGAAAGATGCTAATCTCAGCGACCCAAAAATTAAACAGAGATCGGCCGATGCTCTTTTAACTGAAATCGCAAAGATTCCTTTTGCAGTTGAGCGCGAGGCGTGGATTAAAAAAATGTCGGAGATTCTTGGCGCTGATACCGCGATATTACTGGAAGAATTGCGGAAAATAAAGAGAAATATACGCGAACCGGTTTCGTCATCTGCGGTGATAATGCCAAAAAATCAGGAAGTGAGCTTCGTTGGAGGACAACGGACAGACCTTTTGCGTCAAAAAATTTGCGCTTTGTTAGTCGGCCATCCTGCAATTTTTACTGCTTTGCATGCGTATATAAAACCGGAATATTTTGCAGACACCATCTATAGCACCCTTTACGATTTTATGGAAAAGCAATATAATAGTAACATCCGGCTGTCGCTTGGTGATTTTAAGTTAAATAATGCATCAGGAGAAAATATCGTGGACATTCTTTATATGCAGTCGCAAAAAGATTATGCGGATTTGAGCGACGAAGACTGTGAAAAAGAAGCGGTATTGATTATCGGCGAAATCGAAAAAATGCGAATTAAAAATCGGCGCGATGAACTGGCGCGCGAATTAAAGGCAGTTCAAAATTTAGGAGATGGCAAGCGGGAAAATGAACTGCTTAAACAAATAATGGATTTAACAAAATAATAATTTATGTCCCAGAAAAAGAGGACAATCAAGAAGGCGACTGCCCGCAAAACGTCCCAGAAGGCCGTTTTGAAGAAAGGCAAATCAGCCAAAAAAAGAATTTTAAAAAAACAGGTAAAAAAATCAGTTAAAAAACCGGTTAAAAAGAAAGTCGTGAAGAAATCGAAAGTCACCGCTAAACCAAAAAAACATTTAAAAAAAATTAAACAAGCCATTATCATTGAAGAGGTCGTTGAACCGTCCGATGACCGAGTTTGGCATTTAATAGATAAAGGGCGCGTAAGAGGGTTTATTACTGAAATTGAAATGTTGAGCATTTTTAACCGTCCTGAAAGATACTTGGATCTTTACGAGGGCTTTCTTGATTTACTTGAAAAAAACGGAGTGACATTGGTTGAAAGCCAAAACGGATTGCTTGGTTCCCATGCCGAGAGGAAAGAAGTATTAAAAGGTTTCCAGGGTGAACAGCCGGATATGGATGTGCCTTTTGATTTGGGGCAGATTTCATCCGATTCAATCCAAATGTATTTGCGGGAAATTGGTAAAATTCCATTGCTAAAAGGAGAAGAAGAAGTCTCACTGGCAAAACGAAAAGAAAAAGGCGACCGGGCCGCTGAATGTAAACTGATTGAGGCCAATCTGCGCCTGGTCGTTTCAATTGCTAAAAAATTCGTCGGAAAAACATTATCTCTTCTGGATTTGATACAGGAAGGCAATATTGGTTTATTTAGGGCGGTTAAAAAATTTGACTATAGAAAGGGTTATAAGTTTTCCACCTATGCCACATGGTGGATTCGCCAGGCGATAACCAGAGCTCTGGCCGACCAATCTCGGACCATCCGTATTCCTGTGCATATGGTTGAAACAATAAATCGCTTCCAGCAGATTCAGCGCCGGCTATTGCAGGATTTGGGAAGAGACCCGACGCCTGAAGAATTGGCGGCTGAGATGGGCGAGGAAGTGGACAAAATCAATCACATTATAAAAATTTCTCAGGATACTGTATCGTTGGAAGTGTCAGTCGGCGACGATGATGATGATTCGTCGCTTCAGGATTTCATCGAAGACGTAAAAAATGTTTCTCCGGACCGTGCGGCAGGTTTGCAGATTTTACGTGACTATGTGAAGGAAGCAATTAAAGATTTGTCGGCTCGTGAACAAAAAATTCTGGAAATGCGTTTTGGCCTAACCGATGGTGTAACACATACTCTTGAAGAAGTTGGACAAGAATTTGGCGTGACGCGTGAGCGCATTCGCCAGATCGAGGCGAAAGCGCTGGAAAAAATTAAGGACATGAATATAGTTCAAAAGCTGAGAGATTATTAAAATGAAAATTATTTTATCAGGCGGCGGAACGCTTGGGCCGGTTACAACTCTTTTAGCGGTTGCTAATGCATGTAAAATTCGCAATTTTCATTGCGAATTTTTATGGATAGGCACAAAAAGCGGACCGGAGAAGCGGGTGGTGGAGTCGGCCGGAATTAAGTTTATGCCGATTAGGTCGGGTAAATTCCGCAGATATTTTTCGTTTGTCAATTTGTTTGATATATTCAGAATAATTCTGGCTTTTTTTGAATCAATATCCATTTTAAAAAAGGAAGCGCCGGATTTGCTCATATCAGCTGGTGGATTTGTCAGCGTTCCTCTTCATTGGGCGGCCTGGTTTTTGGGTATTCCAACGTGGGTGCACCAGCAAGATGTATTGCCCGGATTAGCCAACAAATTGATGGCCAGAACGGCCTTAAAAATAACAGTGGCTCTTGAAGATAGTATTAAATATTTTGATGAAAATAAAACAGAGTGGATCGGCAATCCTTGCCGGGATGTTTGGGCGGATATCGGAAAATCAAAAGAATTTTTTGCTATTTATGATAACGAGCCGGTGATCCTTGCCGTAGGAGGCGGTACGGGAGCGTATAAATTGAACGAAATGGTTTTTGACATGCTACCTGATATTAACCGGTCTTGGCATATTATCCACATCGTCGGTCCGGAACGCAGCGCTGAAAAAAATGAAAAGGCAACAAAAAATTATCCGAATTACAAGACGTATCGTTTTTTAAATGAAGAAATGATTTACGCGTTAAATGCCGCGGATATAGTATTTTCCCGCGCCGGATTTGCTACGCTTACAGAACTTGCATATTTGTCAAAAGCTGTAATATTAATGCCTATTTCTGATACACATCAGGAAAAAAATGCCGAACCTCTGGCAAAAGCCGGGGCTGTGCTCCTGATTGATGAACGTTGTGCCGGTGGCGCTGAATTAGCCGTAAAAATAAATGATTTGGCGCACGATCCGATAAAACGTGAAGCAATCGGCCGGGTTTTACACAATTCATTACCGGCGGCTCAACCGGAAAAAATTGTTGAAATAATCAAAATGACTGTAAAAAAATAGGCCCATTACTAGGGGTCTATTTTTATTTTAATTATTTTATTTTTTAAATTTTTATCCGAACGATACCTTGCTCTGGTATATTCAGGTGTGAAGCCGATCCAATAACCGTCTTTTTTTTGTTCAAATAATACAGGACGTATTTTACCTTTTAGTTTTGATTCGTATTTTTTGGCTATTGATTCAGACAGTCTTATCAGACGCTTTACGCGCTCTTTTTTTATTTTATCCTGTACCTGTTCCTTCAATTGCTCAGCCATTGTATTTGGTCGTTTGGAATAAGGAAAGACATGAACTTTCGTAAAACCCACCTTTTTTACAAATAAAAATGTCTCATTGAATTCCTTTTCAGTCTCGCCGGGAAAGCCCGTAATAATATCGGTTGTAAAAGAAAATAACGGGTAATGTGCGCGTGCAATTTTAATCAAGCTAAAAAAATTTTTCGTCGTATAGCCCCGCTTCATACGCGTCAATACACCGTCAGATCCGGACTGCAATGACAGATGCCAATGCGGCATTAATCTCGGAGTTATCAAATATTGAAATAAGGTCGGATGGTATAAGGCGGGGATCCAGAGAGCCGATACGAATGCGCTCTATTTTTGTATGGCTCAGTATTTTTTTTAAAAGTCCGGCTAAATTTGTTTTCCCCGATCGATATAGGCAAATATTTACACCAGTCAGGGTAATCTCTTTAAAATTTTCTTTTTCGGCTTTTATGATTTTTTTAATAATATTTTTTACCGGAACACTTTTCGATTTTCCGCGGAAAAAGGGGATGATACAATAGGCGCAATTAAAATTACATCCAGTTTGAATTTTTATAAGAGCGCGGGTGCGGTTTGGCACAAGTGCATTCGGGTATTGACTTTTGGCGGCCCTATTATCATTCCCGCGCAGGCGGTAATCCAGCAAATCGATTTTTTTCACAATATCACCGGCCGTTTGCGCAATATAATCAATTTCCGGTAAATCACGGTTTTCCAGACATCCGCCGACGATCACAAAAGAGCCTTGCTTTTTAGCTTGGCGTATCAGTTCGCGCGCTGTCTGGCTTGCATTCATTGTAACCGCACAGGCGCGGATAATTACAATATCCGCAGTCGTGTGAAACGGTACAAATATATGGCCAAGCTTAATCAATTCATTTTTAATTTCGTCAGATTCCGCTTGGTTCAGTTTGCATCCGAGTGTAACAATTGAAAATTTCATAATAAACGGATTTTAACAGAGGCCGAGAATTATTACAAGATAAAAAAACGCGCCTAGCGGAACATGCCGGTAAGCGCGTTAGAAGTAATTTTTCTCTCGTTCACGATTAATATGTGTAATGAACTTTCGTATTTTTTGGAGAGCTCTTTGCTCAATTGCCTCAATATGTTTCTGACTGCATCCGAATTCTTTGGCTAGTTGACGCCGCGAGCAATTATGATGCCCGGCCAGTTCAAATCGTTCAATAATTACTCTACGCTCATTATCATTTAATATAAGCAGTACCTGAGTAATTTTGAGTACTCGTCTGGCAATGGCGTTAGCTTCGGAATATATCGCATTTTCACAGTCATGCAGAGGTGACAGCTTAGATGGCAAATCCGGATTATCAAGCGGAATACGCGAACATTCCGCAGAAGCCTCGCGGACTGCAAGGATTTCAGGAATCAGACTTACTTTAATGCCGGTCCCGATAGCGATTTCGTTATCCGAAGGATTATCATGATTTTTTTGCCGATAATTTCTAACGTAGCGTTCTATTACGTTTAATTTAGTTCTGTCTCCCTGATTAACACGGACGACCGACAACCCTCTTAAATATGCGCGAATTTCACTTTTTATCAACCAAACGGCGTATGTACTAAAGGCGTTGTTGGCTTCAGGGTCGTATCCGTCTACCGCCCGACAAAGTCCGACATATGCGCATTGTTCAATATCGGCGCGTTCATGCGGATGAAAACGGGCGTATTTATTGCCATAATACCTTGCCAATGACAGATGAAATTCAATCAATTCCTTTCTGGCTTTTACGTCGCCCGAACTGGCACGCCGAGACAATGATTTTGTCAATTCTTCCAGTTGCAATTTATCATGTGAGTTTTCCAAAATTGTCGCCCCCTTTTATTTATGTAAAATGAACCGTGGCTATACTAACAGATTCATGGAATATTGCAATACAGAATTTAAACATAAAAAAAGAGCCCTAAAAGGGCAATTTTTAGTGTTGTGACCCGGCTGGCCACTCAAAGCGGGTAAAGATTCGGCTTCGACTAAAATTTTCTTCCGAAAATTTTGTCTAGCCACCGCCTCGCGGTCGCGTTCGCCATCCTGCGTCGCGCGACATCGCTCCGGCGTCCTCATCCCAGTTGCGACCAAAGCAGTTTGGTCGCTCCGAGCCAAAAACAAAAATACCCCCATAAAGAGGGATTTTTGTTTTGTGACCCGGCTGGGATTCGGACCCAGGACCTCTTCCTTAAAAGGGAATTGCTCTACCAGCTGAGCTACCGGGCCAATAGACATAACACTTGGCAAATGATATAATATATTTACAAAAAAATCAAGGGGGGATCTGAAAATGGTGGATAAATCATTATTATTTTATTTTATGTTAGACAAAAAATATTTTTCAAATATACGCTCTGTATTGCTAAATTATGCGGAAAAAAGGCGGGAAATTATTAAAATATCGGGGGATGCCCAGCAGCAGTCCAAGAAGGCGATTTTTGCCCTTGTCAGAGATGATATGACGGCTGCTGAGGGTTTACTGTCTCAGGCCAGAATAAAACTTTCTGAAGCCGATGAAATCATCAAATCTGATGAAAGGTTGTCCGGTGAAGGATCATATAAAGCGGCGCTTGAAGAGTTTGTTGAAGCTGATTTAGTCAGGCAAGCATTAGACAAAGACCTGCTTGGTGAAGTTACAGGAATGGATGTTGCCGCCGATATGTATATCAGTGGTCTTTGTGATGTGCCTGGAGAATTATATCGTTATGCGATAAAATGCGCTACCGAGAAAAAATTTGAACGAGTAACAGATTGCTATGAAATCGCAGAACAAATAATTACAGAGCTTGTAGACATGGATCTGACTGGCTATAACCGTCAGAAATTTGATCAAGCCAAACAGGCATTGCATAAATTGGAGCAAGTTGTTTACGAGGTAAGTTTAAAAAGGCAATAAAATTATGAATTGGTTTAAGAAACTATACCATTGGAAACTTGCCTGGTTTTCATATTTCTTATACGGAAGACCGTCTAAAAAAATGATTATTATCGGTGTAACCGGCACGAAAGGCAAATCTTCCGCCTCTCGTTTTATTTCCTCGGTTTTGGAAGCTGCCGGTTACAAAGTTGGTATGCTTTCCACCGTTGAATTCCAAATTGGTGACAAAAGGTGGTCTAATGATAAAAAAATGACGATGCTTGGCCGCGGCCAGATACAAAAAATGCTGCGCGAAATGGTGAAAGCAGGATGTCAATATGCGGTCGTTGAAACTTCATCTGAGGGGATATTGCAGTACCGGCATGTGGGTTTGAATTATGACATTGCAGTATTTACAAATTTGGGCACTGAACATTCGGAACGTCATGGGGGGTTTGAAAATTTGAAGCGCGATAAGGGTAAAATTTTTGCCCGCCTGATGCAACAGAGTCGTAAAGAAATAAACGGTAAAATAATAGAAAAAATTATTATCGCCAACACAGATGACGCGAACTCAGATTATTTCTTACGATTTTCCGCCGATAAGAAGTTTACTTATGGAATAAAGATACCAGGTGCCAATATACAGGGACAAATTCTTGAATCTACTATCGGCCGGTCCGTTTTTACGGTCGATGGTGTGAGGTATGAAATAAATGTTCCCGGAGCCTTCAATGTCTATAATGCGCTTGCGTCAGTAGCTGTGGCACAATCGCAGGGAATCACAAGCGACAAAATATTTTCCGGGCTCGCGTCAGTGCGGGGTATTGCCGGAAGAATGGAATTTTTGGATGAAGGACAGCCGTACAAAGTTGTGGTTGATTATGCTCATGAACCAATGAGTCTGGCTGAATTATTTTCTAACTTAAGGCGTTTTGTCAGTGATAAGGGGAAAATCATTTCTGTTATAGGATCGGACGGTGGAGGGCGGGATATACAAAAAAGAGAGGAGATGGGCCGTATAGCCGGTGAAATGGCTGATGTAGTTATCGTTACTGACGTAAATTGTTATGATGAGAATCCGTCAGATATCGCAGAAATGGTTGCGTCCGGGGCAAGAAAAACCGGTAAAAAAGACGGTGTTAATTTGCTGGTTCAAACCGATAGAAAATTCGCCATTCAAAAAGCCATGGAAATTGCCGAGCCGGGTGATATGGTAGCAATTACCGCAAAGGGTACGGAACCGTTTATTGCTATATCAAATGGTAAAAAAATTTCATGGGACGACCGGCAGGCCGCCCGCGAAGCAATTAAATATGTCACTCAGAAAAAAAATTAGTTTAGTGGAAGGGGAAGATATAATAGAATTAATTCACTCTTCACCCCTTTTTCATTTTTGGCATTTTTTTACCGGTATTTTCGTATTAGTTTTAGGAGCCTTTTTCAGTTTTTGGCTCCTGGCAAATGGTGTTGTCGGAAATATCGTGCTTACAGCAATCGGTTTTATTGGTTTGATTGTAATTTTCAGGGCATGGTCCGCCAGTAAAAAAAACTTTTGGGTAATCACTACGCGCCGGCTTGTGGATGTTGAGAAGCACGGTTTGCTTGACGAAACCATCACTGCCACCGCTCTTAGTGAAATCAAAGATATTTTTGTACATAAAAAAGGATTTGGCGCTCGTTTTTTTGATTATGGCGACATTACAATTGATGTATTCAGCGATTCTTATGCCCTGACTCTACATGGAGTGCACCAAGCGCAATTTTTCGCCGATCAATTAACGGAAATATCCGGAAGGGTTATGAAACGCAGACAAGTGGCCGGCAATCAACTGGCAATCAATAATTTTTACCGCGTTTTGTCTTCGCTTGGTATAAATGAGTTAACTGAAATTAAAAACCGTGTTGATAATCAAATTGATAATTTTGAAAACGGTAAATAGCTATGAGTAAAAGAAATAGTGGCTGGTCACAATTTTTCTACTCAAAATTTTTCCTATTTATTTTATTGGCAGGTATTTTTTTTGTCGGTTTTGCCTTCATCAGGTCATACTATCAGGATTATCAGATAGAACAGGAAATCGGACGTCTAAAATTGGAAGCCGGCAATTTGGAAACGAAAAAAATAGAAACATTGGAGATTCTGAAGTTTGTTCAATCTTCAGATTTCGCCGAAAAAAAAGCGCGAATGGAGTTTAATATGGTTAAACCGGGTGAACAGGTGGCTATTATCAGCGGCTCAGGGGATAGCTTGGCGGACAGTAGACAAGAAAATGACAAAATGGTAGAATCAACCAGCATTTCAAATATTATTAAATGGTGGAATTTTTTCACCGCAAATTAATTTAGTATGGATAATATATCAACAACGGAGCAGACTGAAGCGCCAAAAAATGAGCGGAGTAAATTATCGGACAAAGGCAGAAAAAATCGCGACTTATTTCTGTATGGTTTATTCGGTTTAATTGGCTTGATCGTGATTGTTTTTGCCGGTTATGGGGTAATACGGGTTTATTTTCAGGGAGCTACTGATAATGCCACAAAGATAGTATCTTCGGTGTTAAGATTGCCCCTCGCAAAGGTCAATGGCCATGTGATTTCTTATTCATCTTACATCGGTGACATGAGAGCGATCCATCTGTTGCAAGATTATGATAAACAATATGGGGGCGATATGGCCGGATTAACCGAGGTTGAATTGTCAGATAATGTAGTCAACCGGCTGATAGATAATGTAATTGTGGATGATTTGGCAAAGAAATATAATTTATCCGTTTTGGAAACTGATGTGGCGAATATTAAAGAGCAGTTGCTTTCGAATTTTGCGGATCAGGCGACAGCCGAACAGGAAATATTGGCCCGCTACGGCTGGACTTTCCAAGAGTATGAAAATAATGTCATCAGACCGTATATCATACAGGGGAAATTGTATGAATATATTGAAATGGGAACCAAATTGCGTGAAGAAAAAATTGCTTTAGCCGAATCGGTACTGGCCCAGATTTTGGCTGGTGCCAATTTTGAAGAAATGGCCACGAAATATGGAGAAGACGCGACCGCCCTGAAGGGTGGTGATCTCGGCTGGTTCGCAAAAGGAGAGATGGTGCCGCAATTTGAACAGGCGGTTTTCTCAATGGAAAAAGGTGAAATTAGTCAGGAGCTTGTAGAATCACCCGAGGGCTATCACATTATTTTGTTAGAGGATAAAACGACTGAAAAAGAAGCGGACGCGAACGGAAAAATGGTTGATGTAGAAAAAGTTAAAGCAAGACATATATTTTTCAGCCTGCCAAAATACGCAGTGATGATCGATGCTGAGCGCCGAAAAGCTGATGTGAATTGGTATATATCAAAAATACACAATCCGCTGGATGTTGAATAATTTGCCCATAAAGGCGGGGTAATTCCCCGCCTTTTCTAAAGCGGGATTAGTACAGTGGTAGTATGCTTGCTTCCCAAGCAAGAGATGCGAGTTCGATTCTCGTATCCCGCTCGGAGTACGGAGCAAAGATTACTTTGCTTTCGACGCCGACCTAGCTCAACGGTAGAGCAACGGTATCGTAAACCGTAGGTTGCGGGTTCAAATCCCGCGGTCGGCTCAATTGAGTCAAAAATGCGTATCATTTTGTGATTGTCTGCTTACAAAAAAATATGGTATAATTTATATTGTTATGATTCGGTTAAATGGAGTAAGCAAAATTTACAGCGAAGAATCTATCGGGCTTCGCGATATCAACTTGCACATAGGCGCCGGCGAGTTAGTTTCTATTGTCGGACAGAGCGGAACGGGAAAATCAACATTGGTAAAAATATTAATTGCCGAGGAAAAACCGACAAAGGGGCAAATTTTTATCGGGGATTGGGACATTACCAGTATCAGTCCGGTTGATATACCATTTCTAAGGCGTCAGATAGGCGTTATTTTTCAGGATTTCAAATTATTGCCGAAAAAAACTGTATATGAAAACGTAGCTTTTGCTCTTGAAGTTGCCGGTGAAACAGGGGAGCGAATTCATAAAGTAGTACCGCAGGTCTTGGATATTGTGGGGCTTAGCGATAAATATCATCGTTATCCCCAACAACTCTCCGGAGGCGAGCAACAGCGTGTAGCAATAGCCAGATCACTGGTGCATCGTCCAAAAATAATGATTGCGGACGAACCGACCGGAAATCTCGATTCTATAAATACGGTTGAAATAATTGAAATTTTAAAAAAAATTAATGAATTCGGTACAACCGTTTTGCTCGCGACGCATAATCGCGAGATTGTAAACAGCTTGCGACGGCGGGTAATAACTTTGCGAGGCGGTGAAATTTCATCTGACGAACGCGAAGGTAAATATCGTTTATGACCGCATTTTGGAGATTACTAAAATTCGCTTTTCAGGACCTTGGACGCAATATTGGCCTGTCTTTCATGACGGTTTTTATTCTTGTGTTGATGCTTTTATCCGTCAATGTTTTATGGTCGGTAGATGTTGTAACAAAAGAAGCGGTTAAATTGGTTAAAAATCAAATTAATGTTAGCTTGTATTTCAAAGCGGAAGCGCTGGATAAAGAAGTGACTGATGTTCAAAAATATTTAGCGCAATTTCCCGAAGTGATAGATGCCCAATTGATGACCCGCGAAGATGTTTTGAAGTCTTTTGAAGAGCGTCATAAACTCAGTGAGGATGTATTGGCTGGATTAACAGAATTGGGCGAAAATCCTTTTGGCCCGACCCTAATTATTAAAACCCGGGAACCTGAAGATTATAAAAAAGTTTTGTCGGCGCTTGATGTGCCGGAATATGAAAACTTAATTGAAACAAAAAGTTTTGAAGGTCATGAAGAGGGGATTGAAAAGATTCAAAATATAACTAACCGGATTGAGCGTCTTGGTTTTGGCCTGTCTGTGCTTTTTGCCGTAATTTCATTTTTGATTATTTTTAATACGGTAAGGGTGGCGATTTATACGCACCGGATTGAAATCAGCATCAAACGCCTGGTTGGGGCTTCCAGCTGGTTCATTAAAGGGCCGTATGTCATTGAATCAGTTATTTATACAATTCTTAGCGTGGGTCTGACCGGCGGTCTCATATATATGGCCTTGCGCTGGATTGATCCTTATGTTCAGATCGTTTTTCCCAATAGTTTCAGCTTGACAAATTACTATAATTCGCATATCTTCTACCTGTTTGGTATTCAGGCTTTAGCTGTACTCATATTGACTATTGCGTCAAGCTTCTTGGCAATGAGACGACAGTTAAAGGTTTAATTTCCGGGGTCGTCTAAAGGTAGGACAACAGCCTTTGAAGCTGTCTATCTTGGTTCGATTCCAAGCCCCGGAACGAGTGAAATATAGCACGCTATTGGCGTGGCTTTTTTGTTTTTCGTTGATATTTGATGTATAATTAACCATATGAAAACTAGAAGAGTAAAATTATCAGGCAAACAAATTGAACTTCAATTGCGTGATGATGTGGATGATAGTGTCGCAGGAGAAATATTCAAATATAGAGAATATAGGAGCGCGGAAGACGTAATTATCAATGCCAAAACAGCAATTATAGACGCTGGTGCGCACGCGGGCTATTTTACAATTTATTGCAGAATTCTAAATTCAAAAGTCAAAATTTTGGCGCTTGAACCAGAGGAAAGGAATTATGCTTTTATGCTCGAGAATTTCAGATTAAATAATGTCAAAAATGTAGAGCCATTATCTGCGGCATTAACGGGAGAAAGTGGGGATGCTGAGCTGCTAATTTCAGATGACAGTCAGAATCATTCCTTAAAAAACGCGGGGTTTCTCACTAGCGAAAAAGCAGTTAAGGTGAATACCTGCGCTCTGCCGGATTTAGCAAAAAAATATAAACTGAAATGTATTGATTTGGTAAAGATGGATATTGAAGGCGGAGAATATGATGTCATTTCAAATTTATCCGCCAAAGATTTTTTGATAATCAATTTTTTTATTTTTGAATATCATAATTTCGGCTCAAAAAATCATAAAGTTTTAGAGCAAATATTACGGGAAAATCATTTTGGCGTTCAGGTTTTTCCGTCAAAATTTGATAAAAAAATGGGTTTTATTTTCGCGAAAAATAAATTATTAAGGAGGAAGTAATATGGATTACAAAGCATGGATTGTAGCTGTGGATATGGGTTATGGCCATCAGCGCGCCGCTCATCCTCTTCGGCATTTGTCGCCGACGGGCCAAGTCATCAATGCTAATAATTACCGGGGTATCCCAAGCCACGATCTTAAAATATGGAAAAGAACGCGGTCTTTTTATGAATTCGTTTCACGATTGACTAATATACCGGTTGTTGGAAACTGGCTTTTCAATCAATATGACAAACTTCAGGCGATACCGCAGTTTTATCCCCGACGTGATTTATCCAAGCCCACGCTTCAAATTAGAGAGATGTACAACTGGATAAGGGGCGGATGGGGGAAGGATTTGATTGATTATCTGAATCAGGAAGATGTCCCTCTAATCACTTCTTTTTTTACGGTTGCTTTTTTTGCTGAAGAGCATGGTTTTAAAAATGAAATTTACACCATTATCTGCGACTCGGATATCAGCCGCACATGGGTGGCTCTAAATCCGGCTCATAGTCGCATTAAATATTTAGCACCGTGCCGGCGGGTGGTTGAAAGGCTAAAATCATATGGCGTAAAGGAAGGAAACATATTTCTGACTGGGTTTCCCTTACCGGAAGAAAACTTGGGTGGCGCAAATTTAGGAAAATTAAAATCTGATGTTGCGGAAAGACTGATAAATCTTGACCCGGAAAAACGTTATAGAAAAAAATATGCGGAAACGATTAGACATTTTTTGAAGGATATAAAGATTGAGGCAAAACATAATCATCCATTAACCGTAACATTCGCAGTCGGAGGCGCCGGCGCACAAAAGGTATTAGCAGATGATATATTAATCAGTTTAAAAAAGAAAATATTAAATAATGAAATTAATTTTAATCTGGTTGCCGGCACGAGAAATGATGTCTATCGTTATTTTCACGAGAGAATAAAAAAAACAGGGCTCAGCAAAGCGTATGAGCGAAACTTGCATATTTTATTTGATATTCACAAAGAAGATTATTTCAGGCGGTTTAATGAATGCCTGCGTGAAACCGATGTTCTTTGGACTAAACCGAGCGAATTGGTGTTTTATAGCGCCTTGGGCCTGCCGATCGTCACTGCCCCTCCGATCGGTTCACAGGAAGTGTTTAATAAAACATGGTTAAAGACGATCGGAGCCGGAATATTCCAGGATAATCCGCGCTATACCAATGAATGGCTTTTTGACTGGGTTGAATCAGGCTGGCTTGCGGAAGCGGCTATGTCAGGTTTTTTGGATGGCCGGCAATTTGGCGTGCAAAATATTATTGATGCTGTTTTTCACGGTGTAAAGCGTCCGGATGAAGACGATAAACTGACCGAATTTTAAAAATTTTATATATTAAAAAACCCTCCATTTTCAGGAGGGCTTTTTTTAAGAGGTATTAGGCGCGAGCGACATTGACTGCTCTCGGACCTTTTTCCGACTGCTCGACTTCGAAAGTGACTGCATCACCCTGCTTTAAAGCGGTAAAATCAATACCGTTTAAAGAAGTGGCGTGAAAGAATAAATCTTTTGAGCCATCTTCAGGGGTGATAAAGCCAAAGTTCTTATCTGCAATCAGAGTCTTGATAGTACCTGTCATAGGTAGATAGAAACATTGTGAATAATTTACAAAAATTGATCACGGGTAAAATTCGACTATGTTCCTACCTGGGATATTTTTGTGAATATTAGTGTAGCATAAATATACTAAAAAGTCAATATATATTGATTTGTGCACAATATCGGATGAGTACGATATTTTAGTAAATAAACGCCGTATATATTGCCTTTTTTGGCAGGAGGAGTAAAATGAATTTTATGAAAATAAAAAGGAAAATTACCATTTTTTTAATTATCCTAATTTCAGGGTTGTCTATCTGGTTGTTAATCAGGGGAGTATTTTGGTTGCGAGCCGTAGCGGCAGAACGTGCGGTTGAAAAAGCTAGAAATCAGGCGATTGATAGTATTATTGATTCCCGCCGTGTAAATAGTTCTGAAGAGGGAATTGAAGATATTTTTGGCGAAGATAATATGGTGCGGTTGCTTTTTATCGGTCTTGATTCACGCATCGGTCAGGAGAACGGACATTGTGATGCGATCCAACTTGTCACAATAGATAAGAATTCCGACAACGTCACGATTACAGCCGTGCCTCGCGGTACATATTCACCTCTGCCACCCGGAAAAGGCTCAACATCTTCCGATTATTATGTATCAAATGCCTGCGGTCTGGGCGGTTTGGAATATGGCATAAAGCAGATTGAAAAAATTCTCGGGGTTAAAGCCGATTATTTAGCAGTTGTCGGTTTTTCCGAAGTGCTTGGAATTCTGCGCAACTTGAATCTGCCAACCACTGAAACTCTTCAGTGGCTAAGACAACGCCAGGGTTATGCCATCGGCGAGCCTCAGCGCGCTCATAATCATTCCACCTTCATCAAACAAATGATGGTTCAGTTTATCCCGACGGAAATATCAAAATTGGATACTGCTTTACAATATATTGTCTACAAAACGATCAAAACCGATTTGTCTTTTAATCAAGCTCAAAAATTGATTGAAGCGGTATCCGCTATGGATGTGGCCAATCATCCGGAAAAAATTCATTTGACCATGCGCCCTCTGTATCCTGTTCAGGATATCCCTTATGAACCGGAACGAATAGAAGAATACCTTGACATAACTTTGGGGCCGATAAAACATTTGCTCAATAAAAATGATTATTCCGGAGTAGAAGAAGAGACAGTACAGGCAAAATTGTTGGGCGTGATTGAAGAAAATATTGAGAACCCGGAATTTATATCTTGGGCTTATCAGAACAATTTATGGCTTCAAATTGAAGATAACGATAAACGGCTGGTGGCACAATACGATTTATTACTCGCTTACATAAAATTATTGCCCGAAAAACAAGAACGGGAAGCAATTATCGCGGACTACCTTCTTGAAATGGAAAATAGGGGAGAGTTGATTTGGCAGGAAAAGGCTAGGATATTATTGTCGCAGGAGATTGATTAACAAATTTACCTTTTTATATAAGCAGTTTGAGCTTATCGTTAGTAAATGGTACAATAAAAAAAGTATTTATTAAGTATTTTTGTTTAATATGGCTGTAAACAAAATAAAATCAAAAATAAATCAAGATTTGCGTAAAAATGCGGTACATTACATGAAAATGCTTGTTGATGTGGCCCGAGAACCTTTTATAATTTTAGATTGCGATTTACGCATTATCACGGCTAATCCTATTTTTTATGATTATTTTCGCGTTAAACCAAAAGATACGGTTAACAAGTTTTTTTATGATTTAGGTAATGGACAGTGGAATATTGAAGTTCTAAAAAAACTGCTCGAGGAAATACTGCCAAAAAACAAAATTGTCACAAACTACGAAGTTAGGCATAAATTTCAAAAAATCGGAGAAAAATTCATTTTAATTAATGCTAAACGAATTGACTCATTACAATTGATTGTCCTGGCTATGGAGGATATAACAACAAGAAGAAAGCTGGATGAAAAAATGGCCGATTATATGAAAGGACTTGAAGCGAAGGTTGGCGAGCGGACGAAAAAATTACTCACTAAAATTAAGGAATTGGAAACATTGACTAAGCTTATGGTCGGGAGAGAAATTAAAATGGTTGAGTTGAAAAAAATTATTAAGACATTAAGGAGCCGTTAATTTAATATAATCGCGAAATATGAACAATGTATTTGATCCACAGCAGATAGAAAATATTAAGAAAATAAAAAAAAGCATATTGCTTTCAGCGCTTGTGGTTGTTGTCGCATCGTTAATATTTGGTTCAGTAGGAACTGTGGGAGCGGGTGAAAGAGGAGTGCTGTTACAATTTGGAGCTGTTAAGGACAAGGTATTTGGTGAAGGTCTTTATTTTAAAATTCCTTTAATACAAAGGGTAGTAAAAATGGATGTTAAAATGCAAAAAGATGAAGTGCCTGCAAGCGCGTCTTCCAAAGATTTGCAGATAGTCACATCAAAAATTGCTATAAATTACCATCTGTCGCCGGCTAATGTGAATGTTATTTGGCGGGATGTGGGGAAAGATTATAACTCACGCATAATCGCGCCATCAATCCAGGAGGCGGTTAAAGCGGTCACGGCAAAATTTACGGCTGAGGAGCTGATAATCAGGCGTGAAGATGTTAAAGACCAGATTAAAATTAATTTAGCGGAGAGATTGATAAAAAATCATATTGTCGTAGACGAAATAAATATTACAGCTTTTGATTTTTCCAAATCGTTTAATGAAGCGATTGAAGCCAAGGTAACGGCTGAACAACTTAAACTCAAGGCAGAGCGGGATTTGGAGAGAATCCGGATTGAAGCGGACCAAAAAGTGATAGAAGCAGAAGGAAAGGCAAAAGCTATCAAAACTGAAGCTCAGGCCCTTATTTTAAACCCGAAGGTCGTGGAATTACGCTGGATAGAAAAGTGGGATGGAAAAGTGCCGACTTATTGGGGTGAAGCGACACCGTTTGTGGGGATAAACGAGTAAATTAATTATCAAATTAAAACAAGGCCGTTCAGGCCTTGTTTTAATTTTGCACCGGGGGTGGGATTCGGCTTCGACTAAAATTTTCTTCCGAAAATTTTGTCTGGCCACCGCCTCGCGGTTTGTCTCGCCAGCAAGCTCGCCAAACATCGCTCCGGCGTTCTCACCCCACACGCAACCAAAACTATTTGGTTGCTCCCCGTCGTTCAATAAAAAAATCCCTATCGGGATTTTTTCTCTTTCGCTCCGGGGGTGGGATTCGAACCCACGACCAATTGATTACACTTGTCTATCTGTTTCCAAATAGGGTGGACTATATCATCATCCTTCGCATATAAATCGAAGGAGCGAGGCGCTTCCATCAAAAAAATTGATGTACTCCTGTAAAAGGATAGTCTCTGAACCTTCCCGCCTTTGCGGGCTCGGCTGCTGATTACCATACTGTTTTCACAGTTTAGGCTCCCAGTCCCGCTTCACTAAAATTATATATTTGCGAGATCCCGATTGCTTATCGGGACAATTCACCTCGTTTACGACCTTGATTACTCAAGGAAGCTGCGTCATGCCTTCGTGTATTTCTCTGTGGCAATTTGCGCACAATAAAACGCACTTATCAAGCTCGGCTTTAACTTTCTCCCAGCTCCTGGTATATCCTTTAGCTGAAATGCCGAAATCTTTCGCGTCAGAATTCTTATGATGGAATTCAAGCGCATAATTACATTTATTATAGCCACAAATTGCACAGCGACCACCCATATATTCGACTGACATTTTTCGGATTAGTTTCCGTCTTTTATCAACCGCTTTTATCATATAGGCGGCACGATCAGCATATCTCCTTTTTTCCCTTCCCATAAAAAAATTATTATGGGGCGAGAACGTGCCCACAGTCAACTGCGCTACCGCTGCGCTACCCCGGAATAAATTGTGAAAGAATCGTAAATATCATAGTACAAAATCTCCCGGCAGTCAAGATATGCTTGGACATCGCTAAAATTTATGATATCCTAAAATAGTGAATAATTTATTAATTTAACCCGTATGGACAAAACACAAACAAACGGGACAACCGGCCGGATAATATTTTTTGTATTTCTGGCGGCTGTTCTGGGCGTATTTTATTACTATACCAGGCCGGAAAAAGTGCAGGCACCGACTGAAAACCAGATGGCGACAACCGTAGGCGCACAAATCATATTTGTTGAAGGCTCGGTAGAATACAAGTCTGGCGATGGAGCGTGGACTCGCGCAAGCGCTGATACCAGTCTAAAAGAAGGCGATTCAGTGGAAATAATCGGGGCGGGCAAGGCAATTATCAATCTGGACGACGGCAGTGCTATCCGCTTGAATAGCAACTCGTCCGTCACGCTCACCAGTTTGGACCCGGATCATTTTGTGATTACAAATAATAAAGGCCAGGCATATACCCGCGTTGTTAAATCAGAACGTATTTTTGAAGTGGCGTCTGCAGGCGCTACCTATCAGTCGGTTGGCACTGCTTACAAGACAATCAACGAGGAAAAAATTAAAGGCGTTGAAGTTTATGAAAACAAAGTAAAAATTATCGGAGTAGGGGAGGGAGAAATACTTGTTGAACAGGGCAATAAATATTATGTGCTTAACTCCGATAACAAGAAGGCTGAAAAAGTATTTGTAAAGATTGCCACTGCTGACAAGGATGCGTTTGTTAAATGGAACGAAGCTGAAGACGCAAAAATGACAGAAGAAATTTCAGCTACAGAAGACACTGCTGAAACATCCACAGAAAAAATAGCAGAAGAAGAAAAACCTGTATCCACTGAAAAACCGGTTGAAACAGTGGCGAGTGGTATCACATTATCAGCCAAAGCGGTTGCCGGTGGGGTAAGTTTGAGCTGGTCGGTAAAAAATGTCAGTTCACCGAATGGCTTTAAACTCGTTAAAAGCACCTCAATAAATCCAGTTTATCCGGGTAATGACTATATTTATCTGTCCGAAAGCGGTGTCAGATCGTACAAATGGGCTATAACCGATGGTAAAACCTATTATTTCCGCGTATGCCAGTATTTAGGCGGTAAATGTGGCGTATATAGCAATAATATCAAAGTTACAGCGCCTACTGCGGAAAAAGAGGCAGTCACAGAAAAAAGTGACGCGGTAAGCTCAATCAGCGTTTCATCTCTGGGCAGTGGTCAAGTATTATGGCGGGTGAGTGGATATTCAGACCAGGGCTTTAAAGTGGTCTATTCTAAAAATACCCACCCGACATATCCCTGCCGTGATGGTGATAAATATCAGTACTTGACTGACCCGAACGCAACCTCTGCCACAATTGACGCTTTTGATGGTGATGGGCTATACTATGTAAGAGTTTGTGAATATCTCGGAGGTAAATGCGGGGTATATTCAAACGAAATTCAAGTATCACTTTAAATAGCCTATAATTATGGAAAAAAATAAAATCATTGCGATTGTTGCTATAGCTGTGGCAGTGTTAGTACTAGGTGTATTTGCCTTCACATCAAGAAAAAACGCGCCCGCATCAAATGATAACACACAGACTGAGCAAATGGGGGAAGAAACATCAGACACAACTTCCACAACAGAAGACATGGCGACATCAACAACCTCGACAGTTGCGACAACGACAAAGACCACCAAAACGACTACCCAACCCGCTGTAAAGGCGCCGGGAGCAGCTACGCTCTCATACACAAACGCATTAAAGATTTACAGCGCTTCAGGATACCGTTTTCAATTTATTAACGGACGAGCAACTCCAGGGACAATGATAATTAAAAAGGGAAGTTCGTTTATGTTGGACAACCGGGATGGAAAAGCCCATACCATAAAAGTCGGTACAGCGTCATATCATATCGGCGCCTATGGTTTCGTAATCGCCACAGCAAAAACGGCGGGTACCAATTATATTATGTGCGACGGGATAAATACGGCAAAAATTGAGGTTGAATAAGGCAAAAATAATAAAAATACCCTGTATTTACAGGGTATTTTTTAATAGTTGACTTTGCGTTTTTCTCTCAATTTTTTGGTTTGTGACCGCAGTTTTTTACCCATTTTTGTGTTTTTTCGGGCATGTTTTATGCGGGATTTAAGCGCGCTATTCATAATGAGTTTTGCTTGAATTTTTTAACTGGATATTATAATAACACATTTGTTTTATTAAATCAAGGGGGAGTTATTTTTGAATAAATATTATGTTTAGTTATCCACATGTAGGCTCTTGATAAAATCTTATATAAAACGTCAAAAAATGCTATAATATAAGCATATAAAATATGGTCACATATAAAGGTCGAGGCCAAAAAATAAGTGCTGGCATAGTTAAACCGTCGACAGTTAATTAACGCCAGCTTAACGAATAAATTATAAATTATATATGAAGAAAATTTTAGGAATCGTTGTAGGATTTGCGATTGTTGCATTCAATGGATTTATGTTACTTGAGGGTGCGACATCTAAAGCTTATGACTACGGACCGTATTCAACGTCATCCGTTGGTTATCCACCAAGTTGCGAATATGATGTAACGTTAGGTGTTGATGGTGAAATTGCTTTGGATTGCACAACATCAACCCTTTATATGACGCCGAACATCTTAGGTATGACCGGCGGAACAGCTACAGGCAATAGAGCTTGTACCGTATATACAAACAATAGTACTGGTTGGACATTAAACGCAAAAGCAGGAAATGATACTGCAATGCAAGGAACTGGTATCGCGGCAGGGCATTCTTTCGCGAATATCAGTGCGGGAGCATGGGCTTGTGCGTCAGGTGCTTGCTTTGGTGCCACTACCAATAGTTCTTACTATTTCCCGTTAACAACATCTGATGCTTTGGTTAACGAGGGATCAGATCATAACGCTACTATTCCTGGCCCAGGGGGAGGGACGTCAACGACCATGTATTACCAAGCTGTAGTGGCTGCTGATGGCGACCAACCATCCGGGCCTTATACGGCTCATGTCACATTAACAGCAGCAATGAAATAGTATATTTATTTACTATCCGGATGCCCCAAAATTGGGGCATCTGGGTAATTAAATAAATTATTTATATAATATTCAATCAATATGAGTAAGAGTAAAAGAATATTAGGATTATTTATCACTGTATGTGTGTTTGCGCTTCCTTCAATAATTCCGGTAGCGAAAGCTACGACGATTGAACGAATTTACACAATAGATCAGATTAAGGATACTCCCATTAAAGATGATTTTGTGGTGAGTCCGGGAAAAACCGAGATGGTAATTAAACCAGGCGAAACATCAGTTAAGAATGTTACGATTACTAATCGTTTTCAACAACAAATGAGGTTTATTCTCAAGGTTGAAGATTTTACATCACCTGATAAACTGGGTGAGCTTATTAAATTTTTAGGCGATGAAAAAGGTCCGTATTCATTAAAGGATTATATCACTTTAGATACTTATGAAATCGTACTTCAACCAGGCGATAGAGCAAATATACCGGTCGTTATTTCTATTCCGATGGATGCCCAGCCGGGCGGTCTTTATGGCGCTATAATGTTTTCCTATGAGTCAATGGACCCGCTTGAAGAAGAACGCCTTAAGGAAGAAGAAGTAAGGGGTGGCGTCAGTTATGAAACCCGTATTGCTAACTTATTTTTTATCCGCATTCCGGGCGATGTAAAAGAAGAAGGTGTCTTAAAATCTTTTAAGTCCGATAATAGGTGGTATAGGAGTGCTCCGGTTAATTTTAATTGGTCATACGAAAATAGTGGAAATGTATATAATACCCCTTATGGAGTTGTTGAAATAACAAATCTCTATGGCATGATGGTTGAACAGATTTCAATTGACCCATATTATGTAATGCCTAACTCTGAAAGAGTCAGAGACAAAAACATGGGACCGGGAATTAACAATAGGGCGATATAAAGCCAAAATATCTTTAAATCGCGGATATGGAAACCAAATTGATACAAAAACTGTTGCCTTTTGGGTGCTACCTTGGAAAGTAATTGCCATAATTCTTGGCGGATTATTCCTATTGTTAGTAATTATCAGAGGTATCAGAAAATGGTTTAAGAAAAACTTTGAATATAAAGGCGGCAAAAAAAAGAATAATACATCAACTAATGATACGCCGCCGCAATCATAGTGTTATGATGCGGTATAATAGACCTATAAAAATTTGTTTTGTTGTAGCAATGATACTTCTAACCGGCGTTTTTGTAACGCCGGTTTTTGGGTCTGTAATGGAGAGTGATAGCTGGAAAATTGAAAGGGACTCTGTTAATTTTGGCGGTGGATTAGGAACAAGCGATAGTTTTATTGAAGAGGATACTCTGGGAGAAATAGCAACCGGTTGGTCATACAGCGATATATTCAGTTTAAGTGCCGGTTATCAGCAAATGGATCAGGAGGCACAAATCACACTTTCTATTGATACAACTTCAACAATTTTAATGAATATTCCCGGGATGACAGGTGGTACTGCTACGGGCTCTGTAAATTTAGCTGTTTTAACAGATAACACAACCGGCTATTCATTACAAATTACTGCATCAACTTCGCCCTCTCTCCAGATTGATGCATCTACTACTTTTCCGGATTATTCCTCCGTTGGCTCGGACCCGGACTTTGACTGGGCCTTCACCACGACTAGCGCTGGTTTTGGTTTTTCCCCCGAAGGAGATGATATAATCCAACGTTTCCTGGATAATGGTTCTGACACCTGTAATTATTCGGGTGGTGTTGATACACCCGGAAAATGCTGGGATAAATTTACCACTTCAGCTTTAACATTAAGCCGATCCAGTGCCGCTAATGTAAGTTTTGTTACTACTACGATTAATTTGAAAGCCGAAGTAAATCCTGACTATAATCAACCGTCAGGTGTTTATCATGGTCATTTTATCATCACTGCTTACGTCAACTAATATGGGAATCGGAAGCAATAAATCACTTATTATCGCTTTAACACTGCTCCTTATAGCCGGAACGGCTAATGTTATTGCCGCTGAATATGATGTTTATCTTTATGTAGACAGTTCCACTTCGGCAGTAGTCCAATGGGCAATTCCGGAAGGGCGATCCGGTGCGTCCAGCACTAATTGGGAAACAAATTTTTATATTACAGTCCGTACTGCTACGGACGGGGATGATGTGATACTTGATTCAATGGATGAGCTGGCCACAACCACGGTTGCCGGTGAATATCTGACATTAATTCCTTTTAATGTCGCATCCGGTACATACGATGTCTGTATTAAGGGCTGGCAGCATTTATCACGAAAATTAAATGATATAACGCTGGTTGATAACGCGACAAACACACTAAATTTTACCCAGGCGGATAATTCATCATCATTTGGTCCCATACGCCTGTTAGCCGGCGATATTAATGATATAGGCAATTCTACCACTACTTTAGGCGATGATGTGGTTAATTCAGTAGATTTATCCCTCTTATTGCGTCACCTAGATCAAGATGACGCGACTGGTAATGATGTTAGAGAAAATTTGAATCAGGATACTGTTGTTAATTCAGTTGATTTGAGTTTGCTCATGAAGAATCTTGATGTAGAAGGTGATAGGTAATAAATTTTTATATTATTAAAAAAACGGCCACATGTGGCCGTTTTTTATTTTGATTTTTTATTATTTCACCAGCTTCCATTCATTGTCCTCAAGCGCGAGCGCGTAGACCTCGTTTTTACCGTGAATATTTACAGTTATCAGTACAACCTTAGAAAAATCAATATCATACCTATCCACCGAGTAGTTATCCACAATTTCATTCTTCACAACCACAAGCTCCTGATCGTTAACATTTTCCGGTGTCAGAGCGGTATTGTAGTTTGTGGTGAAAAGATTTTCGTTATTTAATTCCTTGATTTGTTTTGAAGCATATTTGGTATAAACATCTCTAATCTGTCCGCGCGCCTCGGCGTCCATCACTCTAAAGAGGATGTTATACATCTCAGCGTCAAAATATATATTCAAATGCTGTTTATCCTGACCGACCGAAGGGATAAAGACAATCGGACGCAATAATGAAGAATATGTAATTTTAACGCCTGTTTCCTGAGCGACATTGCTGAAGATAAACGAGCCCGAGCCGGAAGTCCTTATGGATGTTTCTCCGCTTGATACATCAACCCCGCCGACACCGATGCCGGTAAATGGAGCGACTATCTGACCTGATAATTCATTAATCACCACCGGTTCCTGATTTTTTGACATAAAACGAGAAAGGAAATTTGTCTGACGGTTGATGTATATGCCCGTAATCAGGACACAGATAAAGGCCAAAATCGTGAGAATAAGCGCTTTTATCGCATAATTGTGTTTCGTTTCCTGAGGCATGATATTTTCCAAATTGTCCGCCTTCCTGGAAACGCGCAAAAGATATGCGGATAATAGAGCGATAGCAAGAACCAAGAGCCACAATATCCACCAAAAAAATCCGGGAACAGTTTCCGTAACTCTATCTATTACCGATACTTCTTTTTGCACTGTGCCGGCTTCTTTTACCACATACATCATCGCCTGGTCGGTGTTTCCATTTTCATCTTCAACAGAAACAACATGTGCTCCGGCGGATAAATTATTATCAATTTTAATCAGCCAATTTCCTTCCGGGTCGCTTTGAAGTTGATATTCTTGAGGTTGAGATGTATTTTCTGTTTGACTCATACTAATATATAATCATCTTTATTTTAATTGAAGGAATACTGCTTCCATTTATCCAAATTTTATCGGTTTCTGTTTGTTCGGCACCCTGAATTTGAATATTCAATATTTTAATAAGTGATTTAGTAATTGTATCAACCACTGGCGGTGAAATCACTGACGGTGGCTGTACCGGTGTCACGGGCGTTGTCGCTGGCGGGCGAGTTGTCGGAACTGTTGTTTTCTGGCAGACAGGGCAAGTCGGACAGGTGATTGTCTTTTCTTCACAAGGAACCGTAATCTGCTCAGTTCCAAAACGAACCGCCATTTGCACTTCCGGACCCCTCAATTCTTCACTCCCGCTTTTACTGACCGGTCTGAAATAATAAATTTGGCCCGGTGACAACCCGTTTACCATCATTGAATGATAGATGGTCTCTTCGCTGTTTTCCGCTGTTGAATAAGGATAATTATAATTTGGCGAAGTTCCATATTCAGCGGGGGAGTTTAACCCATAAATCACTCTTCCGCTTGCCGGTTTGCTCGTGTACCAAACGACGAGCACTGTATCTTCGTCAACTTGCGTGGCAGTAACATTTAACGGGTTGATAGACAGGGGAGTCGTTCCTCCGCCTGTTCCACCACAGCTCCCACCTCCTCCGCCAGTTCCGGTGCATTGAAGCAATCCCGCATCCCAGGAAGTATTTGCCCCGCAGTATGTTGAGCCTGAAGGACAACTTCCACCGGTTGTGGCAACGGCATAGACAAATCTCTCCATAAGATTACCCGTGGTATCTTCGGAATATATTATAATCGGCACCGCCTCGCCGGTAGCAAAATTGGCTTGCGGATCAATAGTAATGGCGTAATCGTTTGCCGAGCCGGTACGAGCGGTCGTATCGCCTCCATAATTACCGCCATTAAAATTTAAACTGGATGCAAAGGTTATTCTCGTATCATTAACCGTAACCTGTCCGGCTCCACCGCTGTTGGTATAATAAATGCCGTTTAGATAGACGACGGTCTTGGTTATATCAACTCCTGTGCCATCGTCTTTAATATGAAATGAAATATTGTCTGTTTCTGAAATAGTCGCGTCGTTAGCCGGATTCAAAGTGTCAACATAAGGCCTATCAGAATCAGCGGTTGAAAAAGTGTAATTGTCTGTAACCATAGTATTTGATGCCAGATCCTGACAATCATATACACTAACAGAGACGGTTTCATTTTGGGCAAAATCGCTGGCCGGATTGATGACAAAACTATAACCATAATCAATTGGCGTTACCGTAACACCGCCTGAACCTTGCTGGTAAACAGTGGCAGAAAAAGATGGGGATGATATTCTTATCCGGCATGTGCTTGGCGCGACGCCAGTGCCGGAAATATTCCCAGGATATGTTTTTTTATCAACTATTTCAACTGTAACATTTGTGGAAACGCTATTACCCGATGAGCCCCTGGCCGGTGTTTCTGATTGAACGCGAGGAGCGACAGTATCCGCTTCTGTGATAAATGTCCAGGTTTTTGTGTCCGCTGTATTCGGACCATTCGCGTCGCCTAACTGGTCTTGATTTGTAGAAGCGTAATCTTGAAAACCGCCAATATTTATAGTGTATGAAGTATTATATTCCCAATTTCTTGAATCTCCGGCTATTCCGGACGGACTGGTTGGGTTTATTGATACATTGCATAAATTTGTTCCCCAGATACCGGAACAGCTGTAAGAATCAAAAGAGGTGTAACTTACTGCTCCGCCACCGTCGTCAAAAGTGATTATTCCCGGTGGTGTGGCTGTATCTACGCCAGTGCCAACGCCGGAGTTGTCGCCCTCGCCATTTTTTGAATCGCGCAGGTCAAATGTGTAAAGCGCGTCCACATCTATACCGGATGTGCCATTTCCGGGAGACGGATTCAAAGCATAGGGCTTTTTCGTGTCAGCCCATACTTGAAAACTAAAATCTTCTGCGTCGTCTAAAATATCAGTTCCAAGATACGATATGTTTGATTCAGTAGTATTTCCTACAGTGCCGATGTTGATATTTATGACCGCAGGAGAACTTGTGCCATAATTTGCAGTAGCAGGACGAATTGCGGTAAATTGTACTGAACCGAAATTACCAAGGCCTGAAGACACCCCACTTGTACGATATCCCGTTGATTTGATTCTGAAATTCGTGCCGGAAATCACGCTAACAGTTTGGCCTGACCAGTTGGGAAAATATGTACCGGTGAGAAGATTTGAGGAAGTAGTATAGAGAGCGTCATGTTCCAGCCAAATATTTGCCGCGTCAGTGTTGTCTGATCGAATTTGTATTGCCTGCGTCCAAGTTTGACCGACATAGTAATAATTGAGGTCATCTCCCGAACCAGACCCTCCATCACCCGTATTATCAGCGCCCGTGTAAGGAGAGGCCAACAATTGGAACCAATCATTTCCGCTTGGTGAACCTGCCATTACGGGTAAGGCAATGAAAAATAAACAAAATATTGCTATAACAAAATAGCTAATTTTCCTTTTTTGCATAAAAATTATTAGTAATCACTTGTGATATTATAACATATATATTTTGCAAGGTATAGCAAAAAACATAAATATCTGTGCATATTTTTTAGTGTTATGATATAATTATCCACATATGACGATATTTCATGCCCTAATTTTGGGAATTGTTGAAGGAATTACGGAATTTTTACCTATTTCATCAACCGGCCACCTTATTCTTGTTTCCGACCTTCTAAAAATTGCCAAAACGGCGTTTTTATCTAGTTTTGAAATTGGGATACAACTTGGCGCCATTTGCGCCGTAATTTTATTTTATTTTAAAAGAGTTTTTGCTCAAAAAATTCTTTTTAAAACAGTCTTTATCGCATTCCTGCCTGCAGCGGTAATCGGCTTATTCGCCTATAAATTCATAAAAGCATACCTTCTCAATAACTCTCAAATTGTACTATGGTCTTTGCTGGTTGGCGGCATATTGTTAATAATTTTTGAATATTTTCATAAAGAAAAAGTGGCCACCATTCAAGAAGTTGAACAAATCACTTCCAAGCAGGCGCTTATTATCGGTTTTTTCCAATGCTTCGCCATGATACCGGGTGTTTCGCGCGCGGCGGCTACAATAATCGGCGGTTTGTCCATGGGAATCAAGCGAAAGGCTATCGTAGAATTTTCTTTTTTATTGGCAATTCCAACCATGCTGGCGGCAACTTTTTTAGACCTTTTTAAAACGGGCGCGTCATTTGCCGGACAAGAATGGTTATTGTTGGCAATTGGTTTTGTAACAGCATTTATTGTCGCATGGTTTGTAGTTAAATGGCTAATAAAATATGTTCAGAATCACTCTTTTGTGGCATTTGGAATATACAGAATAGTTGTGGCTCTGTTATTTTGGCTAATCCTATTGTAAAAAAATTATTTTTGCGTTATTATTGAAATATAAATATTAACCAAAATATATGAAAGTCAAAGAATTAATGGACAAAGAATACATTGCTATTCCGAGCGGCTCAACCTATGAGCAAGTTTTTAAAATTTTAGATGAAAATAACATCAGCGGGGGGCCGATAGTGGATAATGACAGAATTGTCGGCATTGTTTCTGAAAAAGACCTTTTTCGGGTGCTTTTTCCCTATTACACAAGCTATTACAATAATCCTGAGTTGTATGTTGATTATGAAGAGAGGGAGAATAAGATTGATGAAATAAAGGATCACAAAGTTGAGGTATTTATGAGCCGTGATTTTGTTTATGTTCATCCTGATGATCCAGTTCTTCGCGCCGGAGCGTTGATGCTGGCAAAACATGTCAGTCGTCTGCCGGTAGTTGAAAATGGAAAACTAGTCGGTATGATATGGCGCAGAGATATTTATAAGACAATTTTAAAACGAAAACTGTTAAAAGAAGAATAGAATTATTATGCGCGTATCACAATTATTCGGTAAAACATCAAAATCAATTTCCGCAGACGAAGAAAGCATAAACGCTAAATTACTGGTTCGCGGAGGTTTTATTTCCAAGCAAATCGCCGGCGTGTACAATTATCTACCGCTTGGTCTTCGTGTTCTGGGAAAAATTCAGAATATTATACGTGAAGAAATGAATGCCATCGGGGCAAATGAGATTTTAATGCCTGCCATGACGCAGGAAGAAAGTTATGAGATGACAGGACGTTCGAAGATGGATATTTTATTTAAATTTGAGGGACAAGGTGGTACAAAGCTTGTGCTTAACCCGACGCATGAAGAGGTGGTTACTCCTTTGGCGCAAAAATTTGTTTTTTCTTATCAGGATTTGCCGGTCGCCGTGTATCAGATACAGAACAAGTTCAGAAATGAACCACGGGCAAAATCCGGACTTCTGCGGGGAAGGGAATTCAATATGAAAGATTTGTATTCATTCCATCCCGACGAACAGGACCTGGATAACTATTACGAAGTGGTGAAGGAAGCATATTTCAGAATTTTTGAACGACTGGGGCTTGGGGGCGGAAAAACAGTCTTAACCTACGCGTCAGGCGGGGCGTTCAGCAAATATTCACACGAATACCAAACTCTAGCCGAATCCGGTGAAGATACGATATTTTTATGTGAAAAATGCAATATTGCCGTAAATAAGGAAATTATCGGGGACCAAAAATCATGCCCCGAGTGCGGTTCGGAAAAGTTGGTGGAAAAAACCGGTATTGAGGTGGGTAATATCTTTAAATTAAAAAATAAGTTTTCAGGCGCGTTTAATTTTAAATACGCGGATGCAGAAGGAAAAGAAAAAGAAATTCCGATGGGGTGTTATGGTATGGGACCGTCAAGAATTATGGGAGCGGTAGTGGAGGTATTTCACGATGAAACAGGTATTATCTGGCCGGAAGCAATCGCACCATACAAAGTATATCTGGCGCGCATCGGAAAAGATGACGCAACCCGCGAAAGCGCCGATGAGATATATCAGCAATTGCTTAAATCAGGAGTTGAAGTTTTGTTTGATGACCGCGACAAAGCATCAGCCGGAGAGAAATTATCAGACGCGGACTTAATCGGTCTTCCTTACAGAATTATTGTATCAGGAAAAACTCTTGAAAAAAAATCCGTTGAGTTAAAGAAGCGAAATGAGGCTGAAGTGAAATTGGTGCAATTAAAATCAATAGTCAAAGAATTAATGTAAACTGAAATGGACGTAATTGTACACTTTGACGAAATATTTCTCAAAGGGAATAACAAAGGAATGTTTGTAAAAAAGCTGGCAGATAATATCGGCCGGCTTTTTAAGGGCATCCGGGCGCGTCGTGTAGAGGGTGGGCTGTTATTGGAAAATGTTGAACATACCGATTTAGAAAGGCTTTCACTTACACCAGGCATCGCCAAGTTTGCCCCGGCTCTTGTTTGCCGGCGTGACATAAAAAAAATTACCGAAGCGCTAATGGAAATTCCTGTCGGCAAAAATGATAAATCTTTCAGAATTCTTACTTCAAGGTCAGATAAAAGCTACGAACACACATCGGAAGATTTGAATATTAAACTGGGGAAAATTATGGCTGATGAATCAGGATTAAAAGTAAATCTGAAAAATCCGGATTTGGTATTTCACGTGGATATCGGGCGGTCAAAATCCATCATTTATGGCAATCTTTCCGACGGTGCCGGTGGCTTGCCGACGGGAACTTCAGGACGAGTTTTATGTCTTTTATCCGGCGGTATAGACAGTCCTGTCGCCGCCTATGAAATTATGAAAAGGGGAGGGGAGATAATGCTGGTTCATTTTCAAAATCAAACGGACGTAACCGAAGAAGTATCGGAAAAAATAATTGATTTGACGAAAAATCTTTCGGGTTATCAGCCCGAGATAAAATTGATTATTGTTCCTTTTGCCTCATATCAGAAAGAAATCGTGATGAAAATTCCGGCCGATTCCCGCATGATTGTTTCCAGAAGGATGATGTTTAAACTGTCCGAGATCATCGCAAAAAAAGAAAAAATACTGGCTCTTGCCACCGGTGATTCGCTCGGCCAGGTCGCCTCCCAAACTCTGGACAACATGGATGTTATTTATAAATCAACGGAAATGCTTAAATTGACACCCTTAATAGGTGCCAATAAATCGGATATAGTTAAAACCGCCAGGCGCTTGGGCACGTTCGGCATTTCGGTCCGTCCGTATGAGGATTGCTGTTCACTTTTTGTGGCAAAGCACCCGAAAATAAAGTCTGACCTTAATACTATTGAAAAGATGGAAAAATCGGTTGATTTCTGCGGTCTTGACAAAATTACGCCAATATCATATTATATTAGTATGAATTTATCAAGCAAATTATGAAGAATGAAATAGTGTTTGACATTGAAACGCAAAATTCCTTTGCCGAAGTGGAAAATGACATGAAAAAATTTAAAATTTCGGTCGTTTCCATTTACCGTTACGATACGGATAAGTTTGAAAGCTTCACAGAAAACGAATTGAGCAAGTTGTGGCCCATACTGGAAAAGGCGGACCGGATTATCGGGTATAATAGCGAGCATTTTGATTTACCCATTCTTATGAACTATTATCTGGGCGATCTGACAAAAATTCCTCATTTAGATCTGATGAAAATAGTGAAGGAGAGTTTGGGCATTCGTCTTAAGCTGGCCGATTTGGCTGAAGCAACACTTGATAATATTCAAAAGAGCGCCGACGGTTTGCAGGCGATAAAATGGTACCGCGAAGGAAAAATTGATGAAATAAAAAAATATTGCGAACAGGATGTTAATGTGACAAAACAATTGTACGAATTTGGCAGAGATAACAGACAATTGTTTTACAAAAACCTGACCGGTGAAACAATCCCGTTCGCAGTTGATTTTTCTGAAAAAAATATTGATTCAAACAAAACAAATATTAATTTAACGCTACCCATATAATTGTATGATGACAATGCGAAGGGAGACCGATTACGCGATTCACATGCTGAAATATCTGGCCAAACAAAAAGCCGGATTTATCAGTCTGCGTGAAATTTCCAGAGATACCGATATTTCTTTTTTATTTCTCCAAAAAATTGCCAGAAAACTTCGTCAGGCTAGAATTATCAAGGCCGGAGCCGGTGTATCAGGCGGATACTGTTTAAATATTCCGGATAAACGAATCTCGTTAAAAAAGATTATTGAGTCAATTGAAGGCGACAGTGCCATTTTACCATGTCTTTGTACCAAGGGAGTGGCAAAATGCAAAGGAAATACCAAAAAATGCAGCCTAAAAATCAAGCTGACGAAAATGAATAAAAAAATCGGTGATATTCTTGATAAGACAAAACTTTCCGATTTATAATTTTATGTTGCCAAAACCCAAAAAAATCAAAAAAATATATTTGGACCACGCGGCTACGACACCATTGGACGAGCGTGTTTTTAATTCCATGAAACCTTATTTTACAAAGGAATTTGGTAATCCTTCGGCCCTGTACAACATCGGCAGAAGCGCTCAAAAAGCAATAACTGAAGCCAGAAAAAACATTGCCGGGTTAATTCACGCTTTACCTGAGAATATTATTTTTACCGGCAGTGGCTCAGAATCGGACAATCTGGCCATTTATGGCATTGCAAACGCACACAAAAACAGGGGAAAGCATATTATTTCTTTGGGCATTGAACATCATGCCGTACTTAAACCGCTTGAGGACTTAGCAAAAAATGGTTTTGAAACAACCTACATCCCTGTTGATAAAAATGGAATCGTTAATGTTGCTGCTGTCATCAAGGCTATTCGTCCGGACACCATTCTAATTTCCATCATGTACGCAAACAACGAAATGGGCGCGATTCAGCCGATTGCCGAAATCGGGCGTGAGATTTTAAAATACCGAAAAAATAATAATACACCTTATCCTTATTTTCATAGCGACGCCTGCCAGGCATCAGGCTATTTAAATTTGGATGTTGAAAAACTGCATGTTGATTTAATGACACTAAACGGAAGCAAGGTGTACGGGCCAAAAGGAGCCGGCATGTTGTATTTGCGCAGAGGAGTGAAAATCAAGCCGGTAATTTTAGGCGGTGGACAGGAAAAAGGCCGTCGGGCCGGAACGGAAAATGTACCGGCCATTATTGGTCTTTCTAGAGCGCTGTATTTTGCCCAAAAGGATCGGGAAGCTGAGTCTCTCAGATTACGCCGGCTGACAGAATACTTCTGGAAAAAAGTCAGTGAAAAAATACCTGATATTAAAATCAATGGCCCGGAAATCGGAGAGAACCGCTTGCCGAATAATTTGAACATTACTTTTATGAATATTGAAGGCGAAGCAATGCTTTTATACCTGGATGAATATGGTATAATGTGTTCCACCGGATCAGCCTGCACCTCGGAATCGTTGGAACCTTCACATGTTTTGCGCGCAATGGGCATGCCTTACGAAATGGCGCACGGCAGTTTGAGGTTTACTTTTGGAAAAAGTAACGGTAAAGCTGATATTGATTACATAATGAAATATTTGCCGGCCATCGTCGCGCAATTACGAGAAATCAGTCCGGTAAAAATGAGCGAAAAATTGCACGCTAGGTTCAAATAATATATGCCAAAAAAAGCGACTAAAAAAAGTGTTATTAAAAGAAAAGGCGATGTACGCGCCAAAGACGGCAGTGAATGGCTTTATTCCGACATCGTCAAGGATCATTTTTTTAATCCCCGCAATTTCATGCGCTATGAGGAAGAAAAGAAATTTAAATTCAACGCTATGGGAAGAGTCGGGTCGCCGGCTTGCGGAGATGAGATGGTTCTTTGGCTAAAAATTGACCCAAAAAATGAAAAGATTAAGGACTGCCGCTGGCGTACATTTGGTTGTGGTTCCGCTATTGCCTCAACATCAGTATTAAGCGAGATGATAAAAGAAAAAGGCGGAATGACGCTTGATAAAGCCTTATTAATTACACCGAGCGATATTCTTAAACGTCTGGGAGGGTTGCCCGACCGAAAAATTCATTGTTCGGTACTTGGGGATAAAGCTCTTCAAGCCGCCATTAATGACTATTTCCGCAAAACAAAACAACATTCGCGCGTTATAACAGCCGGTAAAAAAATTATTGACAGGGACCTTAACATTACCGATCATGATATTGAGGAGGCAGTTTTGGAAGGCGCACTATCAGTCGAAGACGTACAGAAAAAATTAAAAGTTGGCGTAGCCAAACCGGAATCAAGAGAAGCAATTGAGGAACTGGTCAGATATTATTGGGAAAAATATTTTGGTTAATTTAATATTTTTGTCTTATGACACCAAAAGTAGACAAGGAAAAATGCATCGGTTGCGGTGCTTGCGTCGCGGTAGCGTCCAATACATTTAAGATGGGCGAGGATGGAAAGTCAGAGGTGATGAATCCTGCAGGCGACCCGGAAGAAACGATTAAACAGGCATCCGACGGATGTCCGGTGCAAGCGATTACTCTTGAGTAGTAAAATTCCCGCTTAACAGCGGGTTTTTTATTTCAACTAATTGTCTATGATAAAAACCCGGCTTTCTTGATTTCAGCCGTAATTTGACGTACAATGTATCTAATATGAATCAGGGAAAGATCTACATTGTAGCCACTCCTATCGGCAATCTTGGAGACATCACCCTCCGCGCGCTTGAAACATTAAAAAGCGTAGATTTTATTTTATGCGAAGACACCAGAGTTACAAAAAACTTGCTACTGCACTACAACATTTCAAAATCCCTGATAAGCTATCATCAGCACAGCGATTTAAAAAAAATTAAAGAAATATCGGAAAAACTCAAAGACGGCAAAAATCTGGCGTTGGTAACCGATGCCGGAACGCCGGGAATATCCGATCCGGGCAATCTGCTAATTAGCGACTTGGTTAAATCCGGTATTACGGAAATTATCCCCATTCCGGGACCTTGTGCGGCTATCTGCGCGTTATCCGTATCCGGATTTCCCACAGACAAATTTATTTTTCTCGGTTTTCCGCCGCTGAAAAATAAGCGTCAAAAATTTTTCAGCGATCTAGCCCGGGAACAGCAAACCGTTGTTTTTTATGAGTCAGGCCACCGGATTATGAAATGCCTTAAGGAACTTGAGGGTGTCCTGAATTCCAAACGTGAAATCATTGTTTGCCGGGAAATATCTAAAATTCATGAAACAATATACCGCGGTACAATAAGCGAAGTCATAAATAATATGAAAGAAGAAAGAGGGGAATTTGTAATTGTAATTAAAAAGTAAATATGACAAATAAATATTACATAACTACAGCCATTCCGTATGCTAATGATAATCCCCATATTGGCCACGCTTTTTTATTTTTGTACGCCGATGTAATGGCCAGATATCAGCGTTTAACCGGAAAAGACGTATTTTTTCTGATTGGAACAGATGAGCACGGACAAAAAATGTATAAAGCGGCCAAAGAAAAAGGCAAACCGGTTGAAGAGTATTGCAGTGAGAAATCAGCGGTATTTTTAAATTTAGCCGACCAATGGAACATTTCAAATGACGATTTTATCCGCACAACCGAAGAGCGTCATATGAAGGCGGCACAAAAATTTTGGCTGGCCGCGGTGGAGAGCGGAGATATTTACAAGAAAAAATATTCAGGCCTTTATTGCGTTGGTTGTGAAGCTTACAAAACCGAGAAAGATTTGGTTGACGGAAAATGTCCGGACCATCTGAAGGAGCCGGAAGTACTGGAAGAAGAAAATTATTTTTTCCGCTTATCAAAATATCAGGAACCGCTTGAATTGTTATTTGAACAAAATCCGACTTTCGTATATCCGGAAAATCGTTATAATGAAATGCTGAATATTTTGAAAAACGGACTTGAGGATATCAGCGTTTCACGGTCAACGGACAAACTTACCTGGGGCATACCCGTTCCAAACGACGAGACACAGGTAATGTACGTCTGGTTTGACGCACTGACGAACTACATTACCGCTTTGGGATATGGTTCGGATGACGATTCGGCTTTTAAAAAATACTGGCCCGCCGATGCCCATGTAATTGGAAAAGAAATTAACCGTTTTCACTCTTTACTTTGGCCAGCCATGTTAATGTCGGCCGGAATTGAATTGCCAAGAATGATAGCGGCGCATGGCTGGATTACAATTGATGGCCAAAAAATGAGCAAAACTATCGGCAATGTTATTGACCCATTAAAACTGTCTTCCGATTATCCGCTCGACGCTATCCGTCATTTTTTTATGCGTGAAATGCCATTCAACAGCGATGGCGACTATTCGGTTGATAAACTTATTGCCCGTTACAATGGCGATTTGGCAAATGGAATAGGAAACTTAACCAACCGCATTTTAGTAATGATTGAAAAGTATTGCGATGGTACAGTGCCAAAGGTAAAGAATATAGACCACGATATGGTTGATTATCTGAAGGACGTTATTTGGCCGTCATATGAGGAAAATATGTCTAAATTTAGATTTGACCGCGCCCTGGAGTCGGTGTGGACATTCATTACTCACTGCGACCAAAAAATTTCTGACCTCCAGCCCTGGGCTATGGCCAAGGCCGGAAAAATGGATGAAGTAAATGACTTGCTCTACCATTTAGCGGAATCACTGCGTCAGATAGCGGTAATGATTTGGCCGGTCATGCCTGAAACTGCGGTAAAAATACTGAATCAGCTGGGCGTTGATGCCGGAGAAGAATTCGCAAAACCGCTAAACCTGTTAAATGGCTGGGCGGAATTAACTGTTGGAAAAAAAATCAATAAGCCCGAGGCGCTTTTTCCGCGCCTAACATAAATATCTCTTATGTCATTATTTGATATAGCGCTCATACTGATTATCGCGGGTTTCGGCTTAGCCGGACTATGGTTTGGTTTAGTGCAAACGATAGGTTCACTTATCGGCACTGTGCTTGGCGTATATCTAGCCTTCAGGTTCTACGCGCCAGTGGCCGCATGGATTATGAATGCCACCGGCTGGGAGAGTAATATGACAAAAATCGTGGTTTTTATTATTTCATTTGTTCTCATTAACAGGCTGGTCGGTCTTATTTTCTGGCTTATTAATAAATTTCTCGGAATATTTACTAAACTTCCTTTCATTAATTCAGCCAACAAAATGCTCGGTCTTATTTTCGGATTGATTGAGGGCGCGCTGGTTTTAGGCATCATATTATATTTTATTTCCAGATTTCCTTTGGGTGCAAAATTTATGTCCGCTCTTGATACGTCAAAAGTTGCACCGCATCTTGACAGTTTAATCTCTATTTTAAAACCTTTTATTCCCGATGCAGTAAAGATTATTAAAAGTACGATCGGCCTATTTTAAATTATGCGCGTATTAATACTGATATCAGTCTGCTTTATTTTACTGCCTGGGTGTAAATTTAGTCAGTTGCCGGAAAATACAACTTATAAAGAGTTGGGATCACCATCTTCTTCACAAACCGAATTCGTGCTTACGAACGAACCGGTAATTCAGGCTATACCATTTGACAGAAATTTCTACGATGAACTATTCATTCAGGCGATTGATATCAACAAGGACTTGGGCAAAATTCGCGGAGCAATTGTTCCGCACCATATGGTTGGCGGTAATATACCGGCAACTCTTTTTAAATATTTATCAAAGCAAAAACCTTCAACCATTGTCATTTTCGGCCCAAACCATTTGCAGAAAGGCGATTCATCGGTAATTTCCGCAATTAGTGATTGGAATACACCATATGGCAGAGTAAAAACCGAAAGAGATATTTTAACAACTCTTTATCAGAATAATTCAGCTAAAGACGACCTGAATACCATGGCGGGTGAATATTCAATTGGAGCGCTCGTGAGTTTTATTGCAAATTATCTGCCGGAAACAAAAATTGTACCTTTGATTTTCCCTTATAATGCTCCGACTTCATCTTTGGATAAGATGCTTGATACATTATTAGAAATAGTGCCGGACGATGGAGTATTTATTTCTTCAATTGATTTTTCACACTATCAAAATCCTGCAGTTGCCTCATTTCACGATGAACTAAACCGGTCAGTCGTTAGAAATTTTGATTATGCCAGACTGGATAAAATGGAAATAGATTCCATTCCAAGTTTATATTGTCTTTGGAAATCATTGGAAAAAATTAATGCCCGTAAGATTGTTTATGAAATGACCGGAAGTTCGGATTTGCAACTGAACAATCCGGAGTTTGAAGAAACAACCAGCTATTACTCTCCATATTTTGCCGATGGCAATCCCATAGAAGAGAAGTCGGCTTCAATATTATTTTTTGGAGATTTAATGCTCGACAGAAGCGTTAAAAATCAAATCGACAAAAATGGCGCGGATTTTGTATTTGAAAAATTGGCCGGCGAAGAGGATAGGTTTTTTAAGGGAGCGGATCTTATACATGCAAATTTGGAAGGACCATTCGCAAATTCGCGAAGAGCGACAAGCAAAGAGATTGCTTTTCGCTTTGACCCATTATTAATTCCGATTCTTAAAAAATATAATTTTGGAATATTTAGCCAGGCAAATAACCATAGCTTTGATATGGGAACAGCCGGATTTGCAGAATCTTCAGAAAATTTAAAAAACGCAGGATTTGATGTTTACGGTAACCAATATATAATTGACAATAATTCACTCATCATTAAACACGTCGGCAATTTTAACATTGCTTTTATCGGCATAAATGACACAAATTCACCGGTTGATTTGCCGGCCTTAAAAAGTTTAATCAAGAAGGGGGATGACAATGCTGATTTTGTGCTGATTAATATTCATTGGGGACAGGAATACAAAGAGATTTCAAATTCCAGACAGCGTTTTCTGGCGCATGAACTTATTGACGCCGGCGGTGACGCAATAATCGGGCACCACCCTCACGTAGTTCAGGAAATGGAAATCTACAACAATAGGCCCATTTTTTATTCACTCGGAAATTTTATTTTTGATCAATATTTTTCCTTACCGACGCAACAAGGATTGGCGGTTGGACTGGTATTAAAAGAAAAATCAATTTCGACATATGTATTTCCTCTGCAACAGGAAAAAAGCCAGCCGCGGCAAATGACGTATGCGGAAAGAATGAAATACTTTGACAACTGGATAATAGACTGCCGTCTAAGTGATAATATATTCAGTAATTTAAGTCTAACGATAAATTTATAAATATTATGTTATTTGACACTCATTGCCATCTGCAATTCAATGCCTACAAAGATGACGCTGAAATTATTTATAATAAATGCGCTGATAAAGGAATGCTTATAAATATTGTAGGTTCACAGCGCGACACCAGTGAGCGTGCTTTGGACTACGCCAAAAAATATGAAAAAGCATACGCTACGGTCGGCTTACACCCAATACATCTGATATCAGCTGAAGTTGATGAAGAAGAAATTCAATTTAAATCGCGTGAAGAAAAATTTAATTTTGAATTTTATGAAAAACTTGCATCCCACCCGAAAGTTATAGCAATAGGGGAGTGCGGGCTTGAATTATATCATTTGCCGGAAGGTGTAGATGAAACAGAGGCGTTGGCAATTCAAACAGATGCTTTTATCGGACAATATAAGCTGGCACAAAAACTCAACCTGCCGATGGTAATCCATGTGCGCGACGCGCACAGACAAATGATTGACCTGTTGCGGTCGCTTAAACCCACCCCGCGCGGAGTGGTCCATTGCTACACTTCCGGCTGGGATTATGCCAAAGAATATCTGGATGCAGGGTTATATCTGGGGTTTACCGGTGTAATTACCTTTCCACCAAAAAAAACCGACCCCAAAACTCAGGATGACCTTATTGAAGTGGTAAAAAATTGCCCTATTGATAGGATTTTAATCGAGACAGACGCGCCATATCTGGCACCACAGGCATATCGCGGAAAACGCTGCGAACCTTGGATGGTTGAAGAGGTGGCAAAAAAGGTGGCTGAACTAAAGGGTATGGCAGTTGAAGAAGTTGTCGACCAAACCGGCCGAAACGCTCTTAAATTATTTAATAAAATCGAAATCTAACCAAAATTTCCCTACAAAACCTTACTTCACTGAGAATTATCGTCTCGATAACCGGTGTTATCCCCAAAAAAATTAAAAATACCCTTGACTTTGCAAGGGTATTTGTATAAAATATTGGCGTCAATTTATATGCAAGATAAGCCAAAAAAACAATCCAGCAATAATAGCTACTACGCGCTCGGCGTAAAGATCATGCTTGACATGGGTTTTAGCATTGCGGTTCCGGCGGTTTTAGCCGCATTGGCGGGTCAGTATGTCGATGAAAAGTACGGAACAAATCCTTTATTTATAATTTTGTTTCTTTTAAACGCATTTCTTATATCCGTCAAAATTATCATTGAAAAAGCGAAACGATACGGAAAAGAATACGACGATATGGATAAATAATTATGCACATACCAACGATAGCGCCGGATATTCTCTTTTATCTGGGGCCATTACCCATAACAAATACTGTAATCAATGCATGGCTTGCAATAATTATTTTTCTTATTATTGGCATTATCATAAAACGCAAAATTTCATTGCGTCCCGGTAAGTTTCAGAATACTTTTGAATTTATTCTTGAAACGTTGCTGGGTTTTTTTGACCAAGTGACCGGAGACAGAAAAAAAACGCTAAAATTCTTGCCGTTAGTCGGTTCAGCATTTTTTTTCATACTACTATCAAATTGGCTTGGCCTGCTACCGGGAACAGGGAGTATTACTTATGAACATAAAATGCTTCTTCGTCCGGCAAATACAGACCTGAATCTGGTTTTTGGTATGACACTTGTCGCGCTGATAACATCGCACGTATGGGGCCTAATTGCGGTTGGATTTTTTACCTACATCGGCAAATTTATTCAAATTAAACAGTTGATTTTCAGTATAAAAAAAGGTCCGCTGGCTATTTTTTCAGCGATAATAGAATTATTTGTGGGATTATTGGAAGTAATATCAGAATTGGCGAAAGTCCTATCGCTTTCTTTCCGGCTATTTGGCAATATATTTGCCGGCGAAATCCTGATTACGGTTATGAGCAGTCTGGTGGCTTTTTTGGTGCCGACGCCATTTATGTTTCTGGAAATATTGGTTGGTTTGATTCAGGCGGGCGTATTCGCGATTTTAACATTGGTATACCTTACTATCGCAACAACCAAACCACATGTCGCCGAAGAACATTAAAATAATTTAATTTAGATTAACTAATTAATCATATATCATATGGAGCACGAATCAATCGTCGTAATCGCCAAAGCCATAATAATGGCTGTCTCCGGACTCGGCCCGGCTATCGCTATCGGCATGTTAGTGGCAAAGGCGATGGAAGCTATTGGGAGAAACCCGGAAGCAACAGGTAAAATATTCGTACCGATGCTGCTCGGCGCCGCTTTCGCCGAGGCCATCGCGATTTACGCCTTAGTCGTCGTCTTTACATTAAAGTAATTTTTGAGACCGGCCGATTTTCCGGCCGGTTGACTAAAATTTTTTTAAATATTATTTATGCAAATATTAGAAGCGGCTTATGCCGTTGAAACGCATGATGAGGTGACGGAGACATCTTCATCTGTTGACGGAGGAATCCTCAGCTCCCTGGGCATCAACGGAACATTGTTTGCTTTTCAGCTGATGAATTTTGCCATTGTATTTTTGATTCTATGGTTTTTAATTCTCAAACCACTCAGTAAAAAATTGGCGGAAAGGCAGAATATTATCAATGAAAGCATTGATAACTCAAAAAAAATTGAGGAGATGTTAAAATTGGGTGAAAAAAATTATCAGGACCGCATGGAAGTGGCAAAAGCTGAAGCAAATGCTTTACTGGAAAAAACAAAAATTGAAGCTGACATAATCGCGGACGAAGCAAAAATAAAAACAAAAAACGACGTCAATGTTTTGGTTGAACAGGCTAAAAATAATATTGCGGCTGAAAAAAGTGAAATGATTTCAGAATTGAAAAAGGAAACGGCAACTTTGGTCACCGCCGCACTGGAAAAAATTCTTGATGAAAAAATTGATGACAATAAAGATAAAAAATTGATTACCGACGCCTTGTCTCAACTGAACAAATAGTTATGGCAAAATTAACACCAAAACAACTGTCTGTCGCACTATGGCAGGCAACGAAGGATAAAAAAGGAGATGACCTGAGTATAATTATTAAAAATTTTTCCGCGTTGCTCGCTCGCAAAAGAATGTTAAAGAAAACAGGGCTGATTATTGAAAATTTCGTCAAATATTCAAAACAGCAGCAGGGTGTTGAATTTTTAGAAGTAATTTCAGCGCGCCCTCTTTCTGAAAAAACAATTGAATCAGTTAAAAAACTTTTTGGTGATAAAGTGGAACTAAAAACGAAAATCAATTCTTCTTTAATCGGTGGAATAATAATTAAAACGCAGGACAAAATCATGGATGCAAGTTTAAAAACTCAGCTAAATAAATTTGAACAATCTTTAGTGTAAATTTATGTCTATAAACTCAATTGTTGAGGAGCTTCGAAAAAATATTTCTGCATATGAAAAACAGGTCGAAACCGTTGAGACGGGCACCATCGTAGAGGTGGGAGACGGTATCGCGCGCATGTCAGGCCTGACAAAATGTCAATCAAACGAAATGCTTGAATTTCCCGGCGATACCTTTGGCGTTGCCTTAAATTTGGAAGACGAAACAATCGGTGCTGTTTTGCTGAGCGAATACAAGCATTTAAAAGAAGGGGATACGGTTAAACGAACCGGAAGAATTTTATCCGTACCGGTTGGCGAAGAACTTATCGGGCGGGTCGTTAATCCTCTAGGACAACCGATTGACGGCGGTGCTGACATTAAAACCAAAACATTTTATCCGATTGAAAAAATTGCGCCCGGTGTTATGACCAGAGAGCCAGTTTCACAACCGGTACAAACGGGAATCAAGCCGATTGATGCGATGATCCCAATAGGCCGGGGACAGCGCGAACTTATAATCGGCGACCGGCAGACCGGTAAGACAGCACTGGCGATTGATACCATTATTAATCAAAAAGGCCATGATATGATTTGCGTTTACGTCGCAATTGGCCAAAAGGAATCTAAAATAGCCCGCATAGTAGCAAAATTAAAAGAAACCGGGGCGATGGATTATACGATTGTTGTTGTCGCCGGGGCTTCTGATCCGGCTTCAACTTTGTATATTGCGCCTTATGCTGGCGTTGCCATGGCGGAATATTTTATGGATAAAGGAAAAGATGTGCTTTGCATCTATGACGATCTTTCCAAACAGGCGTGGGCATATCGCGAAATATCACTGCTTCTTCGCCGTCCACCCGGTCGTGAAGCATATCCCGGCGATGTGTTTTATCTTCACTCACGACTTTTAGAGAGGGCCTGCAGACGCAATAAGGAAGCCGGGGGTGGGTCAATTACCGCTCTTCCAATCATTGAAACGCAGTCCGGAGATGTGACCGCATATATCCCGACGAATGTCATATCAATTACCGATGGACAAATTTATCTTGAATCAGACCTTTTTTATCGCGGTATCAGGCCGGCTTTAAATGTCGGGCTATCGGTTTCAAGAGTCGGTTCAGCCGCTCAGATAAAGCCGATGAAAAAAGTTGCCGGAAAACTAAAACTATCAATGGCTCAATTTCGTGAATTGGAGGCGTTTGCGCAGTTCGCCAGTGACCTTGATCCCGAAACAAAAAAACAAATCAGTCTTGGTCAGCGTTTAGTTGAAATTCTAAAACAGCCCCAATACCAGCCTATGCCGGTCGCCAATCAGGTGGCGGTTATTTTTGCCGTTTCAAACGGTTTTGCCGACGGCATTGATATTAAAAATATGCGTGATTGGGAGACAAAATTTCATGAATTTATTGACCGCACAAAATCCCTGCTACTCGGAAAAATTAGTGGTGGTAGCTGGGATAAAGAAATTGAAAAAGAGCTGAAAGAGGCCTGTGGGGAGTTTTCTAAAAAATAATTGCTATGGGAATTAATACAAAAGCGATTAAGCGAAGAATACAATCTGTCGGTTCAACAAAAAAAATCACAAAGGCGATGGAAATGATATCTGCCGTAAAAATGCGGCGTGCAGTCGCAAATGTTTTAGCAACCCGTAGTTATGCCTCGCTCGCCTGGCAGATGCTTTCAGATGTGGCAAAAAAGACCAATGTCAGTCTGCATCCTCTGTTGGAAAAAAGACCGGTAAAAAAAGTAGCTCTCGCTTTGATTGTTTCAAACCGCGGTTTAGCCGGCGGTTTTAACAGCCGTATGTTAATGGAAGCGGACGCCTTAATTAAGAAGAAAAAAAACCTTGGCGCGGAAGTGGAGGTAATTGTTAACGGAAGACGTGGCCGAAAGATTTATCATCAATTTGGGCACACAATTGCCGCTGAATTTGAAAAAATGGATCTGACAATGAAGGTGGAAGAAACTATTCCGATATCAAACATGATTGTTAATGATTATATTTCAAAAAAATACGATGAAATATACCTGGGATATACGGATTACATATCAGCGATAAAGCAAAATCCAATAATTAAAAAATTGTTGCCTTTAGGCAAACAGGAAATTGAATTGCCGACAGAGCCGGATCAAAAAAAATTTGAGGTGGGAGACGTGTTCGCGGAATTCATTTTTGAACCAAATGCCGCGCTTGTACTGGATGTGCTTTTGCCAAGATTGGTGGAAGTGCAAATTTATCAGGCTGTATTGGAATCAGACGCTTCTGAACACAGCGCCCGCATGTTGGCAATGCGCAACGCGTCCGACGCGGCAGAGGATATGATTGATGAATTAAATTATAATTTTAATAAAGCCCGTCAAGCTGCAATTACACAGGAGATTTCTGAAATTGTCAGTGGCGCGTCCGCATTATAAACTAATATATTTGAATATGAATAAAGGAAAAATTTCTCAAATTATCGGCGTGGTAGTAGATGTAGAATTTAAAGATAAACTTCCTGCCTTGTACAATTCACTGGAAACTTTAATGCCGAACGGCGATACTCTTGTACTTGAAGTACAACAGCATTTAGGCGCCGGTGCAATACGCGCTATTGCCATGAGCACAACTGATGGTCTTGAACGGGGACAGGAAGTAACTGACATGGACGAGCCAATTTCCGTGCCGGTCGGGCCCGAAACACTGGGCCGTATGTTTAATGTTATCGGCAAAGAAATCGACGGTCTGGGAGACGCAAAAGCAAAAAAGAGATATCCGATTCACCGTGAAGCGCCTGAATTTAAAAAGCAATCAACAAAATATGAAGTATTGGAGACAGGGATAAAAGTTGTTGACCTTATATGCCCATTTTTAAAAGGTGGTAAAATCGGATTATTCGGAGGCGCAGGCGTTGGTAAAACGGTCGTTATTCAAGAATTAATTCGAAATATCGCTCAGGAGCACGGAGGATATTCAATGTTTGCCGGTGTTGGAGAAAGAACCCGTGAAGGAAATGATTTATATCGCGAAATGAAACAATCAGGCGTTTTGGAAAAAACCGCTTTGGTTTTCGGTCAAATGAATGAACCGCCAGGCGCTCGCGCCCGCGTAGCCTTAACGGCATTAGCCATGGCTGAATATTTCCGCGATGAGGAGGGGAAAGACCTTTTGCTCTTCATTGACAATATTTTCCGCTTTACTCAGGCCGGCTCAGAGTTATCAGCACTTCTGGGGCGCATGCCTTCAGCTGTAGGCTATCAACCGACGCTGGCTTCGGAAATGGGAGCCTTGCAGGAACGCATCACATCCACCGATAAAGGCTCTATAACGTCCGTACAGGCGGTTTACGTGCCGGCGGATGACTTAACCGACCCGGCACCGGCCACAACGTTTGCTCACCTTGATTCAACAGTGGTATTAAACCGTTCGCTCGCAGAACTTGCGATTTATCCGGCAGTTGATCCACTGGATTCCAATTCAACAGTACTAGATCCTAACATCGTTGGTGAAGAACATTACCGAACCGCACGTGATGTTCAGGTGGTCCTTCAGCGTTACAAAGATTTACAAGATATTATCGCGATTTTAGGCATGGAGGAGTTATCTGATGAAGACAGGATATCAGTGTCACGGGCACGAAAAATCCAGAAATTTTTGTCTCAGCCATTTTTCGTAGCAGAAGCTTTTACCGGAACTGAGGGTAAATATGTTACCATAGTTGAAACAGTACGCGGTTTCAGAGAGATTCTTGATGGCAAACACGATGATAAGCCGGAACAAGCTTTTTATATGAAAGGCGGAATAGATGAAGTTATATAATAAATATGCCATTAAAATTTCAAATTATTACACCTGAAAGAGTAATTTTTTCCGATGAAATTGACCAGGTGACAATGAATACAAAAGAGGGAGAAATTACAATTTTGCCACACCATATTCCATTGGTATCTATCCTTGAACCGGGTGAATTAACCTGTAAAAAAAATGACCAGGAATTTTCAATGGCCGTGTCCGGCGGTTTTGCGGAAATTCGTTCGGATAATTCAATTGTCATATTGGCCGACGCAGCTGAACGCGCCGAAGAGATTAATATTGATGAAGCTGAAGCAGCCAAAGAACTTGCTCTAAAAACCATGAATGAAGAGCGCAAGTTGGATGGTGTGGAATATGCCGCTTTGCAGGCGACACTGAATAGGGCATTACTTCGTCTAAAAGTTGGAAATAAATACAGAAAAATACGGTCTTAAATACAAGAAAAACCCGGGTATTGTCCCGGGTTTTTCTTTTTGATATACTGTTAAGCATAGTCCAATTTTATGGACCTGATAATTATTTATGGACGAAGAAACAAAACAGTGCGACTGCGGACCAGGCTGCGATTGCGGCCCTGAATGCAAATGTACTGACGGGTGCAACTGCGACGAAGCCTGCGAATGCGGCTGTAACAAGAATGACGCTGAGGAAGAAATTGTATAGCATTTTTTATATCAATTAGATTGGTAATCCATTTATATGGATATTTTTGGTATTTACAAGAAACTGCATCAAATTTATGGAACGCAAAAATGGTGGCCTGTTAAATATAGCAAGGATAATTCCGCCTTTGAAATTTCAGTCGGTGCCATACTAACCCAAAATACATCGTGGAAAAATGTGGAAAAGGCGCTGGCTTGTCTTAACGAAAATAAATTGCTGAGCGCTAAAGCAATTATTAAATGTCCGGAATCTAAACTTCAAAAGTGTCTTCGTCCGACTGGTTATTACAGGCAAAAATCCAAAAAACTAAAATTTTTTTGTAAATGGATTGACACTGACTTAAATGGCCGTATTGAAAATTTATTCAGTAAACAACTTGCTAATGCCCGTGAAAAATTATTATCGGTCTGGGGGATAGGACCGGAAACCGCCGATTCAATTCTTCTATACGCCGGTAATATGCCTATATTTGTCATTGACGCTTACACAAAACGTCTTTGCGAACGAATGAATTGCAGTTTTTCTTCATATGAAGATTACCAAAAATATTTTCAGTCAAAACTGCGGAAATCAACAAAATTATTTCAGGAATATCACGCATTAATTGTCGCCAGCGGCAAAGACGGCCATCAAAAAATATGTCTGAAAAAATAATGTTAAATGCCAATCAAAAAAAAGCTATTGAATATATCAATGGGCCTCTTATTATTGTCGCCGGTGCTGGCACAGGAAAGACAACGGTTATTACGCAAAAAATCAAATATTTAATTGATAATAAATTGGCAAAGCCGGATGAAATATTGGCATTGACGTTTAACGAAAAAGCGGCAGCGGAAATGCAGGATAGAGTTGATGAGATAATGGATGTCGGTTATCTGGATATGCACATTTCAACATTTCACGCTTTTTGTCAGCGGCTTCTTGAACAATACGGCCTAAATATCGGCCTACCGAATCATTTTAAATTACTCACCCAAACAGATGCCTGGCTGCTTATACGCAAACATCTTGATAAATTTAATCTTGACTATTATCGACCGATCGGCAATCCGACTAAATTTATTCATGAGCTGATAAAACATTTTTCCAAATGTAAAGATGAGATGATAAGCCCGGAAAATTATCTGGAATACGCGGAAAATGTAAAACTGGACAAGGACAGTGCGGAAGCGGACGAAAGAACCCGTCTGGCGGAAATCAGCAATGCCTATCATGTATACAACCGGCTGCTGCTTAGTCATAATGCACTTGATTTTGGCGACCTGATATATTATGCCAACATACTGCTGGAAAAACGCCCTTCAATTCTGCGGCAACTGCAAAATAAATTTAAATATATTTTAGTGGATGAGTTTCAGGATGTGAACTGGGCGCAATGCGAATTGGTCAAAAAAATTGCTTCGGGAGGATCACAGCTTACCGTGGTAGGGGATGACGACCAGAGCATCTATGCTTTCCGCGGCGCATCGGTTTCAAATATCTTGCGCTTTAAGGACGACTTTCCAAATGCGGGCGAAATTGTATTAAATGAAAATTATCGCTCATCTCAGGAAATTTTGGATAGCGCGTATAAATTGATACAAAATAATAATCCGGACCGGCTGGAAGTTAAATTAAAAATTAATAAAAAATTATCTTCGGGAAAGAAAGAACCGCGCGATTCAGTTAAAAAATGCGTTATACACGCTCATCATGATTCAATTGACGGGGAAATAAAATTTGTTGTTGAAGAAATAATTAAAATCAAGAATTCAGATGAAAATATTGTTTGGGATGATTTTGCAATACTGGTGCGGGCCAATAATCATGCCAATGAATTTGCGAACTTATTTGAAAAGCATGGCATTCCATACGAATTTTTAGCGGCGGCCGGTTTGTTTAGACAGCCGATTGTGCTGGATTGCATAAATTTTTTGAAAGTAATTGACTCTTATCACGAGTCATCCGCGATATACCGCCTTTTAAACATGCCGTTTCTTGAGCTTAAAGAAAATGACATACAAAAACTTACCCATTTTGCGGCAAAGAATAGTGTTTCATATTATGAAGCATTAAAGAGAGCGACAGAGATAAAATTATCAAAAGAAGGATTGATTGTTTTTGAGAAACTGCTTTCCTGGATACACGAAGGGATGAAGCTTAAACGCAATGAAAAACCAACTGTTGTTGTTTATAAATTTTTTGAACTTAGCGGCTATTTAAAATTTTTGGCAAATGGTGAAGACAAGGGTGACAGGTCGGTGATACGCCAAATATATCAGCTAAACCAATTCTTTGAATACATATCAAATTATGAAGCAATGACGCCCGATGCCAGTGTAACGGACTTTCTCAGCCATTTTAATGAAGTGGTTGATTCCGGCGATCTCGGCGTAATGAAACAGCCGAAAGATACTCCTGACTCGGTAAATATTCTTACGGTTCACACCGCTAAAGGCCTGGAATACAAATATGTATTTATGGTAAATCTTGTGGAAGAAAGATTTCCGACCCGCAGGCGAGGTGGCGATATTGAAATCCCCGAACAGTTGGTTAAGGAACAGTTGCCTGAAGGCGATATTCATATATACGAAGAAAGACGATTATTTTATGTTGCAATGACTCGGGCGAAAAATATTTTATATCTGACAAGCGCCAATGATTATGGTGGCGCCCGGGAGAAAAAACTAAGCCGTTTTTTGGATGAAATCGGATTCAGCGTTGACGGTCAAAGGCAAACTGCCACCTCAAAACTGGAAAAAAATAAGCCGGCAAAAAAAATTGACAACCAAAAAGAACTCGTTTACGAACTGCCGAAATTTTTTTCATTTTCTCAAATTCAAAAATATGAGAAGTGTCCATACCAGTATAAGCTGTCTAATATTTTACGTCTTCCCAAACAAGGAAGCCCGAGTTTCAGCTTCGGTTCCACAATGCATTGTACTTTAGAACGATTTTATAAACGCCTAACAGAAATCAATCGGGTTAATCAGGACACTCTCTTTAACCGGCCAAACGCGGAAAAAAGCGATTCTTCTTCAATCAAGGTTCCTGCGCTTGAGGAATTATTTTCAATTTATGAAGAATGCTGGATAAAAGAATGGTACAAAAGTCAAAAACAGCGCGAGGAATATTACGAAAAAGGCCGGACTATTCTTAGTGAGTTCTACAAATCACACGAAAACAAATGGACATTGCCTGTTGCTTTGGAAACTGAATTTACTGTCAGAATAGACGGCAATCTTTTGCGCGGAAGAATCGACCGAATAGACAAGATGCCTGACGGACGACTGGAAATAGTCGACTATAAAACCGGGCAGGGAAAAGATAAAATTACCGGAGAAGATAAAGAACAGCTGTTAATCTACCAGATTGCCATTAAACAATTGCCGGAATTTAAAAATATCGGCGAAGCCGGATTATTAACATATTATTATTTGGATGAAAACAATAAAGTTTCATTTTTGGGGTCGGACAAAGAAATCTCAAAGCTTGAAAAAAATATTTCTGAAATTTTAAGCCGTATTAAATCGCTTGATTTTAATCCCAAGCCGGAAAAATTTATTTGTGGCCATTGCGATTTTCGCGATATTTGTAATTATAGGGCGTAAAAATATATGAAATCATTGCTATCAATATTTAGCGAAAAAAATACAAGCTCTCCCATGATGCGTGGGGCGGCCGCCGCAATAACGGTTGAATCGGCAAACAAAATACTGACTGATCTTTTTGGAACAGAGTCAGCCGGTTTTGTTAAAGCTGTCTATGTCAAAAACGGCGTTCTTGGAGTTCAAATATCTTCATCTTCGGCTGCTTCTGAAATCCGCTTAAATGAATCTTTGATATTAGATCGTATTCGCACTGAATTTGGCGTAAAATCAATAAATAAAATTCGCTTTATTCTCTAATGCTCGGGTCTTGCATTTTTGCCTAATATTTGCTAAATTAGAAGACATCTATGACACTGAGACAATATTTAATCATCATGTCTCTGGCCACACTTGTTTGCTGGCTAGTTTGGTTATTGGTGGTTTATATTTACGACCCGAACACTGCCGGTATCATCGGTTTCACACTTTTTTACGCCAGCTTATTTTTAGCGGTTCTTGGTACTTTTTCTGTTATTGGTTTTTTTATCAGAGCAAAAATATTGAAAAATGACGACATCGTTTTCCGCCACATAAAAAGAACATTCAGACAGGGTTTCTTTTTCGGAATTTTTATTATTTTAAACCTGCTTTTGGCGCAATTCAGACTATTGACATGGTGGAACTTTATTTTGCTTTTAACATGTTATATATTTTTTGAAGGTCTGATTTTTACGAACAGAAAGTATCAAAACAGAAATTATGTTAAATAATTTTTTCAATAGATTCAGAAAAGATTTGGGTATCGATCTTGGTACTGCCAATACTTTAATTTACGTTAAAGGGAAGGGGATAATCATCAACGAACCGAGCGTCGTTTCAGTTAATACCAGAACTGAACAAATACTTGCGGTCGGAAATGAAGCAAAAGAGATGCTTGGCAAAACGCCACCCCACATTATTACATCACGACCGCTTACAGGCGGTATTATTTCTGATTTTGAAGTAACCGAAAAAATGCTGGCTCACTTCATTGATAAAATCAACGAGGGTTCGTTTAATTTTATGACCCGGCCGAGAGTAGTAGTGGGTGCTCCGATCGACCTTACTGAGGTGGAAAGAAAAGCCGTAAGCGACGCCGTTCTCAACGCCGGTGCAAGCGAGGTGTGGATTGTGGAAGAGCCGATGGCAGGCGCGATCGGGTCTAGAATGCCAGTACAAGACCCTGTCGGCAATTTTATCGTAGATATAGGCGGAGGCACAACTGAAATAGCAGTGATATCTTTAAGCGGTATTGTTAAATGGAAATCAATCAAAATTGCGGGGGATGAATTTAATTATAATATCACTCAATACGCGCGTGAAATGTTTAATCTTTTGGTTGGTGAGAGGCAGGCTGAAGAAATAAAAATTAAAATCGGTTCGGCCGTCGAGATGCAGGAAAAAATGGTTTATCCGATGCGCGGACGCGATATGGTAACCGGGCTTCCAAAAGAAGTAATGATAAATGATGCTGAAGTACGCGAAGCATTGTCACGCTCGTTAAGAGCCATTGTTGATAATATCAAGGGAACTTTAGAAGTGACACCGCCGGAACTTATCGCAGACATTCATGAACGCGGCCTGCTTTTAACCGGCGGAGGGGCATTGTTGCGCGGTATAGATCAGCTGATAATGAGAGCCACGGAAATTCCGGTGCGAATTGCAGACGACCCGCTGACCGCGGTTGTGCGCGGAGCGTCCATGCTTCTTGAAGATATTTCGCTGTTAAAAGAAGTGGCAGTGTACCCTCTAAGAAACGATAAGCGATAGCATTTTCTATGTTAGACATACGCGGAAAGAAAACCTACTTAGTTTTAGGAGCAATATTAATATTGCTTGTTTTTTTAAACTACATCGGATGGCTTAATTTTTTTAAAAATAAGCTGCGTCTGGTTTTTTTACCGCTATTTACGCAAACGAACGACTTAAGCATTGACGTCGGCGACAATTATGAGTTTTTTAAGGATAAAAAAGCTTTCTTTGATTCTTATCGGGAATGCCGGTTTGATCTTGAAAACAGAATTGTAGAAGATGCAAAAATTAAATTGCTTGAAGAAGAAAATAATACATTAAAGGAAGCATTAAAATTTAATGAAAATAATTCTATCGATTCGGTTGTTGCAAGGGTAATCGGTAAAAATATTGAGCAAACAGATCAAACAATATTAATAGACAAGGGAACGGGCGAAGGGTTAAAAATTAATCAGCCGGTTATTGTCGGTAACGGCATTCTTATAGGAAAAATTATAAAAGCGGAAGCTGGTATGGCCGTAGTCCGGCTTTTAAATGACAGTGCTTCAAAAATTGGCGCAACGATTCTGAATAATGATAGAAGTCTCGGGGTAGTTGAGGGCGGATATGGATTGAGCGTTAAAATGAATTTTATTCCCCGCAATGAAATTGTTAAAGTTGGAGACATGATAGTTACATCCGGTCTCGAGGAGGCAATGCCGCGCGGCCTATTTATTGGTTCAATAACGGCAATAGAAAATGAGACTTACCGCCCTTTTCAGGCGGCATTACTGACGCCCGGCACAGATCTTCCCAAATTATCAATTGTTTCCGTATTGATTACAAATTAGTATGCGAAATTATATCCGAACGGCATTCCAGATATTGCTGATGTTGTTTATCTTCACATTACACGTGGCGGCGGCAAATTTATTACCGCATCCTTTAAACAGATTAAATGTTATACTGATTGCGGCAATGTGTCTGCTTATTTTTAACAAGCAGGACAAGATTATATATGTATTTTTATTGTCGCTAATTTCGGAATTATTTATCTCAACACCATTCGGTCTTAACACTGCAGCGTTGCTTATTTCTACAGCCGCTCTTGAGTGGGTATTATTAAATATTTTGACCAACAGGTTTTTTATTATGGTTTTTTTATCCGGCTTAATCGGCACATTTCTGTTTAAAACCGCATTTTTTGGAATCTTTTTTATATTGAAAATTTTCGGACTAGCCGAGTTAACAGTAAACAAGTCCACACTAATCAGCATTTTAATTGAACTTGCCGTTAATGCCGTTACTCTGACGCTGGTATATCTCATCTCGCTTCTTTTCGTAAAAAAAGTCAGTCATAAATACATTATTACTGACCGATAGTGAATTATGCAAAACGATCAAACATTTGATTATGAGCCAAAAAACCGCGTTTCAGATTCGGATTTGAACGGTAAATTTAGGCATCAATGGGTTGAGGGAAGCTTTTCTAATTACGAAAAAGGCGGACAAACTATTTCGGTCGCTGAAACTTCCGGATACCTCGGCGCCGGATTGGCATCAAAAAAAATTATATGGCTTTTAATTCTTTTTTTTACCGGAATGCTTATCGTGGGCGGACGAATTTTCTTTTTGCAGATTATTAATGCTGACTATTTCAGAAATTTAGCGGAGAATAACAGAGTACGGATAAAGCCCATCCCGGCTGAAAGAGGACTGGTTTACGACCGTTTCGGTAATCAATTAACTGAAAACGTGCCAAGTTTTTCTTTATCTATCGTTCCTCAGGATTTACCCCAAAAAATTGATGAGCGCCGTGAAGTAATATCTCAAATTGCCGGTATTAGCGGAGTGAACGAAGGCGAAATTAATGCTCTGATTAAAAAATACAGCAATTATAGTTTTGAGTCATTAACAGTAAAAGACAATCTCGATTATGAATCCGCCTTAAAATTATATATTAAAAACGCAAATTTACCCGGCATTGTAATTGAAAAGGGGACCAAACGCTTGTATCAGCCTTCAAAGGAAGATGGAAATACCTCTTCTTCGTTATCCCACATAATCGGCTACATGGGTAAAATTAATGAAACCGAACTCGGCGAATTAAGACAAAGGGGTTATTTGCCTTCCGATTATATCGGTAAAGACGGACTGGAAAATTTCTACGAAGATGCTCTTCGGGGTATTTACGGAAGAAAAAAAATTGAGGTTAATGCTCTGGGCAGGGAACAAAATGTACTGGCTGAAGAAGCACCCGTTCCCGGAAAACATCTGGTACTAAGTTTGGATATGGAGGCCCAGATGAAAATGGAAAATCTGATTACCGAAACATTGTCTGATAATAATTGGAAGCGTGCGGCCGGCGTAGCGCTAAATCCGCAGACCGGAGAAATTTTGGCAATGGTCAGCCTTCCTGCATTTAATAATAACGATTTTTCCGGAGGAATATCCCAGGAAAAATATGACACATATTTATCCAATCCGGATCAGCCATTATTTAACCGGGCGATAGCGGGAACATATCCTTCAGGTTCAACTGTAAAGCCTTTGATCGCGGCGGCGGCGTTAGAAGAAGGAATAATTAATCAAAACACTTCATTTTTAAGCACCGGGGGGCTTCAGATTGACCGCTGGTTTTTTAAGGACTGGAAGGCGGGCGGACACGGAATCACGAATGTAAAAAAAGCGCTCGCCTGGTCGGTAAATACATTTTTTTATTATATCGGCGGCGGTTACAGCAAATTTGTAGGATTAGGCGCGGATAAAATTGTTTCTTATCTCAGAAAATTTAATTTATCAAACACAACCGGGATTGATTTGCCGGGCGAAAGTTCCGGTTTCTTGCCAAGCAAAGAGTGGAAGGAAAGCGTTAAAAATGAAATGTGGTATATAGGAGATACCTACAATCTTTCAATCGGACAAGGCGACTTATTGGTGACACCTCTTCAAGTAGCCGTCTGGACTGCCACGATAGCAAACGGGGGCAAGGTAATAAAGCCTCATTTAGTTAACTCTGTCATCGACCCCGTATCTAAGATAAACTATCCTAAACAAACGGAATATATCAATCAAAATTTCATATCACCTTCAAATATTGAAATAGTCAGACAGGGAATGCGAGATTGTGTCGTTTATGGAAGCTGTAATATGTTAAGATACTTACCTTTTTCTTCAGCGGGAAAAACCGGTACGGCTCAATGGAGCAAGACAAGCCCTGATCATGCATGGTTTACATCATTCGCCCCTTTTAACCGGCCTCAAATTGTGGTAACAATACTGATCGAAGAGGGGGTCGAGGGCAGTACAGCGGCCCAGCCAATAGCAGAGAAGTTTTTGGAGTGGTGGGGTGCGAAATATCTAAAATAGTGGATAACCCTTTTGACTCGTTTTTATCTTATGATATAATCGGTAAAGCGGATATCTATTAACCGCATAAGCGGAAGATGATATCTGTATTTTTAATGTTTAATTTTATGACTGAAAATACTCAATATCTGTCAAAAAACAGCCATGAGGCTCTGAAACTGGAATATGATAAATTAAAAAATATGAAAATTCCGGAGATAGCCAACCGTATTGATGAGGCTAAGCAACAAGGCGACCTTTCAGAAAACGCGGAATATCATCAGGCAAAAGAAGAAATGGCTTGGGCGCAAGGAAGACTGCAGGCGTTGGATAATTTACTTTCAAACGCGGTAATTATTGAAGAAGGTAAATCAAACAAGGATTCCGTGACTGTCGGCGACACTGTGGTAGTGGATTTTAACGGTAAAACAAAGGAATACACTATAGTCGGGCCTCAAGAGGCCGACCCGTTTGGCGGTAAAATTTCCAATGAATCTCCTTTGGGTAGTTCTTTTATCAGTTGTTCGGTCGGGGATACGGTAGAAGTGGAAGCGCCGTCCGGAAAACAAGTGTATAAAATTACCAAAATTAAGTAAGAAATTAGAGAAAAAACCGCCGTTTTATTAAAGGCGATTTTTTTGACGCCGTTTAATATTTGCGGTATAATATTGTATAATTTACATAAATTATGAATCAAGATATTTTAAACGAGGAACAAACACGAATTGAACGGCTGAAGACTATTAAGGAGAGCGGAATAAATCCATATCCCAGCCGGGCTACGTTAGATATGACTTTGGCTGAAGCACGAGCCTCAAAAGAGGGTACTATTGTAAATGTGGCCGGAAGATTGGTCTCTAAAAGAGAAATGGGCAAGCTTTGCTTTGCCAACATCAAGGATTTTTCAAATAAGCTCCAAATTGCAATTTCAGAAAAAGAATTAGGTAAAGATGCCTTTAAATTTTTCGTGAAAAATTTTGATTTGGGAGATTTTGTAGGTATTGAGGGAGAAATGTTTATTACACATAAAGGGGAAATATCGGTTTTAGCAAAAAAATATACTCTATTATCAAAGACATTACTGCCTTTACCGGAAAAATTTCATGGATTGTCAAATATTGAAACCAGATACAGACAGCGCTATCTGGATCTGCTCTCAAATGACGAGTCAATGCAAATTGCAAAAATTCGCAGTTTTGTTGTCAGAGAAATTCGCAACTATTTCGATTCTCTTGGATTCTACGAAGTTGAAACGCCAATGTTACAGGCTTTGCCTGGAGGCGCAATCGCTAAACCCTTCATCACGCATCATAATTCTCTTGATATTGATTTGTATTTAAGGGTCGCTCCGGAGTTGTATTTAAAACGCCTAATTGTCGGCGGTTTTGAAAAAGTTTATGAGCTTGGACGCTGTTTCAGAAATGAAGGAATCGATAATAACCACAATCCGGAGTTTACTCAGATTGAAGCTTACTGGGCTTATGCCGACTATAAAATGCTGATGACCATGTTTGAAGACATGATACCAAAAATCATTAAGGCGGCAGGATTACCGTTAAAATTTGAAACGCTGGGGAAAGATGTCGACTTTACACCACCGTATCCGCGGAAAACGATGCGTGACCTTATTATTGAATACGCAAAATTTGACATTGAGGAGTGCCCGGATCAAAAATCGATGTATAAAAAAGCTATAGAATTAAAAATTGAAGACATAAATAAAAATTTGGGCAGAGGCAAGCTGATTGATGAAATCTATAAAAAATATGCGCGTCCAAACATTATCAATCCGATATTTATGACGGATCACCCCGTAGAACTTTCTCCGCTGGCAAAGCGCCGCGAAAATGATCCCCGCTACACAGAACGTTTTCAACTACTGTGTGTTGGTGGCACCGAGTTATGTAATGCATTTAGCGAACTTAATGATCCAATTGATCAGGAGTCGCGATTCAGAGAACAGGAATTGGAGCGTGAACTTGGCGATGAAGAGAGTATGAGATTTGATGATGATTTTATTACGGCTTTAAAACACGGAATGCCTCCGACAGCCGGTCTGGGGATGGGAATTGATAGGTTTGTCAAACTGCTGACTAATTCAGAAAATCTTAAAGAAGTAATTCTTTTCCCCACACTTAAACCAAATAATTAATTCTTATGTCTTATGTTAGATATTAAATTCATCCGTGATAACGCCGAACTGATAAAAAAGAATTGCTTAAACCGAAAAGTAAAAATAGATATTGATAAGCTTCTTGAACTGGATGAGGCCCGTCGTTTAAATTTAGCACAAGTTGAGGAACTTCGGGCAAAAAGAAACCAAAAATCGAAAGCTAAACCGACTGATGATGAAATAACAAAACTTCGGGCAGTAGGAGAGGAAATCAAACAACTGGAAGAAATTCAAAAAAAAATTGATGATAATTATCTTGAACTTATTTTGGCAGTTCCGAATTTAACTCATCCCGACAGTCCAGTCGGGGGAGAGGGCGATTATAAGGTCATAGAAAAAAACTTTGAGCCAAAAAAATTTAATTTTGAGCCAAAAGATCATGAGGAACTGATGATAGCAAATGATTTGATAGACTTTGAAAGAGCGGCAAAAGTCACGGCGTCAAAATTCTATTTTTACAAAAACAATTTAGTGCGTTTGAATCTGGCTCTGCTTAATTATGCCATTGATATTATTGCCAAACACGGTTATTCGCTAATGGAAACTCCGGATATGGCAAAAGATGAAATTTTAAGAGGCATCGGCTTTAATCCGAGGGGCGATGAAACCCAAGTTTATTCCATCGAAAATTCGGATTTAAGCCTGATTGGCACAGCTGAAATTACCGTCGGGGGATATCACGCCAATGAAATATTGGATCTGTCTAAAGGACCAATTAAATACGTTGCTTTATCACATTGTTTCCGCACAGAAGCGGGCGCTTACGGTAGGACGAGCAAGGGGCTTTATCGTGTCCATCAATTTACCAAACTTGAAATGTTTGTTTTTTGTAAACCCGAAGATAGCGAAAAATATCACGAAGAAATTTTAACTATTGAAAAGGATATCGCCGATGGATTGAAATTGCCTTATCGCGTAATTGATATTGCAACGGGCGATCTTGGCGGACCGGCTTACCGAAAATACGACCTTGAGGCATGGATGACTATGAAAAATGAGGGCACTGATCAGGGCGGTTATGGGGAAATTACGAGCTGTAGTAATTGTACCGATTATCAGTCACGCCGTCTCAATATTAAATATCGCAAAAATGACGGTTCATTGGAATACGTCCATACTCTTAATGGAACCGGAGTGCCTTTAAGCCGGTTTCCACTGGCAATAATAGAAAACTACCAGCAAAAGGACGGTACAATTTTAGTTCCTAAGGCTTTAAAAAAATATTGCGGACTGAAAAAACTCTGATCTATGTTTACCTGGCTTGATATAAACTCAAACGCGATCAAGTACAATTTACGGCAATTCAAAAAAATCGTTGGTCCAAAAGTGCAGATTATGCCGGTAATTAAAGCCAATGCCTATGGGCATGGCTTTTTGGAAGTTGCAAAAATTTGTGACCAGGCACCTGAGACGAACCGCATTTGCGTGGTAAACTGTGATGAGGCGCTTGAACTGATAACTCACAAAATTAAGAAACCCATTGTAATATTAACTTTTTTTGATACAAAAAATACAGAAAAAGCGCTAATATTAGCTAAAAAAGACACTATTTTTCCGCTTTATTCTCTAAAACAGGCCCATTTTCTTAACAGAATAGGGGATAGGGCGCGTAAAAAAATAAGGGTTCACATCAAGGTTGACACTGGAGCGTCTCGCGTCGGACTTTTGGCAAAAGATGTTTTACCTTTCATAAAAAAGATCCGCAAAATGCAACGAATTGAAATCGAAGGATTGTACAGCCATTTTGCGTCAAGCGAAGAAGATAGGGTATTTACCGAACATCAGATGATGGTCTTTAACGATTTATCCGATAAAATAAAAAATGCGGGAATTAAAATACCGATTCAGCATTTTGCATGTTCAGCGGCCGGAATTTTATATTCAAAAAGCCGTATGAATGCTGTGCGAGTGGGATTGAGCATTTACGGATTATATCCGGACGAATTAAGCCGGAAAAAAATAAATTTACGACCGGCGCTTTCATGGCACACAAAAATTATTCAGGTACGAACCGTTCCCGCTTGGACGAAAATCGGCTATGGGGGGTCTTACACAACAAAAAAATCTACTAAATTAGCTACTTTACCGGTAGGATATTGGGACGGCTACGATAGAAGTCTTAGCAACAACGGATTAGTACTGATTAAAGGCGTTCATTGCCATATCCGGGGCAGAATTTGTATGAATATCTGTATGGTTGATGTGAGTTCTATAAAAAATGTTAAGGCAGGCGATATAGCCACCTTAATCGGTACCCAAAAAGGGAAATCAATCACTGCGGATGACATGGCAAAATGGGCGAAAACAATTAACTACGAAATTGTCACAAGAATTAATCCCACAATATTAAGAGTGTACAGGTAGAGCCTTATTATGGATAAATACATCAAATCTTACGGAAGTTTTAAACAATATGAGCCACAAAAGAAAGGCGGTTTTTTTAATTTTTTTAAAAGAATAAAAAGATATTCTCATCTGTCAAATAAATTAGCATCACCTTCATTTTCGGCAACGACCAGGCCCGTTTTTATGAAACCGGCGGCGAAAAAAAATTACCGCGGGAAAATAATACTGTCGCTCCTTGGGGGAGTTATTCTTGCATGGATAATACTGATGATATATTTACCGTATTTTCGAATTAATAAAATAAACTTTGAAGGACTAAAAATTATTGAATTGTCGGAAATTAGCGAATACATAAGCGACAAATATCTAACTGGCGGAGTAATACCGCACAATAATTATTTTTTTATAAGCGAAGGCAAAGTTGAAGAAGATATCAATTCAAAATACGCAATTGACAGCGTTACCGTAAAAAAAGTTTTTCCCGGATTAATCTATATTAAGATTGAAGAAAAAATAACTACAATAATCTATGACAACGAAGCGAGTTACAGTTTACTGGATAAAGACGGGACTGTAATAAAAATTATTGAACAATATTCTCAAATACCCGTAGAAACACTCACCACGATGCAGACAAGCAGTGCTTCCACGACCATAGTTCAAAATGACACCACTTCTACTGCACCGACAATTATCGTATATCATAAACCTGATTACGGCAAATTATCAAGAAATTACGCGGATGTACCCATACTTTTAGATACCAGAAGACAACAAATTGACGAAAAACAAACAAACGTACTGACATCAAATATAATAAGTTCAATTATTGACTGGCAAAAAACCTTGCATGACGAGGGGATAGGGGATATTCATTACTTTGAAACTGGCAATCCGCCGGCAGGACTGACTGTTCATCTGGATAAAAACTGGCTTTTGCTGATTCAGCCCGAGAATTCCATTGACGGCCAGATAAATAATCTAAAAACAATTTTATCAAATCGGGATATAAACCCTGTTGAATATATTGATCTGCGATTCGGAGAGAGGATATTCTGGAAATAGGGCGGTGTTGACGAAGATAAAAGGTTATATTAAGATATATCTAACGTCGTATAACATAGATTAAGAGACGTTGTATACCAGGATTAATACACAATATGAACAAATCTTCTAAGACAATCATCAAGCACATTCCTGACTTTCTTGACTATTGCGAAATTGAAAAAGGTCTCAGCCCGGTATCAACCCGCAATTATCATAACTTTCTTAAAATGTTTATTACCTGGCTGGAAAAACAGGATTTAACTGAATTAAAGCCCCACGAGCTTGATCCTGACCATATTTGGAATTATAGGCTATACTTGTCCCGTAAAACCGATTCCAAAGGCAGATATATCAAGAAGACCACTCAAAACTACTATCTGATCGCTTTACGCAACCTAGTGACGTATTTTGCGACAAAAGATATCATTTCACTGCCGGCGGACAAGATTTCTTTACCTAAATTAACAGACAAGGATAAAAAAATAAAATTTTTAAATTTTGACCAGGTTGAAAAGCTGATGAGTATGCCTGATACATCGACACCCGAGGGCTTGCGCGACCGTTCAATCCTGGAGGTCCTCTTCTCTACCGGCATGCGCGTCTCAGAACTAACGTCGCTTAATATACGCCTATTCAATATTAAAAATATCGTGGAAAATAAAATTAATGATTTAGAAATTTCTATTTCCGGAAAAGGCGGATCAACCCGGACTGTATATTTCTCACGGCGGGCTCTTGAATGGATCGGAAAGTATTTTAAAACCAGAAAAGACATGTGCCCTCCCCTATTTATCAATTACCGTCCGGATAAAAATGACGCCGATCACCGCTTAACAACCCGTTCAATTGAAAGATTGGTAAAAAAATATACAACAATGGCCGGTTTACCGGTAGATGCTACACCACATACATTGCGCCATAGTTTTGCAACTGACTTGCTGGAGCAAGGCGCCGATATGCGCTCCGTACAGGAAATGTTGGGTCATAAAAATATTGTTACAACACAAATATATACTCATGTAACCAATCCACATTTGCGCGAAATTCACAGAAAATTTCACAGTGGAAAAAAATAAAAAATCGCCGGTCACAGGAACCGGCGATTTTTTTTAATATTATACATTACTGAAGGTATGGCACCGGATTTACAGGAATCCCATTGGCGCGAACTTCAAAATGCAGATGCGGGCCGGTGACAAACGGTCCGGCACCAACAGTGCCTGGTGTACCGCCCGAATAACCAATAATGTCACCCTTGCTGACAAATTGGTCTTCAGAAACGCTAATTGAGCTCATATGACCATATACTGTTGATAAATTGCCGGTGTGGACTAGCAAAACGTAGCTATAACAGCTAGCCAAGGAACATCTCTTTGCCCGCGCGACATAACCGGAGGCTGCGGCCTTAATTGGCGAACCTTGAGCCGCACGCAAATCTATACCGCTATGCTCAAATACTTGCCGATAAGGATAGTCCGGATCATGAAAAGCTGAAGTAATATAATGGCTGGCAACCGGCCACAATAATACCCCAACGCTCTCACCTAAATCCTGAAATCTCTCAATGTCTTCCAGTTTTTTTCGCACCTGGTCTTCATAGGTCCGCACCTCTCCTTCAATTGCCTGATACTGTTGCTTCAAACTTTCGAGTAAAGTACGATATTTCAGCTCCGAAGAATGCGTAGCAGAAAGCAAATTTTGCTTTATATTTGACTGATCAATCAGATCCTTCTGTTTATTTTCAAGTTCAATTTTTAAATCTTCGTATGTTTTCTTTTTTGCCTCTACCTGCAATTTTTTTGCGTCCAAATCCTCTTTTGCTATGCGTAAATTTTTTACCGACTGACCCAGGTCAGTATATACGCTCTCCAAATATTTCGCCTGGTTATAAAAATCAGCGAATGTTTCGCTCGTCAACAATATTTCCAAATAATTTTTCTGATCTTCGGCATGTATATTACGGACAATTTTCGAAATAATTTTTTTCTGCCTGGCTATAGAAGCCTCTTTGTCTTCTATACTAAGCTGTAAAGCCTCAATTTCAAGCTTGGCCTGAGATATTCTCTCGTTGGTTAATTTGATATCCGCTTCGGTCTGAGCGCGTCTATTATCTAAAATACTCAATTGATTTTTTAATGAAACCGCCTCCAGCCGCTTATCCTCAATATTTTTTTTATAAATATTAATTGAGTCCTCCAGCTGTTTAATTTTTTCTTTCCTGTCAGCTATTTGTTTGTTGAGATCGTCAATTTCTTCTTTATTTCCACCGGTCGCCGTATTGTCCGTATACGCAAAATTCGGACTCATAAAAAATAAGCCGAACATAATAATAAATAAAGCGGCGATTTTATACTTCATATTATTTTATAGTATAGCACAGAAAACCGGTGGTCTAAATAGTTGCAACCGCTGTTTCAATTCTTATTATCGTTTCGTCTTTCCCTAGAACCTCCGCAATCTCAAACGGCCCCGGAGAATTTTCCTGACCGGATAATGCAACGCGCATCGGCCATAATACCGAACCCGTTGTATAGCCTTTCTCCTTTAGCCAATCCCCTACTGTCTGCTCTAAAACATCTCTGTTCCACAATTGAACACTTATTGTATTCAATATACTTTTCAACTCCGGTAGAATATTTTTTAATTCTTCTTTGGAACTTTTCTTCCAAACTAATAATTCCGGCTTATATTCCGGCAAAGAAAACACAAATTTGATCGCTCCGGGCAATTCAGATAAAGTAGTTATACGCTCACGCTCCAGCGCAATAATATTCGCGAGGTCGTTATCTTTGTATTTTTTACTCCCTATTAAGCTGGAAATATCCGGGTCGGCCATTAAAAACTTCCTGGCTTTTTGAACCAAATCAGGCAAGGCCATTTTCTTTAAATATTCCTTATTAAACCAGTCGAGTTTTTGTAAATTGAAGACAGCCCCGGATTTTCCAACTTTATCCAAACTAAATTCTTTTACCAATTCTTGCAAAGAAAATAGTTCCCGTTCACTGCCAGGATTCCATCCGAGAAACGCGATAAAGTTGATTATAGCTTCACTTAAATATCCTTTTTTTATATAATCTTCAACCGCCACATCACCTTGGCGCTTACTTAATTTTGATTTATCGGCGTTTAGAAGCAGTGGCAGATGCGCCATCACGGGAACCTCCCAGCCAAAATATTCGTACAATTGTAAATGTTTAGGAACACTGGACAACCATTCTTCACCGCGAATAATATGCGTTATCATCATATAGTGATCGTCTACTACAACCGCTAAATGATATGTCGGAAAACCGTCTGATTTCACGATAATCTGGTCGTCTATCAACTCATTCTTAAAACGAACTTCACCCCTAATTTGGTCGTTAAAAACAATTTCACCTTCTTTTGGCATCTTCATGCGAATAACATGTTTTTCACCATTAGAAACCCGTTTTTGAGCCTCCGCAGCATTAATTTCCCGACAATGACCATCATAGCCTGTCGGAAGCTTATTTAATTCTTGAAACTGACGCAATTCAGCTAACCGTTCGGGCGTGCAAAAACATGGATAAGCATGGCCTTTTTCTACAAGCTCCTTTGCGTGCGCCTTGTAAACATCCAGTCTTTCCGATTGAATATATGATCCGCCGCAATCCCCTCTTTGAATAATATTTTCATCTTTATCAAACATCACACCTTCATCTGGAATTAATCCAGCCCCATATAGCGACCTTAAAATATTTTCAGTGCCGTCGACTACGAATCTTTCGCGGTCTGTATCTTCAATGCGCAATACAAATTTGCCATTATTTTGTTTAGCAAAACAATAGGCGTAAAGGGCGGTTCTTAAACCGCCAATATGCAGATATCCGGTTGGAGACGGGGCAAATCTAGTTCTTATTGTCATACTTATCTTTCAAAGCGATATATGTAAATACTGCAGTAGCGTTCCAAATTCGCCTGAAGCGGCTCGGCTGGCGAATCAGACGATATAACCATTCTAAACCAATTTTTCGCAAAAATAAAGGGGCTCGTGTTACCGTTCCGGCAATATAATCAAACGAACCACCAACTCCCATCGCAATTTTTACCGAGGGCAATTTAGGCAAATTCTCATAAATCCACTTCTCCTGTTTACTCATGCCGAAAGCGACAAATAATATATCGGGGTTCGCTTTGTTAATTTTCTCAATGAGCGCCGATTCGTTCACTTGGTCAAGCCGTAATTCAGAGCTATCAATTTGTGAATCTTCAATTTCAGGCCCTTTGTCAAAACCGGCTATTTTAAGCGATATAAATTGCCTCTGCATTTTCTCCGCAGTCTTTTCAGCTACTTCGCTGCTGCCTGAACCGAGAAAATACACACTATTTCCTTGCTCCGCCGCTAGTGCGCAAAGCTTAATCATAAAATCCGCTCCGGGAATCCGATTAATTTTAAAAAAAACACTCAAACCAAAACCATCACAGATATTTAAATCACCGTCGTTTAATACTTCCCGAAAATATTTATCTGCACGCGCTTTAACCAGCATTTCGGGATTTGGAGTGAAAATTTTATGATGGCCGGAAATCAAAAATCGCCTTGATTGTTCAAGTGCCTCAGCCAGACTTATATTGTCTACTCTAACACCCAAAGCTATCATAATTATTTAAATTCACGGACAACTGCTTCTTCAAACTGTTTTTTAATTTAATTTTAACATGCTCATATTTTACTCTTTTTTGAAGGCAAATTCAAGGGGTTGACACGGTTTCCCAATATGATATATTATTATCACTCTCACTGTTAGAGTGATAATAATTTATTATGCTGAATCCACAAAATTTTACCCAAAAATCACAAGAGGCCATTCAAATTGCTTCGCAAATTGCTCAGGAAAGCAACCAGCCGCAGGTGGAACCACCCCATCTTTTTTTGGCTTTACTGCAAGATGAAGAAAGCGTAGTAGTTTCTGTTTTAAGAAAATTAAAAGCCAATCTGCCCGCTGTCTTGTCTGAAGCACAAGCTATAGTCAACAACCTGCCAAAACAATTGGGCGGTTCTCCTATTGCTGGTAACGGCCAAATTTTGCTAAGCCAATCGGCAATGAACATCATGCAAAATGCTTTTGCAGAATCAAAAAAAATGGGAGATGAATACATAAGCGTGGAGCATTTATTTCTTGCTTTTTTATCCAACAAAAACCCGATAAGCGATATTCTTATAAAGGATCACAAAATATCATATGAAGAAGTTTTAAAAACCCTGGCCTCCATCCGTGGTACGCAAAAAGTGGATTCACCAAATCCGGAAGTTAGGTATAACGCGTTAGAAAAATACGGAAAAAATTTAACGGAGTTGGCACGCAAAGAAAAAATAGACCCTGTCATCGGGCGCGACGATGAGATCCGGCGTGTTATGCAGATACTCTCGCGCAGGACAAAAAATAATCCTGTGCTGATCGGCGAGCCGGGTACCGGCAAAACTGCCATTGTAGAAGGATTGGCACAGCGTATAGTTAACGGAGATGTTCCTGAATCTCTTAAAAATAAGGAGGTCATCGGCTTAGACATCGGCTCTCTTCTTGCCGGAGCGAAATTTCGCGGCGAATTTGAGGAACGGCTAAAAGCGGTTCTTAAAGAAGTTGACGCCGCAGCCGGAAAAATTATTTTATTTATTGATGAGCTTCACACTATTGTCGGAGCCGGCGCGTCCGAAGGAGCTATTGATGCGGCGAATATGCTAAAACCGATGCTTGCCCGCGGTGAACTTCACTCAATCGGAGCGACTACTCTCAAAGAATACCAAAAACATATTGAAAAAGACGCAGCATTAGAAAGACGTTTTCAGCCGGTAATGGTTAATGAACCGACGGAAGAAGACGCAATTGCAATTTTACGCGGAATCAAGGAAAAATACGAAGTGCATCACGGCGTTCGTATAACCGATTCTGCTATTTTGGCAGCAGTTAGATTATCTATTCGTTATATTCCGGACCGTTTTTTACCTGATAAGGCCATCGATCTGATCGACGAAGCCGCTTCCGCTTTACGCCTGCAAATTGAATCAATGCCCGAAGATCTGGATAAGCTTAAACGCACAGCTGTTAAATTTGAAATTGAAAAACGTGCACTTCTAAACGAAAAAAGTGCTGATGCCAAGGATCAATTGAAAAAATTGGAGAAAGATTTGGCTGAAATAAAAGAAAAAAGCAATCAGCTGGAAGCTAAGTGGAAAAACGAAAAAGATATTATAGAGCGCATACATAATCATAAAAAAGAAATCGATAAACTGAAACAAAAAGCGGAAATTGAAGAACGCAAGGGTGATTTACAAAAAGTTGCCGAAATTCGCTATGACTCTATCCCCTCTTTGGAAAAGGAAATTAAGAAAGATGAAAAATTATTGCAGGAATATCAAAAAAATCGCGGGATTTTGAAAGAGGAAATTACTGAAGCGGATATTGCCGCCGTTGTTGCCCGATGGACATCTATCCCGGTTACAAAAATGCTTGAAACAGAATCCAATAAATTCAGCCAGATGGAATCGGAACTGGCAAAACGAGTTATCGGACAAGAGGAGGCAATAAAAGCTATATCAAACGCCATTAGGCGTTCACGCGCCGGAATTGCCGAACCGAATAAGCCAATCGGCTCATTTATATTTCTTGGACCCACAGGTGTCGGTAAGACGGAACTGGCTAAAACTTTGGCTGAATTTATGTTTGACACGGAAGACGCTCTAGTCCGTGTAGATATGAGCGAATATATGGAAAAGCACAGTGTCAGCAAAATCATCGGCTCCCCGCCCGGGTACGTTGGGTTTGAAGAGGGCGGACAGCTCACCGAAATTATCCGCCGTCGCCCATACGCCGTCATATTGTTTGATGAAATTGAAAAAGCGCACCCGGATATTTTCAATATTTTATTGCAAATTCTTGATGACGGAAGAATCACTGACGCCAAGGGCCGTACGGTCAATTTTAAAAATACCGTAATAATATTAACGAGCAATATCGGCAGTCAGTCTATTTTAGATGTTAAAAAAGGAGGCGCTTTTGGCTTTGAAGACGGCCGCGGCAATAAGAAAAATACTGACGAAAAAATCCGTGAAAAAATTATGGATTCATTGCACGAATACTTTAAACCGGAATTTTTGAATCGTGTTGACGAAATAGTAGTCTTTCACACTCTGACGGAAAAACAGATTGAAATAATTGTTGATTTACAATTAAATAAAGTCGTAAAACGCTTGGCTGAGAAAAAAATCATGCTGAACATCGAACCCGAAGTAAAAAAATATTTAGCCAAATCCGGTTATGACCAAAATTATGGAGCCAGGCCTCTAAAACGCGCAATACAAAGCGAGTTGCTGGACCAGTTATCGCTGAAAATTATTGAAGGCGATGTGACAGAAGGACAAAAAGTTAAGGTAAGGATGGAAAAAGGAAAAATAGTCATAAAATAACCTAAAACAGCCCGTTGCAAACGGGTTGTTTTATATTAAAAAAAATGATATAATTTTATTGAGTAAGATATTCGCTTAAATTACTACGAATATTGTTTTAATTTTTTTAGCATATGAATAAAATTATTACCATCATACTAACTTTGGGCATGCTTATGCCGTCTGCTTTCGCTTTAGCTGAAGCGGAATTCAATCCGAATTATATTATTTCCGATGAAGAGCTGCAAAAATGCGAAGAGTGGTCAGTGCGCGACATCCAATCATTTCTTGACGGCAAAGGAAGTTATTTGGCGAAATTTAGAGGTGAAGATGTAAACGGCTTAATAAAAACGGCGGCGGAAATTATCTATGATTCAGCCATACGCAACCAAATAAGCCCGAAATTTTTGCTGGTCACATTGCAAAAAGAGCAAAGCCTGATTACCGATGATGCTCCGACTCAACGCCAAATGGACTGGGCTACCGGTTTTGCCGTATGTGACGGATGCAGCCTCTCCGATCCGAAAGTTCTAAAATATAAAGGTTTTGGAAAACAAGTTGAGGGCTCTGCCGGAATTATGCGCTGGTATTATGAAAATAAAACCACGCAGGGCTTTATTAAAAAAGTTAGCACTGAAATAATGATTGATAGTCAGCCTGTAACTCCGCAAAGCTGGGCTACGGCATTTCTATATACCTACACTCCGCACCTGCACGGAAATAAAAATTTCTGGCGTATCTGGACCAATTGGTTCGCTCAATACTATCCTAATGGAACAATTGTACAAACACCGTCCTCCACGGATTACTATTTAATTTCTGACGGAAAAAAACGACGCTTTAAAAGCATGACCGCCCTCATCACCAGAGCTGATCCAAAAATGGCCGTAAGCATTACAGAAGCGGATTTAAAAAATTATGGAGACGGGCCGGATATCGCATTTCCAAATTATTCAATCTTGAAAACGCAATCCGCCACATATTTGGTTGATTACGATTTTGTGCGCCCGTTCGCTTCGGACGAAGTCGTCCGCCAGCTTGGTTATAATCCGCAGGAAATCATTCAGATTTCGGACAACGACCTTGTCGGATATGTTCTTGGTTCAACAATTACCGCATCCATCACTGCTCCTCAAGGCATAATATATCAAATTACGGATCTGAATAATTCTTATTATCTTCTAAAGGATAACATTCTTTATCCTATTATCAATGCCGGATTAATTAAGACAAATTTCACCGGAATGGCTATTGAAAAAAAGACAAAGAAAGATATTGCCAAATTCAATACCGCAAATGAACCGGTAAAATTTGCCGATGGTGCACTGATTAAAATTAAGGATAGCGATAAATTATTTGTCATCGAAAATGGGAAAAAACGGCGCATTTCCGACAGCGATACTTTTGACGCGATGGGCTATAAAAAAGAAAATCTAATTCAGGTAGAATTGGTTTACGCCCTGACAATACCGAATGGCGAACCGATATATGTCAGCAATTCTTTAGCTTCATCAAAAAATAAATTTCTGGGCGACAGCGAGGCTCCGGTTGAAGATTTATTTAAAACAAAACTGCCGGCGTATTTGGTAGCTGATTTTCCGAGCGGTAAAATAATTGCCGGAAAAAATATTGATCAAAAGCGCTCTATCGCCTCTTTAGTCAAGCTGCTTACGACATATGAAACAATTAATCAGGATTTTGATGCCGCCAAATCAACTGCTTATTCTGCGACAAATCATTCCAGTTACGGCAATCCTTTAAGCTTGGTCAGCGGAGAAAAAATAAAAAATATTGATATTCTCTATTCCACTCTGGTGGCTTCAGTGAATAACGCGGCCCGAATGCTTGCTTCAGCGAGCGGTCTTACGGAGAAAAAATTGATTGAGTCAATAAATGAGCGTCTGGAAGATTGGGGTGCCGACAACACGAAGATTCAAGATGTCACAGGCTTGGACGATAGCAGTAAGTCAACCCCGCGAGATATGTTAAAAATCTTTGTTAAGGTTTTGGGCGATGATACAATTAAAACAGCTCTAAGCAAAACAGACTATACATTTAAAGAATTGCTGAACAAAAATAAAGTAGTGACACATAATCTCAAAAACACAAATCAACTGATGTTTAACTCCACCAAACCTTACCGCATTCTTGCTTCCAAAACCGGTTACACTGTTGAAGCAGGATCGGTTCTTGCTATGTTGATTGAATCAAAAGCCACAAAAAAACAATATATCGTTTTGACCATGGGTAATGCTGATTATAGCAAACGTTTCGTCGAACCAAATCGCCTGGCTGAGTGGGCCATATCTTCAGGGGCGACTGCCTCAATCGCCGGCGTAAAATAATAAAATTTATGTCATTAGTTTTTGCCGCGATCACTCCCCATCCTCCCCTTCTGATACCATCCATAGGGAAAGATGAAATAAAAAAAGTCGCAAAAACAAAACAAGCGCTGGACGAACTTGAGGAACGGCTTTATGCCACGCATCCGGATACCATTATTATCATCTCTCCGCACGGAAGTTATTTTCCCGACGTTTTTACTATAAATTTTTGTACGGAGTACTTTGCCGAAATGCGTCAGTTTGGCGACCTTTCAACAAAGTTAAAATTTGCGGGCGATTATGAATTGGCTCACCGGCTTCGTGATGCTACAAAAAGAAATCATTTACCCGCAACAATGATGAGCGAAGAAAATTTAGATCACGGAGCAACAGTGCCGCTTTTTTACCTGATGCGGCACTTGACTAATTGTAAAATTGTTCAGCTTGGTTTTTGTAACCGTGATTTTAAATCTCACATGGAGTTTGGCGCCTTGATTAAGGAGGAAATATTAAAAACCAATAAACGCGTGGCGCTCATTGCTTCCGGAGACATGTCGCATGCTTTATCATCGGATTCTCCGGCCGGATTTAATAAGTATGGCAAAGAATTTGATGCGAAAATACGCGAATTGCTAATGTCGCAAAATTTAGCCGGTATTTTACATTTGGACGCGTCTTTAATTGAACAAGCAGCCGAATGCGGTTTGCGGTCAATATTAATTTTACTCGGAGTATTACAAAATATTCACTACACATACAACGAACTTTCATACGAAGGTCCGTTTGGTGTCGGCTATCTGACGGCACAATTTATCTTATAATATGATAGCTGAAATTGTGCCAATCACGAGGCTTCCGTTAAACCTGCCGCATCTTGACTATTTAGTGCCCCTAAATTTTGAACAAACCTTACGCATTGGCCAGCTTGTGACAATACCATTCCGTAATCATGAAGAGTTTGGTATTGTTATCGCGATGCGCGACTACTCGGAAGTCAGCAACGTTAAGCTAAAAAGCATCATTTCTTTAGCCGCTTCCGAACCGCTTCTCTCAGAAAATATTATTAACTTTAACAAAGAAATTGCTGATTTTTACCGGGCTTCGCCCGGTTTTGTTTTAAAAGCTGCTCTATTCCCTTTGCAAAAAAGAAAAATCGCAAAAATCGGCGAAATGATTGTAAAAATGCCACAACAAAAAAAACAACCGCCACAAAAGCCATTTTTTTCTTCATACAATTTTCGCGAAGAGCAAATTAAAAATATTAAAAAATTCTGCGCTGGGTCAGGCCAGCGCCTAATTTTAGTTCCGGAATCATATCAAATTGAAACAATTAAAAATATAGCCGTCAATTTTGGGGAAAAAAATATTATAACTGTTACTTCCAGCATGGGCGACAAAGAATATTTTGATAAGTGGCTAAGTGTACGCAACAATGATGATGTTTTGGTGATTGGCACCAGAAAAGCGCTGTGGCTTCCCTGGATTAATTTATCGGCGGTATTTATAGAAGACGAAGGTAATAGCGCATATAAAAGCTGGGATATGACACCCCGGTATCACGCACGCGATGCCGCAATTATGCTGGCAAAGCATACCGGTTCAAAAATTATTCTTTCATCGTGTGCTCCTTCGGTGGAAACTTATTATTTTACAAATAATAAAATTTATGACGGCTTTACATCTCTAAAAAATATTACAAAGCCGTCACCTATATTTTGCAACATCCGCCTTGAATCCAAAAGTGGAAATGAATATTTTATTGCGGAAGAAATTATTGAACGTTTAAAAAATTTAAATAAGCAGGCGTTCATTCTGGTCAACCGTAAGGGTACTGCCGGAACCGTGCTTTGCCGCGACTGCGGTTTCATATTCTCTTGCGAACATTGCAACCGCCAAAATGCCTATTATAAAAAAAGTAACGAACTTAGCTGTCATTTTTGTAATTTAAAACGACCGTTATCCGCTACTTGCCCGGCTTGTCATGGAGCCAATTATTTCTTTGCCGGCGTTGGCACCCAAGGAATTGCCGAGGCTCTGCGGGGAATTTTGAATAAAGATATTAGCGTGTTAACAATTGATTCGGATAATGTTTCCGATATACCCGCAGTAACGACGGCAAAAAAAGCGGTAATTATCGGTACCGAATACGCCTGGCCTTATATAGATTGGGATAAAACTGAAATAGTTGTATTAGCTGACGCTGACTCTTCGCTAATTGCATCCGAATACAAATCAACGGAAGACTTATGGCAGACAATTCGCAAGGTTCAGCTTAAAGCATTACCTGAAACCGCATTTTTTATCCAAACATCAAACATCGAGCATCCGGTTTTTGCCGGTGTTTACGATCCGTCTATTTTTTATGAAGCAACCCTTAAAGAACGAAAAATATTTGAATACCCTCCTTACAATTACATAATCCGGCTATACTACGGGTCAACCAATAAACAGACCACAGAAAAAGAAGCAGTAACAATGGCTACGGCACTAAACGGCTTGACTAAAAAGGCTCCCGATGTTAAGATATTGGGTCCCATTGGCGCTTTTCCCCCTTATTATCGCGGTCGTTACTGGCAGGTACTAATTTTAAAATTTAATTATTCAAACTATAAAAAAAGAGCTAAAGAACTGCTTCCGGCCGTTTCTTCCGACTGGAAAATTGATCCAAACCCGAACAATCTAATATCAATTGTGTAATAAATCCGTATTTATATGATTCTAAATATTTTAACAGATCCAAATCCGATATTGAGAACTATCGGCCGTGAAATTTCAACGGCTGATTTGTCGGACGAAAAATTTAATTTTTTTGTTAATAATCTTAAAGAGACAATGTATGCCAAAGACGGCGTGGGCATCGCCGCGCCACAAGCGGGAGAATCATTAAAAGTATGCATCATTGCGAAAGATTATACTAATGATAAAACCGAAGACTTAATCCTGATTAACCCCGTATGGCAAAAGATGACAATACGAAAAGTTTCCGCTGAGGAGGGCTGTTTGTCTGTGCCTGACATATTCGGAAAAGTAAAGCGATATAAAAAAATATCTTTAACTGCCCTGGATATATCGGGACAGCCGATAAATCTTATCGCCGAAGATTTTTTCGCCAGAATTATTCAGCATGAAGTGGATCATCTTCACGGAGTGTTATTTATCGATAAGGCAAAAGGATTATACCGAATTGAAAAAAAATTATGAAAACCAGAATAGTTTTTTATGGCACGGGTGGATTCGCCGCAAATATTCTTAGAAAAATTTACGAAAGTGATAAATTTGATATTCTTGCGACCATAACTCAGCCGGACCGGCCGGCGGGAAGAAAGCATGCAATAACCGAATCCGAAGTAAAAAAATATTCAAAGGAAAATAATATTACGGTTTTACAGCCGGATTCGTTAAAGACATTTGATTCCCAAAAACTCAATGATGCCGATCTGGCAGTTGTGGCCGAATATGGACTAATTATTCCGGAAAGGTTGCTGGGTTGCCCAAAATATAATACCGTAAATATTCATGGATCAATATTGCCAAAATATCGCGGGGCATCACCTATCCAATCTTCAATATTGAACGGCGATTCTGAAACCGGGGTAACTTTAATGTTAATGGATAAAAAAATGGATCACGGACCGGTAATAGCCATATTAAAAACTGAAATTGGCGATGATGAGCTGTTTGAATCGCTCTACGCTCGTTTGTCAGATTTAGGCGCAGAACTTTTTTTGAATGATGCTATAAAATATATTAACGGTGAAATTTTACCAAAGCCACAGGACGAATCATCGGCAACCTACTGCAAAATAATAAACCGCGAAGATGGAAAAATAAATTTCAACCGGAATGCGCGGGAAATATATAATACATATCGGGCCTATGCTTCCTGGCCGGGAATCTGGGCTTTGTATAACGGCAAAAGAATAAAATTTGGAAAAATAGCAATTTCCGCGAGTGAGCATCCGGGCACAGGCCAAGTGCGTATTGATAATGATAGAATATTTATCAGTTGCGGCGAATCAGGCGCCATAGAAATTTTCGAACTTCAGCTGGAGGGGAAAAAAATGCTCTATGCAAAGGAGTTTCTAGCGGGAGAACGCAATTTTAAGGATGGAAAAATTACTTAATATATCTATGTTTGTAAAAAAACAATTCTATTTATTTTTACTGACATATTTTTTTATAAGAATTTTTTCATATTTTTTTAGTCCGCCGACTCCCCTGCTTCACGGTTCATTGGTAAATACCATTTTTTCTCTGACAATTTTGGCTCTCTCCTCATACTGGATATTAAAAAAGGATTTGCGCGGCTGGCTGTTGGTTGCCGGCGAAATAATTTTTTGCGGCAGCGGCAATATTTTATCCATATTCAATATATCACTCCGTACCGCGCTCTTAATCACATCACTTTCCTTATTCTTTATTTCGGTATGGAGGGATATGGGTCTTAAATCAATATTAAGCTTCAAACTGCCGAATATTTTAATTTTTTTATTAATCGATTGGGCCGCCATATCAGCTGCACATGGCGCTCTAAATGGTAATTCTACTGCGCAAATCATTTCCGATTTTATCCCCTACTTATTTTTTCTTTACTATTTTCCTTTAACCCGGCTGCTTGCGGATTTAAAATTTAAAAATGTTTGTTTCAATATGATTACCGCGGTACTTGCCGCAAATGTAATTTTTATTGTTTACACTTTCATTTCCTTCTGCTTCGGCTCGCTTATATTGCAGGATAATTATTACCATTGGTTTAGGGACGTTGCCCAGGGAAAAATCACTATTATAGGATATAATTTTATTCGGCTTGTGTTAAATGAACATTTGGTACTGGTACCGATTATTCTATTTTTTATATTCCGAAATTTAATTAATCCGAAACGCATAAATGATTTATGTATTTTGGCCGGCGCGTTATTGCTATCTTTGAACTTAACCCGTATATATTTTCTCGCGCTAATCGCCGGTCTGATCGCCTTATTTTTGCGACGGCACATTAAGCAATGGCTGCTTAATTCCGTTATCCTGTTGTCATGCATTTTTATCTTTTATACGGGATTTTTCTTAATTGCAAGCAATGGTCAAGATCCCGGGTGGTCGTATTTTGGATTTCGTATTTCAAGTATAGCGATGCCACAAACGGAATTAAGCTCATTATCCAGGATGGTTCTTCTCCCGCAAATATTATATAAGATACATCTTGCCCCTTTTGTCGGTCACGGTTTGGGCGATACGGTCACAGTACAAAATTTTCTTTTTTCGGGTTCAACTATTACAACTCCGCATTTTGACTGGGGATACCTGGAAATTTTAGATGAAACCGGTCTTATCGGAGGAATATTGTGGCTTTTAATAATCGCCTACATCTGGCGCTTCGGCAAAAAAAATAGGGACGAATTTCGCCCCCTGTATAAATCAATTCTTCTGTCTTTACTAGTGATTAATATCACCTCCCCCGCTCTTTTCCACGTGCTGGGGATAACAACCCTCACAGTTCTTCTGGCGTTAACCCATGTTTCTTCATTACGATTAAACGAGCTTCGTGAAAACGCCGTACCTCTTTCATCGTCCAAGGAAGCCGATAAGCAAACTTCGGCAGCCAACGGCTGATACCAATACGGCCACCGACAATTTTTTTATACAATATTTCCGGCACGCATACGCCGGTTTTATTTTTTTCAAGCATGGTTAGCCACAAATCCCAATCCTGAAATTTTTTTATTGCTTCATCGAAACCCGGAAAATCGTTTCTTCTTATTAGCGCTGTGACATCTATAAAATTGTTTCTTTTTAACATTTTCATATCAAAAACAACCGGTTTCATCGCTTTCCATCCAAACCGGTAACCACTATATGCATAGGAGGCATCCGGATGGTTTTCCAATGCTGTTTTCATTTTACTCATCATGTCACTGCTCGCGATAGTATCTGCGTCAAAAAAGATTACATATTCACCTTTTGACGCGCTGAAACCGCGATTTCTTGCGGCAGGAGCACCACGATTCTCCTGATTTATTATAACAATGCCAAATTCCTTGTATTTTTCATCTTTCATAACAGTATCCGCCGCCTCCCTAAAATTATCAGTACTGCCGTCATTTACAATTATTACCTCCATCGGGCGGTACGATTGACTATGAACCGATTCCATAGCCGTTTTCAACGTTTTTGCGTGATTATATACCGGTATTATGACGCTTATTAATTTGTTCATATTATTCATTATGCAATTTTTCCAATTTGTTTATCCCAGGTAAAATTTTGCAAAACACGTTCTCTTCCGGCAGCCCCCATCTGTCCGGCATAATCCTTTTTTCCCAATAATTCAGTCACCGCGGAAATTACCTGAGCTTCCTGATGTGTATCAACCAAAAGGCCTGTAACCAAGTTCTCAACCGCTTCTTCCACGCCACCAACACTGCCCGCGACAATGGGTAGGCCACAGGCGGCTGCTTCCATAAATACCGTTCCCCACCCCTCCTCTACAGCTTCATCTTTATGGGTTAACAAGACAAAAATGTCGGCAAGGTGATAATAAAGCGGTAAAGAATTATTGCTCATCTGGCCTAGAAATCTGACCACATTCTGTAAGTTATTTTTTTGCACCAAATCAATAATCTGATCCTTTTTTGGACCGTCTCCGATAACGAGCCACGCCACATTGGGAACTCTCTCCAAAATCTTCGGCAGTAACCGGATAAGATGAGGAAAGCCCTTGCCGTCAGCCAGACGTCCGACCGTAATAATAACCTTCTTCCCTTCAAGGGCTAATTGCGATCTCATTCTCATTATCAAATCTGCGTCCACGTCTGCCAAAAAATTATCAGCCGGCCCGGGATAAACAACAACGATATTTTTTAAATACTCAATTTTTGATAATAATTTATTTTTCAAAAAAATACTGCTTACCACTACCTTATCGGCATTTTTACAAACGAGGGATAATTTGCGCCGTTTTCTTCTTAAACCAATTTCCAAATCACTGCCGTGTAAAAAAATATAATACGGAATTTTAAATGTCTTTCTGATTAAAAAACCGACATACCCGGCCGGTAAAACATGCTGAATCATTAAACGCTGAATTTTTTCACTTTTAACAATTTTTCTCACCTGCAGATACATCTTTATCCAACGCGGCCAAAAAAAAGTGAAATACGGTTTTGTCCTAAAAACTTTCCAACCATTGTTCGCGTCAAAAACTACATCATCTTTCATTTTTGGCGCATAGACAAACGTGTCACCTGCCGGCAGGTGTGAAGCTAGATTATATGCATATGAAGCAATACCGCCAATTTGCGGAGGATATTCAAGCGTTATTATTAAGGTTTTCATAATTTTTATTGCCTTGTAATTTAAAACGTATTTCTTTAATAATTTCTTTGTTTAAACCTCCGGAAATAAATAATAAAAATATATACACAACAGCACCGATCGGAATAGCAAATAGTAAATGCACGCGCTCGACCAACCAAAAAACCATTGCCCCCATTATTAAAGCAGGTGCTAAAGCCTTAAGGCAATATGTCAATAATATTGATCCTTTTATTTCCGTTATCCTCCTCACTAGAATATAACCGACAAGCCATAAGACAAAATTTCCAATAAGAGCGGATATCGCTGCACCGGTAATGCCGTAGCGTGGAATCAATATTATATTGGAAACGATATTAATGACCAACACCATGGCCATTATAAATGTTTGCTTTCTTTGTTCACCGACTGAATTAAGCAACGCCCCGCTTATCAGGGCCAAATAACCAAAAATCAAGGCAATAACCAAAATTCTTAATGGCAATATTGAGGGCGCATATGCTTCACCGTAAACAGATTTGATAAACGATGGAGCAATGGCAAAAATGCCGGCGGCAAGAGGAAGGACGATCGTAAATAAATATCTCCAGGATTTCTCGAACAAGCGCGCCAAAGACGATTTATCCGATATAAACAAAGAACTAAAAACCGGATAAACGCTTGCCGATAAAGCTAGTGGAATAAATTGAAAAGCGAATGTGATCTTATATGGCACGCTCCACCAGCCGAGCTCTTTACTGGACAGCATTTTTGACATGATCAGGGAGTCACTATACGCGTATAGCCGGCCGATTATACCTGCAAGAGCAAACGGCCATGCCATTATCAAAAATTCCCTCCACGAATTTCTGCTGATAATCAAAACAAGTTTTATTGCGCATTTCCGTACGGCAAAGTAGGCGGAATAGAATACATTCAAAATACTGGGAACCGTATAAGCAACGATAAGCCATATTAGCGGCCAATGCAAATAAAGTGCAGCTGACCCGATCAGCATGGTAACAAACTGCGAGGCAACAATGCCAAACGACTCATATTTTAAGTTCCTTTTTGCCCGGAATACGGCATAAAAAAGCGAATGAAGATTGTCAAACCACATTGTCGCGCCGGCAAGATATATCAAGTGGCGTGTTTGCTCTGGATAGCCAAGAATGTTGGAAATTATAACAATCAATAAATAAGCTGCGGCTCCAATTAATATTTTCGCCCCAAGAGCGGTCGAAAATAATTTCTGGGCATCCTCCGGTTTTTTTGACATCTCGCGCGTTAAAACCGAAGAAAAACCGAAATCTGCTACCACAGCAAAAATGCTGGTGAAAGTTAAGGCGAAAAAATATACACCGGTATTTTCAACACCGATTAAACGGGCTATGACGGTAAAATAAACAAAAGAAATAATCTTTTGCAGTACAGATGCCGTCGTGAGAAATGATGTATTTTTTGCTACGGAATAAACCATAATTATTGCGTATAATAGCGCTATTGTATCATTAAAAGACCCGCCCTATCAAGGCGGGTCTCATATTGTAATTTGTTAGCGCTTGCTCCACTGCGGTGCTCTGCGGGCCTTCTTTAAACCGAATTTCTTTCGTTCTTTAACTCTGGCATCCCTGGTTAGCATCCCGAGAGTTCTTAAAGTTTTTTTGAATTCTTCATTCCAAAGAAGAAGGGCGCGGGCAACACCATGCTTTACAGCGTCAGCTTGCCCTTTTTTTCCTCCACCGGCCACTTTAACGCTAACATTCAAATCTTTCTCTTTTCCCACCGCCACAAGCGGCGCCAGCACTGCTTCTTGCTGGGCAAAATGCGGAAAATATTTTTTAAATTCAGTGCCATTGATCACTATTTCACCATTACCACGGCTAATGCGAACACGGGCTGAAGCACATTTACGCCGTCCAACAGAACGGGTAGTGGTTCCATCCTTAACGACGACCGTCTCGCGAACGGGTACTTTTTCTACTGCCTTCTTTACCGCCGGTTTTACTGCCGGCGATTTAACGGCTTTTGTCTTTGTAGTTGCGGTTTTTGGCATAATCAATTACTTAAAGGTCAAACGTAACATGCGTGCTGTGCGCAATTTATTCTTTGGCAGCATTCTCGCCACAGCGTGGCGCAAAACCTCGTTTGGGCTCTCCTTAAAAAGCATTTTAGCGGGTTTTTCTTTAAGTCCGCCCGGATGCATTGAATGATGGCGATAAACCTTATCATCCAACTTTTTACCGGTAAAATACATCTGATCAACATTGATAATTACCACCTTATCACCGGAATCAATATGGGTTTTATACCCAACTTTATTTTTTCCCATTAAAATCATGGCTATTTTCGTAGCCAGCCGTCCCGGCGCTTTCCCGGCAGCATCTATCTCAATTTTTTGTCTCTTTGATTTTGACATACCACTCAATATTACTTAACGAATTCAAGAATCGCTTTTTCAGCGCCATCACCCACTCTGGTATCTGACACTAAAATTAAACGAGTATAGCCGCCTTTTTTTTCCGCATATCGCGGGCCGAAAACATCCATAAGTTTTTTTACGGAATTATTAGTGTACAGCTCTTTAATTAATGCCCGGCGAGCTGACAAATTATTTTTTTTAGCAATCGTAACGAGTTTTTCAACAAAAGATTTCAATGCCTTGGCTTTTGCTTTTGTCGTCATGATTTTCTCATGTAGAATCAGGCTTTCCGCCAAATTAGCAAGCAGGGCGTTGCGTGACGCGCTCTTCCGATCAAGAGTAATTTTCTTCTTTTGATGTCTCATAAAAATATTTACTTGATTTTCTTTTTAGCCGCTTTCTTTTTCGGCTTTTTTTCCTCTCCCCCCTCTTCACCGGCAACGGACTCTTCTTCCGCCGGTTTATTTATTTCTTCAGCCGGACTATTTTTTGACTCATCCAAAATTATTGAAAAATGATTCATTAAAATTTCCGTTGATTGAAAAATAGCATCCTTTGGCGACATTGTTCCATTCGTTTCAATTGCTAAGGTCAGCTTTTCATAGTTGGTAATATCTCCCACGCGGGTATATTCCACATGATAGCCAACGTCTTTTATCGGGCTATAAATAGAGTCAACGACAATGGTCCCCAGGTCATAATTTCCACGGTCCTTCTCTTCTGTGGTTTTAAATCCTCGTCCCCGACCGACAATCACGTCCATTTCAAAAGGTTTGGCACTGGTCAAATTGCAAATAGCAATGTCTTTATTAAATATTTCCACATTGGAATTTTTTTCAAAATCCTTGGCCGTAACGACGCCTGGTCCTTTTTTTGTCAGTGTCAGCGTAACAGGTTCATCACTATACACTTTTACAATCAATTGTTTAAGGTTCAGCATGATTTCCACAACATCTTCTTTCACCCCATCAACAGTGGTAAATTCATGCTGTACGCCGCGAATTTTAAACGCCTCTACGGCCGCTCCCGGCAATGATGACAAAAGCACCCGGCGCAAAGCATTTCCGATGGTTGTGCCATAACCATGGTAACATGGCATAACCACGAAAGTCGCGTGATTAGGCGTTTCACCGGCAATAAACTCAATTTTTGATGGCAGAAGCAAATTTTCCATATTGGATTTGAGTGTAAGAAATAATTAAAATGTTTTTAATTATTAGCGTGAATAGAATTCAATTATTGATTGAGCGTTGAAATTCGGATTTTCTAAAGTTGGGAGGTTTAGAACTTTGACGCTCAATGCTGTTGCATCCACGCTGATCCAAGACGGAAATTCGGCTTTAGTCAAACGCTCGCCGATATTCTCCATTCCTTTCTTCTTTTTCGCCCCCTCCTTAATGGCCACCACCATGCCTGGCTTCACTCTAAACGATGGCACATCAACTTTACCGCCATTTACGGCAATAAGACCGTGAGAAACCAATTGACGGGCGCCCAATCTGGATTTGGCTAATCCGCCCCGATAAACCACGTTGTCAAGACGCGATTCAAGATATTGGGTCAGCCATTTGCTGGTATCGCCCACCTTACCCTCGGCTTCTGCCACATAATTTGAAAATTGACGCTCTAAAAGACCGTAAATTCTTTTAACTTTTTGTTTTTCTTTCAATTGTTTACCATAACCGGAAATTTTTGACCTTCTGCTGTCAGGACCATGAACACCCGGCGCATAACTGCGTTTGCCGAAAGGGCATTTTGGCCCCATACATTTTTCGCCCTTAAGCATAAGCTTCTCTCCGGCTCTGCGGCATTTTGCGCATTTTGAATTTACCTTTATAGACATATTATTTTATTTTAAACCCGGCGTCTCTTAGGCGGCCGGCATCCGTTGTGCGGAATAGGTGTCACGTCATTTATTGACAGAACATTTAAACCGTTTGTATGGAGAGCGCGTATCGCTCCTTCACGACCGGCACCAATACCTTTAATAAAAACATTCACTTCTTTTACTCCGTAATCAGCCACTTTTTCCATAAGCGATTTAACGACCATCGTGGCCGCATAAGGCGTAGCTTTCTTTGGGCCCTTAAAACCTGCCATACCGGACGACGCCCAGCCAAGAGTATTGCCGTTCGGATCTGTAATCGTGATAATAGTATTGTTATAAGAAGCCAAAATGTAAGCATTGCCTCTCGGCACGAGCTTAACCACTTTCTTCTTTTTAGTTTTTACGGTTTTTAATTTTTCTGTTGTCATATATCAAAATTTTTAGGCCCTTTATGTCTTAATGCCTGACGGCTTTCTGCCCGAACCCATTGTTCGGCGGACATTGCCACGAACCGTTCGCGAATTGGTCTTTGTTCTTTGTCCACGACAAGGCAAATGTTTCATATGACGAATGCCCCGGAAACACTTTATATCTTTTAAGCGTTTGATGTTGGCTCCGACGTCTCGGCGCAAATCGCCTTCTGTGATAAATTCTTTTTCAACAATAGCTCTAAGCCTATCTTGCTCCGCTTCTGTCAAGTCTTTGGTTCGCGTATCTTCACTGATTTTCGCTTTTGTTAAAATCTTTTTAGAAAGCGCCGGGCCAATACCAAAAATATATGGCAATGACACCACAATACGTTTTTCCTTTGGAATAATAATGCCTGCAATACGCATAAACACGAATTACTGAAATAAATTAACCTTGGCGCTGTTTATGTTTCGGGTTGCTGCAAATAACATACACCCGGCCCTTGCGCCGCACTACTTTGCATTTTTGACAAATTTTTTTGGCTGATGCTCTAACTTTCATAATCGAAATGAATGAGTGAAATGATTTTGCCTGCAAAAATTTCTTGTTCAAAAAATATCAATCATTGCCGCGATATCAACGCCCTTTATTCAAAAGGCTACACCGCAATGATTGATATTCTGGGCGAGCAAGGAAGTGAAAAGTAATTATCATTTCCGAGCAAACCTAGTTATATATAGGGCAAAGCCCCATATATCTCTAATTCAATTTGTGCTAATAACGGAAAGTAATCCTCCCTTTCGTCAGATCATACGGAGTCATGGCAACTTTCACTTTATCGCCGATACTCAAGCGGATCTTATTGAGCCGCATTTTCCCGGCCAAGTGGGCCACAACTCCCTGTCCGCTTTCCAGACGAATCCGAAAAGTTCCGGCAGGTAGTAATTCCTGAACCGTTCCATCGATCTCAATGACGTCTTTGTTTGCCATTGTTAAAAACTTATATTACGGAACAATGTTAGGGCTATTTTAGCGGAAACTAATAAATTAGTCAAGCGTTTTAGCCTTAATTTGTCAAGTTTTGAATTAATATGAAATATTTTGGCTAAACTAAGCAAAAAATACATTATTTTGGTCTTTTCAAAATTGGATAAACTTGCCGTTATTCACAGGGTCCGAGGCTTGTTCAATTTTAAAAACAAAATATTTATAGAGAAGAAAATTCCAGGAAACGGCAAGAATAATATTCGCGATTCTTACCAGCAAATAATTTATCCCGATTTTATTATTAAAAAGCCACATCCAAGAAATCGCAAATAAATAATTCCAGCATGATAACAAAAGAAAACGAAATATCTGCCGGCCGGTCATCCCGTTCGAATGAAAAGACCAATACTTATTAATAAAAAAAACGTAATTAATGATAAATATCTGATTAATCACAACAGCAACGACAGGGTTCATGCCGGCGAATTCTTTAAGCAGATACAGGGATCCCATATCAAATATGGCCGCACTGACTCCGGTAATGAAATATTTTAAAAATTGATACCTTACCGACCAGACCCATCTGAATAATTTCACAACCATAATTTTATGAAAGCGTTGCTTTTATACGGCGCACACCGGCGCTAACCGCCTCTTCTTTAACTATTTTAAATATCCCGAGGTCTCCGGTACTTGCTACATGAGGGCCGCCACAAATCTCTTTACTGAACGCGAGCGATCCTTCATGCGCGGATGGTTTTTCATTCGGATCACCTACAGTATATACTTTTACCTTGGTTCCATATTTATCCTCAAATAACCCCATGGCCCCGTTTTCCTTTGCTTCAGCCACGGTCATTTCCGAAAACGAAACGCGATAGTCGTGCTGAATGGCATAATTTACCAATTCTTCAATATTTTTTTTCTGTTCGTTGTCTAATTTTTCCGGATGTGAAAAATCAAAACGTAAACGTTCAGACGTGATATTGCTGCCACGCTGTTCAACATGCGACCCAAGTACGGCGCGAAGTGCCGCATGCAATAAATGAGTCGCCGTATGATATTTAACCGACATTTCACCGGCATCCGCCAGCCCTCCCTTAAATTTTTGTTCGGCACCGGCACGCGATAGATCCTGATGAGCTTTAAATGCATGTTCAAAGCCTTCCACATCAACCGTCAGCCCGTTTTCTGTTGCAAGCTCCAATGTCATCTCCAGAGGAAAGCCGTATGACTCATAAAGTTTAAATGCCTGCTTACCTGAAATTTGTGCGACTCTCTCCCCCATTTTTTCAAACGCAATCTGGAAACCGGCTAAAAGTTTTTCAAATTCTTTCATCCCCTGCTCAATTGTATTTCTAAATTTACTTTCTTCTTTTCCGATCTCAAATAAAATAAACTCCTTATTTTCCAATGATTCGTAATAAATATTTTTATAAATATCGATAACTTCTTCGGCGATCGCAGAGCAAAAATTCTGATTCATGCCGATCAAACGCCCGTGCCGCACCGCTCTTCTGATCAATCGTCGGACAACATAACCTTGATCAACATTGCCCGGAGCAATCCCCTTATCGTCAGCCATTATCATTGTCGCCGACCGCAAATGATCTGCAATTATGCGCATGGAACGCGTTACGTCAGCATTCTCAATATATTCCTTTCCTGAAACCTGCTCAATTTTTTGTATCAGCGGCCAAAATGTATCAATTTGATAAACATCGTTTAAACCGTTAAGTGTAACCAACGTTCTTTCCAAACCCATGCCTGTATCAACATTTTTTTGCTGTAAAGGCTCATACTTGCCATCCACAGTTTTATTATATTGCATGAAAACATTATTCCAAATCTCAAGCCAGTTATCAGGCTCTGAACCCGGATTGCTGTCATCAGACGGATATTCACTTTCCCCTTTCCACCAAAAAATTTCCGTGTCAGGACCGCATGGTCCGATCAGTCCTGCCGGGCCCCACCAATTATCAACTTTGGACAGGTAGGCAATCCTATTTTCCGGCACACCAAGATTTTTCCACATCTCTGCCGATTCATCGTCGCGAGGAGCATCGTCATCGCCGGCAAAAACAGTTACCGCTATTTTTCTCTGATCTAAATTAAGCCAAGCCGGTGAAGTTAAAAACTCCCAGCTCCACTCAATTGAATCTTTTTTAAAATAATTACCGAGCGACCAATTGCCGAGCATCTCAAAAAAAGTATTGTGCCTATTGTCGCCCACATCATCAATATCATTTGTGCGGATGCATTTCTGAACGCTGGTCAGGCGATCTCCCTCGGGATGAGGCTCTCCCAACAAATAAGGCACTAACGGGTGCATGCCGGCGGTTGTAAACAAAACAGTCGGGTCATTTTCAGGAATCAAAGAAGCAGAAGGAATAATTTTATGCCCCTTTGAAACAAAAAAATCCAGATATTTTTGACGCAGTTCCGCTGAAGTGATCATATATTTATTTAATTTCTCCCCCGCCCAAACACTCGCCTCTCAAATAGAATACGGCAAACTGTCCGGGAGTCACCGCCCGTTGCGGAGCGCTAAAATTTACCTTATTTTTCGTTATTACACATTTTTGAAGCGGCTGCCGGTGACGCAGTCGCACTTCACATTTTAGCGGAAATTTTGGCGCTCGTCCAGCAATCCAACAAACATTTTTTATAAGTGCTTCTTTTTTAAAAAGCAATGGGTCATTTTCTGAACCGGCTATCAGCTTATTTTCTTTTATTTTTTTTCCGACAACATATACCGGCTCCTTGCCGTTTGGCATTTTATTACCAATACCTTTACCAATATCCAGGCCTATCCTCTCACCAATTGTGTAAAACGCCAATCCTTCGTGCGTGCCGACAATTTCTCCTGTGCTTAAAATAATTTTCCCTTTTTTAATTTTTATCTTTCTCATCAAAAATTTCTTCATCGGCACTTCACCAATAAAACAAATGCCCATGCTTTCTTCTTTATCCGCATTCGGCAATCTAAATTTTTTTGCCAAAGAACGCACTTGAGATTTAGTGTATTCGCCAATTGGAAACAGCGTACTCCTTAACTGATTTTGCTTTAGTTGATGCAAAAAATACGTTTGGTCCTTATTGCTGTCCGTAGCTTGAGTAAGCCTGATAATACCATTTTGTTTTAAACGGGCATAATGCCCGGTCGCGAGAAAATCAAACCCCATCTCTTTTGCCTTTTTTAGCCAAACACCAAATTTAATAAATTTATTACACAAAACATCTGGATTGGGCGTCCGGCCAGCCATATATTCCTGATACATATAATCTAAAACCATCTTTTTATATTCCTTAGTGAAATTTAATCTCAACAAAGGAATACCGAGCTTGGCGGCAACACGAATCGCATCCTGATAATCACCACGCCAACAACTACCGCCGATGTCGTCAATCGCTTCATCAAAATTTACCATAAAAGCTCCGGTGACATCAAAACCGGCGCGCATTAAAAGCGCGGCTGCTACTGATGAGTCAACTCCACCGGACATGGCGACTAAAACTTTAGGGTGATTTGCATTTTTTTCTTTCATACAATCAATTATATCCGATTTGCATTTTTTTTCAATAAAAATACCGTCCACCAGCTGGCGGACGGTATTTTTTGAAGTTTAAGCTGCGTTGCGTCTCGTACGCAGACAGTCGGTGCAGTAAACCGGTTTATCGCCCTTTGGTTCAAAGGGTAATTCGGTAATCTGCTTTCCACAGTCAGCGCAATTCAGGTTGACCTGAAATTTCTGACTCGGTCCGCGTCCTCGTCCACCGTCGCGGCTACCTCCGCCAAAACCGCTGCCGCGCTTGTCTTGCCAATACGCACGATTGCACTCGGCACAGTATACTTTACGGTCGCCTGTCGGCTGAAACGGAAGTTCAGAGATGTGCGTTCCGCAACGGGAACAGGTTAAATCTACGCTGAACTTCGGTTTATCATCGCCAAATGACATATGATACCAATCTATTATTCCCAAAATGTTTTTTGAGACAAATTTAATTAAATCGACCCAACCCCAATTTTGGGGCAATCCCACTTTAAGCAGGCTTGTATTTGGGAACTACTATATCGTGTTACCCAAAAATTGCAAAATAATTATAGCACCTTATACTGAAAAGTCAACTGGCTGGCCATCGTCAAACTTTACCACCTGACCGTGCCTGATAACCTTTGTATCTTCCGCCGGCCGGCTTTCAGTTCGCGCTGTTTGCGAAGATTCCTGAAGTATTATTTTTGGTGTTTCTGTTGGTTGGATGGCTTCTAATGAAATTGCCGGAACAACCATCTCGGAACCGGAGCTTTCTTCGGCGATTATCTGATTAACCGGACGCGGCGCCGGCCTGGGTGTTTCATTCATTTGTCTTTTATTTCTATCTTTGTTAAAAGCAGGTTTTCCTGAAGACTTAAAACCGTCTCTTTTCGGCTTTTGTGGAGAATATTTTTTTTCCGGCTCTTTTTGGTCTTCCTTTTTAATAAAATCACCAAGTTTTTTAGGTGCTTCGCCGTTCACCATGACCGGAATATGCGCGCCGGTTTCAGTTTTTTGATCAATATTATCATCATCGTCCGGACCACCCGCTTCCATACCGCTCCAACGCATAATTTTTTCCTCAATTTTTTCACGTGGTGTACCATAACGCTCTCTGGAAACGCGAACTACTCTTTCCGCGCTATCGGTAGACGAACCGATCGGCGGCATTGACAGCGCCGAAAATGGGCGTGATGAAACACCATCTATCATCAATTTCAAATAAATATTAAACTTCGGCAGATTTACCAGGTCCTCTTCCGTAAAAATAGGCGCGAATTCTTTTACCAAAATTTCAGCATCCGTTGACCCTACTCTATAAGTAATTAAACTGCCGACGTTACCAATAACCGCCGCCAGAACTTTCTCGTCTAATTGTTCCATGTACTGATGAGCCATTGTCAGACCGAGCCGGTATTTTCTGGCTTCTGATAAAATATTGGCAAAACTTTCAGTAGCGAAGTTTTGAAATTCATCAACATACAAAAAGAAATCCTTACGTTCTTTTTCCGGGATGTCCACGCGCTCCATTGCCGAAAGCTGAATTTTTGTTATAAGCATGCCACCCAAAAGACGGGAGTTATCTTCCCCTATCCTGCCTTTGGACAGATTCATAATAAATATCTTCTTAGTGTCCATTATTTCCCTGATATTTATTTTAGATTTAACCTGCGCGACAATATTTCGGATTACCGAAGCCGATAAAAACTGACCAATCTTGTTTTGTATCGGAGCTACCGCCTCCTGCTTGTAACGGTCATTATAATTCGCAAATTCAGTCTCCCAGAAAGCTTTAACCACCGGATCTTTTAAATTTCTGACAACCCGTTCGCGATAATCGTTATCGGCCAACAAGCGGTTGATACCGAGCAGAGTGGTATCAGGGAAATCAAGCAATGCCAGAATAGTGTTATTTAAAATATATTCCATTCTGGAACTCCACATGTCCACCCATATTTTCTTAAATACACCCATCAGTCCGGAAGCCACCAAGTGTTTATGTTCCGGATTCACCATCTCAAACATATTGAATCCAACCGGATAATTTATGTCCGCCGGATTAAAATATACAACATCATTGACCCGGTTGGCCGGAATGAAATTGATGATTTTTTCCGCAAAATCTCCATGCGGATCCACTAAACCAACGCCATGCCCCGCATAGATATCATTAAGCACCATATTTTCCAACATGGTAGTTTTTCCCATACCGGTTTTTCCCACCACGTACATATGACGGCGGCGGTCGTCCAGCTTAACGCCGAATTTACGGTATTGATTGCGGTAATTGGTTAACCCAAAATAGTTGACATTTGGGTCAACTGTTAAGAGCGGATTTTTTTCGTCCGCCTGATTTGTCATCATATCTGCCATGCCGGTTATTATACACCAAAAAACGAGCTGTGTTAACTGAAAAGCTTAGCGATTTCGTCCACATCAATCTTTTCCTGAGCTTTAATTGAGTGAACTGATCCTCCCCCGTCTCCATTCCAGCGGGGAAAAATATGCCAATGCACGTGCGGAACTACCTGGCCCGCCGCCGGACGGTCATTTATCCCTATATTCATCCCTTCGGGTTGAATTACGTCATCTACCCGCTTGGCGGCAGCGGACAGGCCGGCTGAAAAATTTATCCGTTCTTCCGGTAAAAAATCAAAAATACTGCCGATGTGTTTTTTTGGCACCACTACCGTATGACCTTTGGCGTGAGGAAAAATATCAAGAAACGCGAGGACATTTTCATCTTCATATACTTTGTGGCAAGGAATCTCGCCTGCAATGATTTTACAAAAAATACAATCCATAAATTATATATTAAAAATTTTTACTTTCAATATTATTATTAATAATCAGATAGCATTTATCCGCACCGGTTAGTTGCGCCGTTTTTTGCCAAAGCGCCTCGCTTGGTGTATTGATAAAATCTTTATATAAAGAAACCAACTCGGATTGGCCAAAATTTTTGTCAATCGGGAATCCTCCGCCAATTACTTTTTTTGCGGATACGGCTTCAAGCGCAAGTAGTTGATAAGTGTCAGCCACCACGCAATATTTATCATCTTGCTTAATCTCCGACCATACCTTACCGGCAGTTTCATATTCGGCGACACTCATCGCCCGCGATACCGGGCCAAGCGAATATGATGAGGCAATCGCCACAGAACCGACAATGAGGATCAAAAGAGAAGCGAACTGATTTTTATCAAAGACCTTTTCGACCGCTTTAAATAAAAATATTATCCCAAAAAAAGCCAATACAACATCAAGCCGTCTGCTTAAAATATTATCGCCGGAAAAAAAATATCTGCTGATAATATAGCCACCATAAATACCCACCCCTAAAATCGCCAGCCACTTTTCATTTGCAATTGTACTTCTAAAAAATTTAATCAGGCCAAAAATCATCGCGCAAAATATCATTATCATGAATGCCGGAATCCACCAACGCCACGCAGTCAAAGCATTCGGAAAAAATAAATATGACGGGGTTTGGTTAAAAAAAACATTTCCCCTTTCAATAATATGCGGACGCGGACCATTGGCCAAGTAATAACCCGAAAAATTTCCTATCGCCTGGGCTGATGAGGAAGCAATGTTACTGACCGCGCTGAATTTTGCGTAACCGGCTGTCAGTTCAATTACCGGAATAAAAACTACAGCTGAAAAGATTATTGCCGCATAGATAATCTTTCCTCTTAAAGCGGGCTTCTCACATTTTCTTCTATTTAAGAATTCAAAAAGAAACCATGAAACCCAAAATATAATAAAATACAAAGCGTACCCGAAGAAAGAAAAAACGCCCAGAGCTAATAACATAAACACCTGCTCATGGCGTTTGCCTTCTCCTCTTTTCAAGAGCAACAGTAATAAAAATAGAAATATTATAAATCCATAATTCACGGGCAAAGAAAAAGAACTCGCCGCCTGAAAAGCAAAGGGCCATAATCCGAACCAGGCAAAAAGAAGCGGTTTCCTTTTCCCCCAGCCAAGCGAAACACCGATCTCATAAAGCAACAGCGGTATAAGAAGCGAGAAAAGCAAAGGCTGAAACCATGCGGTCAAAGGAATTAATCCGACATTCAACAAACGGGAAAGAGTGCTTAGTGATCCCCAAAATTGACTATATGAAAAAAGTCCCGGATCCAGCCGGCTTATCCAGCTTGAGTCCATTGCATAATTTTGCGCTGACAACGGTACTTCGGCGATTATACGCTCCATTGAAGCAATGTGCCGCCATCCATCTGCTCCATAAAATAACTTATGGGACATAGGCAGATATGCGGCCATCATAAACGTCTGCAGGACAATTAAAAATAGCAGTGTCTTTGTTTTAAGCTTGGAAAAAAATAATCCGCCCAAAGTCAATGCCGCTAAAAAAAATAAATAAATAAAATTAACCGGAACCACCTGCCAGGGAGTTTCTATCTCGCGTCCGGTGCGGCATTGCCAAAGCAAAACTAATCCAAAAATAAAAAAAATAAAATAGGCCCAAAGATATATTTTGCTTTGTGGTATTTCAATAATTTCTTCCTGAACAGTTTCGGAAATTTCCGTATTTTTTGCTTTCGTCGCCCAATTGTCAAGTATCTGAGAGATTAATCCGACTATGACCATTGCTGTAGAAATTAAAACAGGGGTAAGTTTATAAAAAACAATTAGAGCGCCGCACAACCAACCAAGCAAAATAAAACCGAAAAAAGCGCCATATAACTTTGTTCTTGCGTTCGGCGAGAAATTAAAAAATTTTATCAGCGCTTTTTCAAAACCGTCTGATATAAACCAAAAATATATCGGCAATACCAGCCATCCCAGCCAGGAAAAATGCCAATATTCCAAATTAAAAAAAAGCAGTAATACGATGGAAAAAATTGTCAGCAGTCTACTTAGCATATTGGTTAGTAATTTGAATTATATTAAAGATTGACAAAAAAAGCAAAAGGCACTACATTGATACTCGGCTCTCTCAAAGGAGGTTGTATGGAGACGATCTTTTTAAAATCATACCGCTGGTTAAACCGGCACCTTGAAGGACGCATCGCAACTGCCACGCCAAAGGGACTTAGCCCGAATATGGTTACAATTTTTCGGACGATTCTGGCCCTGCCGATTGTTGTTCTGATTTATTATCAGCACACAATTCCGGCTATGATAATGTTCGTATTCGCCGGATCACTGGATTATGTTGACGGAGCTCTGGCAAGAGGCCGGAACGAGGTATCAGAGCTGGGGAAATTTCTTGATCCGATTTCGGACAAACTATTCTTCTCAGCAATCGCCTTGCCGATTTCAATCCGGCTCCTGACGATGTCACCTACCGATTTCCGCGCCATGCTTATTTTGACCCTTTGTCTGATTGCATCGGCAAGCGAGTTAACCCTCGCTATCGTCAGAACCCGTGACTTCGCGTACAACAGGTCAAATACCGCAGTTAAACGGGAACTAAAAGCCACCTATGCCGGCAAGCTAAAGTTTAATTTGCAGGTTATAGGACTTGGCGCCATTATTGTGGCCTACCCGGATGCGGATCACCCGTTTATCTGGGTGGCAATCGCTAACCTCGCCCTATCCCTTCCGTTTGCCTGTCTATCCATTGCCCACAAAAAGAACCAGCACACCAAAAGCCGCTAAATATGCGGCTTTTTTATCAACAATTTACGCACATATTATCAGTCTTTCTTGCTTGCTAAAGCCGGCCTCTTAAGATAGCATACCCGAGTAATTGAACGACCAAAAAGGAGGATCCTCATGTCGACGGGGATTCTCCTTTTTACAAAAACATGGATGATAATCAAATAGACAAAGTACCGCCTCAAAGTTTAGAAGCCGAGATGTCACTACTCGGCTCTCTTTTGATTGATAAGGAAGCAATATTAAAAATCGCCGATATCGTTTCGCCGGAAGATTTTTATAAAACCGGACACGCTAAAATTTATGAAACAATAATTGAATTATATTCTCACAATGAGCCGGTTGATTTACTGACTTTAAGCAACCGTTTAAAAGAAAAAAATCTGCTGGATAACATTGGCGGAAAATCATATCTGGTTGCTTTGGCCGATTCAGTTCCTACGGCTTCCAATGTGGTCAATTACGCTTCAATTGTGCACCGGAAAGCAACCCGTAGACGCCTGTTAACCGCCGCTCACGAAATCAGCCGTTTGGGTTATGCCGAAGAGGGAGAAATTGATAACGTCCTGGACGAAGCACAAAGACATCTATTCGGCGTATCACAAAATTATTTCAAACAAACATTTACCCCTATCCGCGGCGTGTTGGCTGATGCCTTCGACCGCATTGATGAATTGCATAAAAATAAGGGTCAACTGCGCGGTCTCGCCAGCGGCATCATCCAGCTTGATCAATTGCTCGCCGGTTTTCAAAAATCAGACTTGATTATTATCGCCGCCCGTCCCAGTGTCGGAAAAACATCTCTGGCTTTAGATTTTATCAGGCACATCGGTACAAAATTGAAAGTGCCGGTCGGTATGTTTTCTTTGGAAATGAGCAAGGAACAAATGGTAGACCGCTTACTTTGCGCAGAGGCCAATATCGATCTCTGGCGCCTTCGGAGCGGCCGTCTTTCAGACCGGCCCGAGGATGATGATTTCCCGCGGATCGGTCACGCAATCGGTAAATTGTCGGAGGCCCCGATATTTATCGACGATTCACCAAATATCAACATATTGCAATTGCGTACCAAGGCCCGGCGTCTGCAGGCCGAGCATGGCCTCGGTGTAATTGTCATTGATTACCTTCAACTGATGCAATCGCGCAGCAATCAGGAAAATCGCGTGCAGGAAGTTGCTGAAATAACCCGCGGATTAAAAGGTATCGCCCGCGAACTCAATGTACCGGTCATCGCACTTTCGCAATTATCCCGCGCGGTTGAACAAAGCAAGCCGGCCATACCAAAGCTGTCTCATTTGCGGGAATCCGGTTCAATTGAGCAGGATGCCGATGTGGTAATGTTTATATATCGAAAAGCGCGCGATACAAATTATCGTCCGGAGGATATTTCGCCGGATGAGAGATATATCGCTGAATTAAGAATTGAAAAACATCGTAACGGACCAACCGGCATGGTTAAGGTTTTCTTTAATGAAGCATGCACTTCATTTAAAAATTTGGATCCGCAATCAAAAAATCTATCCAACGTAAATATCCCGCAGGCGCCGGTTAAACTCCGCCCTAAATCGGATTTTGAAAAGAAACCCGAGGTGCCGCAGACTCCACCGATGTAATTTTTCTGAAAAATCTGATATAATTATTCATGTCTTTATAATTTCTAATTTTCACTATATGTCAGTTTTCTCTAAACTCAAACAATTCAAGGATTTACGCGAGCAAGGTAAACGCCTGCAAGGCGCGTTAAGCGGTGAGTCGGTAACCTGCGACGCCGCGTTCGGCAAAGTATCTTTAACTATGGATGGCTCATTAAACATCACACAGATAAAAATTGATGATGAATTAATGTCGCCGGACAAAAAAGAAAAACTGCAAAGCGCTGTAAAAGATGCCCACAATGACGCGCTTAAAAAAATGCAACGAACCGTGGCGACAAAAATGCAGGAAATGGGCGGATTCGATCTGCCGGGAATGAAATCATAATTATTTTTTATGTACTCCGCGCCAATCAACAATCTGATTGAAGCGCTTAAAAAGCTGCCCTCGGTCGGTCAAAAAACGGCCGAGCGTTTTGTTTTTCATTGGCTGGCGTCGGGAAAAAAAGAAGTCAACGAATTGCGGGAATCACTGGACAACTTATTAAAAAAGGTTAAGAGCTGTGAAACATGCTGGAATTTTTCCGACATCTCACCTTGTCCTATTTGCGCCAGCTCAAAACGCGATCAATCAATCATTTGTATTGTCGCCGAAGTTCCCGATATCGCCGCTATTGAAAAAACAAATGAATATAGCGGGTCATTTCATGTACTGCGCGGATTAATAGACGCTACCGAAGTTAATGACGCCATCGGCAATATTAAAATTGCGGAATTGTGGAAGCGGATGGAGACAAAAAAAATTAAGGAGATTATTCTGGCCCTAAATCAGGACCTTCCCGGAGAAACTACCGCCATGTATCTGGACAGAGAAATAAAAAAACGATGGCCGGCGATTAAAATTACACGGCTGGCCCGCGGCTTGCCCATGGGTTCAGACCTGCAATACGCGGATGAAATTACTCTCGGCAGCGCGCTAAAAAACCGGCACTAAAAAACCCCGACATCCAGCCGGGGTTTTTCTTTTATGCGATTTTAACTTCTGAGAATCTTTGTCTCTGTCCGTGAACTTTGTGATAACGGACTTTTCTTTTGAATTTTTCAACTCTGACAGTCTTGTAATGGCCCTGTTTTACGATCGTAGCTTCAACGCTAACACCGGCCAGATACGGATCGCCGATTTTTACGTCTCCACCCTTGTCATTAGCGGTTAATAGTACCTTGTCAAAAGATATTTTTTCACCTTCAACTTTAGGCAATTTTTCAATCTTTAAGCTAAGACCATTTTTTACCAGATATTGTTTACCGCCGGTTTCAATTACTGCGTACATAAATTTCACTGTTAGTTATTTGTAAGGACTATAAAATAGCAATATTTTAATAAAATGTCAAGCGCTTATGGCATAAAAACAACCGTATCCCCTATTTTTAGACCATTAGACGAAGCAAAACCTGCCGGGAGTTCAATGACCGCTGTAGCAGGCAAACGAGGCCTGTAGCGCGTTAACAGGGCTTCAGGGCTATCCTTTTCGGGCAATAAACCAGGGGCGATGTCAACAATCTCATTCTCGTTGATCCAAACAATATCAATTGAAAAGTTCATATCTCTCATAACCATTGTGTAATAACCGGGCGTAGTCATTTTAAACCACATTCCCTCATTTTCCCCCAAACCATTTTTTCCGCTTAGGCCCTTATGCTGATGCGACGGAGTGTCTGCGACTTTAACACTGATTTCCTGACCGCCAATTTGAATGTGAGCACTGGGCCAATAAAATATATCAAACAATTTTAAACCGATAAAAGCGATAACGATAATTATAAATGAATATATGTGCCATTTTTTAATTTTACTTTTTTCAGACATATTTTTCTTTTTTACCGGCCAGCCAAAAGCCAAAAACCACCATGCCGATTGTTAAAATTCCGAGAGCTATCAGTTTACCCCAGCTATGCAAAAAAAGCGTGGTAATACCAAAAGAAAAAGCGATAAAATAATAAAATACAACCGTCTGTCTGTGTCCAAAACCCAAATCCAGCAATTTAAAATGAAGATGACGGCGGTCTCCGGTGAATACAGCTTGACCTGTCTTGATCCGCAAATAGATAACGCGGACCAAGTCTAATATCGGTACAGCCATTACTAAAAGAGCGGTGGCAATTTTTCCGCCGGCGACAATGGCCAGCGCGCCTAAAATAAAACCCAAAAATAAACCGCCTGCTTCACCGAGAAATATTTTTGCCGGATGGAAATTAAGTACTAATATACCGGCGCAGACACCGGCAAGAATCAATGAAATGGCGGTAATATCCGCCTGATAAAATTTTCCCGAAGCGGTTAGAAAATGTATCATCAGCGCGCCTATAAGCACTACACCAGCTACCAAGCCATCTAAACCGTCCAAAATCTTTACCGTATAAGTCATACCGAAGATCCATAAAAAAATCAGAATATTAGCTAGCACTAATAAATCCCCAACTTGCCATAGATCGAGAGGAATGTATCCGCCAAAGGGGTTGGTGATAGCGGTCAGTTCGGTACCACCGGCAATAACGCAAAAAGCCGCCACCGCCGTAGCACCCAGCCTGCTCAAAGGTGAAATCTTGTATTTATCATCAATCAGCCCGACAACGACTAAAATTGTGCTACCCAAAAAAATTCCGATCAAACTTGCGTCTGAAAGATGCTTATGATTAATGTCGGTAAAAAAAATCAGCCAAAATACAACCGCCCAAAAAGCTAAAAATACCGCCAGTCCGCCCCAAAGAGGAACCGGAGAAGCGTGTTTTTTCAGATTGTCGTCCGGAGAATCCACCACGTTCACTTTTATGGCCAATTTACGGACAACAAGCGATAAAACGAAACAAATTGTAGCAGAAGCTAAAAAAAGTGGCATATTTATGCCTCCAAGTTTATCAAAGTAGTATTCTCTTGACAAGAAGCCGATTTTATCATATAATGCTGGCACTAATCATTTATGATTTTTATTTTATAAAATAATCATTTTTATATATGTCCCATAAGAAAGCCGGCGGTTCTACACGGCTCGGCCGAGATTCAAAAGCAAAACGGCTGGGAGTAAAAGTTCACGACGGAGAAACAATCAAACCGGGTATGATTATTGTGAAACAGCGCGGTACAAGAATTCATCCCGGTAAAAATGTTAAAAAAGGCAATGACGACACCCTCTTTTCAACCGCCAATGGCAAAGTTCAGTTTGCAACACGAAAACGCAAACGCTTTGACGGAGCGCTGAAAACAGCAAAATTTGTCAGCGTGGTAACTGCGTAAAAAAATAATTTTAAATCCCGGCTTGATTGGCCGGGATTTTTTTATTATTCTATTCCCCACTCTTTTTTTAATTCGGCAATTCCATCTTCTAATTTTATTTCTGGTGCCCAGCCAAGCAGTTCTTTCGCCTTTCCGATATCAGCCTCGGTTCTTAACGGGTCGCCCTGTCGCGGGGCGATATTTACCGCCGGTCCGCCGATCATTTTTACCAAATCATTCACCGAACAACTCTCTCCGCTTCCAATATTAATAATTTCTCCCTTTCCAACCGCAGTACTCTCCATTGCCGCCAAATTCGCGCTGATAACATCTAAAACATGAATATAATCACGATAGTATTCACCATCACCGCAAACTGTCATCGGCTGATTATTTTTTCTCTGTTCAATAAACTTGCCAACCACCAGCGCGTAAGCGCCCTCAGGGTCAAAATACGGGCCATAGACATTGAAATACCGCAAACTTACGGTTTCAACACCATAGAGAGTACTGAACAGCGAACAATACTGCTCCCCCATTAATTTATGTAATCCGTATGGACTGACCGGCCGTGGCTGAAGTGTTTCATCCATTGGAGTTTTTTCCTGATCACCATAAACTGCCGCAGAAGAACAAAATACAACACGTCTTATATTATTTTCTTTCGCCGCAAATAAAACATTTAATGTCCCTGTGACATTTGTCTGATGCGTTTCAACCGGGTGTTCAACCGAATAGGAAACCCTCGGCAAAGCCGCCATATGAAAAATTCCGTCGAATTTTTCTTTACAAATTTCATTAATCTTATCTAAATTACCGACATCTTCATCAATATATTTCGCGCCGTCAAATATTCTGTCTTCTCTTTTCCCTCCGGCATAATTGTCAACCACAACAACTTCATGGCCGTCGCTGAGTAATTTCTTTACTAAGTTTGCTCCGATAAATCCGGCACCGCCGGTAATTAAATATTTGCTCATAAATTATTTTTTTCCTTTAATAAAAGGACTGCCAACTGCCAAAATATCGTAACCCAAATCTGATAATTTTTCAAACTGGTCCGCAATCATACGCCTTCCATCCATAATCAAATAAGGTGTCTTGCAGTTTTCCATAATCACATCGCCTACTGCTCTGAATTTCGGCCAATCGGTTAATATTAGCACCGCATTTGTTCCTCGTAGCGCATCAATTTCATTATCAAAATAAACAATTTTTTCGTAATGAACATTCTTTATCGGATCTAACATGTTTTTAAACATCAGCATGGCCGCAGGGTCATATATTCGCACGGTTTCAACACCACAATTGATTAAATGCTCAACAATATCGATGGCGGCTGAATTCCTTATGTCATTCGTGTCTTGCTTAAAAGCCACGCCTAATATCGCAACATTTTTATCCTTCCAATCAAAATTTGCTTCTTTTTGAGCCCGGCTAAAAAAATGATCACGCTGAAAAGTATTTGAATTCAAAGTTTGACGGACATAATTTGCGTTTGCGCCGGCTTCTTCCATCTGGTGAGCTAAAGATAACGCGTCCTTAATAAAGCAACTTCCTCCGGCATAAACGCTGTTATAAAAACCCCAGCTGCCAATTCTTGGTTCGCTCGTCAACGCAGCGCGAATATTCTCAAATTTTATACCGTTAAATATTTCACACATTCTGCCTACCACCTCATATGTTGCCACCACTTTATTAAAAAGAATATAATTTGCAGCAAGTTTTGCAGCGGCTGCTTCTTTAGGATTAACTTCAATATATTTTATTGATGACGAATTAGAAAATCTTTGATAAAGCCGTCTGATAATATCAAAATCTTTCTGACTTGATGCACCAACCAATACTCTGTCGGGGTGAATAGATCCTTCTATCGCTTTGCCTTCAACAAGAAATTCCGGATTTGATACTGCGCCAAAATTAACTACTTTAAAGTTTTCCATTATACGACGCGTTTCATCTACCATATCAATCGGCACTGTACTCTTATTTATTATCACAACATATTTTTCTTGTTTTCCACCATTCCGTTTTGACAAATTAGCCGCCAATTTTTCTGTCGCAGCATAATAATAACTTAAATCCGATTCTCCGGATTCATAATTTTTTTCCGGTGTCGGCAAGCACATGAATACGACCTCTACGCAATCAAGGAATTCTATAACATTATTATAATCGGACGAAAATTTAATATTTTCTTTATTCCGAATCAGCATTTCCGCCAAACCATTTTCAAAAAGGCAGGCTTCAATTTTATCCCGATCGCATGAACCTAAATTTTCTACCTTTTTTTCATCAATATCATACACCAATGTATTGTGCCCGCTATCGGCCGAAACCGCGGCAGAGCAAGCTCCAACAAACCCGCCGCCTATATACAGTACATTCATAATCATTCAACTTAAACGATTTTCTTAAAATATTCAATGGTTGATATAAGACCATCTTGTAAATCAATTTTTGGCGACCAAGACAGTTTTTCTTTTGCTAAAGAAATATCAGGTTTTCTTTGCCTGGGGTCATCTTGAGGCAGGGCGGAAAAAATAATTTTACTCTTACTTTTCGGAATTAATTCCAAAACCTTCTCCGCTAACTGCTTAATGGAAAATTCGACCGGATTCCCGATATTAACGGGGCCGGTGAAATCTTCCTTGTTATTCATCATCAAAATCATTCCTTCAATTAAATCATCAACATACTGAAAAGACCTTGTCTGCAAACCGTCGCCGTAGATTGTAATATCCTTATTTTGCAGTGCTTGAACGATAAAATTTGAGACAACACGCCCATCATCACGATTCATATTCGGTCCATAAGTATTGAAGATGCGTATGACTCTTATGTTGACGCCATTTTGTCTATGATAGTCAAAAAATAGTGTTTCGGCACACCGTTTACCTTCGTCATAACACGAGCGTATCCCGATGGGGTTAACTCTGCCCCAATAACTTTCCGGCTGAGGGCTGACTTCCGGATCTCCATAAACTTCAGAAGTGGACGCCTGTAAAATTTTAGCTTTTATCCTTTTTGCCAAGCCAAGCATGTTTATGGCGCCGTGAACACTTGTTTTCGTTGTTTGAACCGGATCATGCTGATAGTGCACTGGGGAGGCCGGACAAGCTAAATTATATATCTCATCAACTTCCACATAAAGCGGAAAAGTTACATCGTGTCGTATGAACTCAAATTTATTATTTTTAAACAAGGAATAAATATTGGTTTTTGCGCCGGTAAACAAATTATCAACGCAAATAACCTCATTCCCCTCATCTAACAGACGTTTGCATAAATGCGATCCGATAAAACCAGCACCTCCGGTGACTAATATTTTTTTCATAAAGATTTATTATATACGTTATTAATTTCAATTAACATTTTTTGCAAAGAGAATTTTTTTTCTACATCTTTCCTTCCCTGACCGCCCAATCTAAACCGTAAATCTTTGTTATTAATTAATCGCAATATGGCTTCCTGAATTGGTTTAACTTCATTTTTTACTAAAATGCCGTTTTGTTCATTTACGGCTTCTCTTACTCCTCCAACATCGTTCGCTATAATTGGTAATCCGCATGACATTGCTTCCAAAATTGTATAAGGGAAACCCTCCCAGGCGGACACGAAAACGAAAATATCGCTATTTGAAATTTGTTCAAGGACAAGGTTTTTTGCCAAAACGCCTTTAAAGTCTACCATGACATCCTTATGGACAGCAAGATCGGAAAGAAAATGGCGTTTCGGACCATCGCCAATTATCACTACTGTTACTATATTTTTAATTTCAGATGGGAGTAAACTTACAGCTTCAATAATTAGCTCGGGTTTTTTTGGTTCCGCCAGCCGGCCAACAAACATAAGACGGATTCCGGCATTCTTGTTGCCGTCCGTCAAAACCGCTTGGGGCGCAACGCCGTTATATATTACTACAAATTTTTCCACGGGCGCTAAGTGGTATTTAAGCGCCAATTTTTTTACAAACTCTGAAACGCAAATATATTTATCCGTATATTTGGCTGTAATTTTTTCAGCTATTAAAACAGCGCATCGGATAAATGGACTCATCCCGATATTAAAGCCCCAACCATGCGCCGTATATATTGTCCTGATTTTCCCGCGAACTGCCAGCCGGCCGAAAAAAGCGGCCGCCGAACTGTGGCAGTGTAAAATATCCGGCTTAAACTCATCGCAATATTTTTTTATCTTTTTGATTGCCCTGAAAATATTGAACGGATTCGCGCTGTTGCCAAAAAAATTATTAGTAATAAAACTAACTCCGATTTTTTTAGACTCTTCTTCCAGCCATCCTCCGCTCCGACTCATGATTGAGATTTCGTTTCCCTGGTTTTTAAAGTAACGACAAAGATCGGCTACATGGGTTTGCGCGCCTCCAGCTTCGGATTTGGTTATAAGGTAAAGAATTTTCATTTGTTAAATTAATCGTAAATAGGCAAACATAATTCTAAAATATGCTTTTATAATTGCCAAACAATAATTGGGATAAGAGCCATCATTGTATTGCCTTATTATTCTCAAATGCTCTTTGGCGGAAAATGCCCTGTTTTTCCAAGTGGCGCTTGATAAATGCTTGCGATAATCAATTAATATGTCTAGACAAATTCATCAATTTACCTTTTTTTCCCATTCGCAAAATCAAGTCGTAATCTTCCCCCAATTTATACTCCTTATAACCACCGATCTCAAGCGCTACTTCTCTTCTGTACATTATTGAGGAATGAACAAATTGATTGCTGAATAATAATTTATTTCTGATTCGCTCATCTGTTTGCTCAAAATTAATCTTTCCAATAACTGAACCCGCCTGGTCAATTATTCCTGCCATACCGCCGACTAAAACATAATCTTTATTATTATCAAGAAAATCAACTTGTTTTTTTAATTTATCTTTATCAGTCCAAACATCATCGCTATCAAGTACGGCCAAATATTCTCCTTCACACAAAGATAAGGCGATTTTCCTGCTCTCGGCTATTCCTTTATTCCGGACTTGCAAAGAATATTTTATCGGCAAATTTTGACCTATATATTTTTTTATAATTTTATCGGTATTATCCGTTGAGCCGTCATTCACAATAATAAGTTCCCAATCGGAAAAGTTTTGTAAGACAACACTTTCAATCGCTTGCAGATAAATACTTTTCTCTGTTATAAGCGACCATCATTACACTAACTTTTGGCATATTATATTCTTAACCAATTTGACGGCACAATATCCATTTGTTTGGCTTTTTTATTATTAAACCATTTTTTTGGCGCAATCACAATTTTTTCGGAATTATTATTCAGCCACGCCCCCCACCAGCTAAAACTGCTATTGGCAATAATATTATGTTTGCATTTACTCATCAAAATTAATTCTTCAACATCTTCAATTTCTGGGCAAGAAACAAAAACAAATTCCGTGCCTTTCAAATTTTCTTTCGCCCAAGCAATATCATCAGAAAAAACAAAAAAAACAGGATTATTTATTTTTTCTTTAATTATTCTCATTGCCTCATTGTAATAATCCAAACCGCAAACACCGTGATAAGCGTTAACTTTTTTATTCTCCACATAATCCCCTCGCCTTATGTGCAACGACACGGAATTGCTGTTTTCTATTCTTTGCAAATATTCTTTTGCTTTCTCTGAAAAATCATTTTTTAAAGTAAATTCTTTTTTTATCTCGCCCGCAATATCAATAAAATATTTTTCATTCTGATAATATTCATCAACAAAAAAACCCAACCGTCTTTTTATTTTATTTAAATAATTAATAAGTAAATCTTTTTTGGTGATAAACTTGCCAAACCTTGCTTTTGTTTGAATATTAAATTTATTCAATTTAAAAATTCTGGCCGTGTCAAAAACGGGCTTTGCGCCATCAAAAAAAGAAATATCAAAAGAAATTTGCTTTCCTGCAATTTCCAAATTTCTGCCATAGGCATATTGAAACATCTGGTTTCCAAGACCGCCTTTAATTTTGATAACGCGCATATAATTAATTTTTTACAAACCAAAAACAACCGCAAGCGTAATTTTCTTTTTTTAATTTTTCTTCCGCATCACCGGCAAAAATCATTTGACCGCTATTTTCCGGTATTAAAGCAAATTCTTTTAATGTTAAGCCGGAGAAATATTCAATTATCTGCTCATACTCATAAATTCGGTGCGCGTTGAATTCTATTTTTGCTTTTTTGCCCATCGGCACCACAAACAACAAATTACCGCCTACTGCCAAAACTCTTTTTAATTCATTTATCGCTTTCAGGTCGCCATCATAATCCAATTTATCGCCATACCGGCCAAGCCCGATATGCTCAACCACATGCATGCAAGACAAGGATTTAATACTGTCATCTTCAAAAGGCAAGTTTAACAAATCAGCCTGCAAACTCTCCAAATTATTCAAAATTATATCAGCCGGCCGATAATCATAAAATTTTACGGGCACAAAAGCGGAAACAATACCCGCAAAATACAAACTTGATGAAATATCCGTGTGAAACTCCGGATTTATTTCTTTCACTTTCCGCCCCGCCCAAGAAGTGTGATAAACATAATGGCGATCAAAACCGGTTTTTATGGTTTTGTCTTTGATACAGGGATAAGAATTTTTTAGCGATAAATCAAAACGTTTTGTCTTAATATTTTTTTTAATCCTAAAATAATCCGCCACGATAAACGGCGTTAGCAAAACTTTCAAAATTTTCTTAATCAAACTTTTCATTTTATTTATTATATTCATCATTAATAATCAAGTAATTGCAATATTGAAAATTTTCCAAATCTTTTACGTATTGAACCTTATCCAATCTATCAGGTAATATTTTGAAAAATGAGAATGAATAATTGTTAAAATAATCAAATACATCCTTTAAAAATATTCCGGCATCAATGTATGTACCGCCATATTCCAACTGAATTATATTAATATTTTTTTCTTTTAACATTCTTTCCGCGCCCTTCAAAACTTCCATTTCATTGCCTTCAACATCGATTTTTAAAAAATCTATTTTTTCAATTTTATTATCAAAACAATAATCATCTAATTTTTTTATTGCGACTTTTTCCGTAACAACTTTATTTTTATCAACCAATTCATCTCGCAAATACAAAGAATTAACCGTTGAATCATTGTCAAAAATATAGAATTCCTTTTCCTCGTTCGCAGAACCTAATCCAAAATTATTAAGCACAACATTTTTTGAATCAATATTTTGTTCCAATTTGTTATAAGTTGAATGCCCGGGCTCAAAACAGTGAACTATCGCGTTCGGAACTATATCCAAAACCGTTTTTGTCCAATCACCCACATTTGCTCCAACGTCAAAAATTACATCATTTTCATTTAAATATTTTTTTAGGACAAACATCTCTCCGTTGGTATCAATCTCGCAATTATTCTCTCCGCGGTGGTCAAAAACTAAACGCTTTGCCACTCGATAAATAAAATTATTGCGGGATATTAAATAAAATAATTTTCTTAATATTTTCATAAGACAAAATTACCTCGCGTAAATATCGCCCCACAAATCAGTATCTATTTTAATTTTTTCATTTATATAATTAATAAAATCTTCTTTATTCAACCATTTATCCATCGCCAGAGCCATTTTTTCACCAATGCCACAATTAAATTCAGTAAAACCCAAATTAGCCAAATGATTCATAATTTTTATGGAATCAGCAAAAAATTCAGAAGTAAACTCAAAACTCAAACACGGAATTTTTTTGGTCAATCCACTAATAACTTCATATTCATACCCTTCCACGTCAATTTTCGCAAAATCAGGCATTCCATAATTTGTCACAAGGTCGTCAAAAGTAATGACTTGCGACAATCTGTTCATTGTCATAAACAAAATTGCTAAAACGACCATCTTTTTGCCATTTGTCCGAAAAAGTTGAAATCAATGAAGAGGACGAACTAATTTTTATTTTCATCTCACCGCTCTGATTGCTAATTCCTTTATTTACTAATTTAACCTTGCCATCTTCTCCAAATTTATTTTTTAAAATCGCAAAACAATTTTCCTGCGGTTCTACCGAAACAACAGAAACGCCCAAACTTCTAAATACTTTTGTTTTAAAACCTACATTTGCTCCAATATCAAAAAACAATTTATTATCGCCCACAAATTGACTATAAAACTTTTTATTTAAAAAATATTTAAACGGTGATTTTATTAAAGCAATTATGCGACCCATCATATATTATTCATTGATTAATTTAGTAAAATTTTCAGCTATTTTTTTGTTTGTAAAATTATTTATAATGTATTCTCTTGGTGAAAATGCACTAATTTTGCTAACAAATAAATTAAATTTATCAACAAAATCATTTTCATCCGCAAAAAACATTCCACAATACGCATTTAAATACGGCGCACTTATTTTCTCGTCCGACCAATTACGCGAGCCGGACTGCCAATACCCGCGATTCCACACTATGGTCGGCACATTATGCGCCCACGCTTCAAACATCGCAATCCCCTGACTTTCCGATTCAGACAAAAAAATTGCGTATTTTGTTTTATTCAATAAACCAAAATATTTATTCTGGCTATATTTGCCGTATTTAATAACCCTATATTCGATTTTATTAGTGCTAAAAAATTTAATAATAAATGAAAATAATTCCTTTGGCGCATTTTTGTAGTAAATCAGCACCGTGTCCTTTTTATCATTGTTCAATTCCGACACGACAACTCCAGCAGGCCAAATTTTAATTTTATTATCCAAATCCTTTACCATTGACAACCAATGATTTTTTGTCCAATGCGATGGAAATAAAATCAGATCAATTTCTTTGTTTAGCATTATTGAATTATGATCAGTCGGTAAAACAGACATTACAGGACCAACAATTAATTTTTTAATTTTTCCTTTCTTTTTTGCCTCTATCGCCCACTTCAAAGCTTCCAAGCTTCCATTTATATACACAATATCATCGGGTTTAATTTTGCTCGCGCTAATATTAAATTTAAAATCAAAATTTAACTCTTTCAGTCCTTTTAATAAACTATCAACTACCACATCCGGTCCGCGCTTTTGCCCAAGCAAAAATTTGATAAAAGATTTAATACGTCTAATAAAATCTTTAAAATTAAATACAGGTGATTTTGTTAGAATTACTAAAGACATATCAATTTAATGCTTCATCAATCCATTTTTCAAATTTACCAATGTTGTTTTGGATTAAAAACAATTCATCACCTTTTTCTTTTGCGCGTTTGCCCATTTCAACAATTTTGCCGTTATTTTTTGCTTCAATAAATTCTTTCATATATTCCGCATATTGATTTGAATCATCAATTTCCGCGACGCGCGAGAAGGAATTATCCAAATATTCCAAATGAGCATTCCAAACAACAGATTTGTGCGAAATTATCGGCTTTCCACACAACATTGATTCGGCAATATTCAAACCGCATGTTTCGCCATCTTTGCGAAAATGGGCTAAAACATCAATGGCATTATGGAAAGCCCACACATCTTTTTCCTCGGCAATCAAAGGTAAAAAATGCACATTCGGAATATTTTCTTCGCGCACAATTTGCTCTAATTTTGGCGATGGCGCCACAATCAAATAATGAGCGTTGGAATATTTTTTAACAACTTCTTTAAAGGCATTTATGCCAATCGGGTCAAATATATTATCATCGGGTCGGCCAATTCTTCCAAAAACCACATCATTGTCATTAAAACCTAATTTTTTTCGTAATATCTTCACCCAATTCAACAGAATTTTCAACGGGACCTTCGCTGGGAATATATAAAACCTCTATTTTATTATTTGGAATACATTTATTGATAATATTGGCTAATAAGTGCGACATGCAGACATGTTTTTTGATATTTTTTTGTACAGTAACAGAACCAAAAACATTAATAAAAATTATTGGTAATTTGGTAATATTTGCCGTTGGAAATTCCGGGTAACCCGAACCCGCCGTTACAAATAAATCAATTTTATGATCTTTTATCACATCAAAAATATGCGGTTTCATTCCGGTAATATAAAACGGCAATTTTTTTTCAACACTTTCATAATCAAAATCAATCAAATTAATGCCGGAATTTTCCAAATATCCCTTTCGTTCGCTATGATTTTTGGAAGAATACATGAAAAAAACTTCATATTTTTCCTTATCAAGATATTTGGCTAAAATTTGCAAATTTTTTTGTGTTCCTGCGTATGATAAGCCATTAATATCGTAAAATAAAATTCTTTTTTTATTATCATTTGATATATTATTATTGTATTCGCAGTTTCCGCCACGAAAGCGAGAAATATGCAATCGATAATAAGACAATAAAATTTTCGCTTTATTTAAAAAACAAGACGGAAATATTTTTTTTGCCAAACTTATTAAAGACATAATCTGTTAATTAATTCACTGTGTTTTGCCACATCCAAACATAAATACATTTTTGTGCCTTCAATATCCCAATTTGATTCGACCTTTTTTAATTTATCATCAACCAAACAAAAAACCGCGTATCCAAAATCATTTCTTAACAGATTCAAGGTCGCGGTACTCTGAGCATTATTAAATACCTGCTTTCCATTTTGAACATGGGCGATTATCTCCATAAATATTATTGGACGCGATTTGGCTATAGCTTCTTTACTACCGCAAAGCATGTTATATTCGGCCCCTTCAATATCTATTTTTATGAAATCCGGCAAATCCATATTATTCGCCAAAATCAGACCATCCAATTTTTTGACAGCAACGTTTCTTTGATTATCCTCCGCAACATTCATAAATCCTTTCACTATTGTTGAACCGGTACCGGATAAAAATATACTAATTTCACCATCCTCGTTGCTCAAAGCCACTGAGAAAACAGTAATCTTGTTTTCCAAATGATTTAATTTTAAACTCTCGCGCAATATATCAACGTGTTCTTTAACGGGTTCAAATGAAAAAACTTTTACTCTGCCACCACCAACCGTTGCTGTGAGTATTCCATAATAACCCGTGTTAGCACCAACATCATAAACCACAATATCATCTTTATTTTCAAGCAAATAATTAATAATTTTAATTACCAATTCAGTTTCATTTTTTTCCACATAACCATTATTAGCAATGCCATTTGAAATATCGGCTTCGTTATAAATATCTCCAACATACCAATAACCAAGGTCGGCCTTAACAGCAAAACTCGGTTTACAATCATTCAACCTGTTAGAAACTATAACAAATTTCTTTCCAAATTTATTCAAAAATGAATTGATTAATTTAACAAATAAATTTTTTAAAATATTTTTAATATTCATATCCTTATTATTAATAGCACGTCATTACTAGCGAAAAAAATTAAGTAACAATCTCAACACATACTTGATACGAGAAGGCACCCCGCTTATTATCCATCGAATTTTTTTAACTCGCGTCATTTTGTAATCACTTTTTACTGCACTTTTACCAACGCATTCGCCAATTACACCATAACAATAATTATCTGCTAACACATCGTTAAATCTTAATTCCCAATTTGGTAAATGATACGCCCACCACTCTTTACTTCTAATATGCCACAAATATTGCTGACGGTTTTTCCCATATGGTTCCCCAAAATATAATACAGAACCAAGTGGCACATTATTAATTAGTTTTAGGAATTGTAATACAATTTTATCTGGAATATGGGAAAGCACAATTGAAGTAGTTAAAAAAACCGGCTCATCAATATTCATATTATTAAGCGCTTCAATCATGCCTGCATTTATGTGGGAAATATTATGGAATTGTTGAGTAATTTTTTTTGAAACATCCACGCCGGCTTTTGAGGGTTCAATGCCTATCACCTTTTTAAAGAGATGCGCCGTCTTAAGCAGCAACCAACCTCCGCCTGATCCGACATCAATATGTATTTGAACGGATAACGCGGCTTCACTCGCTATTTTTTCAAAACCTAAATGTATAAATTGATTGCGCCGATCATATTCAGCAAAACAATCTTGATGCCGTTCTAATGCGCCTTCTTTTTCAAATTCAGAATTATGCGCAAGATAGCTTTCATTATCATCTATTAATTTAAATTTATTCATAATTAGCAGTCTATTTTTTAAAAAATTTAAATATTTTATATATAATTGAATTATCAGAAATAAATCTCTGCATTGTAGAATGATAAAATTTTTGCAATATATTTCTCGGGTCTTTAATTTCTAAATCCGGAATTTCTAATTTATGTCCTTTCTCAATTGCTATTTGTCTTTTTTCTTCCCAATCAATATCCCAAATATCATACCAAGCAAATTTTGTGGTATTATTATTTAAAATTTTCAAAACCTCATAATCATACCAATTAATTGACTTACTATTTTCGACTAAGTCGAAATTCAATTCGTATGTGCCAAACCAATCTTCAGGTACATTATCAAGTAAAATGTTGCGCTCATCATGTGTCGCAAAATATTTTCTATTAATTTTAACGATATCCAAAGCACTATTTTTTTTATGCATCGCTTCGGAAATAACGTAATAACATTGTTTCGACAACATTCTTTGCCAATTAACAAATTGAAAATGCATTATTTTTGGTAATTCAAAAGTGACTGTATTTTCCAAACACACTAATGGAATCCTTGATGTATGGTCGTTTATGACACCGACATTTGTAAAATCACAAATTCTGTCATCAATAAATCCGAAATGTTTCCAGCAATCAGACCAAATTGAATTGTCATTTCTGTATTTATATTGTGAACGCCACAAATTTATCCACTGCAACATTATAGCGGAACCTGGCGTTAAAGTAGCCACTTTAGACCAAAAAGCATTATTTAATATATGCGTTGTGGGTATTTCATCGGCATCAAAACTAAAAATAATATTATTGCCGTCAAACTGTCGCGCAGTATCAAGTAACAATTTTCTTACACTACTTGAATGAAATTTTGCTTCATTTTTGATAACGATAACCTTTGAAAATTTTTTACATATCTCTAAAGTTTTATCGGTTGAATTTTGGTCAGCAATAATAATATGATCAGCCCAAAGTGAGTTAATCTCCAAAAATTTTTCCAGAATCCACTCTTCATTTTTTACCGGTAAAACTAAGATCTTCTTCATGAATTGATTTTAAACAATTTTTTAACCGTCCAAATAGGTCGTTTGAAAAAATATTTTAATCCTAACTCTATTTTTTCTACAATTTCCGGTTTGATCATATTCCGCCTAATCCCCTTTTTAAAGTATTTTTTATACCTTTCCTCCATCATTTCTTTGTAATTCGGAACCAATTCGCTAATATGCTTTTTTTGACCACCATAATAAACATGAAAAATATCATATTCCAAAGCTTTCGGCAGATATTTATAATTTATTTTATCATAAATTCCATACCGTAATTCAATAACCGTGCGTTCAATTTGTTGCAATTCATTACTACTGGCGCTCCCACTCCCCTCGTAGCGCGTGTAATACAACAACGGTTCGCCGGCAATTTTTTTGAAATCAGTATTAAACCCTGCGCGAATTTGAAAATCAAAATCGCCACCCGACTTGAATTGTTCGTCCCAGTATCCGCATTTATCCAATAATTTTTTTCTAAAAAAATGATTAGGGCCGACAATAGAACTTCGTGTCGCTGTTTCTCTTGTAAATTCAGGCGCTTTAATGCGCAATCCATCAAAAACACCTTGGCCCGGTACCATAATAATATCGCCGTATGCGAAACCTTTGTCCCGATTATCTTCCAAGGTTTTTAACTGTCGGCTGTAACAATCTATTTTTTTGTAATCATCAACATCCGCATAAGTGATATATTCAGTTGTTGCTAACGCAAAACCTCGATTAGTGGACGCACCTATGCTTTCTCTCGGCACTTGTTCAATGCGAATATTATCAGGATATTTATTTTTAAAATAATCAGCAATTTGCTTTTCTTTTTCGTTTGGGTCGTTGAGAATCAAAATAATCACAAAATCGCAAAAACCATCTAATTCGGTTATGTTCTTAAAATATGTCTCCAAATATTTTTCACTTTTGTATGCGGATGTAACTATGCTTAATTTTTTCATGAAAAAAATTATGCGTTATAATAATGATTCTTAATATTTATCAATTCACAAACCTTTATAAGTTCATCAATTCCATCTTCCATGCTTACTGTATTCTTGTAACCCAATTCATGTATTTTGTCGTAAGAAACCATATAATCACGCTGGTCAAAATCATGGCCAACATCAGCAAAATGCAAATAAAAATCAATTTTCTTTTTTATCATTAAGCAAACATCTTCTTTACTGTAATTCATTCTATTATCACCGACATTATAAACCTGGCCTTTCATTTTTTCATAATTTTCTAAAGCAAACAAAAAAGAGTTCGCCATATCACGTACATGAATAAACGTTCGCATGAAATGCTTTTCATATACTATCAACGTTTTTTCACTAACTGCTCGGTACGTGAAATCATTTGGCATTAAATCAAGGCGCATCCTCGGTGACACGCCAAAAGCGGTCGCAAACCGAAATGTAACAAATTCGGCGTTCTTCGCGATAATCTGTTCCCCTTCCGCTTTATGCTCACCATAATTTGTCAATGGATTTAGTGGAGAGGATTCTGTACATAACTTTTCAATCATTTTCCCATATGTGCTGCCTGAAGAAGCAAATAAAATCGGCCTTTTGCCGTCAACAAGATCAACTAATAACTTTGTAGCGTCAACATTGATTTCACGGGATTCCTTCGGAAATTTACGGCAAGCGGGAAAGCCGACAATCCCAGCTAAATGAATTATGGCGTCAATACCATTTATTGAATTCTCCAAAACAGCTTTATCGCGAACATCTCCTTTTATAAACTCAAAATTTCTATTAGCAAAAAATGGTATTATTGGGTCTACGCCAAAATCGAGACGGTCCAAAACACGAACCTCATACCCATTGTCAAGCAGTATTTTAACTAAAACACTGCCAATATATCCAGCACCTCCGGTAACAAGTATTTTTTTAAAATTTTTTTCCATATTTATATTAGTTAATATTTGTTAAATAATTCACGAGATATTCTTGAGATTCATTTAAATTATAAATCCTGCTCAATTTATCGACGTTCATTTCATACTCTTGTTTTTTTGCTTCCGGTAATATGCTGCTCTCATAACCTGCCAACTCCATGATATTTTTTACCACCACGCTTCCTCTGCCACCGCAATTAAACATATCGTTATTGATGCCAGCGTTTAACAACCCATGAATAACTTCTGCTACTGCCGACGTGGTTATGAATTGTATAAAACTATCTGTTGTAACAAATAAATCCTTTTTATCAAGAATATCTCTGACGACCCCTTTCGTTAAGTGTGTTCCAAGCATTGCGCTGCATCGTAAAATCAAATAAGAGGGCAATGTTTTGACCAAATTTTCAGCTTGATATTTATGCAGGCCATAGGGCTCCAATTTTTCTTCTTCTATCCGTATATCCTCAAAATTTTTAATAGGATCTCCGTGAAAATTATAAACATCACTGCTAGAAATAAATATATATTTATCAAATTTAAAATCATTTAAAGTCTTTTCAACTGAAAAGACGGACGCGTCATAATCTTGTTGCGGATTTTGATTTGCCCAAAAACGACGGCTATTCCCATTTGCATTTATTAGAATATCAAATGTCTCGCCGATATGATCGTTGTAGTTATCTTTATCAACGGCGCATACGGTATATCTTGAACTAAAAAAATTAACAAGATCATTTCCCAGCATTCCCTTGGCTCCGATAATGAGAATTTTTTTAGTGACCGATTGCATAATCATAATTATTAACGAACCATTCAACAGTTTCCTTAAGCCCATTTTCAATTGATGTCTGAGGTGACCAATTTAATTTTTCCCGCATTTTTGAAACACCAAAAGTCTTCTTCATCGCACCATCTGGTTTATCTGTATTAAATACAAAATCGCCCTCATAACCAACCGTTTTCTTTATTAATTCAGCAAGATCAATTACGGAAATTCCTACGCCGGAAGCAATATTGAGTGGCGCAACATCATCATATAATTCAGTGGCTTTTAAAACACCTTCGGCTCCGTCTTTGACATAAAGCCAGTCGCGAATCGGCCTGCCGGTACCCCAAATTTCAACTTCAGGCAAATTATTTTTCTTTGCTTCGTATATTTTTTTTATCAAACCGGCCAGAGCTTTGCTTTGCTCAGGATTAAAATGTTTTCCCGGACCATACATATTAGCCATTATCAAATGGATTGAATTAAAATTAATTTGCTTTTTTAATGCCAAACCATAAACGGCCGTTGTTTTTCTTGAAAATCCATAACTAAAAATTGATTCATGCACTTCGCCGTTCCAATAATCAGCTTCATTTAATTCATCCTTTTCCAGGTAACCAGGATAGGAACAACCGGCAATAATATTTACAAATTTCTCAACGCCATTTTCTTGCGCGGCCTTCATTAAAAAAGTTCCCATCAAAAGATTGTCATAATATAGGTCGGCCTGTTTTCCATTATGAAAACCGATACCGCCCTGCCAAGCCGCACAATTAATAACGACGTCAGGCTTGTTAATTTCAAAAAAATGACGGCAATCGTCAAGCCTTCGAAAATCCCAGCCTTCTGATCTCCTGGGAGATAAGATTTCACAATTCGTTCTTTTTTCTAAATTACTTATTATATGACTTCCAAAAAACCCCCCGCCACCCGGGATGGCCACTTTTTTTTGATTAAAATTATACATAACTATTGTTAATTTTTCTTAAAAATATATAGATTAGCGGACCGGATAGATAAGCAATCATCGTGGCCCAGGCTGCGCCCATAAGACCGAATCTGGAAATAAAAACATAATTTAAAACGATATTGATTATCATCAAAAAAAGATAAAAATAAAAAATTGCTTTTAACCGGTTTTCCGCAAGAAAAAATTGATAAAAACCAACATTTAAAAAATAACCGACGCCTGACCATGCGTAAATTTTAAGAATGGCAGCTGACTCAATATATGCGCTACCAAACAACAAAGTAACTATCCGGTAGGAAAAAACAGAAAGAAAAATTGCGATAAGCACCGCAATACCACCCAATAGAATATAAAGTTTTTTTAATCGACTCAAATATTTCTTTTCTTCCGTTTTTTTGGCGTTTATAATCGCGGGAAATAAAGAGGCACAAATTATTCCAGGAATAAAATACCAAATTTCAACTAATCGCAAAGCGGCGGCATAAAGCCCGACCGAAGTTTCATTTAAAAAATTTCTGATCATCACTTGGTCAACACGCAAAAATATATATCCGGCGGCCGCCGCCAGAGCCAAAAGCCAGGCGCCAGATAAAATTTGCTTTGCCAATTCACGATTGAACTTCCAGTCACTGAGCTTATAACCGCTCTTTCTATAATTTGATATATACAATACTAAAATTACCAATGATTCAATAACAAAGATAGCCATCAACCAGATAATTCCTTTCCCCGTAATAATTAAAATAATCTTTAAAATTGACGCAACTATGCCGGAAATTACAGCGGCGAGAACATTTTTTTTTGCCTGTACAGTCGATTGAAAAAAAATACTAATTATACCAAAGGCAGACCACAAAAATGTTGATGCGTATAAAATTATCAAACCACGGTTTAACGCGGTCGGTTCGAACAAAAAAGCCGCGAGCACTATTAAGAAAAAAGCAACCGTACTGCTAATAAATAATATCCAAAAACTTGTGCCCAATAATTCATTTTTTCTTTCCGGATATTTAACTAAATCACGCAATAAAATATTGTGAACTCCAAGGTACGCAATGAATGTGAACAACCCAACAAATGCCACCGCGTAACTAATGATGCCGTAATTTTCCGGACCTAAATACCGCGCCAGCCAAGCGCCGATAAAAAAGGAGATAACCAGAGAAAACATCTGCCCAAAAAACATCCAACCGGTATTGGTAAAATATCTTTTAAAACCAGCGTGTTCTAATACCCACTTCCATTTTTCCGGTACAAACTTGTTTAATTTTATGAATAATGAGTTAATCATAAATAATTTCCGAACAATTTTTCCTGAAAATAAAAGAGGTGAACTTATTTTACAACCGACGTCGGCGACGTAGTCGCCGGCGGGAATATTTGCGCTATATTTGCCTTATCTTGGTCGGTAAATATTACTTCATTTTTCTCAGCCAATTCCATTACCTCATTTGCCTTATCTATTTGATTGGATAATTTGTAAAGATAAGCCAATCTCCAATAACTTTCTCCAATGGCCGAATTATCGCTTATTGCTTGTTCCAGTAAAGTTACCGCCCGGTCCATCTGCCCAATTTGATATTTTAGCATCGCTAATGAATACATTACCTGCTGACGTTTCGGAGAATAGGCTAAGGCCTTTTCCAGGTATAAATCAGCCTCTGTTAAATATTGCGGAGCATTTTCCAAATATGCCTTTAATTGAACGACTTGAGACAGACTAATATAGTTTCTGATATCCATCGGATGTAGCATCGTATTCTTCAGAATTTCATCATAGCTGAGATCATTGATATTTTTCGCCAATTCAGGGTTTATATTTTGTCCTGCACTGAACAAGAGTTGCGTGGCAGTTCGGCTAATGTCGCTTCTGATATCGTCAATGTGTGGGGAATCAAAACTTACAGCGTCCTTTGCTCTTGCCAATCCAAGTACCGGATCGGTTGAAAGACCTTTTATCGCGTCCAGAGTTTTCATATTCGCTCTGGCCGGTTGAATATTACAGATAAAAAATACAATAAAAGTGATTAAACCCACAACGGAAATTATCGCATAACCGATTTTTTTATCCGATGATATATTATCCTCACCGATTTGAGCTGGCACCACACTGCTCGCGCGCACAGTTAACGCGTTTATCATCGCCAACCAGAACATAAAATACAAATATGACGTAATATTTTCAAACACAGTGATGTTGCCGATAAAATGAGCGGTTAAAAAACCACAGCCGATTGCCAGCAAATGATAATCAATGGATCCCCTGCGATAAGCGACAACCAATACATATGCGCCCACGCCGAACAAAGCCAAATATGACAACAGACCGATAATTCCTTGAACGGCCAATGTATTCATTATGATATTGTGCGCGTTATCAAACCATGTTTCACCATAACCGAAATTAAGGGAACGTGGATTATAGTGCTTATTGAAAGCATAGAAAAAATTATTCGGACCCCAACCAAAAACCGGGCGGTCAATAAAACTTTGCCAGGAAATTTCCCAGGCAATCCAACGCGGACTGGCCATGACATCGGCAAGCGAAGTATTAATCGCACGCCCGACTGCCGGGATGTTACTGACAAAAGTTGTTTGCCGGTTCGCATATAGCACGCCTACTGTCAAAACAATTAAAGCCATCAAACCAAAAAGTGAGTACCTGGTTCTCGGGAATTTTTTCAATGCCAACGCGTAAATAAGCATGGTTGCTCCAACACCGGCAAGCAACCCCAGCATCGACCCTCGTGTTCCGCTAAAAAACACTCCCAATACCGCGAAAAACATGAAGAAAGCATAAACATATTTCCAAATCGTATTTTTATCTTTCATCATCAGTAGAAAAGCGGAAAAAAGCAAAAACAACCCATAACCGCCGACATAAATCGGGTTGCCTAAGGTACTCGCCACACGCGTGCCTCCCTGGTTTAGCAATAACTGCGGATTGCCCACCTGCAACAGCCCCACAAACATAACGGCCGTTCCGGCGAACAGGAAAAAACGCAGCGCCCATTTCCATTCTGTCCAGGTGCGAAAAAATTTGCTGCACAAAAAATAGTAGGCAAAATAATGTATGATAGTAAAAAAACCGAGCATGCGTTCGTGATTATCCCAAAAACTATGATATGGATCTGTGCCGAAAATTGTAGATAATCCAAAACTTACAATGTAAAAAATAAAAACCGCCAGCGTAAGCGGTGTAATTTGCGGTTTGTATTCCTTCCAGTTGATCATGAGAAGCAGGACATAGGCGCCCAACATAACTTCAACAAGCGTTCTGAAAAAAACAACTTTTGGTACGATAAACGGAAAAATGAATGAACTTGGGATAACGACGAGTGGCACAAAAAATGTAATGTAAATACAAATTTTTATGGCCAATTCCAATTTTTTACGCATAAAAATATATACTAATCCCTCCGCCATCCGACGGATTGTGGGTTAAAATTATAACTGATATTTTATGTGATTTAAGCATAAATGTCAAACAATAGAGACGGCGCTTTTATGCGCAAACATTCAATTTCAAAAGTTGATTATTTACACTAAAAATGGTATTTTACGACGTATGAAATACCTAGCCAAAAATGAAAAGGAATCAATGGAAATAGGAGAAAAGTTCGCTGCCCTTGTTAAGGGCGGTGATATTGTGTGCCTCTATGGCGATCTCGGTGCCGGAAAAACAACATTTGTCAAAGGTCTGGCCAAAGCGCTGGGTGTAAAAAAAAATATTACCAGCCCGACTTTCGCGTTACTAAACATCTATCCGACAAAAAAGGCAAAGATTGTTCATATTGATACTTATCGGCTAAAAAATGAGCAGGAATTGATTGATATAGGCATTGAAGACTATCTAGGTGCGCCGGATTCCATCTGCGTAGTTGAGTGGCCGGAAAAGATGCAAATGCTTCTTAAAAATAAAAAAACACTCCAAATTAAAATTGAGCATTTGAATAACGGAAGAAAAATAACCACACCTTAATCTCCGGTTAGTTTGATCCGGGTTGAGAATATTTACAACCGCAATAATTCTGGCGGTAAATTGAACGGTCCTCTATCATTTTCCCGGCCTTCTCCTGCCGACCCGCAGATTTCCAATTTTCAGATAAAAATTTAATTTGATATTTTTTAGCCAGTTTATCGCCGATGGGATTAATCACTTCGGCTTTTTTATTTCTGCCACTGGTCAAACTAGTGGCAAATGTATCAAAGCCATTATTCGCCGCATATTCGGCGCTTTTGCTCAGACGCAAGGCAAAACAGGCAGGGCATCTCTCCCCCATTTCCGGCTCGCTTTCAAGACCCATAACGGCTTTGTCCCATTGCGCAGTTTCATAATCAGCGTCAACTACCGGCACATCCCATTCTTTGCATATTCGGATTACCTCAGCCTTCCGTTTTAAGTATTCGGTTTCCGGATAAATATTGGGATTATAAAAAAACGCAGTCAAATCATATCGATTTTTCAGCTCATCTATAATGGCGATACTACAGGGAGCGCAACAGGTATGGAGAAGCAACCGCTCAAGCATAATCTTATTTATTGTTATTACCGGCAATTATAGCAATTTTTTGTCCGATCCAGTTTATCACATCCTCAAGAGAAAGCTCATCAATTTCTTCTCCACTGTCGCGCCGGCAAAGTACACGCAAATCACCCGGACCTTTTTCAATTACGGCAATATTTTTAAATCGGCTTATTTCCATTCGCGATAACTCTTCAGCAAGCCTATCGGTATCTGTTGACGATATATTTTTCATCTGTTGAAGAGCAAGTTCGGCTAACCGCATCTTTTTTTCCACTTTCTTACACATATCGCTTCCCTGCTCCGCCCGCTTTAATGCCGTTAAATGTTCGCACAAATAATCGTCATTGGCTTTGTCCGAAGCGTCTCCATTCCACTCATTACTACTATGGCGAGACGCACTGCCGACAACCGTCTTTATTACCCTGGTACCGGTTTCGTGCTGAAGAGCCAATAAAAATTCCTCCATTTTTTGCGCGTCACCGGTATCTTCAAGCGCTATGGCTATTTCATCGCCGCCAACACGGTCAATCGGTTTTACGCCGGGAAAATATTTCTCAAAAACCTTTAGCGCCTTTTCTCTTACCGCGCGCATGCTCTCGGTTATTTTATCACCCGCAATCAGAGAGGCCTCTGTCAATTTGCTTTCATCGTCGCCAACTTCTTGGATGAGTTGCTCGTATTCAAGTAACAAATCAACACCCAGATCCAAAACATCAACATTTATATATACACAATCTTTCAGTTGCATCGCTTCTTTATGAAAAAACTCGGGTGCGTCATAGGTCGCATCTTTTTGATCCTTTTTAAGTTCATAGGCAAGCCGTTTTTTATCAAGCTCTGACAAGTCAGCCCGTAAAACATATCGCCCCTTGTCATTTTTTTCAACAAATTTTCCATTTTTTTCCACTCGTCTGCTGATAGTTCCGCCTGAGGCTTCAATTGATGTGAACGGTTTAACCAAATCAAGAATATTTATTCGGCGGACATACTGGCTTATCTGATTAAAAATATCTTCGCTACCCTCTTTAGGCACAAAATCACCTTTTCTGGTTAAGCGCAATAAATCGCGATTCATAACTCTGCGGCCGTTTTCAATCGTAAATATTTTGTATTCAATTCCGGATTGATCAACCACGGTTCTGTCTGCAATCCTATTGCCCAATTCATTTATCCCTTCTGTCTCTCTGCCTCCCGAAATTTCCTGAATTACGCTGTCGCGACTGTATGCCTCACCGTATAATTCGTTTGATAAATGACGGGACAACTGCGACATTTGAGCACATTCGGCCAAAGCAAGAACGACGTTGGATTTATCTGAATCATCTTTTGCTTCACCGACTTCGCTAATGCCAAAATTCATGCGAAAACCGACATCTGTTGAGTGAAGCAGAGCTCTTAAACGTTCAAATTTATCTTCATCAATCCCTTCAACTATCCGGCGGTCGATTGCGCTGCTTATCACCTCAACCATTCTCTCATTTAGGTCCGCCGCGATAATATTTAATTCTTTTTGAAAATCAGCGTCATCTTTTTTCGGCAGTTTAAAAGCGGCGCTTCGGTAATCCTGAGTTAGCGATTCGTAGCCGGCAGACGCCATTAATTCATTCAAAATCTTTTTTCTTGAGTCAATAATACTGTCCGTAAGCTGTTCTCCCATTAAAGTATTTAAATTTTTAACGGAAAAAGCACCGCCCGGAGTGGAAAAATATGCAAGACTGTCCCCCGCCTGCAGTTCCTTAAATAGCCCGAACCATCCGCGGTCCTTAACCATACCGCCAAGACGTTCCCGGTCGCTTTCCGAAAGCTCGGCATTTGCTTCCATCTTTTCAATCAGGCCGGCGCGATTCAATGAGTTTCTGGCGCGTTCAACAGCTGATTCGTCAACTTCAATTTTTTCTTCAGAAGTACCGGTTTCAAAAACATCTTCCACGCCGGAAAGGACGACGGGCGATTTTTCTATTCTTCTTTTTTTTGATTTTGCTTCAAAAGGCGGATAGGCGCCAATGTCGCGGGCTTTTCCATTTGCCATAAATATTTGGTTATATGGAATAATTTTATCACTTTTGCACTATAGCGTCAAAATAAAAACCCGCCCGCGGCTGGCGGACGGGTTTTTATCAAAATTATAATCCTGTCTGAAAATAATGAAAAGTCCGCCAGTCAGTCCAAGGGGTAAAGGTGTCATCTGTTTTATAGGCACGCACTTTGAACCGCAACATATTATCAGAACCGGGCGTATACCAAATGTAAGCGGTGCTATAAGTGGAATATGTATTACTGTATAGCCATTCCGTTGAACCGCCACTGCACCAATCACAGGATGTCTGAATCTCATAATATGAGGCATCACTGATCGTACTCCAATTCAGAGTGACATTTCGGGATGACTGATTAATCGCCGCATTTTGTGTCGGATTATATATGGTTGGAGCGGAAGAACTATAGCTGTCGGCATCAACAACAAATTCGCGCCAGTCTGACCAATCGCTGTATGAACTGCCGCTAAATTTTGCGCGGACGCGCATGCGATAATTATTATCGTAATAGAAATAAAGATTGTAATAATTCTGGTTTGAACTGTATGTTCCCTGATCAACCCAATTGCTACCGGATTTGTAATTTACGTTTACTTCGTAACTGGTCGCACCGGAAACAGTGGTCCAGTTCATGTATACATTTCTATTTGTGAGAATTTGGTCTTCGGTTGGACTATTAACAGAAGGCCGGTCATATGAATAACCGCCGGCATTCCGGTATTGAAAATATCGATAATCCGACCAATCCGTATAATTGGTTCCGCTCAAACGCGCACGGACACGGAAATGATACCAGGCAGTATCAACCGCGCCGGTAAATGTGTAGGAAGTATTTGTTCCGGCATACAAAGTTTGCACGCCATAACCGTCGCGATTAATTTCAATAATATATTCCGAAGCGCCGGAAACACTGCCCCAGCTCAAATATGCTTCATAATTATTATTTTCAACCACTGCATTCTGCGCCGGGCTGTAAACCGTCGGAGCGGTGGTACTATAAGTATCCGCGTTAACGACAAATTCGCGCCAGCCAGACCAACTGCCATAATTACCTGAACCGAAATTGGCTCTTACACGCAAACGGTAATTATTGTCATAACTGAAATACAGGCTTGTATTATTCTGACTTGCCGTATATGTATCTTGATTTGTCCAATTACTACCAACTTTGTAATTTACATTTACTTCATAAGAAGTAGCGCCGGATAAATTTGTCCAGCTAATATAGACATTGCGATTCGTAAATATTTGATCTTCTGTCGGATTATTAATGGACGGCGTGCCGTAATAACCGGTTCCGCCGTTTACATAATAAAAATTTCTCCAGTCTGTCCATGCGCCAAACGCACTTTCATTTGATATTGCCCGGACGCGAAATCTAAATTGGCTAGTGCCGGAATTACCGCTAAAATATAAATCTTTGTAGCTTGGTGTAATCGTTTCACTGGCATAGCTTTGCCAGATGCTGGCAGACTCATTGTACTTTTCAATAGCGTATGTATATTGAACGGCATTAGAAACGTCAGACCAATCAAAAGTCACGTTGGAAGTGTTCACATATTGTCCGCTTGTTGGTGAATACAAAATCGGTTTTCCGATCGTAGTTGCAGTGCTCTGAGGCGCCGTATTGTATTTAAAATAACGATAAGATGACCAATTGCCGGCAGTGCTGCCACTATAGGCACGAACGCGCCAGCGGAATTGATTATCAGCGCCGGGTACCTTTACTGTAAAAGATGTACCGCTGACATTATAATTTGTTGCATTAAGCCATTTATTTGTCTTGCTTACGCAAACATCACAAGCAATTTCCAAATCATAACGGTCGGCGCCGCTAACGCTATTCCAACTGAAAGTTGCTGTTCGCGGATAATTTGTTAAAACTTGGTCGCTGGCCGGCAATTTTAATGTCGGCGCGTTTAGCACGGCGGCAGAAACTAAAGCCGGGCTAAAAAATGACGGAATTGTAATTATCATTGCCAAAAAAGCAATAAACCTTGGGTATTTCTTCATACAAAATATATTAAGTATATTTAATGATTATTATTGGTAAATTTATGTTAACTGAATATCATAGTATAATACAGCCGAAAAGTCAAGTGTTGTACGCGCTATTTAGCTTAAATTAGCCAAATATGCTGATGGTCAAGTGGTCTATCTTGACAAGATATCAAAAATATGATTAAATATGTAGTTGCTTGCCAAAAGAAATAAGTGATGGCGGGCGTAAAAACAGGAACAAAAAACAACGCTCATTTTATCCAAAACAGAAAAGCCGAAGGGCAATACAAACGATAAGGAGGCTATACGATGCCCAGATCCAGAATAATCATTGTGTCGAAGTTCCGCACGAGGGCGCTGTTCGACGGTTTGCCCTACGCCCAGATCATCGTCAACGAACAATACGTTGGCGAATCTGAGCGTAGCGGTTGCCTGATCAGCTACACCGAGCTCGTGGCCTTCATCGAAAAGGTCGACGGCGTCACGCAGGAGCAGAAGGAAAAAGCCAAGGCTGAGCTCCGTCTGCACTTCTATCCCGCGTGAAGTCATGAATACCAACTACGACGGATTCAACAACAGCGAGGAAACTTCTTGCGGTGAATTTCGTTCCCACTTCTGTGAATGCGGCAAATGCGACGGAAACCTCCATTGGGACGTCTGGTTTGGCGGAGAACGCATCAAGCAGTTCACCGCCGCCTTGCCCGGAATCATTCTGCTCATCGAATTCGCCAATGACGGCAAACTCGATAAGTACAAAGCGATGGTTCTCGGCCAGCGCATACTGAGACGCCTGCCGATTAGGGACGATGTCTTCATGCCCGCAGAAGAAGCGGAGAATGTCGTGCTGAGAACATGCCCACCGATGCTGCGGGATATCGTCGAAAAGATTTTCGCCGAGTTCAAGGCTGAGCAAGCTGAACTCGCGAAAAAAACTTTCGGGACTATAGATGGAGAAAATAGCGACGGCAAGCCGCGCCTCGCCGTCGCTGTGAACGAATAGTCAGGTTTCTGGTTTTGGAAAATTCAGCCGGTACGCTCTTCAAGACGTGCCGGCTTTTCTTTTACAGATTGACTTTTGCTTATATTTTGCTATAATTTTACAAAATGGCCCGTTCGTCTATCAGTTAGGACACGGCCCTCTCAAGGCTGAAAGACGGGTGCGATTCCCGTACGGGCTACAATTTAAATAGCGGCTTTATGCCGATATTTAAATTGTAATTCTGACACAAGGGAATCGCACGGGCAGAAGCGATAGACGAAGTTTTTGAGGAAGCAAAAACGAGGCGTCGAGCGTCGGCAGACTTTCGGTGAAAGTCCGCCGCTGCCCAGGACAAGGAGTCGAGCCGATTATGGTCGGCTTGGCGACGCGGAATTCCCGTACGGGCTACAAAATTATGTAAGACGATATTATGTAATTACGCTATTACTATGTCTGATGCATTAATGATTAAATCTGAACAAGATGTGCTTCTAAAAATTGTACGAAAAACATTGGAAGAATATTTTGACGGAAAGGATTATATACCTACTCAGGATGAGTTAAAAATATTGTCAAAGCAAAATCGCGGTGTATTTGTCACCCTGCGAAAGAATGGTGAACTGCGCGGATGTATCGGCGTTTTTGAATCAGACAAACCATTAGCGCAAAATATTAAAGAGATGGCTCTTGCTGCCGCGCTGGAAGATAACCGGTTTTCACCGGTGAGAAAGAGTGAGTTGCCTGATATCTCAATTGAGATATCCGTGCTTTCACCAATGAAAAAAATCTCTGATGCGGATGACATTGAGCTTGGAAAACACGGCGTCTATATTAAACGAGGAAGTCGACACGGAGTTTTTTTACCACAAGTCGCGGTTGAAACCGGCTGGGATAAAAAAACTTTTCTTGATACGCTGTGTATTGAAAAAGCCGGACTTGAACCCGGATGTTACAAAAATCCAAATACCGAACTCTTTATTTTTACGGCGCAAATATTTGAAGAGAAAAATAGTAAATAAAAAACACCTGATGAATATTTAAACATCAGGTGTTTTTTATTTTACCGTCGCAACATTATATATAATTATTTATTCTCCCATTCTTCTGTCTGTCTGACCAATAGCTCTTTGGATCGCAACGGTTCAGCCATCAATTCTTTTACGACTTTTTCCATCCTGACGCCTTGAGACCCTTTAACCAAAACCACGTCTCCTTCTTTTATCACATCCTGCAAAAATCTTCCGGCAGAAATACTGTCAGCAAAAGTTATAACATGATGTTCGCCCATGCCAGCCTCACGCGCCGCCGACGCAGTATGCTTGCTCGCCTCCCCTACTGTTACCAACATATTAATGCCAAGCTCCGCAACGCGCAAACCGATTTCACGGTGTAAATTTTCAGTTTCCGGTCCAAGCTCAAGCATATCTCCAAGAACGGCATACCTCTCCGCTTCTTCCTTAAGCTCAATTCCGGAAAGAGTCTTAAGCGCTGATTTGGTGGGCTCGGGTGAAGAATTATACGTGTCATCAATAATCATAGTTTTTTTGATGCCCGGTATCAGACACATGTGGCCGGGTAATGGTTTCAAATCACGCAGGGCTTTGGCGGCATCAACTAAATTTACACCAAAAATATGGCCTATCGCCATTCCGGCAAGAGCGGACGGGATGAGATGCTCGGCCATGATACCCGGCAAAAAAACCGGAACAATATGCCCGAGATGGTTAACTTTAAAATTCAGACCAGTCGGCCATCTTTTTTCCGAATCAGTAATAATGTTCACATCCGTTGCCTGAAAATCTGCGCCTTCTTTAAAGCCGAATGTGACCACTTCAGCTTTTGTTTTCGCATTTTCCATCACCATTTCATTATCAAAATTCAATACGGCAAATCCATCGTCAGATAAATGAGAAACAATGACTCTTTTCTCCTGAGCAATTTTTTTTACGGTTTTAAAATATTCCGTATGCGCATGCGCGATATATGTAAGCACGCCCACTTTGCATGGTGCTATATCCGTAAGATACGCGATATCCCCCGGCTTATCCGCGCCCATTTCCAGCACCAGCATCTCCGGATAATTTGCGTCGCGTTTAGCCAGCATTTTCAACGCCCGGATAATCGCTTTTAACCAGCCAAAAATTGATCTGCCGGGTGTTTTTTCAATACCAATAATAGTCAGCGGCAATCCGACCTCGTTATTATAATTTTTGACGTTTGCCCGGACATTAAAATGCGATTTCAAAACAGCCGTGGCCGCCTCTTTAGTGGAAGTTTTTCCAATTGAGCCGGTTATGCCTATAATATCAGGCCGGTATTTTTTTAATATTTTTTTTGAAAGATTCCGCAATATCCACAATAAAATTGTTTTTAACATATATAAAAATTATTAATCTTTGTCTTTTTCCACTCCAAAATAATCAAGTGCAAAATCCGCCACATCTTTAAAAATTACGGCGGCTGTTGATTCCGCCCACTGCCGCTGCGGTGCTTCGAACCTGACAACCATCACAAATTTTGGATTGCTTGCCGGTGCAAAACCGCAAAAAGTATGATTTGTTTCCTCGCTGTACCCTCCGGTCGCCGCAATCTGAGCTGTCCCCGTTTTTCCGGCGATATAGTAATCATCCATACGGACTGTATTGGCATATGTCTTTTCCACCACCGATGTCATCATGCCGTCAATAAGTTTTGCTGTTCGCGGCGAAATCACCTGGGCCGATACTTCGGGTTCAAATTTTTCTTTTTTACCATTGCCATAACGGATTTCTTTTACCAGATATGGCTTTGGCAGTCTTCCTTCATTGGCTAGAGCGGAATACGCCAATGCGAGCTGAAGCGGAGTTACCGTAATACCCTGACCGAATGATGCCTGAGCGGAAAAAATTGCCGATTTTTTTTCCATTGAAGATACGTTACCGGGCATTTCTGTGTCTAACGGTATGCCAGTTTTTTGGCCGAATCCGAATTTTTCAATATATGTTTTCATTCTTTCTCTCTGTATTCTTTCCGATACCCAAATCATACCTGTATTAATGGAATTTTCCAATACCTGCGTCATCGTCACATTTTGGCCGTAACATTTATTTAAAGCATTGTGAATCGTGTATTGATTAAATTTTCTCTCACAAGGATCATTAAAAGTGGTGTTAGGTCCCATCAAGCCAAGGTCAATCGCCATGGACATCACAATCGGTTTAAACACTGAACCGGGTTCGTAAGGGGTAAATATCGAACGATTGTTAAATACTCCTACGCTTGAAGCGTCAGAATAATTATTCGGATCATAATCAGGTGCGCTACACATGGATAAAATCGCTCCGGTCTGCGGGTCCATTATTATGAGAGAAGCGCTTTTCGCTTCAAACGCGGCAGCCGCTTCAGACAGCCGCGTACACGCCTTATACTGAAGCGCGCGGTCAATTGTTAAAATAATATCGGCGCCGTTTTCGGCTTCAACCGATGTTAATCCGGCAAGCGAAATCCACCCTCCGGCCGCCGCTTTTTCACCCATTAAAAAACCGGGTTTGCCTGAGAGTGTTTTATCCCAATATCCTTCAATCCCATAATTACCGATCAGATTTTCTTCTTTATCTAATGAACAAAAGCCCAAAATCGCCGCAGCACTGTTTTCTTCCGGATAGTAACGGTATATTTCCGGCGAACTGTAAATACCGGTAAGGCCGGCCGCTGTTAATTCGGCAACTTTTTCCTCAGGAATTTTTTTTGCTATCGGCTCGTAAGGATCGCCGTCCTTTGCAAGTTTCTCACGAAGTTCGCCGGATTTTTCAGCCGGCAACACCAAAATCTCTTCCAGCTTTTTGGCAATGTCTTCAACCTGATCAACCGGTATCTCAACCGGAACCGCATAAATCTTATAGTAAACGCGATTTATGGCCGCCGGGTATAATTCACCGGTGCGGGAATCTTGAAAATATATATTTCCACGGTCAGGATGCAATTTCTCATATATTTCGTGAGACGACAGAGCCATAGTTGAGTAAAAGTCGTGCTGTAAAATTTGAATGCGAAAAAGCTGGACCGTAATCATAATTGCGATAACGAGAAACAAATAGGAAAGAACCCTTAGCTCAACAAATTGTTCGGCTTTTCTAACTGTTGCCATAAACATTTTTTAGCTGTCCACACGCGGCATTAATATCCGCACCCTGAGAAAGACGGATTGTTGTTGTAAAGCCGGCTTTCATCAATTCATTTTGCCATTTTTTTATTACATCAAATTCAGTGCTTTTTAATTTGCCTTTTTCAATTATCAGATTATACGGAATAAGATTCAGCCGCACCCTTCCGAGTTTAGAGGCAAGTTTAATTAGCGCTTTCAAATGGCGGCCGGAATCATTTACGCCTTCAATAAACATATATTCAAGACCGATAAAATGAGTCCGGCTGAAAAATTTGCCATGATATTTTTTTGACCAGGAAATTAAATATTCAAAAAAATCATCCGGCTGTGAAGGAATTAATTTTTTTCTTTCTTCAGGTATGGCGCTATGCAAAGAAAGAGCAAATCGTACCGGAGGAAATTCAGGGTCCTCAATCATTTTTTCCATCCCGGCAACAACACCGGCGGTGGACAAGGTTATTTTCGTATGGCCAAGATTGGCAAATTTTATCATTATATTCATGGCGTTTTTTACCGGCTCATAATTCAGCAGCGGTTCTCCTTGTCCCATGAATACCACATTGCCAATATTATCGTTTTCATTTTTACCAACAAATTCGCGCCAAAATCTGTATTGACCGACAATTTCCTCCATTGTCAAGTTTCTTTTGAATCCGGCCTGCCCGGTGGCGCAAAAAGCGCACTTCATCGGACAGCCAACTTGAGAAGAAACGCAAATAGTATATCTTTTTTCCGCAAGTTTTGAAATTTTTTTTGACTTTCTTCCCATCAGCACGGTTTCTATCATCTCTCCGTCGGACAAGCGAAGTAGTGCCTTTTTTGTATCATCCTGCCGGCTTTCAAACATCTTCTCCAATACTACCGGCATCCATGGTAAGGATTTAAATTTTTCACGCAAGTCTTTTGGCAATGTGGAAATATCCGCTATGTCTTTTATTTCCACATCAAACCAGGCGCGATAAATTTGTTCTCGGCGATATTTAGGTTCAAGCAACGCAATATCATTCCAGCCGATCATACATTGGTTCTTCTGTTTAATTTTTTAATTAATATTCCGGCGAACAAACTGACAACAAGCGATAATAAGAAAGCTGTGCCAAATAATCCGACCGAAAGCTGGGTAAAATGAAATAATTTTGTGAGCGGTGGGGTAAAAATAATAACTAATAATGATACGATAGTTAAAATACCGATGCCGGCCAAAATAAAATTATTTCTGACCTGAAACCATTCACGCGTAAAAAATACAAGCATAACCTGCGCAAATACCATTGAGATAAAAGTAGTGGTTCTGGCAAGCGATAAATCGCCGACCTTAAAAGTAAAAAACCAATAAAAGCTAAAAGCGACTATAAGAATGGCGGTGGTCTGAATAAAAACCTGCGACCACAAATGTTTCGGGATGAGCGGTTCGTTGGCCGGACGAGGCGGAACCCTCATGACGTTTCTCGGCGCTTTCTCGTTTTCAAAACCAAGAACCGATACCGGATCGCAAACTAATTCCAGAAATACGATATGAAGCGGAAAAAATATAAGCGGTTGTCCCAGAAGTAACGGCACTGCGGCTAAACCGACAATAGGCAGATGAAAAGACAGTAGAAAAACAAACGCCTGTTGCAGGTTGCGGTAAATTTTTCTCCCCTCTTTGACCGCCCGGGCAATAGTGAAAAAATTATCGTCAAGCAAAATCATATCTGCCGCTTCACGCGCAACCTCCGTTCCTTTTTTCCCCATGGCGATGCCGATATCCGATCTTTTTAATGCCGGTGCATCATTGACGCCGTCACCCGTCATTGCAACGATCTCGCCGTTTTTTTGCAATGCTTCAATTATTAAAAATTTATGCTCCGGCTTGACGCGGGCGAAAATGCTATGGCGGGCTACAACTGTTTTCATCGCCGCCGGAGACATTTTTAACAGTTCTTCGCCGTCTATAATATCATCACTGTGATTTAGCCCGATATTCTCCGCAACCGTTCGAGCCGTTATCTTATTATCTCCCGTGATCATAATAATCCTTATCCCCGCTTCCTGGCACATGGCTATTGCTTCTTTTGCCCGTTCACGCGGCGGATCTTCCATGGCCAAAAGACCGGCAAACTTTAATTCATTCACAACAATCTTATCTTTTTCCGAACATTCCTTGGTGGCAACGGCGATAACCCGATAACCGTCTTTTGCCATCTGTTCATTAACTGATAGATATTTTTTCTTTTCCGCTTCGCTACCGGAGCATGAAGCAATAATTGCCTCCGGCGCACCAACAGAATATAACGCGCACTGGTGGCTTTCTTTTTCACACCACAGGTGATGAACCATTTTCGTATCAGCATCAAACGACGCTTCGTTTACAAGTTCATAGCGATTAAAATATTCATTCAAATCAATACCGATATTAACCGCAAATTTTTGTGTTTCAATTTCAAGCGGGTCCGTAGCAATCCGCTCAAGAGACAGGACAGCAATTTTAATAAGATCCTCTACCTGCCCGCTATTTTGCCGTTTGTTATTAATCCTGATAATTTTTCCGTCATAGAAAACTTCTTTAAGCGACATCCGGCCTTCTGTCAGAGTACCGGTTTTGTCGGTACAAATTACCGTGGCTGAACCAAGTGTTTCCACTGTTACCATCTGACGAACCAGCGCGTTTTTCTTGGCAAGGCGCCAAACGCCCATTACTAAAAAAACACTAAATACTACGGGAAATTCTTCCGGTATTAGCGACATGGCCATGGTCAATCCTCCCAAAAGGCCTTCTTTGAAACCCCTTGTCATCCAAAGCAAAATAAAAGTGAACAATGCTACAGAAATTGCCATAATAGCCACGCCCCTGATAAGCCTGACAATTTTTTTCTGAAGCGGCGTTTTCTCACTGATAATTTTCTCCAGAAGCGAACCCAGCTGTCCATATTCTGTTTTTGGTCCAGTGAGTGCTACTAAAAATTCCGCATCACCTTGAGTTACCAGTGTCCCCTGATACAATTTATGCTCGCCGATAATTTCACTGATATTTTTCGGCAATTGCTTTTTTGTGGCCGGTACAGATTCGCCGGTTAATACGGATTCATCAATCATAAGCCCGCTGCCGTAGAGAATATAACCGTCGGCCGGCACCCTGTCCCCCGCGGTAAGATAAACCAGGTCGCCGGGAACCAATTTTTTCACTTCAAGCGAAGCCAGATTTTTATCGCGATAAACTTTGCACATTTCTTCAAGCATTTTATCCAACTCAGCCACGGCCTGATCAGTTTTCTGCTGTTGCAGATATTGAATAAAGCCAATCGGTATTACTGAAAAAGCGAATATTATCGCTTCAACTTTTTCACCAATAAACAAATAGACGACTGCCGTCACAATAATAAGAAGCATCATCGGTTCACCGACAATGTCTTTGAGGCGCTTAAAAAACGTCCTGTTTTTTTTGCGTCCGCGAAAATTTGGCCCATAAATATTCAACCGCTCGGCCGCCTCTGTTGAGCTTAGGCCGTAATATTTTTCATTTGAGCCAATTATGGCTTTTAAAATATCTATGTTATTCATGTTTATGCGCTATATAGAATCAAATATTTTCTTTACCAGCGAAGCCGGGTCTAATCCGGCAATGGCAATTATTTCGGATGCACTGCCTGATTTTAGATATCCGGAAACTCCAATGCGGCGCTTAACCGTTTCAGCGGGCAAAAATAAACAATCTAAAAATCCTTTCCAGCCATTGTGTACGGTAATCAGATTTTTTTTATCTTCTTTTGAAACAATTTCGGATGCTTTTTCCGGATCTGATATGGCAAACTGAGAAAAAAGCTGAGGGGAAGTTACTACAACAATTTTTGCGTCAATTTTTTTCTTTTCAATTTCCGGAAGCGCCTCAATTATATTTGCCACCATTTTTGCGCCACAAACGGCAATGGCAATCTTTTTATCTCCATTTTTTTTATACGGCGCGTATACATAAGCGCCAACATTGGCAGACGAGGCTGTAGGAATACCGCCCGTACGCCTGATTACGGTCGCTTTATCACGAGGCAGTGCAAGAACAACCGGTTCTCCAATATGAAGAGAATTAAACAGCATCTCAATTGTTTCATTAGCGTCTGACGGCTTAAGTACTTTTATGCCCGGATAAGCGCTATAAAGCGACTGCCAATACATGCCCTGATGAGTCGGGCCGTCTTCTCCCGTCTCCGGGCCGTCGTGTGTGGCCAGGGCGATAAAAAATCCGGACATCCGCGGATTTATAGCGTTATTTATTAACGCCAAATGCATCGCATGCCCATACATTGCGGTAAATACGCCATAAGTACCAAACACTGAAACCGGCTTAAAATCACCCGGTAATACATCCTGCGTTAAAGCCATAGACATCATCGCCATATTTTGTTCGGCTATGCCAAAGCGAATTCCACGTCCATAAGAATTTTTTGCATTAATTATTCCATAAACCTGCTCGGCCTTTTTTGTCCCGGTCGACCCGCTTAAATCCCCCGCTCCCGCGTAAAAGAATGCCGACTGTTTCATCAGCCAGGCAAACCAGAAGCTGGCGGCTTCCCGTAAACTTATTTGTTCGCCTTCTTTAAATATTAATTCCGGCGGTAAAATTTTTGGCCGTTCAACCGAACAAGGACTGATTAACCGTCTGCCTTTCAAATTTTTTTTCATCCGTTCCACCAGTTCTGCTTCCGCTTCAAGTTTCTCTGACATAACAGCAAAACGCTTCTCAATATATTCACAATCTTCTTCTAAAAGCGCACTGATAACAATTTCAAGATCTTCGGCCGCCTTACCGGATTCGCCCTTTATCTTAAACCCAAGCTTGCGCATAAGCATCACATATTCATCGTGCGCAATAGGAGATCCGTGAGAAGCCGGCGTATTTGATAACTTCCCATATTCTTTACCTTTTATAGTGTGCGCTATAACCACTGTCGGACGATTATTATTAAATCCTTTACCGGCCATATCGTATGCATACAATAATTCATTTATATTATGACCATCAGCTTCAATAACATTCCAGCCAAAGCCGCGCCATAAGCGGGCGTATGGAGCGCTCATTGCCTCTTCAATCGGGCCATCAATACCAAAATGATTGTAGTCAAGCGAAACAATAATGTTGTCAATACCGCTTGCCACCGCCACATTGCGGGCTTCGTAGGTCATACCTTCTTCACTTTCGGCGTCACCCATCATTACCCATACTTTTGTCGATAAACCGCTGGCGTGATGCGACAGTGCGATGCCCACTGCGGCACTAAAACCATGACCGGATGGCCCGGTGGAATAATCACAAAATGGGTAATTGCTTTCCGCGTGACCCGGCAAGCCATCACTATGCCTAAAACGCAAAAGATGTTCAGGTAAAGCGCAATCAATTACTGCTTCCGAAAATTGCCGCCCTGTCCGGCGCAGTGCTTCGTAATAAATCGCTTGACCGCCAAAAAGAAGCGGGGTGCAGTGTCCCGCACTCCAAATCATACGGTCGCGGCCGGGATGTTTTGGCTCAGCCGGATCAAAAACAAACGATCCGCCCATGGTCAAGGCCAAAAACTGCTCCACTTTGGAAGAGCTCCCGCCCGGATGTCCGGACTCGGCATTTTCCACAGTGACAAAAATTAAACCCCGGATTATTTTTGCCATTCTCTCCAAACGTTCAATCTGAATACCTTTGAACGGTTCGAGCTTGGCATTTCGCAAATCAACATATTCCCCGGCATTTTCAAGCTTGTTTTTTGATAATTTAATGCTTTTCTTAGAACTATTGATTTTGTTCGTCTTATGGAGCATAAATAAAAAATTATATCCAAAAAATATAGCTGGTCAGCTGAATATATTCTATCATTTATTACCTTCTAAAACAAGAAAAAACATGTAACAATCCATATTTTAAAAAAACCGCCGGCCAGGACGGATTAGCGGTATTATAAGACTATAAACAAATTATTTTCCTCCAAACCATAACCTCCCCTGTTCAAACATGAGTCGCTTCCATTTAAAATAATTTAAATATTCACAAAGTGTAAGCGGTAAATTTACATCTGTACCTATCATATCTTCCCGACATTCAATATCAACCGGCGGAGAATAATCAATTTGTCGCGAAGACGTTCCCGTTTCCTGGTTAATCCACAAGCCAAACTCATGCATCCCGAGCAGATTGGGATATTTTTCTCTGTCATCAAAAATTGAATGACCCTCAAACGAATTCGGCACATTGATGCCAAGCACTTGCATTATGGTTGGCGCAAAATCCATTGCCGAACTTATTGTTAAAACTTCATTGGACAGTATCGTGTCCGGCACATACATTTGAAACAAAATTTCGTCATAAAATGTCATCTTTCCGGCGATATCAGGAAAAAACTTTTTTTCATAAGCCGTAGGAAATACTGCGTGGTCGGCTATGGCAATAACAATGGTATTGGAAGCAAACTCGCTTGCGGTAAATTCATCCCAAAATATTTTAAAAGCATCGTCAGTTGTGTGAATCGTGTTTAAAAGCAAATTCTTGCCGTCGCCATAGGGTACAACGTCTTTAACCAGATCAAAGGGCGGATGAGTATCAACAGTGGAAAGCATCAATAAAAACGGTTCATCATTCTTCATTTTTTTAATTTTCATCTGATCAAACAGAACCGGAAACATCTGATGGTCCGAATAGCCCCATGATAATGGTTCGCCGGAAATACGGTGTGAGAGTTCAGCTGTTCCCCACACTTCACCTACCCCCATACTTTCCAAAATTGAATCTTTATTAGCAAAATCTTTTTCCACTGCGGTAATGTATAAATTTGATTTGTAGCCGTTATCCTTTAATGCTTCCGGCAAACAAAATAAATGGACATTCTGCAAATGTTTTTCCTGCTCTATTTCATTGTGCCCCGTTGGCGGTAATAATGAACATAATTCCGAAATCAGACCTGTTACAGTCGGCGTGGAAGGATTGTACATGTTTTTAAAAACTGTAGTATTTTTATTTTCAGCCATGGCGACTAATCCGGGTGTCACATCTTTCATTTTGGAGTTGTACGGACCGGTGAGGCGCGCAGAAAATGATTCCAAGAAAATAATTACTATATTAGGCTTCTGCCCGGAAAAATTTTCCGGGAGTAATTTATTTTCACTTTGATACACTGTCTGATGATTATTTATGTAAAAATCACCGACATTGTGAAATATGCCAAAACGCTCCATCTTTTGTTGCACTACTGTGTTTAATTCGGCCCGGGGATCGGCTCCGCGCCAATTATCATAAAAAGATTTTATTATCAGCGCCTCCGGTGTATTGCGAAGCGAAGCAACGGTAATAAAAGCAATTATGGATAAAGCTATTAACGCAATGTCATAATAATACCATTGCCGGACGCCGGACAATTTGTGAGTTTTGACAAATTTTGAAATGATATACAAAAAAACCGAGCTAACAATAATATAAAGAGAAATAAGCAAAATAGCGGTGGATAAAAATACCATTTCGCCTCCGCCGCCGGCATGGTCTATGACCACCGGATTCAAATAAAGGCCGGAGTGATACAAAACGCCGACATTTACCACTCCAATAAAAAGTGAAAATAGAAAAAAAGCGACCCAAAAATACAAAAAGAGAAATCTAACTCTGCCGGTAAAAAAAACATAAAGCATGCTGGCAAGCGCGAAACCGCAAAGCCAAAATGCGGCCATTGCGACAGAGCGGAATAAAACAATGTTGTAATATTTAATGTTTGAATCTAGGATGTAATGTGAGAAAGCGAAATACTGAAAAATTGCGTTTATTAAAAAAATAAATGCGGCAAGAATAAAAAAAGCGCGCCCTGCCTTGCGCCACCCTTCCGCCGGATGGCGCGCCAGATACGAGTCAAGGCGCAAGTATAGGAGAACGGATATACCAGCAAAATATATCAAACTGACCAGTTCATTACGGCTGAAAAATACCAAAAAATACAATGATGACAATAAAAATAATTCATCTAAAAAAACAAAAAACTTAGTCTGCCAAAAAGGATGCCGTTCAAACCGCTTTACCAAATAGACATACAACAAGCGAAAAATGCGCAGGGCGACAAAAATAGCAAAACAGACTGCGAGAGAGACCAGGACAAACCGTGAATATGGATGATGTGGAAAATGATACCATTGCCAGCCGGCAGTAATAAAAAAAGCGGCAGTCAAATTTTTAACCGCTCCGACAAACCAGGCATTTTTTTCAAAAAAATTCCACATAAAAAAATATTGAATATTTTTTGATACTCAATATTTTTAAATAATTATTCAATTTTGTATTCCTTTCCGGTGCGCACCGCCCGTTTATCCTTTTTAATTTTTTCGCGCTGAAGGATTTTATGTTTTTTTAACTCACCTTCCAAATAATCCCGCACTTTATCTATCGCTTTATATAAATTTTTTTCATTTTTTGAAGCGAATAAATTTACACCAGGCACACCCAGCCGGCATTCACACATAAATACTTCACCCTTCAGATGATGATCACTTTCTTTACCGACTTTTACATCTGCTTTTAAAATGCTGTCATAAAACTTTTCCAATCCGCCAATTTTTTTTTCAATATAACTTTTTATAGCCTCTGTGAGATCTATCCCGCGGCCTGTAATCTGTATATTCATAAACATTGGGGTTAATTTCTATTAGTAAATTGAAAATGAAACGATATTATTGTGATTTTTGACCGGTGCCTTATTTAACTATCTCCACCTCCGGAACAAGCTCTATTCCATATTTATTATATACTTTTTCCTTAACTGTTTCAACCAATGAGACAATGTCTGCTTGCGTCGCTCCGCCATAGTTAATAATGAAATTTCCATGTTCTATGGAAACGCCCGCCCCACCAACCCGATATCCCTTTAAACCAAGCTGTTCAATCAGATATCCGGCCGGAATTGTGCCACGTTCGCGGTATTGTGCCGGCAAATCATCCTGATTACCGGGCCAATTTTCAATCCTTATATTCTTAAAAAAACTGCCCGATGAAGGATGTGCGGGATGAAGACCAAGTCTTTTTTGAATATTTTCTCCGGTTTTTTTTAATATTTCTTTTTTCTCGCCCGGTTGCAGCTTAAAAATAATACGCAAAATAACACCGCCGTCTTTCTTAAAAATACTGCTACGATAACCGAATTCACATTCATTATTTTTCAAGGTAAATATTTCTCCATTTTTCCAAACGGTTACTTCCGATACGCTTTGTGATATGTCGCTGCCCATAGCCCCGGCATTTCCCCGGACTGCTCCGCCAGCAGTTCCCGGTATTCCGGCCGCCCATTCCATTCCGGCGAGCGAATTTGCGACAGCAACACTAACAACGGAAGAAAGATTCTCTCCCGAGTCACAAACAATCATCTCTCCCCGGCAATCCAACGCGTTTGTTTCAACCGCGATAACCACCCCTTCAAAACCATCGTCCCTAATAAGAACATTTGATCCGCCTCCAAGGATAAAAAATGGGACGCCTTCTCCGGATAAAAAATTTAAAAGACCGGCTAATTTATCATTATCATTAACGGCTACAAAAAACTCGGCCGGACCGCCGACTTTCATAGTGGTATGTTTACACATTGGCTCATTTAGCCTTACACGACCGTATTTTTTAAGCTCTTTATACAACTCATTCATACTTGCCTTTTTTGATATTTTGGGCTATTATTAGTTCATTATATTGGAAAATTATGACGCTGGCAAATAGCGCAAATAATATCCTGATAAAGAAGCTTGGAACAAAGCGGCTTTTTTATGTCTGCCGTGATATTGAACGCGCTGAAGCCGGTCTTTATATTGGTCTGAAAAACTTCTATATTATTTCCGGCAGTAATAAGTACAGCGGCCAATTATCAAAAAAATATCCCCGCATTTTATCGGTAAAAAGTAAAAAAATATTAGACACGCGTGAACTATTAGAAAGCTCCTACGCTAAAAAGTTTATCAGGCGTCACGACTATGTCGTGGTGTTTAAACCAACCGCTCAAATTGAAGAAATTTGCAGAAAGCACGGCTGGCAATTATTAAACCCATCCCCCGCTCTTGCCGCTCAGGTTGAGGAAAAAATTTCTCAGGTTATCTGGCTGGGAAAATTAAAAAAGTACTTACCGCTCAAAAAAATTGACACTTTAAAAAATATCAAATGGAGCGGACAAAAGTTTATTCTTCAATATAACCGCGCACACACCGGAAGCGGCACTATTCTTATTGAATCAAAGGCAAAATTGGATAAATTGAAGAAGCAATTTCCGGAACGGGATGTGCGAATTTCACGCTTTATTGACGGGCCAAGTTTTACCGTAAATTGTCTGGTTTGGGATAAAAAAATATTTATTGGCAATATCAGTTATCAGATAACCGGACTAAAACCGTTTACTGACAATATGTTCGCCACAATCGGCAACGACTGGTCGCTCCCGGATTCAATCCTGACAAAAAAACAGATCAGCGATATAAAAAAGATTTCCGGCGATGTGGGAAGAAAATTATCAACTGAAGGATGGCGGGGGCTTTTTGGCATTGATTTGTCATTGGACAATAAATCAGGGAGAATTTTTTTAATTGAAATTAACGCCAGACAGCCTGCATCAACCAGTTTTGAATCTGCCCTGCAAAATGATTCAAGAATGAACAATGGTGCAACCATCATGGAAGCACATTTGCTGGCTTTACTGAACTGCCCGTCTAAAAATTGGAATATTATAAAAATAAAAAATGGCGCACAGCTCGTTCAGCGCGTTACTGAATCAATGCCGTCATTGTCTGAACCTTACATATATAAACCTGTAAATTTTAAAGTAATCCATTATAATAATTCACGTCCTGACAGCGACTTAATCAGAGTGCAAACCCGGTATGGCGTAATGCAATCGCACAACAATCTGAACGAACACGGAAATGAAATTTCGATTTTTGTCCGGTCCGGCAAAACCGGAAGAGTTTTCAACGGGCCTCGCGCCGGCCTGATCATTATTAAGAATGGCCGATTGCTGTGCATTAACAGAAATCGCTTCGGTTATCGCTATCTGACAATACCAGGGGGTACTTTGGAGAAAGGTGAAAGCACGGAAAAAACTGCTTTACGTGAAATTTACGAAGAAACTGGTCTAAAAGCAAATATAGACAAAAAAAGAAAACCGTTTATTTTCGACGGAACCCGCCATGAAACATACTTCTGGGCCGACAAAGTTTCCGGCCGGGCCCGTTTGGGCGGACCGGAAAAGGAGCGTAATGGAACGGGAAATCATTACAGCTTAAAATGGGTGCAATTGACGGATTTAAAAAATACCAATCTTTTGCCGTCGCAATTAAAAAAGCAACTGTTAAAAATTTTATAATGTTATGCTTTCTCCCAGAGCGCAAAAATTAATTGATAATTATTTTAACCTTCCTTTTGAGGGTTTGTCCGGAGTTCGCTGCCCCTACTTCAACAATATCAAACGCCGTGCCCGCGGACAGCTAAGAGGCCTGATAGGCAAAGGGACTCCGGACGAGATAGTTGAAGAGGCTAAAATTTTATCCACCCAATATAGACACAATATTTTTGATAAAGACGGATTTTGTTGTATTCATGCAACACACAGCGACGAGGAGAAAAATCAAGATATAAGAAAATTCTTAATTGACAACGATCTCGGAATCGATTGTTCCGGCTTCGTCAGCCAGATTCTTATTGAGCATTACAAGGAATCAAAGCATATCGATATCACAAAAAATTTCCGCTTTTGGCCGATAAAAAACTTATGGCGATGGCTGGTTTCAAAATTAAGGCCAATTGAAAACATGTCAGTGCGGATAATCGCAAAAAATGAAAATTCTGAAAAAATTGTAAACGGTCTTGATGTGTCTGATTGGTCACGGTTAGAACCGGCTGATTTACTGATTATGACGGAAACCGGACCGAATAATAAGCGCAATCATATTTTATTAATTGAGAACAATGACGGTTCAATAATAAAATACATTCATTCACGAGCGTGGTCATCCGACGGAAAATATGGACACGGTGTTTCGCGAGGGGAAATTAGAATTACGAAACTTGGCGGCAATCTATTGGACCAGACATGGGAAGAACACGGGAAAATTAATAACGAAAATGAAACATTTTGCGAAGCGAGAGATGCAAAAATATTCGAGGTACGCCGTATAAAAATTTAATTCCTGCCACTACTATGCAAATAATGTCATGTCAGCCGTTTTCACCGGAGCTTTTGGAACAGGCGCTGCTTTATCTAATTTGCGCGACCATCGGCGCTTTTATTCTGGCTCCGCTTCTCACAAAACTTTTGTATAAATTTAATATCACTCGCCGGGGAGAATATGATTTTACTTTATACGGAACCGAGCGGGCGCAAAAAATCGGAACGCCAATTATGGGTGGAATTTTGGTGATTGTTACCGTAACGGTCATAACGCTTTTTTTCAATTGGGAGAGAAGTTACACCTATGTACCAATCGGCGTTATGGCTATATCCGCCATCCTGGGAGCCGCTGATGACCTGTTAAATATTTTTGGAGCAAAAAGACGCAAACGCAGTTTAAAAAACACATGGCTTTTGGTCAAGGTTCATAAAAGCTGGTATATGCGCCTGCTACACGCACTTAGTTTGCCTTGGGTGGCATTCAGACAATTTACTTCGGCTTTCGGATCGCACCCCGGAAAAGGGATACAAGTTCACGAAAAATTATTCATGCAATTTATAGCCGGCGCCATTACGGCCTGGTGGATATATTTTAAGCTCGGTGAAAACTGGCGTTCACTTTGGGTTCCATTTGACGGCGAAATATCCTTAGGATGGTGGATTATTCCTCTTGTTATTTTATTGGTAATGTTTACGGCCAATGCCGTGAATATTGCCGACGGTTTAGACGGCTTGGCTGGAGGCGCGTTAATTATGACTTTTTCCGGACTTACAGCTATCAGCTGGATTGAAGGCCGTGTTGCTTTCACTTTACTCAATGCCACCGCGGTTGGAGCGCTGATCGCTTATACATATTTTAATATCAAGCCGGCCCGTTTTCAGATGGGAGATGTCGGTACGCTTGGACTTGGAGCGCTTTTCGCTATAAACGTAATCGCGGTAAACAAAACTATTCTAATTCCTTTGCTCGGCTTTATTTTTTACGTGGAAGCTATTTCCGTTATCATACAAGTTTTCTTCAGACGCGCATTCGGGAAAAGATTTTTCAAGATGGCGCCAATCCATCATCATTTTGAATTTAAGGGTTGGAGCGAAGAAAAAATTGTGATGAGATTTTGGCTTATTCATTTATTTTTTGTTGTCGTAGCCGTTTGGCTGTCACTGCACTAAAAAATATGAGCGATTACCTTTCTTGGGATGAAAAAACAATTACTGATTTTTCCGATTCAAACATAAACGCCATGTATGAGCACGGCTTTGTTTTTACCCGCCTAAACAGGGGCCATATGACTCAAACAAGAAGCGTGCGGGTTGATTTAGATAAATTTGAATTATCCAGTGAAAACCGGCGTGTACTGAAAAAGACGGAAAATATTCGGCTTGAAAATGTACCTCTCCCCCATCCAAATTATAATTGGCACATCCATAAACTGGGCTATGATTTTTATTCTAATAAATTCGGACCAAAAACTTTTTCAGCAAACAAGATAAAAGAGTTAATTACGGATAAAAAAAGCAATTTTAATTCTTTGCTGTTATATTCCTTGGAAGAGAAGCCAATCGGCTATTGCATTTGCTTTGAAAACTCTGACTGGTTTCACTATGGTTATCCGTTTTACGATCTAAAAACCGTTATAAATAATTTAGGCATAGGCATGATGACGAAAGCAATTATCCAAGCCAAGGAAAACGGGAAAAAGTTTATTTGTTTAGGCAGTGCACGAAATTCTGCGGCAATTTACAAACTGCAATTTTCCGGCGTAGAATGGTTTGATGGGAAAAAATGGAGTGCTGACTTGGAGGAATTAAAAAAAATTTTATGAAGCATATTCACTTTATCGGCATCTGCGGTGTCGGCATGAGCGCTCTTGCTATTCTGTGGAAAAAGAGAGGGTGGCGGGTGACCGGCTCTGACGCGGGATTTTATCCGCCGGTATCAACTCATCTGGAAAACAACCGGATTGATTTTTACGCCGGTTGGCATCCTGAAAAAATGTGCCAATCCGCCTCGGGCGGAGGTGCGCCGGATTTGGTAGTTGTCGGAAATGTGGCCGGTTCGGAAAACACGGAATGGCTATTTGTTCAGGAAAATAACATTCCGTATGTTTCTTACCCGGAATTAATCGCCCAAAATCTTATTAAAGAAAATTCTATTGTTTGTGCCGGAACATGGGGAAAAACTTCAACCACCGCGCTACTCGCTCACATATTAATTACGGCGGAATTAAAACCAGCCTATATGTTCGGAGGGCTTTCCCAAAGCTTACCATATGCCGCAGACGACTTGGGCGGACGCTGGAGCGTGCTTGAGGGTGATGAATATAAAACCGGAAAAAATCATCCGGAGGCTAAATTTTTTTCCTACAAGCCGAAATTTCTGCTTCTTACCGGTTTAGAATGGGACCATTTTGATATGTATCCAACGGAAGAATTGTATTATGGCGCCTTTAAAAAATTAATGCGGTTATTACCGGAAGGCGGCTTGGTTGTTGCTTGCGCCGATAATAAAAATATTGACCGTGTATTGTCTGAAACAACATCTAAAATAGTCAGATATGGAACCACTGATGCTGATTACATATTTAACAATATAATAGGTGATAAAAATGGAATATCCTTTTCAATTTATCACGAAGGAGAAAACTATAAAATTAAGTCACCCATGCTGGGAAATTATATGGCGGAAAATATCTGCGGCGCTTTTGCCATGGCAAGCGAAATCGGTATTGATAAAAACCTGATAATTAGCGCCATCGGTTCATTTGGTGGCATAAAAAGACGTTTGGAAAAAAGAGGTAAAACAACCAGCGGGGCAACAATATTTGACGACATTGCTCATTCTCCGGTTAAAGCCCGCTCAGTTCTTCAAACGTTAAAAAATATCTTTACCGGAAAAATTATTACTGTTTTTGAACCAAATACCGGCAACCGCCAGATGTCTTCCGTGCCCAGCTACGATAACAGTTTTTTTAACGCTGACATCGTCATCATTCCTCGTTTAACAAAAATTAAAATTGATAAAGATGCGACAGACGCGGTTATGGACGGCGAAATGCTTAAAACTACAATCACGCGAACTCACAAGGCTGTCGAACTTATTGATAACGACGAACAGCTAGTAGAATATTTAAAAACCGCGGCCGGCCCTGAAGACGCAATCGTCTTTTTAGGCAGCCACGGTTTTAGAGGAATGATTGAGAAATTGGCGGTCTGATTATTTGCCTTCATCTATGACTTCAGCAGTATAATTATCGCCCACCTCTTTGACCTCAAGCGTAATTCCGCAGTGATTACATTCAATGACATGGCCGTCGGCCATATCAGAGTAATTGGTCAAATCAATATCATTTTTACATTCAGGGCAAGCAAGTTTCATAATGTATATTAAATGATTTTAAAAACGATTACATTCTAATACTATTTCAACTATTTGTCAACTATTATGGTTACCCCGCAAAAAAAAGCCAAAAAATTGGCTCAATCGATTGGTTTGAAAGAAGACCTCTACTTAAAACGCGAAGATCTTCATCCATTCGGTTCACATAAGGGCCGTTCCATTCCCGTAATGATTAAGAAATATGCCGATCTTGGACATAGCAGTTTTATCATTTCTTCATCCGGAAATGCTGCGCTTGCCGCTGCGATGACGGTTGTAAAATACAACATAGAAAATGACGATAAAATTTCACTGCAAATTTTTGTCGGTGAAAAAATTCATTTCAAAAAAATGCAGGGCATTAAGGACGCAGCGAAAAAAGACGGCAGAATTTTGGTTCGGAAAGTATCAAACCCAAAGCAGGGGGCTTTTCTGGAGGAAAAAAATAATGATGCAAAGCTATTGAGACAATCTACTGACGATTTCGCGTTAGCAGGATATGAAGAACTTGCACTGGAACTGTCAAAAATTAAAAATATCGGGGCGGTATTTATCCCGACTTCAAGTGGCACTACCGCCCAAGGATTGCATTTGGGCTTTAAAAAAATTGGTATAAACCCACAAATTCATATCGCGCAAACAAGCGAATGCCACCCTATTATTGATTCCTGGGTACCATCTTCCGGTGAACCTTCACTGGCTAGGGCAATTGTGGATAAAGTAGGTCATCGGAAAAATTCGGTAATTAACGCGATGAAATCAAGTGGCGGTAACGGCTGGATAATTTCAAACAGTGAAATAACGGAAGCGATAAATTTGGTTAAACAGGCGGAAGATATTGATATATCACCAAACAGTTCTCTGTCTGTGGCAGGATTAAAAAAAGCCGTCCAAAGCGGCATAAAATTTAAGGGTCCTGTTGTTTGTCTGATTACCGGATTATAAACTAATTACGGCGATATCCATTTTACCGTCAAAATTAATATCAACCGTACCAACCATTGTTCCGGCTGAGCCAAAAAGGCCGCTGGGTTTAAATTCAGATAATTTTTTTCCATTACCGTCAAAAACTTTAATTGATTTATCCGTTCCTGATACCGCGCTGACAATTATTTCATCTCTGTTGTCTCCGGTCACATCTCCGGTGGCGACGTATAAACCGCCCTTAAACGTTTTTTCATAAGGATAAAAACGTTTTTTTAATTGAGATATGCGATTGTCGTAAATTAAAACTTCGGCCGGTTTTCCTTTCCCCACCCCCACCACAACACTGCCGGGTTTCCCCGGCCCGTCTAAAAGAGCCGCCGCCACGGAAAATCCGCCGACATATTTCGTCGGATCAAACGGAGTATACCCGCCCTGCATTACAGCTCCATGATAATTGTACATTATTATTTTTTCACCAAAACTTGGCGCAATGACGATCTGATCCTGCAATTGCTTTTCAAATAATTTATTTACGGATATTCTGATGTCGCCTTCAAAATTACCGCCAAACGGATAATCATTAAACCAGCGCTCTCCACTACTGTTAAATATCTCAAATTTCGCCCCGCTTGCAACAATTGTTTCATCATCACCGACTCCATCAATATCAGCCGAATATACACGCGCGCCGCCGGGGTATTTGGAGTCATAAGCAAAAAATCCATTACGCACTCTCTGGCCTAAATAATCTACAAATCGGACGAACGAGCCGTTAACAAAAACCAGATCTTTCACCGTTTGATAAGTTTTTAACATTAACAAACCATCTTTTGCCGCCAGTTTAATTTTACTGACAATACCGCCGTCGTTAACTTTTGAATCCTGAGTGCCGATTAATTTTTCAAACTCTCCGCCCAGATCAACTTCTTTTTCTTCCGCCAGTGAGTTTACAACCGCCAGACCATTAGTAAATTCGCGACGCCAAACATCTTTAACATAATTATCATTGCCGCTCATTGATGTTGCCTCTCCCATCGGCTCGCCAAGATTCACATTATATTCGTCATACCACCATTTTTCCGCGTGACTATTTGAGCCAGCGTCATAACTATAATACCCATCTTCCAGAAGAGAACTGGCTAAACCAAAACGCATTTTACTGAAATCGGCCTGCGCCTTTGCGGTATCGGCCGATGTGTTTCCAAGAATAGCTACTTGAGGTTCTCGGCTGGTATTTGACGATAAACCATACAGCCGCATTTTTTCCTCCCATGAGAGATAACTGTTTGTGGAAAAATTTTCAAAATATATACCATTGATATCGCTGTAATATCCCCTGTCGCCATTACCTACAATAATTAACGGCTTGTTATATTTTTCGCGCGTAAGTTTAAAAAGCTTACTCATACCCGCCTGCCATGCACTATCTAAACTTGCCGCCTTATCATTCTGACCATCACGGTTTGCATCTATCGCTCCGCCGTTCAGCCAGGAAATATTTGACCAGGTATTATCGTAAAAAACACCATCCCACAAACCAGAAGAAAGCAGTTCGTTAACTACAAAATCCGATAAATAATCATTCCATTTTTTTCCATTTCCGGGAAAATCGGTTACATTTAGCATCCAAGCGGTATCCCAAAAAACAACATGGGCCCCATCGTTATCGCGCAGCCACATTTCATCGGTAATTCCGCGAAGCAGGCGTTTAAATAAGCCGTTGGGATTCGTATCCCATTCGGCGTGCTTGTTTATCGGAAATTCCTGAGAGGTAATATATACAAGAATTTTAATATTAGGATTTATCTGCCTAATTTGACGGATCTGCTCCGCGCTATTTTGCTGAGCCAGCATGTGCAGAATAAGCACATCCCACTTGGCGAGCAAAGGCACGTCACTTTGACGAATCGGCGAATATAAATAAAGGTTTGCCATTCTCGGGTAATCATTTACGGTCTGCGCTTTGGCCGGAGAAGAATAAGACAGATAAAAAATAAAAGCAACCGCCATTATTATTAGCGACAAACTTCTGTTAAATTGTCGCGGGTAAGCGGGCTTCATAAAAAAATTATCTGGCTAAAGATTGCGCTTTTTGAAAAACTTTCTTTAAACTAAGATAGTATTCATCAGAAAAATGATTTTTTGCCATATACTCAACTGCATTTTGCCTGTATGTGATATCAGATATTTTTTGCAGTGTGTTAAATAAATTATCGCCTTCCAGATCTAAAGAAATTCCGGCCCCTGATTTTTTTACAAGTTCCGGCAAAGAACCGAATGTTGAAGTAATCGCCGGTATGCCTTGCGACCAAGCTTCAATAGCGACTAAGCCAAAAATTTCGTACCATTCGCTGGGAATAATAATCGCCGTCATCTGTCTTAAATATTTGGCCACATCTTCACGCGACATTGCTCCATGCAAAAAAATGTTATTCATACCGGACTTATCCACAATATTTTTCAAAGATAAAAATAGCGGACCGCCGCCAAATACATGCAGTGAATAAGGAATTTTTTTCTCCACCCATTGTTTAACCAGCGTCTGGACACCCTTTTCTTCATTAATTCTCCCGACAAAAGCGAAGCTCGGTTCTCTAGGGGGTTGGGTGACGCTGTTGACCCGCTCAATTGTCGGTGGTAAAAAATGCGGAATTACTTCAATCTTTTTTTCCGGAAAACCCCATTTAACAAACATCTCTTTCACGAAATTGCTTGGCGCAATATATAAATCAACATACTCTTCGTAATATTTTTTGGCATGATGTATGTACGCCTCCAATGAGGCCAGCACGCTTTGAGGAAACGAATGATGAATACATGAATGCTTCGCGCACTGAAAATAATGACCGCCTCTGCACCGTTCACAAACGGAGCCATTCGTAAACATTAAATAATTCGGGCAAAGCGGTTTCCAATCGTGTATAGTCATTACGACGGGAATTTTCTCCTTTTTCAATACCGACAAAATAGACGGAGACAAATGATGATAAATAAGGTGCGCGTGAGCTATATCAGGACGTTCATCCTTTATTAAACGCTCAATATTTTTAGCTGCCTCGCGTGAATAAATAACCCGTAACGGACGCGACAACGAGCCGAAATTCAATGAACCGAATTCGATATTAGAAACAAAATATTTTTCATAAGGCGTCGGCTCATTGCGCTTATCCTTCATTGAAAAAATCGAAACCGACTCCCCTTTTGATTTCAAAATATCACAAAGGTCTAAAAAATGAAGATCGGCACCGCCTCGACGATAATAAAATTTATTTATTTCCAGGATTCTCATATTCGGAAAATTTAAACCATAAAAATCTTACAGCCGCCAACGCAATCCACCACCAAATGTTGAAAAAATTTACATCCCAATAAATGGAAATGGTAAAACCTGCCATTAGTGTTAGTGCAACGCTCCACCAGGTAAAAAATAATCTGGATTCTTCCGGATCATCCGAAGAAAGCATTGAAGACCGGTTTTTAAAAAACTGATACCAAAGATATATCATCCACTCCACAATAACCAAAAAACCGATTGCTCCAAGTTGATACAAAATGGCTAAATAATCGTTGTGGATCTCGCGCATAGCAATGTGAAAAGGCCAGTTATTGTCCAAACCATAAATTTCATATCCAAGGCCTACGCCAAAAAACGGATGAGTCATCCAGGCGGAAAGGCCAACCTTCCAGGTTGATAAACGCCAACGAAAACTGGCGTCCTGGCCACTGGTTGCATACTCCACATCGGTCCGCTCAGAAAGCACCTGCGATGTATTAGAAAATGATTCGCCGGTCGCTTTAAAAAATATTTTTCCGACATTTATGTAGGCAAACATTAATATAGCTGATACAGCCGATACGGCGACAACAATATATAAATAACGCAAGCGCCTCCGAATTGTCGGCAAAAAAAGCACCCAAAATAACAGGACGGCCGCAACCGCTATCCACAAATGTCTTACCAGCGATACGACTAGTGCAACGCCGATAAGAGACAAGGCGATAAAAATAAAAATGTTATATGTTTTTCTTCTCGCGTGTTCTTTGGCAATCGGCCAGATAATCCATGATATCAGCCAAAAGAAAAAAATCACAAAATAAAATATATGCGTACCGGCAATTAAACGTTCGCCGGCCGTCGATAGCGGCGTATACTCGCTCCATAATCCTTTGCCAACAATTAAACCATAAAATAAAAAGAAAAAAAGCCCGGCTCCTCCGACGGTTAACGCCTTCATAAATTTCAGCCAATCATCCTTTGTCCGCAGGATAACTGCAACAAGAAAATACAAAATCCCGTAAATAAAATAATTTTTGTATGTTCCAAATGCTAAAGCTAAATTTAGATGACGGGATATGGCGATAATCATTCCATAAGTGCAGGCAATGCCGAATCCGATAAGAAAAAAATCAATTTTTTTAAACTTCCACTTTAATCGTCCTTCCAAAAGACGCGCTCCGACACTTAAAACTATAAATAATATAACTAAATCTAAAGGATATAATTTGTAATCCACGCCATTTGCGGTAATGGGTAAGAGAGTAAAGTATCTTTCAAACCACATCGTGCCGATAACAACAACATACAAACCGGCCTCCGGCCGCATAATGGTGGCGAGAAATATTAATAAAAACGAAAAGAAATACAATGCGAGCGATAAGCCAAAACAAATAGTGGCAGTGCAAAAAACGGCCACGGATGAAACGGCTAGTATGCTCCAAAACAAATGCTGTTTTGCATCTGTATCTAAGGGTAAAAGTGATTTCATACGCATAAATAATATCATTAAATTGAACAAAAGTAAATATTATCATCTTTTATTTCTACTATTATGATAAATAATTTTTACTTGAATATAATCCTACAATAAAACGCAAAACCCGCCGGTAAAGACGGGTTTTGCGTATCAACTGAGATCATCAAAGAGAGAGTAATGATAATCTCATGGTGATTTGCCCCATCCGAAGATGGGGCGAGAAAAGAACGATTGGAGGGAACTATCTATGGAATGAATTCAATGAGCAGTCCCTGCGTCAGACAAATCCGCTCCACAGGATCCAGCTCAAAGAAGTTCCACTGATTGCTGAGGCAACACTCCGGAATGGGTTCCTGTTCGGCACACGCCTCACAGTGATCGACGACCCAATCGCAGCTGCCACAAATCGGCATACCTACGCCTTCCTCGTACTGCCAGGGCACCGGCCCCCAGTAGTCACAGCCATCAACGACGTCGAAGTCATCACAAGTACTGTTGATAGTGAGGGGGTCGCCGTCGGGATCGAGGTCCCAACAGAACAGATACTCACCCACTGCGGGCTTCGGAATGGGTTCGCAGGTGAACGATTCCTTGCCACACCCTTCATCGACGAAACAGTCTTCGCCGTACTCACACTCCACGCAGATGTGGAACTGTGAGCAGATGGGCAAAGCCGGATCAGTGCAGTCAGTGTCAGACACACACTCCCAGAGTTCGGTATCCGTATCCGTGTCGGTATCCGTATCGGTATCCGTATCCGTGTCGGTATCCGTGTCGGTATCCGTGTCGGTGTCCGTATCCGTGTCGGTATCCGTGTCCGTGTCGCGTATCCGTATCGGTATCCGTATCGGTGTCAGCGCCGCCGTCGATTCCGCCGTCCGTCCCGCCATCGGGTTCGGTACCGCAGATACCTTCGGTGCAGACGAGCCCGTCATCGCACTCCTCGAAAGGAGGCTCAGCACAGGGTTCGTCCTCTTCGCCGACGCAGGTACCGTCAGGAATGTTCTGACACTCGTAACCGCAAACGTCGCAGGTAGCAGAAATGGGAGTCGCGATGCAAACAGAGGAAGCGTCGCAGTTTTCGATCGTCAACCAGCTGTTGTAGTAGATGGACCCGTCACAGGCGGCACCGGTGCCGTCACAGTACTGGCGAACCAGTCTGCGCTGAGCATCGGACCCGCAGAGCGAGCCATTGCATCTGAACTCGTAGGAGGTATCGCAGATGGTAGACGGCGACTTGAACGTGTCGGCCGGACAGGTAGCAGAGCTACCGGTACAGGTCTCGGCGTTGTCGCAGTCACCGGTTTCCGCACGGCATACCGTGGTGTCTGGCTCGAGCGTGTCGACCGGACAATCCGGCAACGCACCGTCGCAGGTCTCCTCGGGATCACAGTCGCCGGCCGAAGCGTGGCAGACATCGCCGAAGAGCAGTCCGTCATCACACGATGTGGTGATACCATCGCAGTAATCCACCGCGTCGCAAGCACCGAGAGAACCTCGGCACTCCACGAACTCGAGCTCCACCTCGTCCGGATCGCAGAGTCCTGCACCATTGCAGAAATCATCCACGTCGCAGATGTCTGCCGCCGGGCGGCAAACAGTGGTAGTCGGCTCGTAGTTCGACTCGCAGTTGCCGCCACCATCACAGGTGTCGGGGTTGTCGCAGGTCGAAACAGTGGTGTCACCGCAGGACGTACCGGCCGGCTCGAAATTGCCGGCGAGATCACAGCACGTATCACCAGGGACGCAGTCCCCAGTATCGGTATCCGTATCGGTATCCGTATCGGTATCCGTATCGGTATCCGTATCGGTGTCCGTATCGGTATCCGTATCGGTATCCGTATCCGTGTCGGTATCCGTGTCGGTGTCCGTGTCCGTGTCGGTATCGGTGTCCGTGTCGGTGTCCGTGTCGGTGTCCGTATCCGTGTCGGTATCCGTATCCGTATCCGTGTCGGTGTCCGTATCGGTATCCGGTGTCGGTGTCAGCGCCGCCGTCGATTCCGCCGTCCGTCCCGCCATCGGGTTCGGTACCGCAGATACCTTCGGTGCAGACGAGCCCGTCATCGCACTCCTCGAAAGGAGGCTCAGCACAGGGTTCGTCCTCTTCGCCGACGCAGGTACCGTCAGGAATGTTCTGACACTCGTAACCGCAAACGTCGCAGGTAGCAGAAATGGGAGTCGCGATGCAAACAGAGGAAGCGTCGCAGTTTTCGATCGTCAACCAGCTGTTGTAGTAGATGGACCCGTCACAGGCGGCACCGGTGCCGTCACAGTACTGGCGAACCAGTCTGCGCTGAGCATCGGACCCGCAGAGCGAGCCATTGCATCTGAACTCGTAGGAGGTATCGCAGATGGTAGACGGCGACTTGAACGTGTCGGCCGGACAGGTAGCAGAGCTACCGGTACAGGTCTCGGCGTTGTCGCAGTCACCGGTTTCCGCACGGCATACCGTGGTGTCTGGCTCGAGCGTGTCGACCGGACAATCCGGCAACGCACCGTCGCAGGTCTCCTCGGGATCACAGTCGCCGGCCGAAGCGTGGCAGACATCGCCGAAGAGCAGTCCGTCATCACACGATGTGGTGATACCATCGCAGTAATCCACCGCGTCGCAAGCACCGAGAGAACCTCGGCACTCCACGAACTCGAGCTCCACCTCGTCCGGATCGCAGAGTCCTGCACCATTGCAGAAATCATCCACGTCGCAGATGTCTGCCGCCGGGCGGCAAACAGTGGTAGTCGGCTCGTAGTTCGACTCGCAGTTGCCGCCACCATCACAGGTGTCGGGGTTGTCGCAGGTCGAAGCAGTGGTGTCACCGCAGGACGTACCGGCCGGCTCGAAATTGCCGGCGAGATCACAGCACATATCGCCAGGGACGCAGTCCCCAGTATCGGTATCCGTATCGGTATCGGTATCGGTATCCGTATCGGTATCCGTATCGGTATCCGTATCGGTATCCGTGTCGGTATCCGTGTCCGTATCGGTATCCGTGTCGGTATCCGTGTCGGTATCGGTATCCGTATCCGTGTCCGTGTCCGTATCGGTATCCGTATCGGTGTCGGTATCGGTATCCGTGTCGGTATCCGTGTCGGTATCCGTATCCGTGTCGGTATCCGTGTCGGTATCCGTGTCCGTGTCCGTATCCGTATCCGTGTCGGTGTCGGTGTCGGTGTCAGCGCCGCCGTCAGGCAGATCATCACATTCACCATCCGTACAGCCGACATCACAGACCTCACACTCGGCGTAGGAGAAGGTATCGGTGAAACAAATATCATCATCACCGCAATTCTGGATAGTCATCCAGGCGGTACTGAAGATACTGCCATCGCACGAAACCCCACCGCCACAGTACTGCGTAGCCCAACGCGCTTGAGCGTCAGCTCCGCATCCATCTCCGGTTCCGGCGAAGCACTGATATTCTGCCCAGCTGTCGCAGGGCAAACTCGTGAACTCCACCTCATCGGAAGGACAAGCCGGCGAATCGCCGGTACAGTACTCAGCGATATCGCAAACACCAGCGGAAGGACGGCACTCAATAAGCGCCGCTTCGAACGTATCGGTAGGACAAGCGCCAGCGCCATCACAGAATTCCGTGATGTCGCAATCTCCGGCAGATGCGTGGCATTCAGTCGTGTCTGGCTCGATATTCTCGAGGCACACACCGGCGCCGTCGCAAGTATCCGCTCCGTCGCACACGCTGTCGGATGAATCACCACAAAGGGTGCCCACGATCTCGAAGAGACCATCGGATCCGCAGCATTCGTCGGCAGGATCGCACTCCAAAAGACAGTCGCCGATTCCACCGACATCTTCACAACCAAGGTCGCACTCGGCGCACTCGGCATAAGAAACCATATCGGTGTTGCAGACGTCGGAGTCTGAACAGTTCTGGATTGTCGCCCAGACCGTCTCGAACGTATCGCCGTCGCACTCGAAACTTTCGCCCGAGCAGAACTGCGTCACTGAGCGCGACTGAGCGTCGGCTCCGCAAAGAGTCCCATTGCATTGATACTCGGCGAACGAAGCGCAAGGGTATCCTTCGGGTTGGAAGAATCCGCCCGCGTTGCAACACGGCCCGCTGATGCAGTCAACGCCCGAATCAGTGTCTCCACCATCCGGGCCACCGTCACCAGTGTCGGTGTCCGTGTCGGTGTCCGTGTCGGTGTCCGTGTCGGTGTCCGTGTCGGTGTCCGTGTCGGTGTCCGTGTCGGTGTCCGTGTCGGTGTCCGTGTCGGTGTCCGTGTCGGTGTCCGTGTCGGTGTCCGTGTCGGTGTCCGTGTCGGTGTCCGTGTCGGTGTCCGTGTCGGTGTCCGTGTCGGTGTCCGTGTCGGTGTCCGTGTCGGTGTCCGTGTCGGTGTCCGTGTCGGTGTCCGTGTCCGTGTCCGTGTCACTGCCGAACTTGTACTCGTCTCCGTTTCCCCCCATGTTCGGCGAGATACATCCGGTCGCAGACAGGACGATCGCAAACCAGACCAAATACTTTCTCATCTTTTCCTCCTCTTTTCCTTCGATTCTGTTTGTCGCGATTCCAATCGCGATTGTTTATTTTTGTTCCCTTCAATTTTCAAGGTACTATTATATTTAGCTTCAAGCCGAATTACGCATAAGCGAGTACGGCCAGGGGAAGCGTCCCTGTTTCAAGCCAAAAAATTTAGCATGAAAATATTGACGCCAATAAAAATAACAAAAACCTCGCCGAGAGAGGTTTTGCGCTGTATTTCGCCAAAATTAGCCACCTCTCTCAATTGCTAATCAGCTTGAAATACACATAAATTGTAACACTAAATATTAACACTTTTTGGCTCTGTTGTCAAGTGTTTATATGATTATCCACAAAAATGTCAAAAACCACTGATATTACATTAGATATTACGCATAAAGAGGTGTGTTTGTGACAGCAAAACCATGTAATCATCAAAAACAAAAAATCCCGGCACAAGGCCCGGATTCTTTGATTCATCTGAGATTATCCGAGAGACAGATCATCTCATATGAATTGACGGCTTTAAAGGCGCCGTCGACCTGAAAGAACAAGGTAGGAACTACTAGATAACGCGGGCGATCCAGGAGCTGGACATGATCGTGCCCAAGCCGGTGGAAACCGTATGCTTGACGCACTTGTCCATACTGTCCCGGATACAGCATTCTGGGATCGGGTTGTGCCAGGACGAACCCTGGCAGTGCGGGGTGCTCTGGTAGGAGTACCAGACGTCCGGGGAGTACTCGCTGTAGAACAGCTCACACACTCCGCCGATCGTCAGGGCGCTGCCGTCCCAGTCCCTGTCCCAACACTCGGCGGTACCGGACGGGGCCGAAGCGCAAACGCCGTCGATCTTGTACCCGTAGATCTCGCTACCCACGGTCTCGAAGCGCGTTCCGAGGATGTGGCAGACCTGCCCTGTCGGACAATCAGTCGCGCCCGTGCAGTCGGCCTCCACACACTCGCCATCCACACAGGCGTACCCTTCGTCGCACTGATGTGCCGGGTCGCCGACGATGCACTCGTCGTCATCGCCGCCTACGCACTGTCCCTCTTCGCAGGTTTCCCCGCTGGGACAGTCATAGCTGTTGAATGCGCCGCACTCGTGACACTCGGCTTCGTCACCCACCATCTCGCACTCCTCGTCGGAGCCGCAGGTGTCGATGGTGACCCAAGCTGTTCCGGCGCTGTTGCACTGCTGGGCGTTTCCGCCGTAGCAGCGCTCGTCGTAGGGGGTGCAGATAGAATCGGACACGCACTCGGCCTCACCGCTCACCACCACGCAGTCCTCATCGGAGGCGCAGTAGTCGATGACAGCCCAAGCCGTTCCGGCGCTGTTGCACTGCTGGGCGTTTCCGCCGTAGCAGCGCTCGTCGTAGGGGGTGCAAATCGTGTCCGCGACGCACTCAGCCTCGCCACCCACCACCACGCACTCCTCATCGGAGGCGCAGAAATCGATGGTGGCCCAAGCCGTTCCGGCGCTGTTGCACTGCTGGGCGTTTCCGCCGTAGCAGCGCTCGTCACCGGGATCGCAGATCTGAACGAGCTCGCACTGACCTTCCGCACACTCGTAGCCATCGGCACAGTCAATCGTTGCCGACCAGCTGCCGCCGACGCACACGTGGTACGAATCGTCGTCGGTGCACTCACTCTCGCCGTCCTCGCAGTCCGAACCCGGATCGACACACTCACCGTCTTCGCAGACGAGGTCGCCGGCGCAATCGAGTTCCGCCGACCACTGACCATCCACGCAGATGTGGAAGGAGTCGTCGTCGGTGCACCCGACCTCGCCATCCGTACACTCGTCCGTGTCGGAGTCGGTGTCGCTGTCGGTGTCCGAATCGCTGTCCGAATCCGTGTCGGAGTCGGTGTCGCTGTCGGTGTCCGAATCGCTGTCCGAATCCGTGTCGGAGTCGGTGTCGCTGTCGGTGTCCGCGGTCGCGGTGAAGTCACCGTCGCCCGCCTCCACACCACACGCGCTCGCCGCGATCACGACCAGAGCAACCCAGAGAATCATAGCGATGGTCTTCATCGGTATCTCCTTTTTGTCAATCCCGACGTGTCGGGATGTGTTTCGTTCGTTGCGTTTCTAAACTTTTAAGTTCCTAATAATATTTCAAAGAGCTATTTTAATGGGTGCTCCGTCGTTCCCAATTTTTATATGAGAACTTTGGTCCCAACTTCTGCGAACAAATTTTGTACGCAAGAGTTGGGAGGCCGGCGCAGAATCGCGCCGACCTTATATAGAAAGGAAAGAACTGGTTGGTTAGAACTCGCCGCCGATCATGAGCCCGCCCATGACGGCCAGGCCCCACTCGCGGTCGGTCAGCTTCTCGCCGTCAGGACGCGTGCCGATCTTCTGAAGCACTCCCTCAGCGCCGAGGCCGATGGTTCCAGAGACGAAGAAACCGGTGCCGGTACGGAACCGAAGCTCCACACCTCCACCAACTTCGACGTCACCTTCGTCATCAAAACTCTCCTTGCCGAAGAGTGCGACGGGTCCGAGACCGAACTTCTCGGTCACGTAGAAGACAACACCACCACTCGCGATCACGGCCACATCCTTGTCGAAGGCGTAGCCGAGCCCGAGGTCTCCCACCACCGCGATGTTGTCGGCAATCCGCAGCTGCAAACCAGCCGCGGCACCGATCGCCTGAAGGTGAGGAGCGCCGAAGAACGTAGCGCCGATCTCGAACATGACTTCATCCTTCAGGGCGTTGATGTCCTCGTCCCAAGGCTTCTTCCATACAAAGCCCGTCGTTGCAGAAGGTGTCCTCGCCGCAGTCTGGCTGGTCGACGTACTTACCGTCCGTACAAACCGCCGGCGTATTTTCGTCCGTGCAGCGCCGTTCGCCGTCGTGACACTCCGCGGCCTTATGCTCGTCGATATCCGCCTGGAGTGCCTCATCGGCAGCGGCGCGTGCCGCAGCTTCCTTGGCCAGACCATCCTCGAGCGCGGCCACACGCTTCGCGAGAGCATCGAGATCCGCCTTGCTGGCGAGACCCTTGATTGCGTCTTCAACGATGGCGATGACCTGCTTCTTGGTCAGGCCGGTGGCCGCCTTCTTGGCACCGGAGCGTACCTTGTCGCAGTCGATCACGGCCTGCGAACACCCGGGGGCGTTCCAGTAGCCGTTGCAGACCGTCTGGATCTGCGAGACGCACCGGCCGGCCGCCTGCATGGCGGACAAGTTGTCCACGATGAGCGGGCCGGCGGGGCTAGCGCCATTGTACTGCGCGAGGGCGTTCGCCGAAACGAACATGGCGCAGTGCACTACGAACACGGTCACGATGACGTTTTTCATCGGATCCTCCAATATTGCGCCGCAGTGCGGCTTGTTATGGCCGACTCACGGCCGCTGTTTCTTTCAACTTCTTTCTATATGAAAAGAGCTTTTCTAAGGAAATTTCCCTCAGTCTGCACCCGCTCTTGAAAGATAGGCGCAAAGTAAAGGAAAATTTATCTTAACGTATAAGTATAGCACATTTAAGCAATTTTGTCAACACCATTAAAGACTCAACTATTGAACAATTTTGCCTTATTTTAAAGAAAAAACCTCTCCTTTTGAGAGAGTTTTCGGGTATTATGCCTTGATATAATTAGGCATATTTAGGTTGTTTTTGACAGGCGCCTCTCTCAAACGCAGGCCAAAAACTTATATTTTTCACTTACAAGGGATAGTATACCACATTTGTATGATTTTGTCAAGCCCCCTACCAAAATGGCCAATTAGCCCATTGACATACTCCAATAAATGTGCTAAGATGATTAGTTAATTTAGATCAATATATTTTAAATATTTAATTTGATTATTTATTGATACTGTCATTTTTTGGCAGCACCATTGACAACCAAACTAAAAAACCGGCGAGAAGCCATTCCAAAAAAGGAGATTTGCAAATGGCAAACGACAATAATCAGAACGGCTCTCAGCAAGGCGGAGGCCATGGCAAGACTGGCGATCAGCAGAAGCCGGGTGCCAAGACGGCGAAAAGCGTGGATGACTACGGCGCGAAGATGTTCGCGGCCGCGATGAAGGTCGTGGACAAAGGCATCAAGATGGTGGACGAAAGCGTCGAGCGCGAGAAAGCGCGCTTGGCGGCCGAGGAAGTCGAACGCACGCGACGCGCAGCAGAAGAATCGGCTCAGAACGCTCGCCTCCGCGAAGAGGCCGAAGCGCGACGTGTCGCCGAGGAAGCGGCGCTGAACGCCCGACTCCGTGAGCAGGCCGAGCAGACGCCGCCGCACCGCCCGGTGAGGGACATCCCCATCGGATGGATCATCGTCATCATCATCCTCCTGCTGCTGGCCGGCTGGATCGCCTACTCCGTGGCCAACCGCGGAGAAGACGTGACGGACAAGGAGCCGCCGACGCTCACAGCTCCTCCGGCCATCACGCCGAACCCTTCCGACATCTGCTTTTCCGGCGGTCCGGTGTTGTGCCGAGAGAACGTGCAACCCTGCTGCGAGGCACTGCCTGTTCCGTATCGGAACGAATGCCTCCTCCGGATGTACAGCCTCTACCGTCCACTTCCCCCCGCCGCTCTCTCCGCTCTTTAACCCTTGCTCTTCCGCACATCCCACACCGAGCCAATCTGGCTCGGTGTTTTTTTATTAAAAAAATTTTTAAAATAAAATAAAAAGCGGCCGCGTGAGAACACGCGGCCGCAAAAGAACAAACGGAAAGAACTTAACTAACTGATAAGACTACAGGGGCGTGGCCGGAGCGAAGAACGGCTCATCCACGCAAGTACGGTCGGCTACGTCCAGATCCTCGAAGTCTTCCTGCGTCGTAACGCAGCACTCCGGAACCGGTTCCATAGCCGGACAAGATGCCGGATATACGCCGCAAATCGGTGTCTCATCCAGCCAATCGAACTCCCACATCTCGGGAGACCAATAATCACAGAGCGTGCTTTCAATCGTGTGGCAGGTGCCACCAACCGTGAGCGGATCGCCGTCCCAGTCGTGATCCCAGCACTTCATGTACTGGCCCGAATCGAGCTCGGGGAGCTCATAGCACTCGTGCGACTGGATACCGCAGACCTGTCCTTCCGGGCAGTCCTCGACTTCGGTACACTCTTCACCGCCGTCAACACCGCCATCACTCGTGTCAGTGTCCGTGTCCGAATCGCTGTCAGTGTCCGCACCGCCGTCCACACCGGAATCGAAATCCGTATCGGAATCGGAATCTCCGTCGCTGTCAGCGTCCGTGTCGGTGTCACCATCGGTGTCCGTGTCGGAATCGCTGTCAGCGTCCGTGTCGGTGTCACCATCGGTGTCCGTGTCGGAATCGCTGTCAGCATCCGTATCGGTGTCACCATCGGTGTCCGTGTCGGAATCGCTGTCAGCGTCCGTGTCCGTGTCGGAGTCAGTGTCCGAATCCGTGTCGGTGTCCGAATCCGTGTCGGTGTCGGCGTCGCCACCACTATCAATGATGCAAAGCCCATCGGGACCGCAGACGAAACCGGGGTCACAGACGTACACAGCTTCCTCGTTGAGAAAACAGGGCTCGCCTTCCCCGCCGACATCCGTATCACCATCGGTGTCCGAATCCGTGTCGGTGTCGGTGTCGGTGTCGGTGTCGGTGTCGCTGTCAGCGTCCGTGTCCGTATCGGAATCGGTGTCGGTGTCGCTGTCAGCGTCCGTGTCCGTATCGGAATCGGTGTCGGTGTCGCCACTGCTATTGCACTCTCCGGTCCCATCCGCGAACGGATGACAACCGAAAGCGCAGGCTACGCAAGCCGCCGGCGAATCCTCGCACATGTCGTCAGGGCCGCAATCGACCAAATCCGAGACGTGCTCTTCTTCAATTTCACCCTCGCATGAGCTGCTGTCTCCTGAGCAATACTGGATATTGTTCCAGAGCCCGACATTGGACCCGCACTCAATAGTGCTATTGCATCGGATCTCGTAGCTTTCTGCGCAGATCTCTTCCATCGGCTTGAAATGACCGGTCAAATCGCAACACGGGCCGCTTGAGCAATCCGTGTCGGAGTCGGTGTCCGAATCCGTGTCGGTGTCACCATCGGTGTCCGTGTCGGAGTCGGTGTCCGAATCCGTGTCGGTGTCACCATCGGTGTCCGTGTCGGAGTCGGTGTCCGAATCCGTGTCGGTGTCACCATCGGTGTCCGTGTCGGAGTCGGTGTCCGAATCCGTGTCGGTGTCACCATCGGTGTCCGTGTCGGAGTCGGTGTCCGAATCCGTGTCGGTGTCACCATCGGTGTCCGTGTCGGAGTCGGTGTCCCCACTGCCGAACTTGTACTCGTCGCCCCCGTTGGGCGAGAGACACCCGGTAGCGAGCACCAAAGAAGCGAAGAGAGCCATCGTCGCAACGAGGTTCTTGAACATTTTATGTTCCTTTCTCGGGTCTTTGCCCGAAATTTCTGTGTTGAAACAGCCATCATCGGCTGTCTTATTTACTATCAGTCAGTTGTAATGAACAGATTATATTTCTTTCTTTGGTATTATCGCATAAAAATGCGAAAGGGCCAAAGTGTATCCCCTATTCTGCCAACAAATAATAATTGGCAAAATAGAGGGGGCGATATGCAGAACGCATTCGCCCCAAGAACAAACAAAGGCAGGAAAGAACTTAGAACGTGAGGGTCAACCGGAGGCCTCCGGCGCCGGAAGCACCGCCTTTTTGGTCAGTGCTTTTGTAGATCTCATTGGCACCGACATCCGGCGGTTCCGGATTAGTGACCTTCTGCCACTCGTAGGTGGGTCCTCCCCAGAGCTCCACGGCCATTCCGAGAGCGTCCGTGAGCATCCAGTTGAACCGGGCGCTCAACTCTGCTCCGAAACCGAAAGTGTCGGAATAGGGCTGGCCGGCGCTGTAGGAAAATGCGCCGATGCCTGCGGAGAACCAATCCACGAACTGGTATCCGAGCCGGAAGTAGCTGTTGAACAGGATTCTGATCTCGGGCTCGTACTCGATGTTGTCGTAGAAGAAGTGGTAGCCGAAGTCAGCGCCAATCGCCAGCCGGATATCTCCGCGCCGCACGGTGTAGGTAACACCTACGGTTGGGGCGAAAATCTTGCCGGTGGTGAAATAGCCGAGACCGGCCTCCACCTCGTTGGCATCCTGCTTCTTATCGAGCTTGGCTTCCAAAGCGCCGATGTCGGTCTTGAGCGCCGCGATCTGATCGGCAAGACCATCGGAATTCTCGCGCGCCTCTTCCGCCTTGGCGAGAGCTTCCTTGGCCTGTGTCAGGGCCTCGTCCGAACGCCTGTTGGCATCCGCGAGCGCCTCGGCATCACCGGACTCGTTCGCGTTGTCGGAACCGGCGAGAGCCTTATCGGCCGCTTCCTTGGCTTCCTCGGCAGCACGCTGTGCCAGATCGGCTCGCGCTTGCGCGTCAGCCGCGGCATCGCGGACGATCTGGAAGTCTTCCTTGGAAATACCGGAATTTTCACCGGCAGAGGCAGCCTTGGCTTCATCGGCTGCGGTCTTGGCCTCTTTGGCCACCCGCAACGCCTCGTCTGCCGTGGACTGCGCCACTACGGCCTTGCGCCGCGTATCCATGGAATCCGCTACCGACGAACCACTTTCCGAAGAGATGACCACTGTGCCACCGCTCTCGATCGCTGTCACTTTGCTCTTGAGCTTCGTAACGTCACCCTCGAGATCGCCAATTCGCCGTTCGTGGTCCGCGAGCTGTTCGCGGATTTTCTTGACACCCTCGGTGTCGCCCACGTTCGCGGCCGTGATGGCTTCATCGACGATCCGTCGGACCGCGCGCTTCTGTTTGGGTGAGAGACCCTGGGTCTTCACGATCTCGCTGGCCTTTTTCTCGGCAGCGATGATCGCGTCAGTGCAGCCGTCCGAATTGGGTGACGTGCACTTGTTCTCGAGCCTCTTCAGATGAACGGCCACCTCCTGCAGACCGAAGAATACGGCCTGATTGGTGGCGCTCTGCTGAGCGCCCGGATCGGACTCGGTGATATCCACCGTCATCCAATCTTGGACCTCGTAATCACCATCCACCGCGGACTGCGCGGAAACGCCGACCGAGTACATGATGGCCGCTGCCGTGAACAAACTGACGAAGAATCTCTTCATCTTGATTTCTCCCTTTCTCCGTTATCGCGCGCTCTGCGCGTTTTGTTACGGACCCTCTGCTTCGAAAAAAAACGGGTGTTTTTCTAATTGCCTTGCTTGTTATATTGTAAGGTGCGTTTTGTTGCACTTTATTGCAACACCCGTGAAAACCAGGTGATTGCGATAAAGTGCAAAAAATATTATTCCTCGGGATGTCCGTTAACACAGGCATCCGATGGGAATGGGAAGCAACAGGACTGTTGCTTCCCTGAAATGGTAGGCAAAAATTAATATTGCATCTGCTCGAGCTTGATCATGCAGTCGGACATCCTGATCAGTTCATCCAGGTCACCCGCATTCGGATGCAAGAAGGAGCAACACCAGGCCACTTCCGCCGCTTCGAGTGTGGCGTTCTTGGGGAAGCAGTCCTCAAATGACTTGGGGAGGACTACCCCTCTCGCGAAATCCTTGATCGGCGATTTGGCAGGCGGAACATATGCATCGGGTAGCTGGATCTTTCTGAGGTCCGCAAACTCCGGCACCTGAACCGCGAGTACCACCTGGTCGGCCAGCTCACCCTGCACCGGAGTGCTGGCCAGCTGGGTTGCCGACGTCTTCGCCACCTGTGCGGGCGGCGCTATGGGGACGACCGTTGCCGTTTCTGCGAAGAAACCGGTAATGCCCGGTATCACCTCGCGAACGACGAGGATAGCGCCGAAGACGAAGACCACCATGAGCATGAGAACGATGAAAACCGACGAGAGCACCTTGCTGTAGTTCTGAGTCGAGGGCGGGAGACGCGGCGGCGTTCCGCCACCGGAGGCGCTCTTCGCGCCGGCGGGCTTCTTCTTGTCGCCCTTGGTATCTGCCTTCTTCATGTCGGCGGGCGGCGGAGGCAAGTCGGGCGGTACGACCGTCGCGTCTGCGTCGGGCTTCTCGCCATCCTTTCCTCCGCTGTCGACGGCACCCTGGAGCGGGCCCGTGTCGATGCTGAGCGTCTCAGCGTGCTGTTCCGCTTTCGTCACATCTTCCTCCTTCTCCGGCTCATCCGCAGAAACGGAATCGGCCGGCTGGCTGTCGGTGTCGGGGTTCATGACGGTGGCATCCGCCACCACATCTGCTTTCTGAACCATCGGATCGTGAAAGACGAGCTCGGCGCCGCAGTCCGCCCGGCCAAACCGGATGGTATCTCCGTGCGCGATTTCGAATTCCTTGTCGCGTTCCACGACGAAGTCGTTGACGAACGTTTTCTGCTTGGACCCGAGATCGATGATGACGAACTTGTCGCCATCCTTCGACTTGGTGATCACCGCATGATGCCGGGAGATGTAGCGCGACTCGATCACCATGCCGCAACCCTTGTCACGGCCGATGATGAGCTCATCACCCACTTCCACCGCAGGACCCTCGAGAACGATTCCGCCCTCGATCATCCGAAGCTCCACGTAAGGACTCGCCTGGTGAGGCGTCCCGTTCGTTTCCTCCGGGGAGGCCTCCTCCGCATCCACGCTCGCATCAGCCGAAACCACTTCCGGCTCAGCGACTTCAGGACTTTCATCCTGAACCACTTCGCCTTCGGCCATTTCTGGCGCGGGCAAATCCGCCAGCGGATTCTCTTCCGCCGCTTCATCGCCCTCGATGCCGACGCTGGACCACGTATCCGAACTAGCGGCTGACGTGTTGATGATCTTGGCGGGAACGGGCTCGGGCTCCTCGGGCTTGCCGAGTGCGTCCTTGATCATTCCCGAAACTCGCGTTCGCATGGTCTCGTCCGGCCGTACCGGCCGAACGCCCTCTCCGACTTCCAGTTCTTCCGTTCCACGGACAACGTCCGCTTCATCGGCCGACTCCTCACCGGATATCTCCGCGATTGTGCTGGGGAACCGGCTGGGATCGGGCTTCGGCGGCGGCATCGTATTGCCCCTTACCGCCTGAGCTTCGGCTTCACTGATCAAAGTGCCCGTCGGCTTCGTTCCGGACGACTCTCCATCCACGGTTTTCCCGCGTGAAGTGAGAGCTTTCGTCTTCTTATCCTCTGCCATTTTAAAACCCCTTTCGGTTTTTCATCCTCTTGGATGTTCGTTACAATTTTTTTGCCTATTTTCTATAAAAGGAACGCATGCCTTTTAATAAAGCATAACAAAGAAATATAACATATTTTACCGATTTTGTCAAGATCAATAAGAGCGCCCCTGTCGGGCGCCCTTATTTATATGATATTTTAGCCAATTATTGACCAATTTTCTTCTGCAATGCCGTTATTTTTCTAAGTAATGTAGGCTCGATCTTACGATCGCCAACCATATCCTTTACAAAATCATCTTTCAGCCCTTTTACCGCCGTACTATCGGCCTCACTTAAATTTTTATTGTCCGCTTGCTCTGCCAGCCAATTATACGCCGACCTTGCTTTTGGCGATGCGAGCTGAGAAGCCATTGATTGCTCTCTTTGCGCAATAATTTTTGTAACCTCAGGATTTCGTGCCGCTTCTTCTTCAACTTCTAAGTCATCCTGTTCTTCAACCGCTTCCGCTTGTCTTCTTTCTTCAATTTCTTTCAAGATTCTTTCCCGCTCCAGATCGTCAGGCGAAGGACCGGAAGATTTTGCTGGCGCAGTATCCTGAGATAGTGATTCACCTGAATGAGCCGACCCTCTTCCGGTAAAATCTTCCACCGGTCTTTCTTCCGGAATCGGTGTTTTGATATCTTTATCCGCTCCTTTAAAACGAATCTGTTCAATCTCAGCCGGTTCGTGAGCCCCAACCCCTTCAGCCGGACCTTTCAAAATATTTTCATCTCCACTCGCGCCGATTGCCTTTATTTCTTCCGGAGTCATTCCTGCCGGTATGTCTTTGCCGTACACATCATCAACTGAATCCAAATTCCGTACTTTTGGAATAATTTTACTTTTTCCGTAAACGTCTTCATACGAATCCAATTTGGCGGAAGACCCGGCCTTTGTCGGTTTAATCTTTTTCAACAATTCCTCATCCGCATAAGGATTCTTAATTTTTTGCTTTGGTGCTGTTTTAACTTTTTCAGTCAAATCTTCAGCTACGCCACCCTTTCCGACTTTCGGACCCTCAGCATCATACGGATTTGTAATATTTTTTTCCGGTGTGAAGTCAAGTTCGTCAGCATGATATTGATTTCCATTAGCGTCTTCATAAATTTGACCGCGTTCATGAGCGCGTTCAATAAAATCAAAAATCGCTGATCCTTCCGCTTTACCGCTTGTGAGTCGCTGAAGTTCAATATTTTCCTCTCTGGTTAAAAACACCGGCTGAGGATGTTCAATATCTTTGATACTGGCAGAATACAATTCTGAAACTTCCATCGGTTTACCGCTTAACGTGCTGACAGCGGGCACGGCCGGACCGTGCTCGGTAATTTTTCTTGTAGCTGTTTCCAGGGCTTTATCAATATCCGCCTTATGAGCACTCAATCCCACTCCTTCATGAATTGGCTTGAGCGGAGTTTCCGGAGGAATTGGGTATAAAGGAGTTTCCGGTGGTGCAGTTTTTTCTAACGGCATCACCACTGATCTGGATCCGCCAGTTACGCCGATATCATGTTCGGCCGGTGTTATTGTTTTTGGTGCTGGCGCACGCAGATATTGCGACAATTGCGATCCGAGATAACCAAGACCGCCGCCGATAACAGCGCCGGCCGCCATAAATATCAGAGCTTTTTTGTCTTTAGAAAGTTTTGCCACCCGTTCAATATTTTTCTTTGTTTCTTTTTCCAGCCGGCGGGAACGTTCGGAAACATCTTTAAGTAAATCTTCAATATCAAAATACGGTTCTTCCATGCTTTCCAGAGACAATCTGTTTATCCTGGAAACAAAATTTTCAGCACGATTTTTCAATACATCATCATCAATAAATGCTCCGGCATCAAGCTGGGCGCGCACATACGCCGCACTCTTTTTTGCCTCTTTCATATCAGTATCCAAAATCAAACCGGATTCCTTGCCCTTTAATTTCTTTTCAGTTTCAGAAATTATTTTATCAACTATCTTCTTAATTTTTTCTCCTTCTCCGACGCGCATTTTCTTTTCAATCATCAGTCCCAAACCGGCGCCGGCAATAGCGCCGGAAACAATGCGTCCGATTGATGAAGTTTCAGCTACTGCATAGGCCATACCGCCGCCAAATACCGCGGCACCGATTCCTCCTGAACGGATTTTGAAAAACTTTTCCGCTTTATCAAGAAACCAATTGCGTTCTTCGGGTGACTTAGTTTTTTTCTCCAATTCCGACAGGGCAGACGCTGCAGCCACATCTCCGCGTTGATTCTGACCGATCGTTAAAGTCAAAGTCATGGCCATGCGCGATAATTCTTCATCGGACAGATTTTTATCGCCATACTCAATGGAGACATAGTTCAACGCTTTTTTGTAAAACTCTTTTGACACACCATCAAGCGCGTTCTCAAACTTCGCCGATGTTTCCGGCGACGGGTGTTTAACGGCTTCCTGTTTTTGTTCAGCAAAGAAATTTATTTGTTCAATAATATCACGACTGGAATTTTCCCTGATCTGATTGCTTAATATCACGGCCAATTTTTCTTTGGTTGCAATTTGTTCTGACACTTCTTTTAATACCTGATCGTCATCAACTTGATTCTTATCTTTTTTAAACAAACCTCCTGTCATGCGTTCCCAAAGCGAACCGGCCCGTGCTTTTGCGCGTTGGAAGACGTCTGATTTAGCTATACGTTTATTCATTTCTCGCGCCGCTACAATTGAAACACCGGCCACAGCCGCGGCCGCCCCGCCGGACCCGATTATCATAGCCGCACCAACACCGATACCGGCCGCCATCGCAACATTGGCTAAAAGCTTGGCGCCGATTTTCCCGGCTTTCGCCAATCTTGAAGCTTCGCCCGATTTAGCTTTTAATAATTGACTTTCTGTTTCAGCTTTGACCGCATCCCGCAAAATAATATATGTCTGCGAAGACACTTCCTTAAGCATCGTGTCTCTTTCTTCTTTCTTAAGCTCCTTAAAAATATTTTCATTTAGCGCATCCCGCAATACCTGATAAAAATTATTATAGTTGCTGTCAGACCTTTCAATAGCATCTTTGCGTACATTAAAAACCAACATTTTCATTTCCTGATCCGACAATAAATCCATAATCTGTTGCGGGTCAATTTCAATCACTCCCGATTCAGCCATCATTTCTTTTACGCCTTTGCGCAGTACGGTCTTTTCCGCTTTTGTCGGCGCAGCTTCCCCAAGTTCGTCCAAACCAAATGATTCTTCTTTAATGCCCGCCTGTTCTTTCAATTTCTTTTTGGGCGGTTCAAATTTTTTCTCACGCGCTTTGTTCATTTCCTCGCCTTCGCGCTCAAATTTCTTTTCCGCTTCTCTCCCGCGCATTGCCGTCACCAGCTTATCCCTGACTGCCGCCGATTCTTTTTCACCCGCAACTTTTAGCGGTGAAATGATTTTTTCTTCAAGCGAATCAGCTATCACATCCAGCTCCTCGAGCGAAACATCTCCGGATTTCAGAATTGATTTCCAGCCTTCGAGCATCGCCCTCTGTTCAACATTCAATTTTTTCTTTTCAATATCCCCTTCCGCCCACATCAATTTTGGACGAAGGCTATTTATTTTCATCAATTTAATCTCCGGCATCAACTTATTGTACAATTTTCTCGCTTCAGGCAACGTGTCTTCATATTCTTTTAACTGTTCTTTTATTTCATCTACCGGCGGATTTGTTTCCAAAGATACTGCGCGTGACAAAAGATTATTGAGGCCGATTGCATCGCCTATTTTCTTTCCGGCCTTGGAAAAAAGTTCGCGCATTTTAGGCGGTGCTGTTTTATCTCTATTGCCAATCCATATTAACTGGTCGCTCATTTCTTCAATTTCCGCATTTTCTTTTTGCAGACGCGGTCTGATTTTGTAGTATAATTCCATTCGTTCGGCATAAACATCGCCTTTTTCTTCAGGAGAAAGTATTTGTTTTTTAGCCAAATCTTCCAAACCGGCTACTTCACTCCCGTTTAACTTCGCCCCTCGCACCACTCCTGCCCGCAATTTATTTATTTTTTCAATAAGCGAATCATTCAAAGTCGCTGTCTTTTCGTCTCTGAATTTGCCCTTGTTCTTTCTCTCTTGAAGTTGCGATTCCAGTTTCACCAGCTTATCCAACATATCCAATTGCTCCTTGCTTTTTGCTTCAATTCTTTTGCTGATAGAAACACCCCAGCTTTCCAAATATTTCAAATTATCACCCAGCTTGTCCAGCCGCTCATAAATTTCTTCTACTTCACCACCGGAGATCTCATCCGATGAATTGAATTTATTTTTTATTTCATCCTTAATTTTAACAAGAGCATCCAGTGTTTTCTGCATATAATCCATGCTTTTGGCAAACTGATTCAGGCGCTCGCTCATATCTTCATCCAATACAATTTCCATGCCTGACTCAATAATTTGCCTATAGGTATTTTCACAATATTTCAGGCGAATCTGGCCGGTGGTTAACTCCGATTCAATCCCGCGCAAAATTTCATTTTCTTTCAAAGTATCGGCTTCCTTTTTGCGGCCGATTTTTTCTCTTTCCGGGTCCGCTTCATTGTCTCCCGATTTTTTCCCATGATATGCATCTGTAAAAGTTTGCAATGACCGGTGGTATTCCGCGAGTTTTTTGGATAAATTATCAACATCAGCTACAGTAAAAGACCCGTCTTCATTTTTATTTACACAGGCTTCTTCAAAAGCGTCATAAACATCATCACCGTTAATATGATACTTTTTCCCAATATCACCAATCTCAGATGAAAATTTTCCCGCCGCCTTCATCTCAGCTATCTTTTGATCAACTTCCCTGTCATTTGTTTCTATTTCATCAATAAGCGATTGTGCATCGCTTTCACCATTAATAGCTGAAGCGCTAAAATCGCGCCCTTTTCTTTCATTTTCTCCGATATTTTTCTGCGCCATAATATTAAAAGTTTATTTTTGATTATTTAATTTTTTCATTACATCCTTTATTTTTGTTTTATCTACCGCTTCTAAAAATTCCCTTTGTAGATTTTTTTCCTCTTTCTCCATCGCATTTAAAACCAAATTCCACTCCTTGTATTTTTCAAGGAGTTTCCTGTAAACATCATCTTTGGTAAGTTGTGGCGTGCTTGCGCTCGTGCCTGCCATAATTTAGGCGGCTCAATTTTTCAATTTATCCGCTGAAGCAAGAAACTCATCAGCGAAATCTTTTAGCGTTTGCGTTACTTTCGCTTCGTAATCAGGAATATTCTGCTGAAAAAATTCGGATAATTCTTCCGGCTTAGCGTCCGCCGCCATCAGTTGGCCGAATTTATCTACCGCCTCCGGCGACAATTCTTTCATGGCAATAAGGCCAAGGCGCTTCTGAACTTCCAAACCGATTTTTTCCGTGTACTCATTATAGAAATTTTCCGGTACATTACCGAGCTCGGCTTTTATTAAAAGCTCCTTGACAAAATTTGCTATAAGTTCTGGTTGCATAACTTAAAAAGTTAATTTCAATGTTATTTATATTGCATCAGAGCCGGCCGAAATAATTTCCACCGGCAAATCAAAAACTTTTCCCGCTCTCCAGATAGTGAGAGTGGCTTCAGAATTACCAATAGTATACCATAATTTTTCATCAGCGACAATTTGTCCGTTTATTTCCATAATCACATCTCCGCGCCGTAGTTTTGATTGTTTGGACCAGACGCGGTTAACCGCAAACCCGTCAATCTTTGAGCCTTTGTAAATAACCGGCTGATCAGTTGAAAACCAGCCGACAACGCCCAATGAGGGGTACTCAACGGTCTCATGACTCAATACTCCCGGCATTATCCTTGTTACCGCAACACTTGGCAGTAATAAGTTATTTTCCATTACAAAACCGGCTACTCTGCCCCGGTTATTGATAGCAACAGTTCCGGGTTTAAAATTACCATCAATGGAAAAAGAATAATTTACAGCCGAGTCAAGCCAGGCATCGGCAAATACCTGCGATTGTTTTGACAATGTCCGGCTATACCTCCAGTCATTGTTTTCTCTGATATAAATATCATCAAACGAAGAGATTTCATCCAAAAATGAAGTGACTTTAAATTGGGTTACCGTATTGGCTGTTTCATTTTTTTCCACCTGCAATGAAACTTTAAAATAAACCAGGCGCGTATACGAATCAAAAAGTACTTTTTGAACATTATATGTCGAACCGTCAGAGCCGATCAGTAACCACTTGCCATACCCGGAGACAACCACCGTTTTCGGAGCGTACATCACCATCCAGCCATCGGAACTGATCGCCGCCGCCTCTCCGATTTTGTTTTCAGCTGAAAGATAGGTCAGTGTGTCAACACGGGAAATGTCGCGATAAACTGAATAAATTTTTTCCGCACTTTCTTTATATATCACCTCTTCCAGATTGTCGCGATCCGCGGTAGACCTGATTTGAGAAACGATCCAAGTGTCTCCGCCGCCGTAACCCGGCCAAATCCAACCCAGAGCCATTGACGCACCGGTGATACCAGCCAGTAAGCCAAAAATCGCCACAGTAATAATAAGTTTTATTCGTAGCCAACTATCATGTTGTTTGATATTACAAATGGGATTTGGCAGATGAGGAGGATGCATAAATTTTTATTTCCATTTTACTAATAACAAAAATACCAATAATAAAATAACATCAACAATAAAAAAAGTTCTCTGTTTTTTCCAGTCAATTCCCTCTTTAGACAGATTAAAACGCATAATCAACCAAAGATTATACCAAAACCAGATTACTATGGTGCCCCCGATAAGAAACCCGACCGGCCAGCGCCAAACTATCCATCCTAACTCAAAAATTAAAATTAGGCAAGACAACGCGGAAAGCCAAAAACGGCGGGAGTATTCAAGCCCGTAAGCCCGCCACCACCAAACAGCTATTAATGAACTGACAATTGCACCTAAACCATCCATTAAAAAAAACATTTTTTGAGATACAATCTGAAATGACATAAACGCAAAAATACCGCACCAAAAACCTGTCAGACCAAAAACATCCATAAGAAACAGCCATCGACGATATGGCTTTAGATAAAAAGACAGATTGCTTTCGCCTGAAGGTAAAAGCCAAAAACTACAAGCTGAAAATAGTACAAAAATTCCCGTAAGCAAATACCACGCAACATTCCATTCAATAAAAATTACCAAAGAAACTATGACGCCAAAATTAAAAAATATCAGCGAAAAAAAATGTCTCCATCGTTTTAATTCCGGCGGATAATATACCAACCGGATAAATAAACCCCAAATTACTGCACGGGCTAAAAACCAAGCGCCAAATAATTGCCAGCTTCCGATTTGCGGAAGCCAAACCAAAGTTACCGCGTTTAAAATAAAATCTATAATAGCGGCAAGTTTTGGATGAAGAGAGAATTTTTTCGCAAGTTCAACCATATATACTTTACTATTTGCCTTATTATATCATGTATTTTTAAAAAAATAAACAGTTTGACCCTTAAAAATATTGATTATTTGCGGAAAATAAGCTAAACTGATGATGTATGTCCAACCTCGCGGATAACAAAAAGGCGTTATTTGACTATGAAATCCTTGAAAAAATCGAGGCTGGCTTGGTTTTGCGCGGTTATGAGACAAAAGCGGCCAAAGCCGGCCATGTCAATCTTAAAGGCTCTTTTGTAACTTTCCACGGATCTGATGCATTTCTCACCAATGCGCATATCGGCTTATATAAGCCAGCCGGAAAAATTAACGACTACGACCCGACCCATAGCCGCCGCCTGCTTCTCAAAAAGAAAGAAATTGATTATTTACGCTCCAAATCCCAGGAAAAGGGCTTGACAATAGTGCCAATTCGGGTGTACACTAAACAACGCTTTATAAAAGTTGAAGTCGCCGTTACCCGCGGTAAAAAACAATTTGACAAGCGTGAGGTAATTAAAAAACGCGACTTAAACAAAGAGATAAAGAGGACATTGAAAAATTACGCTTAAGGGGATGCTGGGTTTCGACAGTGACCGGCGTCTTGGTTTGCATGCCGAGGCCGACTCCGGACCTCGTTAATACATGGAGTCAAACAATAAGTGCCAACTTATTTAATAATGTCAAAGCAGCCATTGCAGGAGCTTTTAGCCCCAGCATGAGCTTTGCCACTGTCGCGGTTTAATAACCGCGTCCGTCGCGTTAGTAATACCCAATAACTAAAGGCGGCGTAAACCATTGGGTGTAGGTTACAAGCCGTGCCGGAGGCAAAATAACCGAAAGGCAAACCGGCCACCCGAACGACTTTCGTTCTCTGAATATCGTCCGGTTCTAACAAGAGAACTAAGCATGTAGACGGCCACTTCGCGATCGTCTGGACGCGAGTTCAACTCTCGCCATCTCCACAATGTTTAATGTCGTTTAAGGCATGCTTAGCGTGCCGCGACCAAACGTTGTAATAAACAATATTATCTATGCGCATTTCGCGCCGCCGGAAAAAACCGGAAGAACCAAAAAAAATATTTTTCTTTAATGAGGGCATACGGGCTCCCCGTGTTTTAGTTCTTGGGCCGGAAGGTGAAAACATCGGTGAAATGACTACAGGCGAAGCAATCCGCGCCGCCCGTGAACAAGAACTGGATCTGGTTGAAATAAATCCAAAAACAGATCCGCCGGTGGCAAGGATAATGAACTTTGGCCAATACCAATATCAACAGGAAAAAGCCTCGCGCATCCGCAAGGCTCACCAGCATGTAAGCAAAACTAAATGCATAAGATTATCCCTACGCATTGGCGCGCACGATATGGAAATCCGGCGCAAGCAAATTATTGAATTTTTAAACAGTGGCGACAAGGTAAAAGTGGATGTGGTTTTGCGCGGAAGAGAAATGCAGCAGGCTGCGCTCGCGTTTGAACTTCTACGTAAATTTCTGGGAACGGTTACATCCGAAATTACCACTAAATTCGACCAGGAAGTTGAGCGTCAGGGAAACACCATTACCGCCACAATAATTAAAACATAAATCCTTTTACACAAAAAATTATTAATTCAAAGATATGGGAAAGATGAAGACAAAAAAATCCATAAGCAAACGTTTCCGTGTTACAAAAACCGGAAAAGTGATTAAACGCACCAACGGACAAGCGCATTTAAACAGCCGCGAAACCGGAAATGTGAGACGCAACAAACGTTCGGATATTGTGTTAAGTAAAACAGTACATCGTTTTGTAAAAGATAATATCGCAAAATAAATATATGGCAAGAATTAAAGGCGGCCTTTTGCACGCCAAACGACGCCGCGGCATCCTAAAACACACTAAGGGTTATCGCTGGGGACGAAAATCAAAAATCACATTAGCTAAAGTCGCCAAAATGAAAGCCGGCGCCCATGCTTTTGCCGGACGCAAAATCAAAAAGCGTCTCTTCCGCGCCAACTGGAACGTGAATATTAACGCGGCCGTACGCAAATATGATTTAACTTACAGCAAATTTATCGGCTTGCTGAAAAAGAAAGGCATTGGACTAAACCGGAAAATGCTTGTTGAAATAGCTGAAAAGGCACCGAAAGCATTTGAAGCAATCATCGTCGCCGTAAAGTAATTTGTAAATATAGGGGTATTGACAATTGAGGTGAATTGTGCTACATTAAAAGCGTAAAAATTTAAGGGCTCCGAATGTGTTTGGTGTATGGTGGAATCACCCCCTCCTTTGATTCTTTCCTTACACCGAACGCACTCGGGGCCTTTTTTGCACATACACATTTGACAAAATAGGCTTTTTTGTCTATAATTTATCACGAATTACCAATTGGGTCGGTAGTTCAACTGGTTAGAGCACCGCCCTGTCACGGCGGAAGTTGCGGGTTCGAGTCCCGTCCGACCCGCAAAAAATTACTCGCGTCAGCGAGTTTTTTTAAAGAAACTATGGAAATCCGAAATATCGCTATCATCGCGCATGTAGACCACGGTAAAACAAAACTGACCGATGCTTTGATGCGTCAAACCGGCATGGTAAATGATGACTCAGTGGTGAGTATGGATTCAAACGCTTTGGAACTGGAACGCGGTATTACAATCTATTCAAAAAATGCTTCAATTTTCTACAAAGATACGAAAATAAATATTGTTGACACTCCCGGACATGCAGATTTTGGCTCTGAAGTGGAGCGTATATTACGTTCAATTGATTCTGTACTTCTGGTGGTTGACGCCCAAGAAGGACCAATGCCCCAGACTAAATTTGTTTTAAAAAAATCACTTGAACTTGGATTAAAACCAATCGTCGTCATAAATAAAATTGACAAGCAGGCCGCAAGACCCGAATGGACGCATGAGAAGGTTCTGGAATTATTTATGGATCTCGGCGCTACTGAAGACCAGCTAAATTTTGCCACGGTTTATGCTATTGCCAAACAAGGTATCGCAAAAATAAAATTATCAGATGAATCAACAAATCTCGCTCCCCTCTTAGACACCATCTTACAAAAAGTTGAACCGGCTCCGGCTGATATATCACTTCCATTTGCTTTTCAGCCGTTTAATCTGGCATATGACAATTACCTCGGCCGCATGGGTATCGGCCGGGTCGTCCAAGGAACAGCCGAAACAAATAGCCGTGTATTTATAAAAAAGCCGGATGGAAAAATAATTCCCGGACAAATTACAAAAATTTATACTTTTGAGGGCATGGGAAAAAAAGAAACGGCTACAGCTCTGGCCGGCGACATAGTTATGATTGCCGGTTTGCCCGATATTTACATCGGCGACACCATTTGCGCCGACCAAAAACAAGAACCTTTACCGGCCATAAAAATCGACGAGCCGACTATTTCTTTGAATTTTTTGGTGAACAATTCCCCTTTTGCCGGTCAGGACGGTAAATACGTAACCAGCCGTCAAATAAAGGAACGCTTGGAAAAAGAACTGGAAGTGAACGTCGGATTAAAAATTGATTTTTCACCGATTGACCATTACAAAGTATTTGGCCGTGGTGAATTACACATTGCCATTCTGCTTGAAAATATGCGCCGCGAAGGTTTTGAACTCCAAGTATCGCAACCTCAAGTTATAATAAAAACAATTGACGGGGCTAAACACGAACCCTTTGAAGAAGCAACTATTGATGTCCCGGTAGATTATGTCAGTATTGTGATTGAGAAAATATCCAAACGCAAAGGACGGATGCTGGATATGCGACCTGAACAGAATCATACTCGTGTAATTTATGAAATTCCCACCCGAGGCCTATTGGGATATCGTAATGAATTTATTGTGGATACGCGAGGTGAAGGAATTCTTTGCTCCGAAGTCGTGGGTTTTAAACCATTTGCCGGTGATATTGACAAGCGCACTACTGGTTCTATGATATCCGGCGAAACAGGAAAAGCCCTGGCCTATTCTTTAGCCAATCTGCAAGACCGCGGAATACTATATATAGCAGCTAATACCAATATCTACGAAGGCCAAGTTATCGGCAATACGGCGAAAGGCATTGATATGACCGTCAATCCGATTAAGGGAAAAAAATTAACTAATATGCGCGCTTCAAACGCTGATGTGGCAATCCAGCTGACCGCGCCACAAGAAATATCCTTGGAAAGAGGCCTGGAAATCATGGCTGAGGATGAATTTCTGGAAATCACTCCGCACAATATTCGTTTGAGAAAACAAAATTTAACCGAAAACGACCGCATCCGCGCCACTAGGCGGGAAAACATATAATATTTGGGGTTGACAATAATTCATTAATCTGCTAAAATCAACCCCAAGTTCTTTTTTGTTTTGCTTTTTTGGCAAACAACAACCCACCCCTATTACAGGGAAAACAAGGAGCAGTGCAATAATGCCTGTAAAACAAACGGCCGGGTATAGAATGTTCAAACATGCTCACACGATCATCCCGATCATTGACGAAAGCGATATTTCGCAGGGAGTCGTCATCGCCATGGTCAGGAGGTTCAAATTGAACCTGAGCAAAAAACAGGTCAGGCTCGGCCAGATAATTTTGTCCGAACAGGTCACTCTCGGCAGCAGGGAATCCGGTGCGAAAAATCATGCGATTCATCTGGTGATGTGTGCTGAAATCAACGAAATTCCAAAAGCGTTGACGACAGCGGCAAAGATGCTCGGCATACCGACGAAAGAAAAAGTTGGGATATTGCTCAACAAGCACAAGCCGGACATCACCGCAGTTGCAGACCGCATTGCCAAGGTTGACCGTTTCAAAACGGCAACCATTATTCTGATGTAAGGGTGGGGATTTTATACCGGGACGCTTCTCGTTCCGGTCCCTCTTTTGACCGTGAAAAATTCGCGGACAGAAGAAAAAAAATATCCCGGCAATCATGCCGGGATATTTTTTTATCATTATTTTATAAAAGATTGAGCGGTTTCAAATGCGTATCCGGCCACGGCAAAAACCAACAACCCGAACGCAATAAATGCAAACGCTTTTGATATTACCACTGCTCCGGAAGTTCCTTTAAATATTCTGTTCTCCATGCTTAAAATATTTTGCCTTGTTTTTAAAACCGTATCCGGATTTAATGAGATACTGTCAATTTTCTCCTTTACCAAAAATTCGGCAAATTCCGGATAATCGCTCGGCGCCTGTCCGCAGATTCCAACCTTGCATTTGTATTTATGCGCGGTTTTTATCACGCTGCTGATTAATTTTTTTACCGCCAAATTATTTTCATCATAAATATGCGCCACCAAAGACGAATCACGGTCCACGCCGAGTGTCAACTGCGTCAAATCATTAGAACCGATGCTGAATCCGTCAAAAATCCGGGAATATTCTTTTGCCAAAATTACATTTGAAGGAATTTCACACATTACATATACTTTTAATTCGTTTTTTCCGCGTTCCAAACCAAACTCTTTCATGGTAGCAAGAACTTTCTTCCCCTCCTCGGGCGTACGGCAAAACGGAATCATAACAATAATATTTTTCAAACCCCATTTCTCTCGCGTTTTTCTGATAGCGGCGCACTCTAAAGCAAACCCGGCCTTATATTTCGGATCATAATATCTGGATGCGCCCCGCCAGCCAAGCATCGGATTTTCTTCATGCGGTTCAAATTCCGCGCCACCTATTAACGTGGCATATTCGTTGGTTTTAAAATCAGACAAACGGACAATCACATCATTCGGATAAAATGCGGTTGCGATAAAAGCAATTCCTTCGGCTAATTTATCTACGCAGTATTGTTTTTTATCTTTATATCCGACGGTCAGTTTATTTATTTTTTCTTTAATATCTCTATCTTTTATTTTGTCAAAACCAACTAATGCCAACGGGTGAATTTTTATGAAATCGGTAAAAATAAATTCTTCTCGCGCCAGCCCCACCCCGTCGTTTGGGATAGCGGCCAAAGAAAAAGCGCCGTTCGGATCACCGACATTCATCATTATTTTTGTCCGTGTCTTTTTTTGCGCTTTTACGTGGGTGCGTTCAATTAAAAACGGCAATATACCTTTGTAAACAAAACCGGTCTCTCCTTCCGCGCATGAAACCGTCACCGGCTGTGTATTTTTTAATTTTTTTCTTGCTCCTGACGCTCCAACGACGCACGGTGTTCCAAGCTCACGGCTTACAATGGCCGCATGAGAAGTTTTTCCTCCCTGTTCCGTAATAATTGCTCCGGCCAAGCGCATAATCGGCTCCCAGTCCGGATCTGTAATTCTTGTTACCAGTACCTCTCCTTTTTTAAAGTTATTCATTTGTTTTGGCGTTTCTATAATCCGGACTTTTCCGGTACCGATTCTCTGACCAATGCTGGATCCTTCCAAAAGAATTTCTCCTCTTTTTTTCAAGCGGTATGTTTCAATTGTGTTTATTTGCTCTTGCGATTTGACCGTTTCTGACCGCGCCTGAACAATATATAATTTGCCGGTTTTTCCGTCTTTCGCCCACTCAATATCCATTGGCCGTCCATAATGGTCTTCAATAACGGTCCCCCAGCGCGCCAATTTTAAAACGTCTTCGTCTGATAAACAAAATACCTCCCTGTCGGCCGCTTTGACCGGTAATTGTTTCGTTCCTTGATTATTATTATAGACTAGTTTAACTTCCTTGCTGCCCAAACGACGGCTGATGATCGATTTAAAACCGTTTTTTACCCCGGCTTTGAAAATATAAAACTGATCCGGAACAACACGCCCCTTTACCACATATTCTCCCAGCCCATATGTTGCGTTTATTAACACCACGCCTTTAAATCCCGACTCAGTATCCAGTGTGAACATCACTCCTGAGGTACCGATATCCGAACGTACCATCTGTTGAACCGCCACCGAGAGCGCAATGCTTAAATGGTCGAAGCCTTTATCCTCGCGATAGGAAATGGCCCGGTTGGTAAAAAGCGAAGCCATACATTTTTTTACGGCTAAAACCAGTTCTTTTTCACCGCGGACATTTAGGTATGTTTCTTGCTGTCCCGCGAAACTGGCCGTAGGCAAATCCTCGGCTGTTGCGCTTGAACGGACTGCGACTGCCAATTTTTTTTCACCTGTTTTTTTTGACAACTCTCTATACGCGCTATGGATTTCGCGCATTATATCCCAAGGCATTTCACCGCCCAAAATCAGCTTCCTGACTTTTGAACCCGCTTTGCTCAATAATTTAACATTCTTTGAATCCAGATTTTTAAGAAGCGCCTTAATTTTTTTATCTAAAGAATTATGGCTTAAAAAATGCCGGTATGCGTCAGCAGTAACAGCAAAACCATTGGGCACAATAATACCTTTTTTTGAAAGGGTTGAATACATTTCACCCAATGAAGCGTTCTTCCCTCCTACGACCGGAATATCTTTTAATTTTAATTCCCTGAACCAACGAATGAATTTTTTTGATTGCATATCCTCCTAATTATATCATTCTTTTATCATTTCTAAAAATTCTTTTTCAGCCAATATTTTCACGCCGAGCTTTTTCGCATTTATATATTTACCTCCCGGCTCTGCACCGGCGACAACCGCTGATGTATTTTTACTGACCGACCCGCTCACCTCTCCGCCGAGAGTTTTAATTTTTTCTCTTGCCTCATCTCTGCTCATTGAATCGAGCGTCCCGGTCAAGACAAAAGTTTGACCGGCAAGTTTACCGTGTTCTCTTTTTTCAACTTTCTGCCTTCCGATAGCTACTCCATTTTTCAATAATTTGGCGATATATAAAACATTTTTCTTGTCCTTAAAAAATTCAATAATCGATTTTGCCACTTTATCGCCAACACCATTTATCATATAGCAACTGTTCCGGAGATGCATTCATAAACTTATCCAAGGTACCAAAATATTCCGCTATATCTTCAGCTGTTTCAACACCGACATGCTGGATGCTTAAAGCGTTGATGAATCTCGCGAATGTTACATTCTTAGCTTTCTGTATAGATTCAACTAAATTTTTAGCTGACTTTTCACCAAAACGGTCTAATTCCTCCAAATCGCCAATAGTCAAAATAAACAAATCAGCCGCGTCCTTAATTAAGCCCACATTCACCAATTGTTCAACAATTTTTTCTCCGCAATGGTCAATATCAAACGCGTGTTTGGATACAAAATGATTAATTTTTTCCAGTTCTTGAGCAAAACAATTTTTATTGGCGCAATACAATGCGGCGCTCTTTCTCCCCTTTTCAATTTCTAATATTTTTCTCATTACCTCTGAACCGCAAACCGGGCATTTTTTGGGTATAATTACATTTTTTTCATGTCCTGTACGAAGCCGCGGTAAAACCTCAACTATTTTCGGAATAACATCACCGGCTTTTTCCATAATAACCGTGTCGCCCACTTTCAACCCGAGTCTTTCAATCTCGTCAAAATTATGCAGAGTGGAATGCGTAACTGTAGTGCCGGCAAGATGTGTCGGGCGGACTCTGGCGACCGGTGTAAGCGCGCCCGTGCGTCCCACTTGCACATACACTTCTTCAACAACTGTGGTCCCCTGCTCTGCCGGAAATTTATAAGCAATCGCCCAACGCGGTGATTTACCGGTATAACCCAAAATATTCTGCAATTTTCTTTCATTCACTTTTATCACCACGCCATCAATCCAATAATCTTGTGAATCCTTCTTTTTTTGCCATTCTTCCCAAAACACCGTCACCTCATCCAAGTTTTTACATAAACGCCTGCGCTGATTCACCTTAAAACCCAATTTTTCCAGTCTCTCAAGTTCGAGCTTCTGCGAAACTGGTATTTCGCCTGCGGAAATATCATATATATAGGTGTCCAATTTTCTTTCCGCCACAACCCGGGAATCGAGCTGCCGTATGGTGCCGGCCGCGGCATTGCGCGGATTAGCAAAAACCGCCTCACCGGATTTAGCCCTTTCTTTATTGATTTTTTCAAGCATTTTTCGTCCCAGCCACACCTCTCCTTCCACTATAATATCCGCTTCTTCATTTATTTTAAGCGGCACGCTTTGAATAGTTTTAATATTTTGTGTAACGTTTTCGCCAACTTTTCCGTCGCCACGGGTTGCGGCCAGCACCAGTTTCCCATTTTGATAGGTTAAAACCACATGCAAACCGTCAATTTTCAACTCGCACATATAATCAACCGATTTTGGACGGGAGCCTGTCTGCTTTTCCAGATAATTAAACACTTTATCCTGCCAATTTTCCATATCCTCGCGGGAAAAGGCATCATCAAAACTCCACTGTGCCACCTGATGCACGGTTTTTTCAAACTTATCAAGCGCTTGTCCGGCCACCCGCTGAGTCGGACTATCCGGCGTTATCAAATCAGGGTGCATCGCTTCCAAATCATATAGTTCCTTTTTTAGAGAATCCAATGCCGCTTCAGAAATATTTAGCTTATCCAAAACATGATATTCATAACGATATCTTTCAATCTCTTTGCGCAGTTTTACTATTCTTCTATTTATTTCATCTTTTGAAACAGCCATAAAATTATCCGAATAGTGAAATAATCCAGTTTATTGACTTCTCACCGTGATAAAGCGCCCAAATTGTGGCGATAGATAAAAACGGACCAAAAGCTATCTCCGTCGAAGCGCTCCATTTTTTCTTTCTGGAAATCAAAAGCAAAATAGCTGCGAATCCGCCTAAAAAATATGCCATAAAAATTGCCGCCACAATTGCAGGAAAACCGAGCCAGACCCCCATCATCACCCCCATTCGAATGTCACCTCCACCGATCCAGCGCCCGCGCGATACCGCATATTGTGCCAGAAAAAAACCTCCCCCCACGGCAAGACCGATCAACATGGAAGGTATTGGAATATCCAAATATATCCAATTGAAAAGAAAACCGATTATCGTGGCCGGCCAAATAATAACCGGCCAAATAACACGATAAAGCATGTCGCCGAAAAAAATGATAATTAAAAAAGATAAAAAAATGATATCCCGGGCAAAACGCCACCAAGAATCATTGAAGTGAATCAGTACGGTCCAATAAATAAAAACAAACAGAAAACCACAAAAAAACTCATTTACAAAATAATAGGCCGGTATCTTTTTCTTGCAAGTGCGGCACCGTCCGCGCAAAAAAAGATAGCTAAAAATTGGGATATTTTCCCACCATTTCAATCGCCTTCCGCAATGAACACATTGACTGCGCCCGCTCGTCACTTTCATATTGTTATTTTGACGCCAAATAAGACAGTTAATAAAACTGCCGATAGTAGCGCCGGTGACGAAAAGCAGAAGGTAAATTATAACTTCCAATCCTTGCTCCATAATTCATTTAAGCCAATATAGTATATCATAATTTAGCGATTAAAAAAGGGGCGTGTATAAACAAAAATCCCGGTAAAATACCGGGATTTTTTGACAATTTTCAATATTGAAAATTACGATGTTTACGGAGTTACTTGCTGAAGGCCATTCTGGGAAGCGATAATATCACCGGAAAGTTCATTTATAGTACCCTCGAGAGTCGCTGTAATTGTATACGCTGTACCAGTCGGTGAGGCGTACATATAACTGGCTACGCCTGGTGTCGGCTCTGCCGGTACTAAACCCATATAAATGGTAGCACCAGTACAAGGAGCACTGCTCCAACCATTGGTATCCAAACATGTATAACCCGTGGAACCAAGTGCCACTGCCACTGATGTTGTCGGATAACTGTTGGCATCCGTGTAATACAATTCCAAAGCGGTCTGGACCTGTTTGATATCTGATAAACGCTTGGAATCGCGAGCTTTCTGACGAGCAGAACCCAACGCGACGACCGCCAAAGTGGACAATAAACCAATGATGGCGATAACAACCAAGAGCTCAATCAAGGTAAAACCTTTTTTATTCATAAATTCACCCCCTTTCGTTTGTATTTTTCATTGCGCATAGTATACCACACAACTAGCCTTTATGAAACAATATCTTTTTTATCTTATCCACAATCTCAGATGGCATAAAATGTGTCTCAATTATATAGCCATCAGCGCCTAATTCTTTTGATTTCCGTACATCTTCAGCAGTTCCGAGCTTAGAAAGCATTAAAACCGGAATAGCGCCTGTTTTTTGATTGTTCTTTATAGCGGAAAGCATTTCAAATCCGTTCATTTTCGGCAATAGAACCGATAGTAATACCAAATCTACCCCCTTACCCTCCAATATCTTTAGAGCGCGTTCACCATTAGTAGCTTTACTAACTTTAAAATCTTCCATTAATAAATTTTTTTCATATATGTCTGCCAAAAAAGCGTCGCTTTCCACTAAAAGTATATGCGGCTGACCTCCGGTTTGCTTTTTTTGCCTAAGCATAAGCAAAAATTATTTTGTTATATTCTTTAAAGCCAGTCCGATCGCCACTGACATTCTGGGGCCAATTTCATTTAAAAGCGGTTTCAACCTATCCTGATAAACCACTCTTGCCCACGGGTCGCCCAAATAACATTTTATCTTGAAAGTGTCGGATAAATGCTCAGCTAAGAACGGCACCATAGCCGCCCCACCGGTCAGTACAATCTTTTCCGGCCGTTTATTCTCATTCCCGGTTTGATTTAAGTATAAGCCAAAACTGTATTCAATTTGTTTCACAATGGGATCTACCACCGGCATTATATAATCAATAAAGGTCTTCTTATCAAGCTTTGCCGAGCCGCTTTGAGACCGCTTGAACAAATCATGTTTTATCTCGCCAATTTCACTTTCCTCCGCGCCCAGCGCGTTCATAAGAAGGCGGTTAATCTTATTTCCACCGGATTCAATTGTGTGGTTGGTGATGGGAATAGATTGATCAATAATAAAAAAATTGGTCCGCTCGGCCCCCATATCAATGAGCATGGTAACGGCTTTATCACGCCCTATCAGCGAACGCTCCAACGCGGTGGATTCCGGCTCTAATGATTCTAATATCAGCCCCGCCCGCTTAAACACGCGCGTATAAAATTCAACGATTGTTTTCGGAACAGCGCTGATTAATATCTTTTTTACTTTATCAGTGGAAAAACTTTCAAGAATCTGATAATCCAGCACCATTTCATCTATTGAATACGGCAGAAGCTTTTTGACCTCGGCTTTTAAGACACCCATAAACTCCTTCTGATCCACTTTTGGCATTGTTACAATAGAATTAAAAACCGCAGAAACCGGCAAACTGACCACCGCTGTCTGTGATACTGTCTTCGCCGCCTTGCAAACCGCTTTCAATGTTTCAGCATAACGGTTAATCCGCTCTTCCGAAGCATCAAGTAAAGGGGTGTCCTTTTTTTCAAGGCGGATATTCTCTTTTTGCTCTATTTTCATCCGTTCAGGCGCCAGTCTTTGCTCGGCCAGCAACTGATGCACATCTTGTGGCACTGAAGTGAGGCCATAAGTGAAAAGAACCGGCCGGTTTTTTTCTTGCCGCAACTCAACGAGCTTAATTCCGCCGGCGCCCAAATCTACTCCCAGATACGCTTTCGGTTTTGAAAATAATCCCATATTGAAAAAAATAATGAGTAAGAATTAAAGCATAAAAAAACGGAATTTTAGTCCTCAATTCTCAATCTTCATTCTTTTCATATTATATCAAATTTTAACTGGCATGGGTATATCTGTATTGAAATATGCCGCAAAGTAAGATAAAATACGACTATCTCTATGCAATTCAAATTATTCAACACTCTTACCAGACAGCTTGAGGAATTCAAGCCGTTAAAAAACAAAAAAGTCGGCATATACGCTTGCGGACCGACTGTTTATGATTACGCTCATATCGGCAATCTTCGCTCCTATATTATTTGGGATATTCTGCGCCGCGCACTGGAGTTCAATGGATTCAAAGTTAAACATGTAATGAATATTACCGATGTGGGACATCTGACAAGCGATGCTGACGAAGGCGAAGATAAAATTGAAAAGGGATCTTCCAGAGAAAACAAGCCGGCTTGGGAAATTGCTGATTTTTACACCAAGGCTTTTATGCGGGATATGGCTGATTTGAATATTCATAAACCGGACATAATCTGCCGGGCCACCGAACATATACAAGAACAAATTAAACTTATTAAAAAATTGGAAAAAAAGGGTTTTACCTATATCACCGCTGACGGCGTATATTTTGATACGTCAAAACTCTCTGATTACGGAAAATTGGCCGAACTGAACAAACAAGATTTGCGTGCCGGCATCCGTGTGGCGCTTGGCGGTAAAAAAAATAATACTGACTTCGCGCTATGGAAATTCTCGCCGAAATTATCAAAAAGACAAATGGAGTGGAAAAGCCCCTGGGGAGTGGGTTTTCCCGGCTGGCATATTGAATGCTCGGCAATGTCGGCAAAATATTTGGGCATCCCATTCGATATTCACACCGGCGGTATTGATCACATTCCGGTGCATCACACTAATGAAATTGCGCAAACTGAAGCGGCTGAAGGGGTCATGCCTGCGAAATACTGGATTCACAATGAATTTTTAAACATGGGTGAAGAAAAAATGGCAAAATCAGCCGGTAATTTTATAACATTAGAGACGCTCAAAGAAAAAAATATCAATCCTATCGCCTATCGCTATTTTATATTGCAGGCCCATTACCGAAAACAATTAATTTTTAGCTGGCAGGCACTGGAAGCGGCGCAGAACGGACTTGAACATTTGTATAAAGCGGCGGATGCGTTGGAACGAAAAACATCGCTCTCAATGCACAGTGTTGAGGTAAACGAAAAAATTAAAGAAAAATTTTTAACAGCAATAAATAATGATCTGGATACGCCGGCCGCTCTGGCAATTATCTGGGAGGCGGTAAAAGGGAAAAAAATCAGCCAAAAAACCTTGTTTGAGTATGACGAAATATTGGGATTAAAAATAAAAGATAATTTAAATAAAGAACCGGATATTATACCTGTCTCCGTTCAGACATTGATCCGGGAAAGAGATATAGCCCGGGCGGAAAAAAATTGGCAAAAAAGCGACGAGTTGCGGGACAAGCTCACGAAACTCGGTTATACGGTTAGAGACACGCCAAAAGAGACGAATATAAAAAAATAAAAAATCCGCTCAATTGAGCGGATTTTTTATTCTAATTTGTTATTTCTTGCCGAAGGGATCCTTCACCCCGCTTTGCGGGGTTCAGGATGAATTTAAAATAATTCTGAAAGAATTATTTTAAATTCACCTTTCCGCCGGCATCTTCAATTTTCTTTTTCATTTCCTCGGCTTCTTCTTTCTTCACACCTTCTTTTACCATTTTCGGGGCGCCGTCAACCAAAGCTTTTGCTTCGGCCAAACCAAGCCCGGTGATTTCTTTTACCGCCTTGATCACGTTGATCTTATTTTCACCGCAATTCACAAGTTCAACATTGAACTCGGATTTTTCTTCAGCAGCGGCGGCGGCAGCCGGAGCAGCGGCCATCATCATAGCCGGAGCGGCAGCTGATACGCCGAACTTATCTTCCAAAACCTTAACTAATTCGGAAAGGTCAAGAACGGACATTTTTTCAACCTCTTCCACGAGCTTTTTAAATTTCTCGGGGACAATAACTTCCTTTTTTTCTTCTGACATAAAATTATATTTAAGCTTTCGCTTCTTTAATATTATTAAGTACTGATACCAAACCGCGCAAATTGCCGGCTAATACATTGACAAACCCGGAAACCGGTGCGTTGAGAGTGCCGACCAACTGGCCCAGCAATTGCTGTTTGCTTGGCAAAGCGGCAAGGCTCTTAACAAACATGGCATCAATATATTTACCGTCTAATGTACCGCCAAAAATCGCTACAACTTGATGCTTTTTGGCAAAGTCATTAACAATTCTCGCCGGAGCAACTTCATCGGTCGTGCCGAAAAATGTCGCTATACCGCCTTCGTAAACCTTAGGGTCGGCTTCTAAACCGAGCTCATTAAAGGCTTTTCTAACCAATGTTTTCTTAGCAACCAAAACTTTGACGCCTTCTTTACGGCAAAGGTTGCGTAGTTCATCGGCCTCTGCCACGGTTAAACCCTGAAAATTCGCAAAAACTGACGCTTTTGCGGCTTTCAAGCCGTCACCTAAAGACGATAGTGTTGCTTCTTTTTGCTGTCTTGATTTTGGCATAATAATGGTTTATAACCGCAGTTTATAAAAAATAAAACTGTGGTGTTAAACCACAGACTCTAAAAACAATCTTCGACCTTGTTCGGTTCACTTGTCATTCCCGCGCAGGCGGGAATCCAGAAAACCGGTAAGATTGCCTCGGTAGCATAATTAACCCAATTGGGCGCTACTGTCTATGGCCTGCCCCGTAGCGTCCGCCTTAGGCGAATTGCTTCAAGGACTTAGAAAATGATAACAAATTGTGAAAAAAATGTCAAGCCCCAATAGTTGTACCAATAAAGCCCTTCCCCTCAATCGCCTTTTTTACTTCCTTTAGATTCGCGCCATTCATCACAATTACTTTTATTTTGTTTTTATCGGCTAATTTGCTTGCAATCGGGTCAAATGGAAGGTTAGCACCCGGTATCCATTTATTGCCGACAATTTTTCTAAAATCTTTCCAGGAAATATTTACCAATTTTTTCGCCTTTGGATTTTTTCGCGGGTCGCTATCGTATACATATTCAATGTTAGAAAGATTTATTACAGTCTTCGCTCCATATGTTTTGGCCAGTGCCACTGCGTCATAATCACTCGACCAGCCCGGCTCCCAGCCGGCACCGACCAATATTTTTTCTTTCCACGCATATTTCTGCTCCGGCTTTTTTGTCAGTTCAGGATGCGCCAGTTTACCAAAAATTGTTTTAATAAAAAAAGCGTTAAAACGCGTTGTCTGGATGCCAATCATGTCTAAATCTTTCGCCGTCATTTTCCCGACCCACTTTGCTGCCGCCTGATACTGCCGGCAAGTCGCTCCCCCGCCACAAACAATAATAAATCGTCAGCCCTTTTTTATTAATCCCAACAATCATTTTTTTGAAAACCTTCAAAAACTTAATATCAAATCCGGTTTTGGGAATGATGAGCGACCCGCCAAGTGAAAAACAATTGGTATTATTTTTTCATAATTTTTTTATCTATTTTCTTATTCCACCGGTCGCTATTGACCCGGCTTTTTATATCCGCATAGTTAATGCTTTTATTTGCCTTAAACAAACTCGGCGTCCGGTAAGCCGTCTTTCCTTTTTGTGCGCGGTTGGAAGAATAATTTTTCATATTATTTTACTTCGGCCGCTAAAATACAATCGTCTTGAATCTCATAACCATTAAACTTAAGAGAGTCCATTAACTTTACTTTCGTTGCCCCGGCATTAACTTTTTCGGCAACACGATTATTTATCTTACCGCGGTTACTCACTGTACCAGCTGCTGATGCTACAAGCACTTGCTCAATGCCGCGTTTTTTAGCATATTCAACCGCGGCGCGCTCAACTTCATCACAAAAACTTTCAGCCTGGAGCGTATCCAAATATTTATCGCGTGGATTATTCGCTCTAACTATCAAAACCGGCTTTTTCTCCGCGCTGATACTCTCAATTAAAATTACGGCTCCAACCAATTCTTTAGTATTATCCCCTTCCCGTGACCTGACGAATTTACATGGTATAACATTCGGCCACTGCTCAAGCATATTATCAATTCTGGTATAACAAGCGTCGCTGTAATATCCTGCTAATTCTCCGGCAAATCCGCGGTCCGGCACCATATCAATGGTTTCTTTTTTACCCTCCAAGTTGCCTTCAATATTATCAAGTGTTTGTTGAATTTTATCCGAAGGGAATATTTTCCTCAATTTGGCAATTTCCTTTGATGACAATACGAAGTCAGGATTAAAATATTTTTCCGCCTCAGTTTCGTTGAGTACATGCTCTTTTAGCGCATTTGAAATAATATCACGGATGAAATGTACGCCATCCAAAGTGGGTGTTTCGCTTTCAACGATTGATTGGTTTATCTGTTCAAAACCGGAAAATTCCGACATTGTTTTTGCGAATAAAGCCCGGCGCAAAAATGGCGTGGAGAAAGAAGCTGTCTTTTTTATTCCCAAGTTATTTTCCAATCTAAGAACCGCTTTCATAAACTCATCAACTGATCCGGACCGCGAAATTCCCTCAGAGCCACTGACGAGACCGTCTTTCCTTTTATTTTGCGCCGCTAATCTTTCCGGGTTTAAATTCTGGCCGGCACTTCTTTCAAGGACGGCGATCTCGGCGACGACAGCTTCCGCAATCTGCTTTTTCATTGCATCCAAACCTTCCGGTTTTAATAACTTTTCCGCCTCTAAAATATCTGTCCGATAACGGCTGTATTCTTCCTGACAAGATTCAAGTCCGGATTCATTGATTTTGACTCTTTCAACCTTGAGCCCCATCGGGCTATATTCGGGCGGCAAAGGCGCAATTTTATTGTTTTCAACATTTTGCTCAAACTGCCGGTGCATTTCCCGAATATTCTTGTTTGACCTGGAAAATACACTCGTGTGAAAAGCGGTTTCTACTGCCAAAATATCATAATCAAAATCAGTCATCTCGTCCGAGGTCGGTATTTCTCCGTTAATTATTTTGTCACGCATTTCTTTGAGGCGGTCTTTCAGTTTTTCAACCGTGTCCAAACCGGATTGCGCTTGTAACTCAGGTAAACCGGAAATTTCTCCTTTCTGCATTTTTTGAATATTGGAGAAATATTCATACAATCGGGGCGTCGGCTGTATGCCAAATGTATCCAAGTACGATGAAAAAGTTTCCACGTCCGTATCCGTGGCGTAAAAATCTTTATTGGCTTCAGCCAATGTTGCCAGCAGCGGACGGACCCTATCTTTATTTGAACCCGTAAACGGTTCAACAAAACGAGCGGTACTTTTCTGCAAAGCGGCAAAAGCGTCCGGTGAAAGTATTTTTTGAAGCAATTCAAAATTTGACGATCTGGTCAAGCTGACAATAACACTGTGATTTCGCGCTTCGCGGGCGTTATTTACCGCGTCAACAAATGCCTTTTCACCAAACTTGGAAACGACGTCAGAAAGTAAATGCGGAAGCTCTATAATTATCTGACTGACCAGGACGGAAGTCTGTTCTTCGTTTAATTTGAAAAGACCGGGATATTTGTCATGCTGCCGTAAAAAATCGCGCGGTTTATCTTTCAACCAGGAAATAATCATCTCATTTTGCCGGTCCTCCGGCAATCCGGCAAACAAGTCATGCAGCTCTTCAAATTGATTTAATATCGCCAACTGATTATATTTCACGTACTCGTTAAACAATACCGGTTTCAGTTTGTCCTGGCTTTCTTTTGGAAACCGGTCCAGATACGCTTTTCCCAATATTTCCTGATGGCGGCCATTTTTCAAAATCGCATTTAAAATTTCTTCGCTCTCCTCTTTGGACCAATTACTGCTGTTTTCCCAGCGTAGTTCGCTGAAGGCGGCCGATGCCAGAACTTCCGGCACATCCTTCAGCCGTTCCATCAAAAACTGATTTCGCTCTTTAATTTTTTCCTTGTTATAGCCATTGGGCCCAAAAAATTCAGCCGACGCTCCATCAAAGATAGCGTCGCCTCCGGCGCCTTCAATATCATAAGTGTCCGGAATACTGCGATAAAAATCTATTCCTGAGTTTAAATCTTTTTTAACTTCATCCCGAATTTTGTTTCCAATTTTTTCATTAAGCTGATTTTTTAAATATTGGTCTATATTTTTGTCCGCGGAATAATCCAAATAACTGTTTATGGCGGATATAATATCTCCGTCCTGTATCGATTTTTCAACTTGGCCGTGAAAATAATCGGACCTGACCGATTTCGCGTAACCCCGATGGTCCTCAACAACGGCCTGAATTTCTTGTTCTGACATGGAAGAATTCTCTTTTAGAAAACTCTCAAACGCCGTTGTGGCATCAAGCGGATTTGACCGGCAAACATCTTTGTATATTCGCTCGGTAAATTCCTTTTCAACTTCGGCCGGAATTTTCGCATCGACCAAAACTTTAAGCGCTTCGCCCGGATTGGACTCGGAGTATTTATTAATTAATTCCATCGCGTTGTCAGCGACCTCTTGTTCTTTGTCATCCAGTGGTATCTGTTCATCATTTTCAATTTGAGTCAGATATTTCTCGCTCAGCACACGGACTTTTTCCAATGCTGTTTTATAGCCGGCCAGCAATTCTTCTCCCTCACTTTTTTCCGTATTCTTATCTTGGTCCGATAAAAGAGCCGATTCTAAAACTACCAGGGCCTCATCAGCTTGTTTTGCAATGTCGGCCAAAGGTGCGGCCGCTTCCGGGTCGCCTTCAGCCTTACTCGCCAGTTGCTCGCCCGAGTCTTTTAGTGAAGTTACATCAGCTTCTGACTCTCGGATAACCCGGCTGACTTCTTCCGGCGTCGCTTCAGGATTCAAATCAGGCGCTTCGGCGCGCTCAACGCTTTCTGGCGCTGTTTCAGCGCTTCTCCCTTTTTCTTGTTCCATCTCATCGCTCATAAAGAAGAAATTTTTTTGCGTATTATATCGGCTTTCTCCCGGCTTTTCTTATCATAAAATTTCTGCGCGACAACAATCTGGTCGTTTCGCAATTTTGAAATGGTTTCCTTGAATTTCATTTGAACCAGCTTCACGTCGCCTTTTTTCATATTCCATCAATATTAATCCGTCCCGACGATTACAAAAAACATTAATACGCTTTATTCTTCAACACCATGTTCGTGAACCAGGCCACCAGCCACATAATGAGAGCACCCCAGAAAGCCGGCCAAAAACCCGATACATAAAACCCTTTTACAATTGTTGAAGCAAGCCAGAACATCGCCGCGTTGATTACCAACGTAAACAATCCGAGCGTCAAAATATTCACCGGTAACGTAAGAAGCAAGGCAAGGGGCCTTATCAGCGCGTTGATCAAACCAAAAATTAAAGCGGCAATAAGCGCGCTATAAAAATTTGCAATGCCAATACCCGGCACATACATGGCGATGAGCATCAACGCCGCCGCACTAACCAACCATCGTAGAAGTAATTTCATAAAATGAAATAAATTAAATATTAAATTCCAATTAATAATTTCATAACCCATTGTATTACCGGCACAATCAACTCAAACAAAAAGAAAATAAAAATCATGAGCAAAATAAAACTGTAACGTTCCAAAAAATCACGCACTCCGCGTGCCGAGTCAGGCAATATTGCGTACAAAATTTTTGAACCGTCAAGCGGCGGAATCGGCACTAAATTAAATACTAAAAGAAGAACATTGGCATAAACGATGATGTAGAAAAAATCCACTGCCGGAACCGTTGGAAAAATACGGATAACTGCGGCAAAAGCAACAGCTAAAAGCAGATTCGCCATCGGTCCGGCGAGCGCCACTAAAGCCGGCCCCCATTTATGATTTTTTAAATTATACGGGTTATACGGTACCGGCTTGGCATAGGCAAATAAGAAGGTGCCATTGGATAAAGCAAATAACATCAAAGGCATCAAAATAGTACCCCAAATATCAATATGGGCTCTTGGATCTAAAGTCAGCCGGCCGGCATAACGCGCGGTCGGATCACCCAATCTGTCTGCCATCCAGCCATGGGCATATTCGTGAATAATGGCTGAAGGGATAATAATGAAAAAATAGAAAACAAGCTGTAGGAAATTCATAACTATTGACCCTGTTAAATACCGCCGAAGACGGTCCTCGCTTCGCGAGGATTTAACAGGGTTGACAATATACATTAATCTGTATATAATGCGTTTATTGTAACTTATTTTAGCTATAAATTCAATATGAGCCGAACTTGCAATCTTTGCGGTAAATCAGCGGCCAGAGCCAACCATGTATCACACTCAAATATCAAGACACCGCGACACCAAAAACCGAATTTGCAGACTGTAAAAATGTCCGGAGCCAAAGTGAAAGCATGCACGACCTGTCGCAGGACTTTACGCAAAAAATTGGCTGCTTAAATCTATTTTGACCGATTGGGGTGAAAATTTACTAAAGCAAAATCCGCCCCAAGGGCGGATTTTTTATCCTCTATGCAAAGCATGATTAATCTGATAAAATATGACCACATTTAGCTTCAAAATATGAAAAAACCAACTACTGCTCAAAATGTATTATTAATTATCACCGTAGCTCTTGTATCCCTGGTTTTGGTTTGGTTTATCACCAAGGACACTAATACAAACGCTAAAAATAATTTTAGCGACCCGACAAGCGCTTTGTCGCTTTACTACCGCGAGGATTGCCCTCACTGCAAAATTGTCGAGCAATATCTGTATGAGAATAAGGTGGAGGAAAAAATAAAAGTTGAACACAAAGAGGTTCTGAACAATATAAAAAACAATAATGAACTGATGACGCGGGCGGCTCTATGCGATTTAGACCTGACTTCGGTTGGTGTTCCCCTGCTTTACGACAAAGGTACATGCTATGTCGGCGATCAAGATATCATAAATTATTTCCAAGGCCGGTTATAATTCGCCATCCGGCTATACTACCATTGCAATCTAGAAATATCATGAAAAAAATAATAAAAATACTTGCTATTATCGGACCGTTATTTTTTGCACTTCCGGCTAAAGCTATTTGTCCTGTCTGCACAGTTGCAGTTGCCGGCGGTCTTGGGCTTTCACGCTGGCTTGGAATAGATGATACTGTCACAGGGCTTTGGTCGGGTGCACTGATTGCTTCCATTACTTTTTGGACAATAAATTTACTAGACAAAAAAAATCTCAAATTTTACGGACGAAAGATTCTGGTGGCAATATTTTATTATGGACTAACCTTTATCCCACTCTACTACATGGGAATAACCGGCCACCCATATAATAAACTCTGGGGTGTGGATAAATTTGTTCTGGGCGTAATAATCGGCAGTGTCGCATTTGCTATCACCACAAAACTTTACGATTATCTAAAAATTAAAAACCACGGCAAAGCACACTTTCCCTATGAAAAAGTAGTATTGCCTGTCGCCGTGCTCGCTCTACTTTCAGCAATATTTTATTTTATTACAAGATAGCTTGCGCCATGTCATGCTGAACTTGTTTCAGCATCTATCAATTATGGGGAGGAATACTTTCTACGTGTACATACTTACAAATTTCACCAATACAACACTGTACGTCGGAATAACCAATAATCTGGAACGACGAATCTGGGAACACAAAAATGGAATAAATGAAGGATTCACAAAAAGATATAATCTAAGAAAAGCTAGTTTACTACGAAACTTTTACAGAACCAAAGCACGCGATCAGCAGAGAAAAACAGCTGAAAAATTGGCACCGCCAGTGGAAAATGAGTCTTATAAAGTCAAACAATGCTGATTTTAAAGATTTATCCGCTGATTGGGACTGCTTCAAAGATCCTGAAACAAGTTCAGGATGACAATGAATCAATAAAAAAATATTAAAAATCCTGAAACAAGTTCAGGATGACAAATAACACTATGGAAAACGAATTAAAAAATTATCAGGAACTGGTGGAAAAAGTGGACCAAATGAAAAAGCAAGACAAGATGGATTTGTCTTCTGATCAAGACCTCTCTATCGCCATTATGAATCTGGTGAGCATTGAAGAACATTTCTTTTTCACTGCTAATAAAACCGGCAAGAGCGAATATTATGATTTACTGCAGGAGGTAAGAAAAATGCGTGGCGACCTCTTACGAAAAATTATTAAAGAATATGAAGGCGAGGTCTGGTGTATATCCAAACACTTGCTCGCCGCTTCAATGCGTCTAATGGAAGTCGGCACTAAACAACACAAAATGGGAAACAAAGAAGAGGCTGAAGATTTGTTCAAAAAATCTTTTGATCTTTATTCTTTATTTTGGGGTATCAACATGAAGTTGATCAAAACCGAAGATGTAAAAAAAATTGATGATCAGGCAATCAACCGCCATGATACCGAAAAAAAAGGATTTCTGGGAAAACTGGGCGCGCTGGTAAAAAAAGCACTTGACTGCTGCATTGAATAATCAAAAAAAGACCAAAAACATAATTAAAAAACCCCGCTCACAGCCGGGTTTTTTAGTGTTTCTGAGAAGGGCTCAACATGTCCCTAATGTATAGGTGGTAAGCCGCACGCTAAACCCACAGGCGTAGCAAATGTTGGCGAACCGACACATGTTGTTTTGTAGAACAGTTTTTGCCGCTTGTCAGAAACATCTTTATTATACCCTTTTTCAGCATGTATGTAAACTGTCAAATTTTGGCTAATTTTAGCGATGTTATATGGCTAATAATCCCGCCGGGCTTATCGGTATGGCGACATTGATAAAATTATCAGCCGAGAAATTTTCAGTAGTGATGGCAGGCCAAAGATATGAGCGGTTATCCGACAAAATTCCGGTGTTCAGATTGTGTAAATATACGGAATCCAAATTCAAGGCACCGCGCTTAATATATATTCCGGATATTTGCGCATATTCAGAGGGGTAATTTAATAAACCATCCAAGATTGAATTTGAAATTGACAACGAAGAGTCTTCAGAAACAATCACCACATTACCACCATATTCAAAAGTTGAATTGTTAATTGTCGCCGAGGCGGTATCAAGATATATTGTACGGCTAAAATATCCGCAAGTGGCGAGCGCGGCAGCGCATAAATACGGATCAGAACCCGAGTAGCGGAAATCGGCAAAATTAATCATTCCGGTGCCTCCGGAATTAAACCATACCCCGACCCAATCCCATGAACCGGGAGATTGTACTTTGCCAAGCGATGGCGCATTAAATTTTTCATCGCTAAAATTGCGATCTTGAACTGATGTAAAAACGACATGCTCTTCCGCTGTTCCTTCAACAATCAAGGACCCTTTAACCTCAATGCGTGATTTTTTATCAAATCCCTTTATCACAACACCCGGTTGAACCCGCAAACTTTTACCGGCCGGCACAGAATAAATTTGTAAAATATACGGACTCCCCTCTTTAGTTAAAATTACTTCCGGCTCTTCCTGCGCGCCGCTCAAATAATTATATTCAATTGATGCCCCCGCAACAGTAACCGATGTTGTCGACCAATCTGAATAATTTCCGAGAGAATCTGAAGCACGGGCACGAAAAAAATATTCACCCGAAGAGGTGGTAAAAAAATCATAGCCGGTGCTTGTTGAAAATGAAAAAATATCCAGCCAATCCGTTCCGCCTGTTGCATAACCGAGGTCGTACAAAATTGGTAATGACGATTCCTCCTCTGAAGAATAATCAATTCGTATCAGAGTTGAAGTGCCGGTTGTGGTGGTGGCACCGGCAGTTATTAGCGGGAGAGACGGGGCAGTGTTATCAAAAATTATTTGTGTTGACGATGACATTGTGGAAGTTGTAGAGGTTGCCGGACCGATAGCAGAAAAAAAGAAAAAATTATCACCCGGCAATAATGGAACTTCTACCGACCACACTGTACCACTTACCGTGGTTGTGGAAATAACATACTGCGGTATTTCTTCTTCAGCCAAAGCAAAATGCGAAAAAACTGATTGAGTATCTGCCGCGCAACTACCATAAATGTTTATCCCAGTTGACGAAGTAAATACTGGTGACAAAAATAATTCATCATATTCTGGTGTGGCCCATTGAACCGGCTCAGGTGGCAATGCCGGCGGTTCTATTTCTTCCTCTATTGGATCTTCCGGCTCTTCAGCTATTTCATTTTCCGGCGATTTCGGACCATTTGTGGTGGCTCCGACCGGAATTCCCAAGACGGCAAGCAATTTTTTTTCTTCGTCATTAAGCGGCGATTCCGGAATAAACGGGGGCGGTAAAATAACTGTTTCAGTATTTATAGGTATTTTTTGGATACTTGAAGATGAAGACTTTGTTGTTGAAATAATCACCGGGATTGGCGTTATAGTTGCTTTTTCTGCCGATTGCGGCGAAGACGCCATCACAACAGATGGAAAAGATTGAATAAGTAAGCGCGGATAGGAAGAATAATCATACGCATAAGCGGAACTGACCAAATTTTCACCAAAATATTTCTGATAATATTTTAACAACTCCTGAAACAAATTATTTATTCTATTCGTTTTTTCCAGTTTTAATTTTTCAGCTTGTTCAAAAAATAGCTGAATTACTCCGGCGCCGTATGAAACTGCCTTTGGAGCGAGGAGGGAGAAGTAGTCGGAGTGAACAGTGTCGTCGAAGGAATACTTCATTTGATTAAAATTGTCAGTTTTTACTTTGTAATAAACAATATGTATCATTCATCAACTTCTGCTTCTAAACAATCGATAAAATTACCATCAACGCCACGCTTTAGTATACTGAATATAGAGAAATAATTTCTTCAACTCGTATCTTTACTGAAAAAATTATTGATTAGAAAAATTTGCTAAACCTAAAAAATATGAATCTAAATATTTTGTATAATAAATATTATTTACCTTAATACTCGGCTAATTACTTTTTGCCCATGATTCATACGGATCGCCACCGTTAAAAACATGAATATCCAACCGCGTATGCGCCGGCACAGTCATATCCTCAATCAGATGCAAAACATGGCCAAGGGCTTTGAATGCTTTCTGGTTATTTCCGCCGGCATAAGCATCTAGCGCTGTCTGCCACGACTGATCGCCTCTGGCATACGCAGATTGTGAACTGCCGTCTTGCGCCCAATCTTTGGCTGTTTGAAAACCCAGTAGCCCGATGTTTTGATTTGGTTCATAAAAATGATTCATCCAGCGAATCGGCGTATCCTCATCCATTGAACCAAGCAAGATTTGTTGTTCGTCAGCATCTGAAATCTTGTCACCGAATTGTCTTTCGTACAACTCTATGATATTTTCCGTCAAATACGGATGCGCAATATTCGTGTCATATGTTAGTACTTTTTGAAATAAAAAAATAACCAGAAGCAACAAAACCGCTAAAATGGTTATTTTCTCTCCCCTCCTCCTCATATATTTAATAACTGGATTCCCGCTTTCGCGAGAATGACGGATTAAAGTGTGTCTAACAGCCAATTACCTTCAGAATTCTTTATAAATTCAATTGATATATGAATAATTCTTTGACATTTTCAATATAGACATACATATATTGAGCATAATGCATCATCAAGCCAAACATTTTCAATCACCTCCGGATATTTCTCATAAATCTCACTAAATCTTCCATCTTCATATGCCTGAGAAATACTGGTCACATTGCCTTCATAGCGCGACGAATCTTTGTACAGCTGGCCTAAAACCATTGCTAAATCATTATCTTTCAAACCCTGCCGGAATATGGCGTATGTTTCTTCCGGTGTAACCCGCGTCTTTACATCCGCGTTTTGAACTTGTGGATACATTTTCCCAAGATCCTCTTCACTGTAATCACGATATGGAAAATTAGCCCGGGCCAAGCCGAGCGATATTTTTTTCTGCTTAACTTCACGCCAAGGCATGTATATATAGCGATATGAAGCTAAACCGAATATTACTGCTACCAAAACTATGACGGCTGTTAAAAATAATTTTTTTGACATACATATTTTTTTAAAAAAACAATCCTATTGTAAAGGATTGTTTCTCCCCCTCCTCCTTCAATGTAAATATTATATCACATCGCGCGCTAAATAATTTTAAAATCTGTGGATAACTCGACTCTCCCCTAACCCCTCTCTTGAATAAGAGAGGGGAAGTTACACCTCCCTCCTCTTGATAAGAGATAAAAAATTTTCACAAAACCAAACCCCCGCCGATGCATCGGCGGGGGCAGGTTTTGCTTTACGAGTGTAAAGCGTTCAATCAACTAAAGGCCAAGATTAGTTAGTAATCTGGGATCCAGTGATTGAGCTGATACCTGGCATACGAACCTCTAAATTGTTCGTTATGTCATCCGCGCGATCAAGCCAGCGGAAGTTGTGGAGTGACACATTGTTCAGGTCATCAAGACCGACTCTAAGACTGGTGTCGCCAGCAACGACCGTGGTAAATGTCGGGACAACCTTGACCAGGTAGTAAGCAGTCTCGCCTGGGTTCAATGCGAAATCGACATTTCCAGCTGTATTGAATCTGGCATATGTTGCTAAACCGGTTCCGTTTACTGTACCAGCGCTACCGCCAATTCTTTCGATGGTTGCGGTAAACGAGGTCAGATTGTGCTCAACTCCCACCTGTACTCTTCCGATTGACAGTTTAAGAGCTGTACCGTCGGCGTTATTGTTGCTTGTAGCCGGAACGGTTACAGCAATAATTGCCGCGTTGGCAGAGATACCGGTAGATATTGAGGTGGCAAGTGATTGACCGCCGTAAGAGGTGACCAAGCTAACCGGGCTCATCTTTGAAGCGACGATACCTGTTAATTTAGACACATTAGTTGTGGCGGAGTTATCACCTTCATAACAGATTTCACCAGCTTCAACAGCAGCGTCAATGTCACCGACAACCAAAGTGGCGCCGGAACTGACACCTTCTGCTGCGACATCTTTAATATGGAACGTTGTGTCCACATCCAAAATGCCCGGTTCATTCTGACCAATCTTGGTAAAGTCAGCCTTCAAGGTATAGACCTTTTCAACTGACGGGACAATAAAGTCCTGTTCCAAGATGACTTCAGTGGCTCCAATATTGGTTGCATAGGCAACCGGAGAAGTAATGCCCTCTTCATAAAGAGCTAGCTTGCTGATGCTGCTCGAAATATCGGCAACAGAGACGCCAACTTTTAATGAAGTAACCTTCACCTCTTCATTCGCGGCGCGCAACTTGAAGGAAGCGACCGGAATATCGGTAGAACCACCAAGTTGATAGGTATCATATTTTGTCAGGTTGACAGTATTATCAACCGAGACATTTAATGAACCAAAACCAACTATGGTAACAACGCGAGCTGATAACAATGAAGTGTAACCAGTCTCACCAGCGGCAATAATACCGTTCGCGAGTACATTTTCAGCAACAGCGTCATAAACCGCAGTACCTTTATTGGTCTCCTCAACAGAATAGCCGCTAATGTAGAATTGCATGGTAGCGGTATCATTGTTGGAATCATTAACCAATGTGGTCTGAAGTATATAAGACGCAGTCGCATTCGGGTCAATAAATTCAGAGAGATCAGTAAAGGCGATTTCTTCGCTGGCCATCTGGTTGGCAGACACAGTTCTGATGAGGTTCCCGCCCTTATAGAGCTTGAACTCTGAAACCATGTTTTTGTCCACTACTTGGACGCCACCAACGGTCGGATTATTATCCGCCACCTGATCCTTAAATTTAATTTCAGTCATCTTAACTTGACTGGCTTGACCGGCTTTTGCGTTGAAGCTTAGCAATGTGTGGTTGGTTGAACCAACAACAGCGGTATAAGCGGCAGACAAAGCATTCTTGGAGAAAGTCACAGTTGCGCTTTCAATAGAAACTTTGTTTAACGACACAGAATTCGGAGTAATGTCAGTGATAGTAGTGTCGTCACCTGTCTCTTTTAAGACCAAGTCACCACCGGCGGCATCAGCGATTTTTACAGTGTAATCACCGTTATTCGCTGTTGGAGCGGCTTTGACATTGGCGCGTACCACGAGTTCGTGGGTGACACCGCTTGCCAAGGTGATACTATCAGTATTCTGATACACCTTAGCGGCACCAGTATCTGAGCCTGCAACATAAGTCAGGTCATAAGTGGTGTTGTTGTATTTGTCAAAGAGTTTCAAGTTCTCGATTTCAGCAAATGCTAAATCAGCACCGATATTGTCATCGTTCACAGAGTCGATTGTGAGTCTCGTCTTTGAGAGCTCAACAGTCTTACCACTGTTAGCGGTGATTTTAAGGGTACCCATTTCTACATCATTGGTATTAATAACCAATTTTGTATTGGCAGCATTAAGTTTTTCCACAGTCACAGTACCGGCATTGATAGATAAATTAGCACCGGTCATGTTATTGACTATGATGGATGAAAAACCATAATGTGAGCCAATGGCTGAAACATCGGAATTGGCATCAAGAATCAATCTGATTATTTTACCAGCTCCATCAACCACATCACCTTTCACAGTGAAACTCTTCACACCACTTTTAAGGATGGTGAAAGGAGAATACAAAGTGAAGGAAACATACTTGCCAACAATGGCAGGGGCGGAAGCAACTTCGGTACCATCAACATAAAGTTTCATGTTCTCCAGCGCGCTGTCATTAGCAGTGCTGGCAGAATCACGCTTTAAAGTGATGCTCTTCAAAGAAACATCTTCCACATTATCATTGGTGACTTTGAATTTGGCAACAGTGGCAGCCATGTCTCCGAGATTAACAGAAGCCAAAGTGCCATTGTTATCGATAGTAAGCTGACCAACTGCAACATTAACGCCACTCATGGTGTTACCCACAATCGGATAACTGCCGGCAGCAGTCACGCCCATGATGTCGGCCGCAGCGGCCACACCCAAAGCATAATGACCGGTACCTGTAACTTTGGCTTTAATAACCAATGTCTCAGTAGCACCTTTTGCCAACGGCATAGCCGTTGTGAAGTTGATTTGAGCTTGCTTATTGGAATCAACATCTTTGGCATTGCCATAGCGTTGATTATTGTTGTATACGCTTACTTCGTCGATATCAGAAGCATTACCCAAACCATAGGCTGAGAATTTGATACCAGTCATGCTGGCATCAGTTGAGCCTGTGTTGGTAACAGTAAGCTTTAAGAATTCAACGGAAGCGTTTACCGGGATATCAGTTGCGCCCGGAGTGGAAGCGGCCAAGGCCACAGTCACATTACCGGATGAACTCGGGATAACCACACCGCCGCTTTGAGTTTTATCGGTCAAAGACGGAACTTCTGCATTAATGGTGTCGCCAGTGGCTAAACCGGAAATTGCATCAGTTGTAACAGTGCGCACGAATCTCTCCTGGAAACCATTGGCGGTAAAACCAGTGGTTGTAACCTCGCGCAATTTGCTATCCGCATCAATCAAATAGGTAATGCCGCTCACTTTGACCAGCATGCCCGGATGCGCTTTAACGGTAGAAATATCTGCACCGCGATAAACATAATGCGGCCAGAAAGTATCTGCGACAGTCATCACTTTTGCGCCAACACCGTCGGTAAAGGCGGATGTGCCGTAAAGAGTGTTTGCCACAGTTGTGTCAATCTTTGACAAGCTGTTGCCTGGAAGGACAACATAAAGCTGGTCGGAAGACGGACGCTTTACGAGATAAGAACCTGGGTGATAGTTCACGCCACCCGGATAGGTTGACGGAACGCTCAAGGAATCGAAACAGGCCTGATCGATGGAAATATAACCACCATAGGTCGGTCTCCATGACTTGAATTCGTCACCGGAAGGGAAATATAAAACTTTCAAATCGTTGTTGACAGAATAAATGGCGGCTTTGCCGACCACTTTAATCATGTCACCAGATGCCAATGTCGGACAAGTCGCGCCCTGAGCCACAGACGGGATCAAAGCTGCAACGCCGACCGACCACATCATGGTCGTGGCAACAACGCTGAAAGTGAAAGCTCTCTTGATAACGTTGTACATAATGAATAATATATACCCTACTCTGTTGCGCATCCCGGTTTCCGCCAGTCGGCGGAACAGAACGTCAAAGAAAATAGGGTTAAGCAGGTTGGCCGAAGCTTCTCCTGCCTTACAAGGATCTTTACGAGGCCTTATGGCCCCTCGACTTTTGGCAAAGATCTAATAAACAAATACTTTTCTCTCTCCGTATAAACACAACTAATTGCGTTTATGCGGAGAGATAAAACGCTTCTTACTTCTTTAAAGTGGTCGTGACACTGGTTGTGGCCGGTTGCGCTACTGTGGTTGTGACAATTACTGTCACCGGCAATTTACCGGGTTCAATAACTTGCGCAGTTGTAGTGGCAATTATTTTTATCACTGTTGAACTGGTATTTTGCGACGCTTCCATTACTTGCGCTTTGACCGAAGTAATCACCGGAGTCGGCAACACCGACTGCGCCGAAATAATGGCAGTATCCTGAACTTTTTCAGCTTCCTTGGTGGTTTCGCTGGCTTCCTTCATCTTACTGACCGCGTCAAACAAATTTCCACTTTCCATTAAACTATTTGTTTCACTGACTTTTTTATCCAGCGTTGCTACCGCATCGGATGTTTTTACCACTGCCGCCGCGGTTTTCTCGGCTACATTATCTATTTTCGCCGACGCTTCAGGCGTAGTTGAAGAGATGCTGTTTTTTACTTCCGTCACTGCTTCAACGGCATTTTTCATTGTTTCAACATTTTGTTTTGTTTCCGCCATATCATTCACCACGCTCTGCATGGTTTTTCCAATCGCCTCTTTAACATCATCTGCTGTAGTGGCTCCGCCGGAAAGATGGTTCGCAACCAAAACCTCAACTGCTTTTACAGAGGTGTCTTTGGCCATATCCTTGGCTTCGCCAATTTCTTTTGCCATCGCTTTTTCTTCAGTGGATGTGCTGATACTCAAATCATCCTTGACTTCTTTAAGCACCGTTTTTATTTGTTCAGAATTTTTCTGAATTTCTTTAGCTGTTTCCGTATCCCCGTTTTCATTTTTAACTTTCATCGCCTCAAGCTTTGTATCTACACTTTTCATTTCCATTTTTAAATCGCCTACTGTCTCAGATACCCGCGCCTGTTTATCAGGATCATTACCCTGCACTACTTTCTTAATCTCAGCGGCGCGTCGTTTGGCAAACTCGGCATGCAATTTTGTTTCCGTATTTGTCGCACCCATTATAGAGGCGGCCGTCACCTGCGTTTTTTCCATTGCCCTCTTGGCCGGATACAGCCAGTCGCCTGGCAATGCTTCATATGAAGCGTCAACCGTAGCAATCCAGCCGCTGGTACCTACCATGGCAACGATAAACAGAACCGCAACCGGACGGACGATATTATATACAAATTTCTGCGGTAAAAATATTGACATGCCGCGCCAAACGCTATCCAGCACATTTTGCTTTTCTGCGGGAACAGTATTTTTGACCTGAGACAGCAAACTCGCCCGGCTGGCTTTTAGCCACTCAGGTCTTGGACTGACTTCAGAGTGTTTCAGATTCTTAAGTTGTGCGATCAGGTCACGCGACATATTTAATTTTTTTCCACCATTATTTTTAATTTTTTCATCGCCCGGTGCAGAGTCACCCTAACGGCGATTTTTCCCTTACCTGTAATTTCCGCGATCTCATCAATATTTAATTCATCTACATATTTCAGCGTAAGTACTTCCTGATACTCCTGTTTCAATTTTTTAATTACTTTAATTATTTCTTCAGCTTCGGATGAAACAGAAATTTTTTCAGCCGACTTTCCCATATCACTTGGTTCAATGCCCTCGGACAATTCTGAAAGTAGCAACGGATTTGAATGAGAAGCCCTTGAACGATAGAGATCAATGATACAATTTCTGGCAACCCTATATAAAAGACCGCTGAAACTTTTTACTTCCTTATTTCCTGCGATATGATTCCAAACGCGCAAGAAAACCTCTGAAGTGATGTCTTCTGCTTCTTCATGTCCGGATACCTTAAAAAAAACGAACCGATATATTCGTTTAACATATAAATCGTAGAGTTCTGTAAATGCTTCCGGATCCTGTTTCGTCTGTAACCGGTAAAGCAGTATTTTTTCACTTAATTTACCTGTCATCTTAGTAGACGAAAAAAGTTAAATATTGTTACAGTTGGTTGAATCATTTCTCCTATTCTAATAAAAATGACCGTTTCACCGGCCAGAATATGAATAAGATTGATATTAATAATAACAACCAAAAAAGCATATGTCAAATGCAATTATTGTGCATAGATACTCAGCTATATATATGATAAAAAGACAAAAAATTTTACAAATTATCATAAACAAAAAAGTCAGACTCATATTAATAAATATCTGACTAATTAATATATTCACTAAATTTTGTATACACTAGCGTAATCAAAACTCAATATAAAGCGACATGAAAATAACGGCTAATATTCGCACACCTAGCTAAAGTTTGTATACACTAGCGTACACAAAACGTCTACACATTGGTCAAATTTAGTAAAAAATTAGGTAAATTTTTGCTATTTTGGACAAGCAGACTTGACAAAATCATATGATTTGCTATTATTTGTATACACTAGCGTACACAAAAATTATGGTTGTGCAAACTGACAACAAGAATCAGAAGGAATTAATCCGGCTTTCCGTGTCAGAAGCGGCCAAGCTTTTTGGCGTTAGTTCGCTGACAGTTCGCCGTGCGATAGCTAACCAAGAGATTACCTACGCGGTTGTTGCCGGGCGCTATAAAATCAACTTTGAAAGCTTGGTAAAATGGTCCCAACGACATACGACTGTACGAAATAAGCTTGCTGAACGGGGCATCGGCCAATATGTTGAAAGATGGCGGATAAAAAACCCATTGTATAGCCCAAATCCAAAAACTATTAAACAAAACCCTCCCACAAGTGAAATAAACGAACAATCCCCTGTTTCATAAAGAAATTATCCGGCAGATGCTAAACGGCATTTTGCCGGATTTTTTGTTTGACCTCTTTGCCTTCCGCGCATATAATATACATATATGATGAAAACTATATATAAATTTTTACATTCGCATTATCACAAGCGTTATCACGGAATTTACAAACACGCTAAAAAACTGTTTGTTTTTGATTTAGCCCTTCTCGGTCTGGCACTTGTAATGCTTTGTTCGAGTATTTTCTTTTTTTTCTGGAAACCGACCATAACAAGTGAAATTGATTTAACTTTTTCTTTTGGTACTGAACGTCTGCAAAGCGGAGACGAAATTCGTTTAACTATTGATTACAAAAACAGAAGCAAGAAGAACTTGAATCAGGCGGTCATGGGAGTACACCTGCCTGTGGGATTTGTGGTGGACAGATCAAAAACCTCGGAAGATATTTTTTCATCTAACTCAACATTCAATTTAGATAAAATTGAAGCGGGCGGTGCCGGACAAGTGGAAATATATGGATTGATTTTTGCCGAACCGAATATGGATGAGAAAATTACCGCCTATCTCAGTTACTTGCCGGAAGGTTCAAAAACAAAGGAACAAAAAATCGGCGCCGCTTTATTCAGACCAGCGGGCACTATTCTCAGCGCTGAGATTACGATGGCAAGCACTTCTTTTCCCGGACGCGAACTCCCTGTTAATCTTATTTTAAAAAATAACGGCGCCCAACCGATACAAAACATATCAATCGTACCTCCAGCGGAAAATAAATTTGCCGATGAAAATGTTTTAAAAAATATTTATCTCGCGCCCGGTGAAACAAAAGCCATTGCCGGGGTAATAATTGCGCCGGACAACTCGGGCGAATACACAGAAAGTTTTGATATATTGGTCACGGTCAATAACACACCGATACGACAAGCCACATTGGAAAGAAAATTATCAGTTTTTTATCCTGAAATAAAAAGCGGTGTACATCTTTTAGAACAAAAAGCATTTGCCGATGGCGGCGATACATTACCGGTACGCGTATATTGGAACAATTCCAGCGCCTATTCACTCAAAAATATCCGCCTGCGAATCACCCCGACGCCGGGTATCGTTGATTTAAAAGCAACGGCAAACGCAAATAATTTGACTGTGGAAGGCAACAGTTTAATCGCGGACAAAAAAACGCGCACCGCTTTAGCCGACGGGTCATCCGGAAGTTCCGATGAATTTGTGATTAACTTAAAACTTTTGTCATTTTTTAAAGCCGCCGGCTTGACACAGCTGGAAATAAAAATTCAATCAGAAGCCGAACTCGCCGACGTGCCTGACCAAAAATTTATCGTTGAGGGCAGTGAAACCGTCAGATTACCGTTGGCAACGCAGATAAGCTGGAATATTCACCCTGTATATTACACAAACGACGGAGACCAATTGGGTCGCGGTCCATTACCGCCTACTGTGGGGGAAATTACAAAATATTGGATATTCGTGGAAATATCCAATGGAACAAACGCGATTGCCGGAAATTCATTTAACCTGAAACTTGCCGACGGCGTTGAGTTCACCGGAAAACAAAGCGTTACTATCGGGCCGGAGCTTAAATATGATCAAACCGGCAATAATGTAAGCTGGAGCTATAATCTGGTGCCTGCATCCGGCGATATCGGGCTATATTTTGAAGTTGCGGTAAATCCTAGTGCTTCGCAAATCGGCAAAAAAATTACACTTATTAAGAGTGCTTCATACAATGCGAAAGACGATACTGTTGGAAAAGAATTGAATTTATCACGAGGCGCTGTTGATAACACACTGACCAATTACGACCGTGGCTCTGACGTCAGGCCGGAAGTGAAGGGTTAAAAAAACATACAAAAAATCGACCCACTTAATGGGTCGATTTTTAAAATATTCTAAAACATCTTAATCACCGAATAAACTGTTGCCGCTAAAAAAAACATTAAAACCGGAACGGCTACTAGCCAAAAATTCTTTAATCCATAGCGCGATCCGTCCAGATCCCCTTTTTTTCGCGCCATATAACAAATCAACACAATAAAAAGAGCTTCCAATCCGATAAATAATCCGCCAACAACATCCAGCACTTCCACAAAACTTCTGAAACCAAACAAAAACAAAAGTAAAGGGACAACGATTACAGTGAATTCCGCCAAGTGAGGGCTAATTTTATGGTCCCAGATAAAAGTTTGTTTCAACGCCAGCCCTATTCCCATAAAACAAGTACCCATCGCAAGCGCGGCAAACGCATTGGCCATAATAACCAAACCGGGGCCAAACGCCCGGCCAAGGCCGATCGTCGCTACCTCGGTCGTAGTAATACCAAAATACCCGACTACGGCTAAAGCAAAAATAAAATATGCCGCGATCGGAATTAACGTACCGATTATTATCGCCTTTTTAAATCTTTTCTCCGACCCGGGCAAAAGCGCGTGAGCTTCGGCAATGGCCGGAGTTGCATGCATAGCAAACAATATCACACCGAAAGGTAAAAAGAAGTTAGCCAAATTTGAATATTGCACATACTCAATATTTATTTTTGGCAATAAAAACATTGACAAAGCAATTATTAAAATAATGACCGTTAAACTCAGAACACGGTCAATGGTTTTTATTGTCTGCAAACCTTGCCAGATGAAAAAACTTCCCAAGGACCAAAAAAATACGCTCCACCAAAAAGGCGTTCCGCCGAATATTTCCGCAAGTGTCTGCCCTTCGCCGATAATGTATGCGAGCAGTGTACCAAAACCGCTGAAAACGATAATTGCTCCAAGCAGACGTCTCGCCCAATTTCCCAGGTATTTACCGGCAAAACCCGGAAGCTGAAAATTGCGCTTTGTACGCACTGCAATATCGCCAAGCATAAGATTGAGGAGAAGCATCACCAAACCCCACAGGGCGATTAAAATGAGCCCCATAACAAGCCCTGAACGGGCAATAACGTATGGCAAACCCAAAATCCCGGCGCCAATGGTCATTCCGGTAATCATGAATACCGCTTCACTGGTAGTGGCGGTTTTTTTGAATACTCCTTTGTGCAAAACAACCGGCTGATCTATTTTCATCATATTTTTATATGGACATATTATAGCATATTATTTGCATAAATCATTGTGTGTACGACCAAGCAATACTTTTATTCTCGCGGCTAAAACTATTTACCGCAATTGTCAAAAAAAAAGCCCCCGGCGATATGTAATTATACCGCAAGGGGCTGATAAAATGTGCTTTCATCTGTCAGCCCTATTCCTGATGATACAGGGCAAACAGACGGTTCATGACCTCGCTAAAATCCATCAAAGGAAAAATATTGCGCGCATATTCCCGCATAACCAGGAACTGTCTCGCAACCTTGGTCATGTGGTTTCTCTCCCTCTCGCTTCCCGGATCAAATTCAACATCCCAGCGCAGAGGAACAGCCCTGCCAATCATCCCCCAACGGAAATTGCCATTGGCTTTCATGATTCTTAAGCAGGCGTGGAAATCCTCCATACCGGCCAGCGGAACCTCGCCAAATTCCTCGGTTCTAACGGTCCTGCCGATGCCATTGCATTCCGGGGCGAAGCCACCCACGCCAAGAAGGACTTCTGAATTCCAAATGGCGGCGGTATTCTGAACGACGTTCCATTGCGGTCTTTCCCACCAGCGTTCACGGAGAAATCCGGCTACTGCCAGATTCCTACGCTCGATGAAATTGAGCGCCTGAGATATTGAGAATCCATCCACATCGATTTCCGGCGACCACATCATCACAAAATTGCCGGGATAACGCTCCTCGGCGATACGAATGCCGTCGTTAAGGGCATTTCCGCTACCGGGGTTTCTACCCCAATTCTCGCAAGTCAGCGGGATGAGAGAACCGCCAGTGATTTCATTGGGGAATGTTTCCCTAAGTGCCGCTATGGTCGGCGTCACTCCGTCTTCCGCATTCTCAGCCATAGGACTTTTGGGGTCCCCATTAGTCACGACGACAACCGCCCGGACCACTTCGGAAAACCGCAAGATGTTTCTGAGCGGACGCGCCACCTTGTTGGCAAACAGAACCGGATCGAAATTCTTTCCTTGTCCACCTGTTCCGGCCTGAAAAGACCGGGTTATAACTGTTAACGCAGTCATTCAACCTCCTTTTTCATGATTTTTAAAGAACAGTTAAAGAAATAAAATTTTAACTAGCAAGATTAACACAAAAAAGGCCCTTTGTCAAGCCCGTGAGGTGAATATTGAGTGTTAATTTTTATCGGCTAGTTCTTTATTCTTTGCGACCGCCTTTGTAGTATGAGTTCTTTATAAAATAAATATAACTCATTATCTTGTTCATATTCGCTCCAATTCATCATTGCGCGAGCCATGATATCACCATGTTCCTTAAGTGAAGATACGTCGAATTGTTGTGTTAGACCTACTTCGGTTCCATAATAAATAATGGGTGGCTGTTTTTGCGCAAACTGTATCTTGGTAGCTTCCTTCAGTTTATTTTTATCTTGGCCTGTTTCAAAAAGAAACCTGTTCATGTCATGATTATCCAAAAATGTAGGCAAAAAATAGTCAGCTGGATATTTTTTGTAATGACGCTTTAGTTTCCATTGGAGTAACCAGCGTGGCCGAAAAAACGACGGCTTGGCAATATACTGTTTCATTAATTTCTGAAATTCAAAATCAAGCACACCATCCAACTCACCAATATATTCCTTTAACAAAGCATCAGAAATTGACCCGGATAACCATTTAGTAAATTTTCCTTTTATCTGAATTGTTTTGAGGTCCGTAAATTTCACACCGGAAATCCAAGCTTCTCCAATCAGAACCGCTTCGGGATATTCTTTCTTGATTTCACTTCTAAAAAATTTCCAAAACAAATGCTTTGGGCCGACAACATGATCCAATCTGAAACCGTCTATTCCTTGGCTTAACCAATATTTTGCGGAATTGACGATGTGATCTCTTGCCGGCTCAAAATCCAAATTTATTTTAGGCAATTCACGAACTTTTAAAAAACACAGGTATTGATCCGGCCATTTAGTAAAATGAAACCAATTTCTATATTGACTATCCTTGTTTTTCTGAGCGTCCAAAAAATACGGATGAAAGCTTGACATGTGGTTTGGCACAAAATCCATTAAAATTTTAATACTCCTTCTATGCGCCTCATCAATTAATTTTTTTAATATCAATAAAGAGCCAAAACGGTGATCAATAGCAAAAAAATCGGTAATGTGATAACCGTGATATTCGCTTGTCGCATTGAACGGACTAAGCCAAATAGTGTTAATGCCAAGGTCTTTCAAATAATCAAGACGCTCAATAACACCGATGAGATTTCCGCCACAAAAAGACAGAGCCTTGCATTTTGACGGTTTCTCGTCTTCAAGCTTGCCTCTGGAGAACCGGTCAATAAAAATTTGATAAATAATCGCGTCTTGGAACCAAGAAGTCATATGTGCACGCCAAGGGATTCGGCCTCGGCTAAAATTTTCTTCCAAAAATTTTGCCTGGCCACCGCCTCGCGGTTTGGCTCGTCCTCTAACTCGCCAAACATCGCTCCGGCGTTCGAATCCACTTGCGATCCAAACAATTGGATCGCATTAAGTGCACGCCAAGGGATTCGAACCCCTGACCCCCTCGGTGTAAACGAGGTGCTCTAACCAGCTGAGCTAGGCGTGCAATTCCGAAAAATCTTACATTATAAGTGGCTGACAGTCAAGCATCACTCTTTCTTCAATGTCTTGGCATAATCTAAGAAATCAGATATACCTTTAGATTCTTTCATCCAATACCACCATTCTGTGCCCCATAAATACGCGCGGGGAAAACCGATTCTCTGTGCGTATATCACATTTTTTTCAAACCGCTCCAAATTCATAGATTTATATTGTTCATCCAAACTCAAAACATTCAAATCGTGATCCGGAATCCATGGTTCAGCCTGCAATTCAGAAATAAAAGCATTTTCATTTTTTTGTCCGGTGAGCCAAAGCTTAAACCGGTAAAAAAGCGGAGAAATCCAATCGTAAGAAAAATATCCCCAGCGCTTATTCCAAACAACGCGGTACAATGTTGTACCGAATAAATCGCCCGTTTTAGCCGTATTTCTCCAGCTGCTTAATTCGCCGCTGTCGGTTATCATAATTTTATGTTTCGGATCAATTTGTCTGACAATGCCAATTTCTGAGGCAAGCATGTCCTGTCCAAAGAAACGACATTCGCCAAACTTTAAAAGCGGTTCATTCTCCACCTGCCAAATTTCCAGCGCGGGATGGTCTTTATATTGATCAACAGTGGTTTTAATCAATCTTTTAATGGCAGCCCTGTATTCCAAATCAGACAGCCCTTCCGTCCATTTTGGCGCATGACACTCCGGCCAGCGCGGAATTTTTTGCCCCACCACCAAAGTAATTTTTACGTTTTTCTTCGCCGCTTCATCCATCAGTTTATTTAGAAAAGAAAAATCGTAAATACCGGGCGACTTTTCAATTTCTTCCCACTGCGCAGAAATTCTCAGATATCGGAAACCAAGGTCGTCAATCATTGATGTAAAAACGGTAAGCGGGTCAAGCTCAAGGTATGTGGCGTATTCCGCGTTAAAACTGGCTCCATATATCTGATCCAAATTTCTTTTTTTAGAAATATTATGACACATAATAACCACAAAAGTAATTGCTAAAATAATGGCTATGATAATTATTATTTTTTTCTTACGCAACATAATTTTATACTAATAAAGCAAGACCGCCGGCTATAAATAATACGGCAATTATTTCCCGGCGTAATTCTCCCTTATCATAACTTTCACGATAAAGTTTTGAATGAAATCTGCTTAATACCGCAACAGCAATTACAAGAATAGCATACTGTACTCCGGCCAAAGCATATACCAGCGTAGCGCTTCCGAGCGCGACCGCATATTGAACCAGCGTCAGACCGACAACACCGAGCACTTTGTCCACCACAACGATAGTCAGTTTTTTACCGCGCACGCTACTATCCGATGGATTTTTTGATTTTTTCAATCCATAACGGACTGCGGGAATAAAAATAAGCAAAAGCCCGGCAAGACCGGCAACACCCTGACTCCAGACAAAACCGCTAAAAAAATCGTTGTGTAAATACAAATATTTTGATGAAGCGCCAAATATTGACCATAAAAATCCGCCGAGAATTGCCCAGGCAATACCAGAATGCAAACCACGATGCAAAGAACTTTTTTCCCCGGCGATAATCAGCGATCCGCAAACTAATAAAATTATTGCAAATATTTGCACGGGCTGGTAAGTCTCCCCAAGAAATAACCGGCCCCATAAGAAAATAAATACCGGTACGGTCGCTCCGATAAGCGGACCGATATGACTGATTTCACTTTTTTGGATTCCGATATATGACGCCCACAGACCAAGCACCATGGCAACGCCGGCCATTAAAGCTACCAAATAATCGGTTTGAGTGGCAAGAAAACCGGACCACGGCAAAAGAAAAAATATCAATGCTGCCGGTATGCAAGTCAGAAACGTGAAGACAACCGGCTTGCCGACAGCCTTGTCTAAAACATACTTATCAAGTATGTTTACCGCGCTATTTATCGCATACCCTATTAGTGCAACCGGAAGCCACATAAAAATTATTTATTATGAAATTTATGACGGGCACAGATCGCCGCGTTGCGCATCAAACAGGCCACTGTTACAGGACCGACACCTCCCGGCGTTGGCGTGACTTTCACTCCTTTTTTATCAAGACCGGAAATTTCAGCATCGCCAAAAGCTTTTCCGCCGGAAAAAGAGAATCCGGCGTCAATCACTACCGCTCCCCTTCTGACAATTTTTGAATTTACTAAATTTTTCTTGCCCGCGCCGGAAACAATAACATCCGCTTCACGGCAAATTTTTGCCAAATTTTTTGTTTTTGAATTACAAACCGTAACTGTCGCGTCTGCGTTCATCAGGATCATTACCAGGGGTTTCCCAACTAATAACCCTGAACCGATAACAACAATCTTTTTACCGCTCAGATTAATCCGCAAAGTCTTTAATATTTCGATTACAGCTCCGGCCGTTGGAGGCACAACTAAATTATTTTCTAAAATTAATCTGCCCAAACTGATATCAGACAAACAATCAATATCTGTTTCCGGAAGAAGACAAGAAAGTGTCTTGTAGGTATCTATCTGTTTAGGCAGGGGCAGTTGCAAGATAATACCGGAAGTTTCCCGTTTTGCCTGCTCGCGAAGAATCGCCCTCGACAAACTGCTCTGCTTGATGTTTTTGGGAAAACGCTTTAATTCAAAAATAAAACCCAATTTATTAGCCAATTTTTCCTTTTGCCGGACATATATTTCCGATTCCGGACAATGGCCAACCAAAAAAACAACTATTTTAGGGCTATAGCCGTTTTTTTTAATTTTCCTGACCATTTCCAAAGTGGCCAGATTTATTTTTTCGGCAATTTTTTTACCGTCAATTATCATAAAACGCATATATATTATCATATTCTCAGTATTCTGACAAATTGTTTTAGCCGTTTTTTAGCTAAAAAAGCCTACTTTTAACCCTTGACAATTACGTTAAAATGTGCTATATTACTTAGTTCTAAAAATGCAACGGCAATTATATGAAAATTGCAATGATCGGACAAAAAGGCGCTCCGGCACTCTACGGCGGTATTGAACGCCACGTTGAGGAGCTATCCAAAGAACTCGTGAAAAACGGCCACGAGGTCTTATTATATGCGCGTAAATGGTTTACACCGAAAAAAGTATCCGAACATTGCGGAATACAAATTATTCATACTCCGACGATCCGGACCAAGCATTTAGATGCCATTGTCCACACCTTTACTTCAACTTTTCATGCCATGCGCCAAAAACCTGATGTTATACATTATCACGGTGTCGGTCCTTCTATTCTTTCCTGGATACCCCGCGTATTCGCGCCAAAAATTAAAATTATTTCAACCTTTCATTGCATCGACCGCTATCATCAAAAATGGGGCGTATTCGCCCGCTTTATGCTTTGGCTTGGCGAACGGGCGGCTTGTTTATTTCCGCATCAGACAATTTCTGTTTCCAAAACAATTCAAAGTTATTGTTTAAATGAATACCGCCGGACAACTGTTTATAATCCGAACGGCGTTACAATTGAATCAAACCCCGGTCCTGACACTCTCGGCAGATGGGGTCTTCAGCCCGGTAAATATTTGCTGATGGTTTCCCGTTTAGTCCGCCATAAAGGCGCCCACTATTTAATTGAAGCCTGGCAAAAAGCCCGGCGCGAACAACCTGAATTGCTCCGCGATTTAAAACTGGCGATTGTCGGCGGGAGTTCGTTTACCGATGATTATGTTCGCCGGCTCAAACAAATGGCTGAGGGTGATAATTCCATAATTTTTACCGATTGGCAAAACGGCGAAGCGCTCAATGCTTTGTACGCCAATTCTCTGATGCTTGTGCACCCTTCTGAAAACGAAGGTTTGCCGATTACTGTTTTACAGGCAATGTCATTCGGCCGTCCGGCGCTTGTCTCCAATATTCCGGAACATCAAGAGGTAATTACTGATGGAAGATTTTGGTCGGCCAATGCTTCAGTATTCACTCTGGCAAAAAAAATTATCGATTTAGTTTCCGATCCTGAACTTTTAACCGCGGCCGGTATTCAAAATAAAGAAACGGTTACCCGCGATTATCAGTGGGAAGATATTGCCAAACGAACAATTGATATTTATCATACGCAGATTCCGTTGCTTTGCGAGGAACCGCAAATAGCTTAAATAAAAAAACATCCGCCAACAGTGGCGGATGTTTTTATTTCTTTACAGTAAGTATCTGCGCTTCACCATTTTTTGTTTTTATTCCGGCGCGGTTGAAATATTCAATTTTTATTTTTTTGAATCCGGCTAATTTGGCAACCGATTTTAATTCTGCATCTGAAAAAATATGAATGTAGCGCGGTATTGTTTTTCCGCCGGTCGCCTTCCATGGAATATAGACATCACCATAATCATGAGAGGGTGGAAAATTTTTCAACTGGCGATTGATATAATATTTTTTACAGCTCCAATTCTCAAGCAAATTCCAATTGTCAATTTTTGCCGTCGCCCCGGGTTTCATCACGCGATACAATTCCCGTAAAAATTTCACTCTCATTTCAGCCGAAGGAATGTGGTGCATCACGGCAAAAGAAACAGCAAAATCAAATGAATTTTTTTTGAACGGCAACTTGGCGGCATCGGCTGTTACAAATTCCGCCTGCTTGGTTTTGATATATGAAGCATATCGTTTTTTACACAGCGCGATAAGTTTCCCGGAAATATCCGCGCCAACATACTGACCGCCGAGACTCATTACAGTATTAGCCATTAGCCCGTTACCACAACCTAAATCTAAGACTCGCATCCCCTTTTTAACCGGCCGGATAATTTGTTTTTTAATGCGAGTGGGAGCGCCTCGGCTAATATCCCACTCCTTGGCGGCGGTATTGTAAAATTGGCGTGTTTGACGTACAATTTCTTGTGCTTTACGCTTATCCATATGATTGACCTGAGCGAAAAAATAATTTATAAATTACTGAAAAAAGTCCCGAAAACATCTGATGAATTTTCGTCTGTTTTGCGTTCGGAAATGCGCAGTGCGAAAAGCAAAGAAGATTTATCCCGCAAAACTGACTTGCTCCGAGTATATCACGCCATGCTCGCTAAAGGCAAGATAAAAAAATCTTTTTTATTGGAAACTTTACTAACCAAACGCGCGGTCCGGACACTTTCCGGCGTCGCGATCGTGACCGTTCTGACTGAGCCGCACGAATGCCCGGGCCGGTGCATTTATTGTCCGGATGAAAAAGAAATGCCGAAAAGTTATATCAGCGACGAACCGGCGGCAGCGCGGGCATCATCTTTACAATTTGACCCTTACCGGCAAGTACATGAGCGTATTAAAACATTGGCCGAAAACGGACACCCAACCGATAAAATTGAACTGATTATAAAAGGCGGGACATGGAATGCGTATCCGCTTGAGTATCAATATTGGTTTGTATTGCGATGTTTTGAAGCGGCCAATGGCATTAAAGGAGAAAAAAAAGGAGGCGTAGAAAAAATTAGAAAAATTTTACAGTCAGCCCAAAAGAAAAATGAAACTGCAAAACACAGAATTATCGGGCTAACTTTGGAAACACGGCCGGATCATATTACTGAAAAAAATATTTTGATTATGCGCGAGCTTGGCTGTACCAGAATTGAACTTGGCGTCCAAACCACTGATGACAAAATTTTAAAATTAGTAAAGCGCGGACACGATACAGCGGAAACTATACGCGCCACCGGACTTTTAAAAAAATTCGGATTTAAAGTTGATTTTCATCTTATGCCACAGCTTCCCGGATCAACGCCGGGCAAAGATGCAAAAATGTTAGCGGGAATTTTTGATAATCCTGATTACCGTCCTGACATGATAAAAATTTATCCGTGCACGGTAGTAAAAAAATCTCCGCTTTACCGCTGGGTTAAATCCGGAAAATATAAGCCATACAACGATAAAAAATTAATTGATATTCTTATAAACTTCAAAGCGGCCATCCCGCGCTATGTTCGAATTTCGCGTCTTATCCGCGACATTCCCGGGCATCACATTGTTGCCGGAAACAGAGTTACAAATTTGCGCCAAGTGATTCAGGCGGAAATGCTACGCCGCGGTTTACACTGCAATTGTTTGCGTTGCCGTGAAGTCGGACATGCCAATATTAAATTATCGCGTCCGAAATTATTTATTGATAAATACAATGCCTCGGGCGGAATTGAATATTTTTTAAGTTTTGAAGATGCCAAACGACAGGTGGTTTATGCTTTTTGCCGTTTGCGTATTGATAAAAACGGTCTATACCCGGCCTTTATCCGTGAACTTCATACCTACGGCCAGATGCTAAAAATCGGCACTAAAAATGCCATTGCTTCACAACACAAGGGTATGGGGGTAAAATTAATAAAAGGAGCGGAAAAATTGGCCATCAAAGCCAAGGCAGATATAATAGCGGTGATTTCCGGCGTTGGCGTACGGGGTTATTACAGAAAACTCGGTTACAAATTGCAAAATACCTACATGATTAAAAAAATCTAATAATATGCACAAAGAAAAACTTGAACAATTTGACCCGAATGTTTATGTCGCCATTGAAAAAGAAAAAAACGCCAGGAAAACGGACTGGAGATGATTCCGTCGGAAAATTTTGTTTCACCGGCGGTTTTGGAAGCACTCGGTTCAATCGCGACCAATAAATATTCCGAAGGTTATCCTGGCAAGCGATATTATGGGGGCTGTGAATACATCGACGAGGTAGAGACACTGGCGATTGAACGCGCTAAAGAACTGTTCGGCGCCGAACACGTGAACGTCCAACCGTTATCCGGCGCGCCGGCTAATATCGCCGTATATTTTGCTCTGCTTCAGCCTGGCGATACTGTTCTTGGCATGGACCTGGCGCACGGCGGACATTTAACGCACGGGCATCCGGTCACCTATATGGCCAAGCTGTATAATTTTATCCGTTACGGTACCGATACGGATGGCTTAATCAACTATGATGAATTACGCGCGACAGCAATTGAACACAAGCCAAAAATAATTTTGGCCGGATACAGCGCCTACTCGCGCATTATTGATTGGAAAAAAATTAAAGAAATTGCTGACGAGGTTGGCGCAGTTACCATGGCAGATATCGCTCATATCGCCGGGCTTATTGCCGGTGAAGTAATGGAAAACCCCGTGCCTATTTTTGATATCGTAACTACCACTACCCACAAAACTTTGCGCGGACCACGCGGTGGAATGATAATGTGCAAACAAAAATTCGCCAAAGCGATTGATAAGTCCGTATTCCCGGGTTTTCAGGGCGGACCGCATGAAAATAATATCGCCGCAAAAGCGGTCGCGTTTAAAGAAGCTCTGGAACCGGAATTTAAAGAATATGCGTCACAAGTAATAAAAAACGCAAAGGTTTTGGAAGAAGGATTAAAAAAACTTGATTTCAATATTTGTTTCGGGCAGACTGACAACCATTTATTGTTGATTGACTTAACCAATAAAAATATTTCAGGGAAAGAAGCGCAAATCGCTTTGGATGAAGCCGGTATTACTGTAAATAAAAATATGGTGCCAAATGATCCGCGCTCCCCAATGGATCCGTCCGGCATCCGGCTCGGTACACCGGCGCTCACCACAAGAGGAATGAAAGAAAATGAAATGCGCCAAATCGCAGAATGGATTAATGAAACAATTACACATTTTCAAGATACTGAAAGGCTGAATATTATCCGTTTAAAAGTTGGCGAACTGGTTAAAAAATTTCCTCTATATAAATAAGAGAAAAAACAAAAAAGCCGTTTGACTAACGGCTTTTTTGTTTATTTAACTTCTTTAACCTCAAGCATGTTTGTATTTCCCATTTTACCCACTGGTTCGCCGGTAATTAAAACAATCTTATCCCCTTTTTTCACCAGTTTAGTTTTCTTAACATAAGAAAGAAAAGCGGATACTAAATCTTCCACTGAATGTTTGGCGGATAATAAAAATGGGCGCAAACCCCAAGATAAACAAAGCTGGCGTCCGGCAACAATTGATTTTACACCGACATAAACAGGATATTGCGGCCTTACACGACTGACCAAACGACCGGTCGCTCCGGTTGCTGAAGCCACTAAAATAGCCTTGGCTCCCACTTGCATAGCTACCACGCCTGACAATCCGGCTATGGCTTTGCTGATTGACTTGTGAGGGTGCATTTCCTTGAACGGGTCAATGTCATCATATTTCGATTCTTCTGTGGTTTTAATTATTTCTGACATTGTTCTGACAGCTTCCACCGGATATTTGCCTGTTGCTGTTTCATTTGAAAGCATCAATGCGTCCGCATGATCAATTACCGCGTTTGCTACATCGGTAATTTCAGCTCTGGTCGGACGTCGGTTTGTCTGCATTGAATCAAGCATCTGAGTGGCAACAATCACCGGCTTTACAAGCGCATTGGCTTTTTCCACAATCATTTTTTGCAATAAAGGCATTTCCGACATTGTTGTCTCCATCGCCAGGTCCCCCCTCGCCACCATTACTCCGTCCGCTTCTTTTAATATTTCATCAATATTTTTTACCGCTTCATTGCGTTCAATTTTGGCGACAATAAAAACAGGTGCCTGTGATTTCATTTTTAATTCCTGCTGATATTTTTTTATCAATGTCCTGACATTTTTTATTTCTTTCGCGGTATGCACAAAAGATAAAGCGATAATGTCAACTTTCATTTTTAAACCGAACTTCAAATCCCTCCTGTCTTTGTCGCTCATGATCGGAATTTTTAAAAAACTGTCAGGAAAATTTATTCCCTTATGGCTCTTTAAAAGATAACCTTCAATTACTTTACACATTATTCTTGTCCCGGCAACTTTTTTTATTTTTAATTCAGCGTGCCCGTCGTCAATAAGCAAACGGTCTCCCGGTTTAACATATTTTTCCAACCCTGGAAAATATAGCGGCAGGTCTTTACCGTCAAAAGAAATTAAAGAAGTATTTATGACTATCTCATCATTTGTTTTAATTAATACACCGGCCGCAGGCATATCACCCAAACGGATTTTCGGCCCCTGTATATCCTGCATAATGCCAATCGGCACGCCTAGCTCTTTTTCAGCCCGGCGGATATTTCTGATCAGCTTGGCGTGATTTTCATATGAGCCATGAGAAAAATTAAGACGAGCGACATTCACGCCCGCTTTTATCATTGCCTTAATTTTTCCATACGATTCTGAAGCCGGACCAATTGTGGCCACTATTTTTGTGCTTTTGTGCATCATAATTAATTATTCATTGCTTTTATTTGCTCCTTTTCCGAATCATTTAAAGGAATCATTTTCAGTATTTTATCCAAAGTTGATTGATCCAATTTTTGGCCGGAAGACGCTCCACTACCGGTAATAGCCTCATATTGATTAAATAAATTTTTCGTGATTGGCCACGCAAACCAAGTTCCTAAAACAAGCAGTACAATAATTACGACCCATTTTATCCAGGAAAGAACCAGCGACCAAAGAAGACGCCTGCTGATACGGCGGTTTTGTTCATATATAATCTGCGACCACTTAAGATTTTTTTCCAAAAGGTCGCGAAGCGGCACCTCCTCTTCCTTGGGGGTGTCCTTATCTTCCGTTTTTTCCAAACCAATAAATTGCGGCGGTTGATTTTCCGTCGGATCAGACGTCAAATCTTCCTTTTTTAATTCCTCGTTCTTGACCTCCTCTGTCATATGATAATGGTTAGCAATTAAGCACTATGGCCTTTGCCAATTTTTTTGAGTTCTTTTTCGAAAGTTTTTACATCACGAAAATCGCGATAAACACTCGCAAAACGAATATAGGCAACTTTGTCAAAATTGCGCAGATGTTTCATGACAATTTCTCCGATATCTTTGCTTGATATTTCCCTTTTTTTTCTTTTTTGGATATCGCGCTCAATGGAATGAAGAAGGCGGTTAAACCTATCGGCGGTAAACGGACGTTTTGAAAGCGATTGTTTAATCCCACGCTCAATTTTTTCGCGCATATAACTCTCCCGCCGTCCGTCACTCTTTACCACCACAATATCTAAAAGCTCGATTTCCTCAACAGTAGAAAAACGATATGAGCATTTGTCACATTCCCTCCTTCGGCGAATTGTCAGACCATCAGTGGAAGGGCGTGTGTCCACAACACTAGTTTCCAGGTTGTTGCAAACCGGACAACGCATAATAATATATTATACTCCCATTTTTCGGCGAATAAATGCCGGAATTTCAAGTTCATCATCAGATACACTGGTGCCACTGCCGACACCGGCAGGATTTTGAGTTGGGATATCATTTTTTTGTTCACGTGAAACCGATTCAGAATGAGACGGTGTGTGACCACTACTCTTTTTCGTGCTGACTAAATCATTAAAAAACTTCTTGTCTTGCGTATCTTCTTCTCTTTGCTTAAATTTTGAAGCCAATGACACATTGCCAAACGGAGAATATTTTGATAAATTTTCCTCTTCGGAAACCGGGCGCCGGTCATCAAAACCGGTGGCGATTACAGTAATCTTTATACTATCTGTCATTGTTTCATCTATAATAGCGCCAAAAATTACTTTTGCGTCTTCAGAAGCCGAAGAAGTGATAATTTTCGCCGCATCTTCCACTTCGCTCATTGCCAAATTTTTACCGCCGGTTACGGTAAAAAGAATTCCCCTTGCCCCGTCAATAGAAAGTTCCAGGAGCGGACTGGAAATAGCGGCTTTTGCCGCTTCGACGGCCCGGTTCTCTCCGGAACCGATTCCAATACCCATAAGGGCAGACCCGGTATCTTTCATAATTGTTTTAATGTCCGCAAAGTCAACATTGATCACACCATGCATGGTGATCAACTCTGAAATTCCCTGAACACCCTGCCGAAGAACATCGTCCGCAATTCTAAACGCGTCCAACATTGATGTTTTTTTATCAATCACCTGATTTATCCGGTCATTCGGAATGGTGATAATTGTGTCAACATGTTTAACCAGATTATCCCATGACTTATCGGCGATATCACTTCGTTTATGGCCTTCAAAAACAAACGGCTTGGTAACAACCGCCACAGTTAAAGCCCCGAGTTCCCTGGCTACCTCCGCAACAACCGGAGATGCACCCGATCCGGTGCCTCCACCCAAGCCACAAGTCACAAAAACCATATCGGCATCTTTTAATATTTCTCTAATCTCATTCTGCGATTCTTCAGCCGCGCGACGGCCAAGTTCAGGATCCATACCCGCTCCAAGTCCTCTGGTCACTGATTTTCCAATATGAAGCTTTTGTGGAGCAAGATTATGATGCAAATCTTGAACATCGGTATTCATGGCGACAAAATCAACTCCTCTGATTCTGGCAGCCATCATTCTGTTGATGGCTGAACCGCCGGAACCGCCGACACCGACAACTTTAATTTTTGCAAATGTTTCAATATCCGGTTTTACTTGTGGCATATATTTTTTTAATAACATCCTGATTATTACCCAAAAGGGCAATCCGTGGTTCACGAATTATTTTACAGGATGAACAATTTATGTATTCAATGTATTAATGAAAAATAGCGAAGATAAACTTCGCTATGTATTGTACATTTTTTTAAGCTTTAGTGTCAACCCTTAATAATGCGTTGAAACGCCCTGTAAACACTGGGTATAAACTTATTAGACAATCATTCTTTCAAAAATACACTGAAAAATCGCAGTACTACGGAATAAGCGAACTTATCGTCTTTTTTAATCTGCCCTTAAAACCTAAAGACTTTTTTAACGAACCCCATATATCGCCCTTCCCAGACCGGGAACGCGTATTTTGAAAAAGCATTTCGCTCCCCCATTTAACAAGCCCAATAGCGGTTGAATACCCCTGGTCATTCGCCTGATCAACCGATCCAACCAATCCGAGCGGATAACCCATTATGGCAGGTAAGCGCAAATTTTTCTTTGCCTCTTCGACAACTCCCCGTAATTTTGACCCACCCCCGGTGAGTACTGCGCCGGCAGGCAATAATCCGCCCCGATGAATTTTTTTAAGCTCCTGGTCAACCAAATAAAAAATTTCTTCCACCCTTGCTTCAATAATTGAACTTACATCTTTAAGTTTAAAAAGTTCATGTTCTGTCGCACCAAGTTCAAACAAATCAACTTCATCTCCCCGGCCGTATGCATCGGACGAACAATCCCCGTATTCAACCTTCAATTTTTCAACCACATCAACTGAGGCGCGCAGACCGACAGCTAAATCGTTTGTAATATGGGCAGAGCCAATCGGCAATGAAGTGGAATGAAGCAAGTCACTCTCTTCATAGACAGTAATACTTGTCGTTTGACCACCGATATTAATCATGACTACGCCGAGGTCCTTCTGCCTTGAAGTTAATAATAAATTTGAAACGGCCAATGGTGATAACACAATATCATTAATTTCCAGCCCCGCCCGATATACAGCCCTGGTTAAATTTTTTATTTGTGATGATTGGCCGAGAATAATCTTTGTATCCACTTCAAGACGCATACCAGTCATGCCCACCGGGTCTTTAATACCTCCCTGACCGTCAACATTGTAACTGCGCGGAGTAACATGCAATATCTCATAATTTAATGGCGTGGAAACGGAACGGGAAGATTCCAATGCCCGTTCAACATCGGCTGGCGTAATTTCATTGTCGGATTTTGCCACAGCAGCGTAGCCACGGCTATTTTGAATCATTGTTTGAGTCCCCGAGATGCCCAGCCAAACACTTTCAATGGGCACTCCAATAGAACGTTCCGTATTTTCAAGACACGACGAAACAGAGGATACAACATCCTCTATGCTCGTAACGATACCTTTCGATACTCCTTCAGCCGGTACTTCCACCAAACCCAAAATCTGAAGCGCCTCATCTTCCGAACCGGGGTCCGTAATTTTACCAACAGCCATCCGGACATTTGACGAGCCAATGTCCAAACCGGCGATAATATTTTCATCTCTTCTTGACATAGCTACAGTATACATTTTTTATCCGACGTTGTGAACGCTTTACTTAAATAGTGAAAATAAAAATGGTCCAAATATTATTATTCCGACAATTAAAGCCGCAAATGACGTCAAAAATACCGCTCCCGCCATAATATCCTTCACCGCTTTGGCATAATGGTGCAGACGGGGTTTAAGCAGATCAATAAACAACTCAATTGCCGTATTAAGCAATTCCATCACCAATACCATAAAAACCATGATGACAATCAATAGTCGCTCTGATTCACGGATGGGAAGCCAGACGGCAAAAAATAAAACGACCAATCCGGCTATCATTTGAAAACGAAAATTTTGCTCATTTTCAAACGCGTGACGAATACCATTCATGGCATCCTTAAAACTTTGAGCAAATCTTTTTACTGACATAAATTATTGTAATACTTTCGTTAATATTACCTCTTGTAAAGCAAACATTTTTTTCGCATTCTTCGTTTGACCATGCTTATAACCGGCAAGGTGCAATAACCCGTGCGTTATCATTCTTGCCAATTCTTCTTTCACCGGCACATTATACTCTTTTGACTGTTTCAATATTCTTGGGTATGAAATAAAAATTTGTCCCAACATTTCTCCGGTAATTTTTTTCTCTTCAGTCCAGGCAAACGACAGTACGTCGGTTATTTTATTTTTTCCGCGCCAAATCCGGTTAAGACTACGAATTTTTGAATTGTCTACAAGTGCTAATTCAATGATCCCGGATAATTTTTTTTCGTGGCTTGCCGCCACCATAGCAATTTTTTGTACAAAACTTTCTGCAACCGTATATTTATTTTCATTAAAAAAAATAATTTTTATCATAATTCCGGCTCCGGTGATTCTTCTGTGGTCGTCATCACATCACTTTCCGCGGGAACCGTCATTTCTTCTTCATCTCCCACTGCTCCTATCGGCTCCTCAGCTTCAACATTTTCGGTTGCTGTTTCTTCCGGAAATTTATCTTCAGGCATCATTTCCAGCTCTTCCGCCGGCCTCATGGCAGGCGAAATCGGTTCGCCAATTTTTAAACTACGCGCCATTACCTGTAATACAACTTTATAATTAACTGTGTTTGAACCGGTGGTATGATAGAGCAAGGTAATAACACGCTGATTGTCATAAAAAATGTATACCAAACCGTCGTTGCGCATTATCGCGTTCGCATTGAACCTGCTTGACATCTCTGAATAATCACCGGCGTTTTCCTGCGAGGCATTGAATGCAAACCATTCACCAAACGTCTGGCCGGGAGCCAAATCAAACACTCTCGCTTCAATATTTTCTCCGGTTAGTGTACTGAAAAGAACCTGTCTGCCTTCAACATCAACCGCGCCAATCGCCCAATTTGCCGGATAATACAACTCATATCCGAAACGCGAATTAATATAATTCCTGACATAACCGGAGTCAATCAAGGTTTTTGGCTCTTCTCCATTCGGATTGTAAAGATAATATATTTCGTGACCATCCTGATAAGAGTCATTATCGGAGTCAGCATTTGAAGGATCTGTCCCAAAAAGCTCTTCCGCCATGTCGCTGATTTTATCTGAGTCAAAATCAACGCTTTCAGCTAATAATTTTGATGGAAATTCCAGGCCTGGCTCTGTTACTGTCGGAATTTCAGGCTCCGGCGTTGTTGTAGCCGGTTCGGTTACAACAGGCGTCACAGGCTCTTCTACGACTGCAGGAGCAGTAATAGGCGGTAACACAGGTGTCGGACTAACAATTTTAGCCCGCCCTTGCCACCAGTAATAAATGCCCGCTCCTCCGGCAAACAACAAAAACAAGACTGTACTCCCCACAACCCATATCCAACGTTTAGAAAGTAAGTTTGCCGCTCCTTGAGCAGCCGTTGCCGATTGAAAGGCCTTTTTTTCATGCTCTTTTACACCGGTAAATTTTTTCAAATCTACCGTCTGTTCAACTTCTTTGAATTTAACCGTTGGATTCGCGCCTGCATAAAAATCACGCGGCATTGTAACCACCGGTATATTCGTTTCCGGCATTTCTAAATTTTTACTCTCCTTACTTCCAAACATATTTTATAATTCCGGCGTCTCATTAATAATGTCATCCTCGGCGGTAGAAGTGGTAGCCGTTGAAGTGACAACCGAACTTGTTACAGTACTTGAATCATTAAACAACTTTCCGGGACCAAGTGGGCTATATCCGTGCCTGACCTCATCACCATCTAAATAACTGTCACCATCGGAATCAGGATTTAAAGGATTGGTTTTCCAAATAATCACTTCATCACCATCAGTCAAACCATCCTCATCTGTATCCGGATTAGACATATCCGTTCCGGCCTCTTCTTCCCGTGTATCATCTAAACCATCTTTATCTGTATCGATCGCCTCTCCGAATATTATAGGCTCATTTCCCGTTTCGGTACTTGTCATCATCGACTCAGTACTCGTATCAAAAAGCGTAGCCGGTTCCGTTCCAAACAGATCTTCAACTGGCTCTTCTGAAACCGGAGTCTGATTTTGCTGTTCAGTCAAATTATTCGTCTCTGCCGGTAATGAGTCGCTCTTTTGAGTTAAGTAAGAATATAAGCGCCAGCCGCCATATCCCACTCCAGCGGCAACAATCAAAAAAATAAAGAAACCAATTACCTTTCCTAAAACCGGCTCTTTAACAGAGTAGACCGTAGGCTCACCCCCTTGAGCAATTTCTGCGGGGGGTACCTGCATTCCAGCCGGCTTTTTTCTGAGTATACCGGCATCAAGAGCTGAAGGACCTTGCGTTCCGGGCGTGGGTTCTCCGCCTTCTTCCACGCCAGCAAACATATCAACCGGTTCAGTAGGTAAATTTTGCGGTGGGTTGGAATTTTTGTTTGGGATATCGTCAAACATAAAAAATATTAATATTTATTATTACATTGAAAAGAAAGGCATAAAAGCGGAACAACCACATGAACAATTAAAATTACATTTCTTAAATGGAGTAGCCGGGGAAGTTTCCGAGCATTCAGGACAATTATTTACTCCATCGGTTCCATCGCAACTTTCAAAAGGCGTCAAAATTTCCCCATAATAAACCGATTCCTTTATGCCATTGCCGCAATATCCCCAAATATCCGCACAATTACTTTGCGGAGTGTTATCTTCGGCAATGGAATAATCCCAGCCCGAACAATCATTTTTACACGGTACGCAATGATCAGCCATAAAATATTGACGTTTATAACCATTGGTTAACCAATGTTCAGGGTCGCACACTTCTCCTGAGTCCAGAAAACCATTTCCACAAAGATTATCAACAGTAATTACATTTCGGCAATCATACGAACAATAAGTGCATTTCTTTTGCGGATATAAAGGATTACAAGCCTCACCATTCATATCACCGCGATCACAGGCCTCTTCTTCCTCTACAATATCATTCCCGCACTGTCCCGGAACTTCAACTTCAACAATCGCTTCACACTCACCCAACTGGCAACTTTCGCATTTCTGCATTCCAGATTCACCGCCCGGAGACACTGTACACGACTGGTCAGCTTCACATTGCTCGCCACTTTCAAATTGCAAAATTCCATCACCACAATATCCGCCAGGTCCTTTACAGTCCCAACGACAGGAATAACCGTTATACTGCGAATATTGTTCGCAGGGTTTTTTATATATTTCAATCATTGCCTCAGCTAATGAGTCAGCGCCCTCAGTAATTTGAAGATATTGTCCATGTCCCGCGTTTGCCATAATTTCACGGTCACATTCCACTACATTACCAACTCCGATAATATGCGTAACAACTCCTAAGTCATTGTACAAAGCGGCAATTTTATCAGTAGGACACAAAGCGCCATAAGGCGTGCACGATCCCGCTTTGCCTCCATCGGTAATATAAACAAGGTTAATTGGTTTGCCATCGTCTACTCCGCTTTTTAGTATCGGTAAAATTGTATACCTGAACCAGTCAAAAACGCTGTCGGTATTTTGTCCAGTTTGCTGAACCATGGTCGAAATAGCTGTCTGAACTTGAGAAGACGTGAAATATCCCTTAGTACCTGGCAGCCAATCTTTATTATGAAAAGAATTAACGGGGCAATTATATGATCCGATTCCTATTTTAGCTCGCGAATCAGGATTACTAAAACGTTCAGCAATAAGAGGCAGTGAATACTTTACCATAGCTACTCTTGTCCCCGGGGACGGAGCGCCGGGAAAAGCACTCCCCATCGTCCCAGTCAAATCCACCAAAAAATAAAACATTGGTTCGCCTTTCGGATCAATTTCTCGCTCTACACCTGGCATAAATTCGCACTGTCCCGTGGCCGTTACAGTGTCGCAAAACTCGCTTACATCAAGAGTCCCATTACCGCAAGTATTTACAGTGCCTTGGCAGTCAGTTGCGCACCGCCCGCTCTGGCCATTCAACGCTCCATCATCGCATTTCTCACCTGCTGCTGTCTGCAATTTGCCGTCTCCACAAGAACCACCAGTGGCCAAATAACAATTAATATTCGTTGTTGCTCCCCAGGTACAGTTACTAGAACATGTTTTCTTAATTGCCTGACCAACCGGACAAAGAGACGAATTTATTTCAACTTTTCCCGGCGGGTCGCATGTCTCCGTTCCGCCAAGCACACCGTCTCCGCAGACTAAATTGTACGGCGAAGAAATTTCATTATTTCCGGCACAAACTCCGGTTGATATATCCACATAACCGCCGAAGAAGTCATTGTTAAACGTGTTCATATTGCCTGGCCAGATATTCGCGAATTTTTCCATATTAGCCCGCAGCAAAAACGCACCTGTTGAACTCGCGTATTGATATCTATATGCGTATGAAGTGGTATTGCAGGCAAAGCTAAACCGGCGATCTTCAGCACTCCAGCCAGTAGTTGGATCGTGTAATATGCATAGCCCTTTGTATAAATTGTTCACCTCATTATTTGGATCGTAATTTATTAATAAAGAATCATAAAATGCCACATTATCAATCTTGCCGTTAAAACTTTGACCAATTTCAATATTACCGGTATTAGCAGCCATCTGTGGAAACGGATCACCCGGGTCAATCGTGAACAGCGCGCCATTTGGCAATCTCATTTGCGTATTCTGGTTGACGCCATCAATATACATATAGACAGTGCCATTGCCATCAAATCTTACCAAAATATGGTGCCACTGATTAAGAGTTAAAGGCGTGCCGTTTGAATCCAAAGAATAATATTTAGTCTCTGATGTTGATGTGGTGAAAAAAGCAAACCTGACTGTTCCATTATTAAATCTGGTGACAACGCTTGAGCCGACGACACCGGTCCAAAAACCGCTATATTCAAGAGCAAAACCACCCTGGCTAATGCCATTACCATCCGTACCTCCATGTTTAATAATTGTGGCCGTATTCTTTTTTGTCGGATAAATCCAGGCGGAAACAGTGAATTGACTGCTATTATATGCATTATTATGCGCTGCCATGACTTTTGCTGTTGAATCACCGGAAAATTCAAAGGCCTTGCCGTGCCCTTTGCCATCGCCATAATCTACAGAACCCTCAATGGCAGCATTATTTTTCAAAACACCTTCATCGGTCGTTTCATAATCAGCCGACCAATAACTTTGTCTATTACTAAGTTGCGGTATAACGGCGCAATCTGAATCTTTGTAACACGCACTGTAAGAAATACCGGTCTTTTGGAAACAGGTGCCGCTTTGCACCAGCCTGTTTATCGGATCAATCGGTAATGACATACCCGCTTCCGTCCCAAGCTGTGTCCAAGAATTATCCCAGACGCTAATTGCCTGCCCATTAAGATATGTATTTTCGTTTATTGTCGGATAACTGCCTTTATATGGTAAATTATTTGCGTATAAGGCGGATATTTCGTCTTCGGACAAATCACGTGTATAAATTCGTAGATCATCAATAGAACCATCAAATATATTGTCACTAGAATAGCCACCAATTACTAATTTAGCTGATGATGGCATGCTGGGGAATGATCCGGTGCTGCTGCAGGCCAATTCTCCATCAATATAAACCCTTATTTTATCAGGTGATGACTGAGTAAAATCTAATGCAAAATTATGCCAAGATCCATCGTTTAATGACGGCATGGTTGAACAGCTAGCCGGCGATATACACATAGTACCGACTTCTGGACCATTACACACAGTCATTTTCCCTTCATTAGATAGTTCCAAACTCATACCATCGCCGGTACTATTAGTAATTCGCATTAAACGAGTAGCTTCATCCAATACTGTATTTATTTTACCGGTCACGGTAAATGATTTTGAGCCGACCATTAATCCTATAGACGCCTCTGTTTCTAAACGGCCGGAGCCGGATAGTTTTAAAGCGCCACCGACCAGTGATATTCCGTTTGAATCGGTGATCGTCAGGTCATTTCCCTTTTTTGTGATATCCGGCGTTTTTCCATAATTCACACTATCCATCGGCAAAACAGCAATCGCTCCTCTGCCATAATTTATTATTGAAACCGCCTGTCTCATATCTTTCAACCGCTGATAATTTCTTTGCAACTTATCTTTTTGATTTAAACAATTATAAGCACTTAAAGTTGAAGTTGGATAAACTTTTTTAAACGCTTCCATGTTAGCGAGGCAATCCAAATCGCTTTCACAGGCCATATCATAGCGAACGGTATCCATTGGACCATAACCGACAGCGCAATATTTATCATTAATTAATCCGCTGTTAAATTTAATGTTCTCCATCATCTGTTTAAATATCTCCTTACCATCATTAGTGGCGTCATTGTTAATACTGAATTGATAAATATTTGAATAGATATTATTGGCATTGGAAAAGCTTAAAGCATCAACATAATAATTATTTCCATCGCTTATCGCGTCATAGCCGTCTATTTTTAGTGAATTCATATTCCCGCGAAAACCCTGAGCGGTATACCACTCGCTAACAGACAAATGTTCCGGATTATAAAACACCTGCATGCCAATGGCATCTTTATTATCGGAATTCGTAAATAAATATCGCTTTTTAAAAGGATTCGTTTCCTGTATCCACACACGTGAAGAAGTTACGTAAGGCATGTCATCAGCAAATCCCGGACTGCCTTTGTCCATACAATAATATGTGGTGAAATCGTATTCAATTTCTTTAAACGGAAAATCTATGGTTGAAGAAGACGGCCATGGATTTTCGCACAGAAATACAACTATACGTGATTTACCGGATAACGACGGCGAATCAAAGAAAAACCAATTTTCCGTAAATTTCGCTGTTGCCAGAAGATCCAGCTCACCGTTTCTATTTTTTGCGGTCACTATATTTATTGTGTCCGTGGTGTTGGTTAACGATACCACATCGCTTTGCATCGGGCTCCATTCATATTCCCATCTGTATCCTTCTACCGGCTGAATTGACTGCCCGTTTATAGCGCTTGAACTGGCAACAAAACTGCTTGAACTGCCGGATCGGTTAAACATATAATTGTCCGGGTTAATTGCCACCCGATTTAACTCACATATTTTCGGACCGGTAATAAATTTCCATTGTGTTGAAGTGGCAACACTTACCCCTCGCACGTCTTTAACACCAGGCCGGAAAATAACCACATAATCAGTGCTAGTGGCAAGCGGAGTGTTTAAGCGTATCATTACGCTGGAAGTGGTATTAGCGCCGGACATTGATCCCTCAACTGCAACTTTTGCCGGCGGAAGAACTCCTTCGGAACAATATTTTGTGGCGGTAATTTCAATCGGCGCGGCAGATGTTTCGTCGCCGAAAATTCTGGCAAACCAATTAACAATGCCGTGCCATAAACGCTTGTACCAAGGCCCTTTATCAATGACCAAAATTTCATAATCAGACACAAACGGTGTTACATCAACTGTGCCGGTTGGACAAGAAGGAGTTGTGTAGCCTCGAGCAACATATATTTGATTTATCAGTGTGTTTTCATCTATAAGATGATTAAATTTAGCTTCAATATATGTGTTGGGACAAATATCATACGGCGGATTTATATCATTTTTATCCGGATACGTACTGATAAGCCACGGCCGCGGCATACAGCAAGAATTGCTCGCTAAACCGTATTCGTCGCCGAGTAAATCTTGGCATTCAATATCCGTGCTGTACCCGCAAATAATTTCAAATTTCCCGGTTCCGGATTTTTGATAATTTTTACTGTTAACAGTTGACGAACCGGTTCCTTGAATATTGGTTACCTGTGAAGGAATACCGCTTGACGAAGTCACCACCGCGCCTAGGCCGACGCCGGTAGCGAGTGTCCATGGGTCAGTCAGCGAGTGAGTAAATAAAAATCCTGACTCACAATCATTTTCCTCGCCAATTCCGACAATACCATCACCGCAAAGGGATGGTACGGAATACATTAAAGATGACCCTTGATATTGAGAATTGTCACCACATCCTTCGGTGGCGCGAACAACTGTAATGCCACCAACAGTAGTAGTAGACAACGGATTGCATTCAGCCAGCAAACGAGAATTGCCGAGACATTTTGCAGAGCAGGCGGGATTTACTTTTAGACATTGGTCAAGGTCGTTAGCCGATATCATTACACCGTTACAAACGCACATGTGGCTTGAATTTGGCACATTTCCCTCTCCGCAATCACAGCCCGGGTCTTCAGACGGGTCGCGTATACCATCTCCGCATTGGCTTTTTGATTTTGCGCAAGCGGATAAATATTCAACCTGGCCAAATAGAGTGCTGGTATTATTCGCGCACCATCCGGAAGATAAACTTGTTCCAAGATGCAAGCAATACGGAGAGCAATATAATGAAGACGTTGATTTTGTATAATCAACCGCCATGCCTAAATCACACTCTTCACCCATACCAATTTTCCCATTACCGCAAATTGAGGCTGTTACATCTTCAGCCCCGGTAGCCGCCACTGAACCGATATGCAAACAATTTTTTGAACAACCGACTTTTGTAGCATCGTCAGCCGGATCACATTCTTCACCGAGAAGAGGTTCTACTGTGCCATTACCACAAGTCGCCGTAAACTCATTGCCCGGTCGTAAACAATTTAATGTACAAGCAGTGGTAGTGACACTTCCGACAACGCTGATAAATGGCGGGTCGCAATCTTCACCTGCCTCCACGCTTGCATTCCCGCACAGCGGTTCAAACGTCAAAGCGTCAGAAGTTATATCACTTCCTTTTCTTACACAGTTATTATTACACACAGGACTTCTTCCTTTTGTTTTAAATTCTTGAACCGTGGCAACATCCGAAGCAGAAGAAGACCAGTCCCAATCAATTGTCCATGTATCCAGCTTCTGTCCCTTTGGATCACATGCGTCCGGGGCGGAACGAGCTTCAGAAGAATATACATGTCTGTCGTTAATGAAAACCGCCTGGAAGAGAGCCGGGATAATATTGACCTTGTCTAAAACACACTTTTCTTTTTTTGTTTTAAAACGCCAGATAAATTCCTCTTGCATTGGTTTTGCCTTAGCGTATTCATCCGTTGCGCTTGCTCCCGACCAAAGTTGATAATTTGATATTGCCGTACTTGTACCGGTGGTTGATAAAGTTACGGCGTAAACAGTATCAGTCGCCAGTTCTCCACCCAATATGCCAAAATTTAATTTAATATAACGACGGTCGGCAGAATCAATAATTTTGCTTATCTCCCCAACCGGAACAGTTGACGCGCAATTTTCATCCAAACAACGGACAAGTTTTACCGCATTTTCTATATTTGCGTTGGCCATTATCACATTAAATTTGGCTCCAATTTCAGCATTGGTGCAAGCCTCTAAACATTTCGGCCAGTAATCCACAACTTTCGGACGAGATAAATCAATTGTGAGAGGACTCTGTCCCATTTTTTCTTCATATTCGACACTGCCCCCTCCGCCCAAAATCCCACCGCTATTTCCATATTCATATAGAGCAACGATTTCTTCCTGGGACAACGCGTAGTCAAAAATTCTTAAATCATCAATCGCGCCTTTCCAAAACTCATTGGCACTCGAATGTACTTGGGCGCCGATATATGCTTTTTGTAATTGTAAATTCCAACCAACATTTAAGTGGCCAATTTCAGACCCATCAGCGTATAATCTTGCAACACTGCCATTATAGGTTAAACATATGTGCCGCCAAACACCGGCCGACCAAAAATCATTAACAATGATGTCATATCCGCCGCCATACGCACCGCCGTCAAGACTAGTACCGTTCATTCCGATAAACATTGCTTGTCCGGACGCTCCCCTGCCATACGCCATCATCCAGCGCCATCCGCCGGAAATATCATCCGGTTTTCCCCAAGCGCACATTGTGCGGGATGATAGCCCGCCCGGTAAAGACAATGGGCTCTCCAACGGAACATAATTACCGGAACCATTTAAATATATTGCGGAACCAATTTTTCCCGGCACAAATGTTGCCGGACCTTGAATTACTCCGTTATGTCCATTTCCACTAATATCAGTTATTTCTGTACCACCTTCATCAAAATTCCACCAACCTGCCATTGGAAAAAGGGTCGGATCAACCAATGGTGGCTCCACGCTACTTCCAATACCTCCCCTACTTGCAGTCGCTCTTATCATCACTGCGTTTTCCGGATCTGCAAGCCCAACCGCTACAGTATTTGCTAATGCCGTGGCCTGCGATTTTTGTAAAGTGCTCGTGCCATAAATCATTGAATATGGAGGGCGCTGTGTATCCCAACTCCAATTAAAACTCCTCATATCCATCATGATACAATGCTGGTCGCTTAAACCATTACCCTTGTAATATAATGTTGAACCTAAATCGTCGGCATTACTTTTTATAGTTCTGTACTTAATTGGCGACTCTAAAATGGAAGTCCAGTATGTGTAAGGAGTAACAACCACTTTATTTAATTTACAATCACGCGTATCAGTCTTGAAAATAAAACAATACGCAGTATCTGTACCACAAGGATTATTAGTGGTTAAATTTTGAGCAGGTAATGTCTTAATCTCACCTTTGTATTCATACTGGCTCGGCAGAGATTTAACGCCCTTTTTTAAGACGACTTGATACCATGTGTTGTCAGCCCAACGCAATGCTGATGGTATCATCTGCATAAAACTTGTGTCGCCAAATTCTCCTCCGGAACCCGTATCCAATTCATAACTTCCATCCGCCATAATAAGAGCGGCACCGTCATGCGTACAAGTGTTAATGTCATTAGCAAAAGTCGTGGTAACGCTGGAGCTGACGCATTTAAATATTTGCACATTTGTAGCATTGATAGTCGCCGGATCCATTTTCATGGTAAATTCAATATTTACGAGCGATGTCCTGCAGGCATTAAAATGATCAAAATTGCCAAGCCCGGTCCAACGAATATCCGGCGATGGGGATGGTAAATTTTCTCCGGCGTCTGTTCCCGCGTCACAGCGTTCCATCACTTTCGGTACCGGAGGAAATGGGCCGGTACTAAACCGCCACATATAACCCGTAGATCTCGTTTGCCCGGCGCATAAATCAAATTCTAATTTGCATGCACCCGCATCAGCTCCGGAGGTACAGCAACGGGTGCCGGGTGAATAGCATATATTATTATTTTCAACACAATTGTAGACGGTAAACGGCAGACTGTTGCCTGTTTTATTTTCAGAAGCGCGGTGCATTACTACCGGACCGGTTTGAGAATCTTCCGGGGGCCTTAGCTCTGCCTGCTGATCAGATTCCTGAATAATATCAGTGGCTTCAACGCGATCTTCTATCGTTGTAGTTGATGCTTCCAATTGCCAAAAATACGGCGTTGATGTTGAACCGCCGCGCTGATAATATTCACCGTAAATCTTCATTGAGCTGCTCGGGTTAAACGGCACCGGACCGGAACTCGGACTCAATTTACAGATACCCGGAGCAGGATTTCCGCTGTGAAGTTGAAAGTACGCGCCAATCGGCCCAATTTTCGCGTCGCTGGAACGTTGAATCTGAACGGAATAATCATGGTCAACGACCACAGGTTCGTCTTCGGGAAACTTAACTATGATTTGATTGTTTGACCATGTAGAACCCTCACAATCAGCCGGAAAATCAAAACTTCCATATTTTGCTTCACCCTCGCCTTCAAATTTAAACAATACTTTACCGACATTATTTCCAAAATTCTTGCCGGTAATAGTAATATATTCGCCCTTCGCTCCGTCTTCAGGATTAATACTTTCAATCACCGGTGTATCATTATCAAGTGATTCTCTAACATCAAATCGCACGGCGTTACTCTCTTCTCCTTCATTAAGTATTTTTACCGCCACCGGACCGGTGCCAAGCGCCGGCACTCGCGCTGTGACAGTTCGGCTGGCCCAATCGCGAATCAACGCCGTGGAAGAACTGAACATTACTTTGTCTTGCGCCGAATTGTTGGTGGCGCCAAAATTCTCACCAATTAATGTTGTGGAGCTATACGGAGGACCATAACTTGGGATGAGGGCACAAAGACCCGGTTTGATTACATCGTTAACGTTGAAATTTTTATAATAACCCCAAGAAGTGTCATCGGTGATATCAGTATATCTTCTGGTGATATCGTCAGAACCGTCTGAAGGCGCGCTGGCATGCGCAACCTTAATCGGCCCATCGTCCGCATTCGGCGGAACTTTTACAACCAATTGATACGGAGTCCAATTATCAATACCGGCTCCACAACTGACAATAAACGCTTCAGTCCATCCTCCGCCTTGTTTTGTAAAATATACGTGCCCACCATCATCGCCAAAAAATTGACCTGATATCGTCACATAGGTAGAACTCGCCGCGCCATCTAGCGGGTCAAATAAATTTATCCGGATTTTATCAATACAAATTCCATCTTCACACCAGCCGCTGGCGCAATCGCTGTTTTGTGTACATGGTTCTCCTGAACAATTTCCACAACCATCTCCGCAAGCCGGCGGTCCGGCTATTGTTTCTCCAAAATTTAATAAACTATCAAAACAATGGAGTGGTACTAAACTTATATTACGGATATCTGTTGAGTAATTTGCCGCAAAATCCGTTGCTAAAGCAGTGAGTGCATATGTGCCGGTCGGAGACGACCCAGTAGGCCAAACCAATGTTGAAGTTCCTGATTTTTGGCATCCTGTTATTGACGCTGTATCAACAGGAACACTGCTGCTGTTAATGAATAATGCCAAATCCTGTAATCCAAAGTTGTCGGTAAAAATCACCTCTACTGATACGCTTTGACCCTGACCGAAACTCTGGCCGTCAAAAGGATTAATAATTGTGATTGTCGGATTTTCCACATCAACACCATCACCGGTGGCAAACTCGACTGACGGATCATTTTTGCATTGATTTTTGTAATCGCCTACATTGCAGTTTAAGTTCAAAATATCCGGAGACTGGCTCTTGATATTTGTTGCATTGGCAAAAAATATTTGATACGTAGAATTAGCATCAAGACAATCATTGTGACCTTCAATACCACAATCACCCACCGGATTAAATACTACCGCGCTGGTAATCGGTACACTATTAACAACTTGAAAAACCCACTCTCCATTTGCCGGCGACGCATCAATTTTTTTTCTTAATACTAAATTGTTTTCAATTGTGGTGAGATCGACGGGTTTATTAAACCTGATTACAGGGTGCAAATTACGCGCGCCACAACCGAAGTCATTGCCTGGCATGGAGGTAATATAAAAAACTTTAGAAAATCCTCCGCCGCCGCCGCCACCGCCTCCGCCGCCGCCATCACCGCCAGTAGTCGCACTAAGCAAAGAACTCAATACAAAACTAACAATGGCATAAGCGGACAAAATAATAATCAAACCAATCACTGCGTTCATTAAAATCCTTTTCGCTTTTTGGATATTTTCTTCATTGCCCCCGGCAGTCATCCAGACAAAACCGGCATACAAAATCAAAACTAACGCTATGATACCCAAAAATCCAAGCGCCACGCGAATAATGCGGGCGGCAATTACTCTTATATCAGTGTCCGGCAAACCCAATTCTTGACCAACAGGCTCCAGTCCCAAATCAGGCACATTTGTCTGTGCGAGTGAAACAGCGGCAAGCAAAAACACGCCGATACCGGCTAAAAATAATGTGACCAGTAATAATTTTTTCCAGTTCAATTTTTGCATCATGTTTTATTAACTAATCTGCTGGAAATTCTAAGCTATTTTTACAAGCGTTAACCGTTACTTCGTTGTTATTATCATTATTCACCATGTCGCTGGCATTACAGCAAAATGTTTTGCTGCCATTTTTGATACAACACGATGCCGTGCTACCAGTACCGCAATATGAAGACAATTTATCGGTGATATAAGCACCTTCTATAGGACCCTGACCGGGAAACAGGCAATTAAAATGTGCGTCTTCAACAGCTGAAGAGATCAATGGCATGTAATATTGCAAGCGTCCGTCTAAGAAAGGCCCATGGCGCATATTTGTTTTAGTAATAGGTGTGTTTGTTGTAAAACTGACGAATGGCACTTTCCAAAGCAAATCTAAAATACACTGATTGGAAGGAAGAGCGATGCAAACTCCTGTATCAGGATTTTGAGTGAAACAAGCGCAACGCTCAGCCGGAGTCGGCGATTCACCAATATCAATTGTGTACATCGGATCGATGCGCATTCGTTCATTAAACCACATACTCCATTCATCTTCTCCGACAATTTCCGGAGCTTCCGGACCGGGAACAGTTTGAGAAATAATCGGCGGGATCAGATCCATTTCATCGATCAAACTAAATCCCCACCAATAGTTGTCAGCAAATTTTTGGTTATTAAATACCGGTTCGGTTAACGGGGCAGTATCTACTACACCGTCATTATTGCCGTCTAATGCATTACCGCAAATATCCGCCACACCGGTAAACGGTTGAGATTCAAAAGTACTGGTGGTAAGAGTTGCTGCCGCGCGCAGTAATAATTCGTAATTATCCGTTTCACATGTCGCCCCCGCCTTATCGCACACCGGCATGCAATATATCGGACCACCGCATGCGTTTACTCCGCACTGTGTTCTGGGTGTGAACTCCAATGTCTGGTAATTATTTACCAGATTAAATGAACCTATCGGCAGAGTGCTGTTATTATTTTTCATGTAAATAAATCCGTTCTGCAAAAAGTATTGTCCTTCCGTTCCGGACAACGCAAAATCACCCTGAACGCCGATCGGATCCATGGCTTCATTAAAACTAATTTGTATTACTGTATTTTTATATTCTTCGCCTGTCGGATAAACATCAGTCACGTGTGGCGGAGATAAATCCAATTCTGTTCCGCAGATAAAAGTCCACTCATAATATTTAACGCCTGAATTACTTTCAAATATACCTTTTACGTTCAGATCAGGATCGTCCCTTTGGATGCCATTACCTAAATGTACAATATACGGGACGTCTTCAGTTTCCGAACCAAGATAATCATATGGTCTGATCACGAAAGTATAGATACCGGAAATACCGGTTGTCGCGTCAGTAGATGAAGCGGCCATAAAAGCGGCGCCGCGAATTGGTTTGTAGGTCGGCGTGCCTGTTGTTGAAGTTGCCGGAATTATTTCCGAAATATTTATTAAATCATTGCTCAAAATCAATTGATCGCAACTCGTTTCCCAATTGAATGGCGATGCTGTGATACAATCTCCAATTATGCCGGAATTATTTGTATCTTGTGCTAGATTACTGATTTGAATCGGTTTGAAAAACGTGACCACGATTTTTGTATTGCGCGGCACTCCTGTTTGGTTGCGGTTTGGATAATGATCTTTTATTACCCTGCCTAAAGCACCGCTACCGCGAAAATTTTGTGTATTTGGTGCGGCAAGTATTCCTGCTCCACCTCCGCCAGCGCCAATACCCAGCATCCTCATGACAAACAAAACAATAGCGTAAGCGGATAAAATAATTATTAAGCCAATTATCGCGTTAACCAAAATTTTCTTGGCTTTGCCAATTTGTTCTTCGTTGCCACCGGCAGTCATCCATAAGAAACCTCCATACATGATAATGACAATAAGGACTATTCCGACAAGGCCTAACGCAATCCGGATTATATTGGCTACAATCTGGCGAATATCTGTGGAAGGCAATCCAAGCGGCTCCTCGATGCTGGTTACTCCCTGTAACAACTCGGCATTCGGATCTGCCTGACTTAACGCTCCGGCCTGCGCCTGGCCGATATTTCCAAAAGCAAAATACAAACAAAATACCGCCACTAAAATAAGTCCTCCTATAGTGGCGGCTTTTTTTAAATTTTTACCAGGTTTATTAATCCATTGAAGCATGGGAAGCAATGAAGAAATAAAATTTATCGACGTCTATGTTTGTTTTCCTCTGGCAGACGGCCGATCTTTTTCAGATACTCCATTTTTGTGGCTACTCCCAATTTGTGCAACGCGCTTTTTCGACGCATTGTGCGACTTTTTTCGCTTTCGTGAAATTGGATTTTTTTAACCTGGAGTATTTTACCTGACTGTTGCCAACGCTTTTTAACGCGGCGTATAAAGGCCTCAAACGATTCGTTTTTCTTTCGTTTAATTTCTGACACAAAATTCACCTCCGTTTCTAAGAATTATTAATAATTTAAACATTATTATTATACTGCTATTTATCCCCATCGTCAAATTTTTTAAGCTTCTTTTTTACAATATTTTCCGCCTTTTTTTGATCTACAATTTCCTGAATGCCTGATTCCATGTCACGAATGATGATAGTGCCCTCCTGAACCTCTTTTTGACCGATAATAAGAGCATACGGCACTTTCAGGTCATTCGCTAATTCCAACTGAGTTTTCAACGAATTTTTATACAGATTAAACCCGACTTTTAAACCACTGGAACGCAAATCATTGATCATCTTTAAGGCTCTTCCTTTTGCCCTATCGCCAAGCTGAGCAAAAAAGATGTCATACACCGGCTTGGGCAAATTTAAAGAATTTTTTTCAGCATACTGTTTGAGCATGGCTATGGACCGATCTATCCCAAGTGCCACACCGGCAGCGGGAGTTGGACGGCCGCCCATTTCTTCAACCAACAAATCATAACGGCCCCCTCCGCCAAGCGCGCTTTGAGATTTTTCTTCCTCTGGATTTTCAGCCGGAATATTTGAATATACCTCAAACACAGTGTGGGTGTAATAATCCAACCCTCTCACCAGTGTCGGATCCAGGCTGTACGGCACTCCTAATTCATCCAGATGTTCTAAAACTTTCATAAAATAACTTTTCGATGAATCTGACAACCAGTCAACTATTTGCGGCGCTTCATCTTTTATCGGCTGACATTGGTCTTCCTTACAATCCAAAAGTCTTAGAGGATTTTTTAGCAGACGCTTGCGGCAGTCCTCGCATAAATAACTTTTCTTTGTCCGATAAAAATTTGCCAATTCATTTTTATAGCGTTCGCGCTCTTCCGGCAAACCAATACTGTTGATTCTGATCTCCACTGGATAGCCGATGTCTTTATAAAAATTGAATGCAATTAAGACCAATTCGGCATCCATAGCCGGGTCTTCAGCTCCCAAAATTTCATATCCAACCTGAAAAAATTGGCGATAACGGCCGGCCTGCGGACGGTCATGGCGGAACATCGGTCCCCAATACCAGAGCTTTACCGGTTGCGGATAATTCCACATGCCGCCGTTGATAAAGGCGCGAGCAACCGAAGCAGTGGCTTCCGGACGCAAACAAACTCGCCCAATTTCATCATTTTCAAAAATATACATTTCTTTTTCCACCACGTCAGTACCTTTTCCGAGTGATCTGACAAACAAGCCAACCTCTTCCATTATCGGAGTTTCTATGCGTCCATACTGAAAATGATCAGCCAAATTTTCCGCATTGTGATACAGTGGCTTCCAATATTTTTCTTCTCGAGGCAAAATGTCATGCATGCCCCGTAAAACGCTATAAGCCCTTTTTCCTTTTTCCGCCTGCCCGTGATCCTTACTGTCAATTTCTTTCTTTTTTGTTTTCGGCTTTTGTTCTCTATTTTTTTTCAGCGCTTGCTTCTTCTTATCTTTTGACTTTTTTATTGGCATAATGCGCTATATATTAAACTCTGGCGCTTTAAATGTTTGCGCTCTGGATACCGGCCATCCTCTAACCCAGGCACGGCCGACAATTAAACTGCGGTCAACCGGCCCGAAACGACGAGAGTCGTAACTATTTGGGCGGTTATCCCCCATTAAAAAATATTGAGTGTCGCTGATTTTTATCACTCTGTCGCCTTCGGTTTTTAAATCTAACGGCAAATATGATTCATCAATCATCACCCCTTCCGGATGATTGGAATTATATATTGTCACTTGTCCGCCGGTAATTTTTATCGTCTCTCCCGGCAAACCAATAATACGCTTTAAAAAATATTCTTTCGGATTTTCCGGATAACGGAATACAACTACCTCTCCTCTTTGCGGTTCACGAAACCGGTAAGACAACTCGTCAATTATCAGATATTCTTTTTCAAAAAAATTCGGTTCCATGGAAGCGCCCTTAACGTAAAAGGGTTTAAACAGATAATAGCGAATTAACCCGATGGTAATACCCGCTAAAACAGCAATTTTTACCATCTCAAACAAAAATAACCCGGCGGATGCCAAAAATTTCAATATTTTTTTCCTTATCTCACCCCACTTGTCATTTGAATTTTCCATAGTATTGTATTGTGCTAAAAAAATAGAAAATTTCATTTTTTCACTTATACCAATATACACTACTTTTTCGCCTTTGGCAAGGATGGCGAAATACAAAATTCCGGCGCAAGAACTAGCCAAAAACAGCTAGAACCCACGCCGGAATATATTTCCACGGTTATTGCCTCAAGACAAACGCAGTATCGGCTAAAAAAGATTTAATCATTGGCAGCCAACTCAACGGAAAACTGACCTTCGGTCAAATCATTTTTTGCATCTCGCCAAAGTGACAAGTACATATCCAGCCTGTCCTCCATCTTCTTTTTGACTTCATCATTGGGGTCGCAATAGCCGGATGCGTAAACCGCAAGTCCCCGCAATAATGATATGCCACCACAGTAGTCAATTGAAGTGCGAATGTATTTTGTTCCACAATCGATCTGTCCCTCCGGGGTTGACAGGTCACAGCCACTAATGGCGACTCCATGTGTCTGCATCAGACCAATCTCCCCTCTTTTACCCTTCATTTTTGGATTAAATTTGCTTTCCCGATAGATGACAGTTACCACCAAAAACGGAGGCACAGTGTGAAGTTTAGACGAAGTAAGGATCTGCTCGGATATAATATGGCGTTCTCTATTTTTCTTGCCATAAAGCCAGTGTTTTTCTCCAAATTTGTTCACCAGCCGCTCAATGCTCTTGTCCAGAGCAATTATCAGCAAGTCGTCTGGAACGCCCGTCTCAAGGGCGAAATCAATTCGTTCTTCGGCCGAAGCAATCCAACAGAAAAGCAACATGGTAATCAGGCAGATCGCTATATGTTTAACCATGGAAAAAAATCTCCTTTTTTGAATGAACACTATTTGTATCCGGACAAATTAAAATATCACCAAATTACTTTCTTGTCAATACCACAATAAGCAGATGGACATTTTTACTGCGCATCTATTATCTACTATACAAAACAACACACCTGTTCCAGGTGTGTTGTTTTGTGGGCAATGGAGGAATCGAACCTCCGACCTCGTCATTATCAGTGACGCGCTCTAACCATCTGAGCTAATTGCCCGTTTTTACATAAGTTGTAAATTCATGACCTCGTCATTAACCGCCCTTCGAAACGCTTAGCGTCCCTTCGGGCGGAATAATTGCGGCGCTCGTGGAAAATGAAAATAAATTTTCATTTTATCACTCCCTGGCAATTAGCAGTGACGCGCTCTAACCATCTGAGCTAATTGCCCTAATTCGCGAACAATAATAGCATTTTTATAAATTATTATCAAGTTCACGATGTCAGTGGAACGCCCAGTGTTCCAATCACGACGCTTGCGTCGTGGGCGACACAGGAATCGAACCTGTGACCTCCACAATGTCAATGTGGCGCTCTAACCAACTGAGCTAGCCGCCCTTTTGTGAAAAAATAATACAACAAAATCAAAAAATAATCAAGAGTAAAAAATGTGGAAAAATAAAATTGACCGCAAAAAGCGGTCAATTTTTTAACAGCACAAATGTGACAAAAACCTTGATCGTTTACTCCGCTCCGATAAGAAATTAATCTTATATCAGAACTCGACTGAGATCGCTTCGCTTTCGCGAAGAGTTTCTCCAGAAAGGAGGTGATCCATCCACAGCTTCCGCTACGGATGCCTTGTTACGACTTCACCCTAGTCATTGACCCTGCATTCATCCCCCACCACTCTTCGATTTATAATTAACTTGCGTTAATCTCAAAAAGTCGTGGGGATTTCGTGCATTGCCAACTCCCGTGGTGTGACGGGCGGTGAGTACAAGACCCGAGAACGTATTCAACGCGCCGTGGCTGATACGCGTTTACTAGCGATTCCAACTTCATGCAGGCGAGTTGCAGCCTGCAATCTGAACTGAGACCGGTTTTGATGGGATTAGCTCCGTCTCGCGACTTGGCAACCCATTGTACCGGCCATTGTATTATGTGTGTAGCCCTGGACGTAAGAGCCATGCTGATTTGACGTCGTCCACCCCTTCCTCCCAGCTCTCTATTTACCTGTCATACTGAACTAGTTTCAGCATCTAGATCCTGAAATATATTCAGGATGACAGATATGCAAAGAGCTGGGCGGTCTCGTGTGTACATTTAACACACGACGTGGGTTGCGCTCGTTTCCCAACTTAATGGTACACCTCACGGCACGAGCTGACGGCAACCATGCAGCACCTATCTAGCACCCTCGAAGGCATTAGCCATCTCTGGCTAACCGCAGCTAGTAGTTGAACCCAGGTAAGGTTCCACGTTTATCGTCGAATTAAACCACATAATCCACCGCTTGTGCGGGTCCCCGTCTATTCCTTTGAGTTTTAATCTTGCGATCGTACTCCCCAGGCGGCGCACTTAACGCATTTGCTTTTTTAAACGGCACTGACAGGGTCGATACTGCCAATACCTAGTGCGCATCGTTTAGGGCGTGGACTACCAGGGTATCTAATCCTGTTTGCTCCCCACGCTTTCGTCCCTTAGTGTCAGGAATGTACCAGTAAGCTGCCTTCGCATTTGGTGTTCTTGCGGATATCAACGCTTATTACGACTACACCCGCAATTCCGCTTACCTCTTCCATCCTCTAGAATGGTAGTTTCAAGGGCAGCCTTCGCGTTGAGCGCGAAGTTTTAACCCTTGACCCGCCATCCCACCTACGGACCCTTTATGCCCAGTAAATCCGGATAACGCTTGAGGTCTCTGTATTACCGCTGCTGCTGGCACAGAGTTAGCAACCTCTTATTCTTCAGGTACCGTCACGAATTCTTCCCTGAAAAAAGCAGTTTACGAGCCGAAGCCCTTCATCCTGCACGCGGCGTCGCTCCCTCAGACTTTCGTCCATTGGGGAATATTCTCGACTGCAGCCACCCGTAGGTGTCTGGGCAGTGTCTCAGTCCCAGTGAGGCAGGTCACGCTCTCACGCCTGCTACTGATCAAAGCCTTGGTGGGCCATTACCTCACCAACTAGCTAATCAGACATAGGCCCCTCTCCGAGTGCCGTAGCTTTAAATGCGAATGACTTGAGTCCCCGCATTGCTATCGGGTATTAATCCGCCTTTCGGCAGGCTATCCCCGTCTCGGAGGTGGGTTACCAATGTGTTACTCACCCGTTTGCCGGTCCGTGCTCTCTATCACTCTGCCACCGAAACGCGTCAGTGAAAAAGTGATAAAGAGCCGATCCCGCGACTTGCATGCCTTAAACACGCCGCCAGCGTTCATCCTGAGCTAGGATCAAACTCTTAATAAGAATTTGAAGTTTTCTCCAAAAAACGCCAAGCGTTTCAAAGGAGAAATAATAGTTGTTATTGTTTTGGAATAAACGATATATCCCATAACATCCCCGCAAAGCGGATCTGTTGATGGGATTCTTGTGTGGTTTTTGTCACACTTATGTTGTCAAAGTTCGTCTTTCTATTTTTGTTATTCTGGTCCGCCTATCGGTGGATGATGAATAACATTTTAATAAGAAAGAAAAAAGAGAAAGCCAACATGACTTGCTCTTTTCTCTTTCCAGTTTCTCGGCCTGAACACCGCCTTAGACGGTTTACATTCGGTCGGACTTAGAAAAAATATTTTTTGGTTTGAAAGATGAAGACCGTTTCAATAATTTTTAGTATGTTAAAAATACACTAATAGCCTTTTTTTGTCAAGAGCTAGCGATATCCACCGCCCTGTGGATAGTAAAAGTCATTCTTCTAAACCGCCGCAAAAATAAAAAAATACCTAATTTTTGGCTTATTTACTGTGTTTTTTTCGCCATTTTAAAATTTCTTCATGATCACCTGATAATAATATCTTAGGAACTTTCAGTCCTAAAAAGTTTTCCGGCCGCGTGTATTGCGGGTATTCGCGAAGTATTTTATCCTTTCCGCCATGAGTTTCTTCGTACAAAGATTCTTCATTGCCAAGCACTCCCGGAATCAATCGTGCCACTGCTTCAACAATGGTTAGGGCAGGCAATTCTCCTCCGGAAATTACATAATCTCCCACAGAAATTTTTTCATCAACCAGTTTATTAACACGCTCATCAAAACCTTCATAGCGTCCGCAGATTAAAACAAGGCGGTCCAATTTTGAAAATTTTTCGGCCATGCGCTGGTCAAATTTTTTACCGGCCGGATCCATGATTACAATTTTTGTTCTTTTGATTTTTCCTTTAACGGCTTTAATTTTTTTTAAACAATCATATATCGGCTGAATCTGAAGCACCATTCCGGCACCGCCACCATACGGCCTATCATCAACATGATGCTGTTTGTCTTTAGTAAAATCACGAAAATTATATGCGGCGATTTTCACCAAGCCGGCTTTTTGAGCGCGCTTTAAAATACTCTCTGATGAATAGCTATATATAATATCCGGGAATAAAGTTAATATATCAAATTTCATAGGAATAACATTGACAAAACATTAGCATCATGTTAGTGTGAATATACATTGCGGTCAATTGGGCAAAAACCCGCGATGGCCGAGCACAACGACAGAAGTGCGTTTTCTCCTTTGTAAAAGCTCTTTTTTTGCCTAGCCACCGACACGGTCAACCTCCAGTATGGGTACCGCCACCCCCACGGCACCCTTACGTCCGAAGTCGGTGGCTTCTTTTTTTATATCTTATCACAGCATACTATACAAAACCACCCCGACAAATTGCCGGGGTGGTTTTTAAAATTTATATATCCAGATTATCTACTGCACTGGTATCAACTGGCTCTTCAGCGCGAGCGGTTCTTGGACCGCGTCCGCCGACAGGTTCATTGATCTTCAGATTCACGCGGGCATTGTTCTTCGCTCCTACAATTTTGAGCAAAGTGCGAATGGATCTGGCGGTCTGTCCGCTTCTGCCAATCACATAACCCATATCACTCGGATTGACATCCAAAGTGAGGAGAACTCCTCTTTCGTCAATCACGCGTTCAACCTTTACATCGTTCGGATTGTTAACAATCGCTTTAACGACGAATTCTAGAAATTGCTGATCGCTATTCATAGAGACTAACTTAATTTTTAATGAACGGGTAACTTGTTCGACATGCGGTCTGCCAGAACTGACAAACCGGCGCAAGCCACCACGATTCTGGTACAATTATATCAGTAAAGTATCTGTGCGTCAAGATCCCCCAATTAAGCCACTACATCTTCTGCGGGTGGAGCATCCACAGCGGGGACTGATTCTTCAGCCGGTGCCGGTTCTGCTTTTGGCTCCTCAACTACGGCAGCGGGCGCTTGAATTTCAGTTTCACTTTTTTCTTCAACAACTACTTCAGACGGAGACTCTTCTTGCACAGTGGGAATTTCCGCCTCAACTTTTACCGCCTCTTCCGCAGCTGCTTTTGCCTCTTCTTCAGCCTTTGCTTTGGCTTCTGCTTCAGCTTTATTTTTTGCAGCCGCCTCAACTTTTGCTTTATCCTTTTCCTCTAATTTTGATTTGCGTTTTTTCGACAAATAAACAGATTTTGCTTTTTTCCCTTCAATAATTTTGTTTTCCACCAATAAATTATTTACAGTTTCTGACATTTGCGCACCTTTGGAAATCCAATATTTAACTTTCTCAGCATCAATATTTAACTGGTTTTCTTTTATGTGCGGATTAAAAGTACCCAGTTTCTCAAGATAAGTACCTTGAGTATCTTTGGTTTTTTCCGAAATAATTATGCGGTAGGTCGGAAATTTCTTCTTACCCACGCGCTGTAAACGGATAATCAACATAAATAATCAATATCTTTATATATAACCGACTGTTTCAACCCGGGTTTCGTGGACCTCGGGCTCTTAGAGAGCGTGATAAATATACAATATAAGGGCTTTTTTGTCAACAGACGCTAATCTGCCATTGCTGGAGCATCTTCCATGTTTACACTCAAAAGACGCGAGACGCCGTCGGCTGCCATAGCGACGCCAAAAAGAGCGTCAACAGAGTGCATGGTAACGCGGTTGTGAGTAATAAGAATAAACTGAGCATGTCGTGACAATTCTTCTATAATTTTGGTAAAACGCACGGTGTTGGCTTCATCAAGCGCCGCTTCTACTTCATCTAATACCACGAATGGCGACGGATTATAATTCAATACGGCGCAGATAAGAGCTATTGAAGTCAGAGTGCGCTCTCCGCCTGATAAAGAATTCAAACTTTTTATTTTTTTCCCGGGCGGGTTGGCAATCACTTCAATACCGGCAAGAATCTTTTCCTTTTTCTTCTTTTTTTGATTGGTTTCAACCGGCGTCTCAACCATTGTTTCCACCGGCATTTCACCGGACATTTCACCTTCTTCTACTTCTTCTTCGTACATTTCAACTAGGTCCGCTGTTCCTCCATCAAACAATATTTTAAAGAACCGATTAAATTCTTTTTTGATATTTCTAAAAGCGGTGGCGCGCTTGGTTTTCATCAGATCATCAAGCTCAACAATCATTTTTGTTAAGTCATCCGTTGCCTGACGTAAATCAGTCAATTGATTAAATAAGAAATTGAAGCGTTCTTTTGTCGTTTCAAATTCGCTGATCACTTCTTCGTCGATTCCGCCGATTAAATTTAATTGGTACTTTAATTTTTGTATTTCAGCCGCTAATTTTTCAACATCTTCCGCACTTGTGTCGTCTGACCGCCGGTCAATAATTGATTCTAGCGAAACATTCATGTCATTTTGCACTTCTTCAGACAATGATTCGGCGCGGGTTTCAAGCCTGGCCAACCGCACCCTATGATCATTACGTTCTGAAGATACCTGATTCAGCTCATTTTGCTTTTTTTGCATTTCTTCCTGAAGAGAAAAAACCCGCTGTTTCTTTTCTTCCTCTCTCTCATTGAAAACTCGCATGTCTTTTTCAAGCGATTCAACAATTTTCGTTTTTACTTCCATTTCCAGAACCATCTTTTCCTTTTCGCGATTTAATTCAGATAACTTAACACCGAATTCTTCCGGACTCATTTTGAAAAAAGACAATTCTCGTTCAAGCCGGGCAAGCTCCTTTTGCCCGTTTTGTTTTTCACTTTCAAGCATCTGCCTTTTCGCCACGCTTGATCCTTTTTTTATTTCAAGCGTCTGCAATTCCCGCTTAACTGTTTCTAGCGCCTGTTCAATATCCAGGAGATTCTGCTGTTCCACCGTTAATTCCTGCTGGCAGTCTTTCAGCCTGTTCCCTGCGCCAAGCGCCATCTTTGCGGAAAAACCTAAGGCGTTAAACCGCTCACGGCGCCAACCGCCTTTCATCACACCCCTCTTTTCAACCAGGTCGCCGTCTAAAGTAACCATTCTCACCCGGCCGATACCAATGCGCTGGGCGGCTTTTAAGTCTTTAACAACAAGAGTATTGCCGAGAGCGTGGGAAAAAATGTTGGCAAATTTAGAATCAAAACGCACCAAATCAATTGCCCGCCCGACAACATCCTGCTCGCCAATCAGAACGGATATTTCCGCGTCTTCCGGCCGTTCGGCTATTTTGTTCAATGGCAAAAAAGTGGCTATGCCCAATCGTTTTTCACGCAAATAATTTATTGACGCCCTGGCTACCTCGTCTGACTCAACAACCACTGAAGACAAATTTCCACCGGCGGCAACATCCAATGCCAGGCGATAATTTTCTTCTGTTTCCCCAAGTTCGGCCACCACTCCATAAATCTTTCCAAGCTGAGTTCTTGCGTCAAGCACCGCTTTTACCGTTGACAAACCCGATGCCTGAAGATAACTCTGCTCTGATTGCCCTTCAATCATCTCGCTCTGGAGTCTTGATATTTTTACCATGCGCTCCGCTTTCTCGGCCGACCGGTCGTCAATTTTCTTTTTTAGCTTCCAAATATCTTCGTTTGTCTTTTCTTCCTGAACGTTTAATGAGCTGATATCGGATTCCAATTTTTCTTTCTGAAAATTTAATTCATTAAACTTATTTTCCAACCAAGTAATATTCTGTTTGCCTTCACGGCCATACTCGGCATGCATCTGTCCATCAATAATTGCCGCTTGCCGATCTATCTCGTTTCTTGACCTTACCGCCTCCTCGTGTTTTTTTTGCAAATCGGCAAACACTTCCTGTCTGCTTGCCGAACGGGAAAAATCCGCCAATTCATTTTGGACAACGTTAAGATCCTTGTATAAAACAGCATACCGCTCATCGGATAATTTTAACGCAGCCGAAATTTCATCCAGCTCTTTTTTATTGCGCCAATACAAGGTGGAATAATATTTTTCCTGCGTATCGCGGAGTTCCATTTCCACCACCTGCCGTTTTTCCAACTTACGAACCTGCCTTTGAAGAATTTTCAAACGCGGTTCAACTTCCTGCATTAAACGCTCCGCCTGATCCATATTATCGATTGTGCGGCCGAGCTTTAATTCCGCCTGATGACGTTTTATTTTAAATTCCTTTATCCCGGCCGCTTCATCCAAAAAATCTTTGCGCTCAGACGGACTAAGCAAAAGCATCCGGTCAATCATACCCTGTCCGATAATACCATATGATCCTTCGGCAAATTGCGCTTGCGCCATCACCAGATGAATATCAAATAACCGAACCTGATTATTATTAATAATATATTCACTTTCTCCGGAACGGTACAGACGGCGGCTAACAACAATTTCCGGATAATCTTTTAAAATTTTACCGTCGCTGTTATCAAGCGTCATCACTACTTCTGCCACGCCCATTTGGCCTTTTGTTTCCGAGCCGTTAAATATCACGTCTTCACTTTTTTTACCTCGGACCGCTTTCATGCTCTGTTCGCCCATTACCCAGCGAATTGCATCAACAATATTAGATTTGCCTGACCCGTTTGGCCCGACAACTGCCGTAACACTAAAACGGCCGTCTTTCGGCGGCAAAAAATCAACTACTGTTTTTTTGGCAAATGATTTGAAACCCGCAAGTTCCAATCGTTTCAAATACATAATATACAACCGTAATTTTACGTAATTATATCACATCTTGACAGACACGGGCAATAGGAATATACTGCCAGGTTCAATGAAAAAAGAGCTATGCAAATTCAAGCCGAACAAATCCATAATCATCTTATAAATGCCCGAAAAGTGGTCATCGTCCCTCACCCAAATCCGGACGGTGATGCTTTGGGTTCCGCCTGTGCTTTGAACGAATATTTAATAGCAAATGGCCGTGAAAGCATAATATTTTGTTCAACGCCAATTGGTCAGAAATTAAATTTTTTGCCGAACACACCCTTCGTTCACACTGACGAATCAATCTTTTTCGATTACAAAATCGACACGATTGTTGTGCTTGATTCAGGCGACCTTCGGTATGCCGGCATTAATAAAATAGTTAAAAACCATCCGGCGTATATTATTAATATCGACCATCATGCCACTAATGAAAATTACGGCCATTTCAATTTGGTCAAAACAAATGCTTCATCAACCACTGAAGTACTCTACCGCTACTTTGAAATAAACCGCATACCGGTCAGCCGACATATGGCGACGAATATTCTTACCGGCCTGATTACAGATACGGATAATTTTACAAACTCCGCCACCACCCCATCCTCTCTCGCTACTGCCGGAGAGCTTGTCCGTCTTGGCGCTAATTTTAAAATGATAAACTTCTTTACTCAAAAAGATAAATCAATGAATATTTTGCGTCTTTGGGGTTCGGCTCTTAGCCGGTTGCGGAAAAATGATGAGTTGAACCTGGCTTACACATATTTAAAACTCTCGGATTTTCAAAACACGGACCTTTCCGAAAATGACGGTGACGGCCTGGCAAATTTTATGAATAATATTGATGGCGCGGATATTACACTCATTCTCAAAGAAACGACAGACGGAAAAGTAAAAGGCAGCTTCCGCACTACCGCAGAAGACATTGATGTTTCAGCTTTAGCAAAAAAATTTGGCGGCGGCGGCCATAAAAAAGCGGCCGGTTTTACCGCCGACGGCACGATTGACGAGGTCATTGAACGCATTTTGACGCTGAACAAAAAATAAGATATAATGACATTTGTCATCCTGAACTTGTTTCAGGATCTATCGGACGCCGTAAAGATGCTGAAACAAGTTCAGCATGACGCGCGACATAAATCATAAAATCAAAATATATGAACAAAAATCCCTCTTCCCAACATCTCATTCCCATCGTAGTTGAAAAAACAAACTTTGGTGAGCGCTCATATGACATTTATTCCCGTCTGCTTCAGGACAGAATCGTATTTTTAGGCGGACCGATAGACGACGCCGTGGCGAACACTATTATTGCTCAGATATTATTTTTAGATAATCAAAACTCAGACAAAGACATTAAGATATATGTTAATTCTCCCGGTGGTTCTGTCACAGCCGGTATGGCTATCTATGACACTATCCAATATGTGAAGTCCGACGTTTCAACCATTTGTATCGGCATGGCGGCGAGTATGGCGGCAGTATTATTGGCGGCAGGAAAAAAAGGCAAAAGATTCGCCTTACCAAATTCGGAAATAATGATTCACCAGGTAATGGGCGGAATGGAAGGCCAGGCTAGTGATATCAAAATTCACGCTGAAAGAATCTTAAAAATGAAAGAACGGCTAAACAAAATACTGTCCGGGCTTACGGGTCAGCCGATAACAACTGTGGAAAAAGATACGGACAGAGATAATTTTATGACAGCCAGCGACGCAAAGAAGTATGGTTTGATAGACAAAGTGCTTGAATAAGCATAAAATAGTTGAAAAATCCGCTGAAATAAGCGGATTTTTTGTTATTATGGGATGTGCCTCTTGACAAAACCGCCAATATATGCTATACTTATAAGTTCCATAAAAATTCTAGCTTGAAATGCGGAAAAGTGCCCGCGGGCTTTTTTGCCCCGAGAGAGGCGGATACTTTCCCGTATTCACACAAGCATGGGGATGTGGTATCGGCAAGTGCAGGCTACGGCTCGCCTTCGCCCTTATCACATCTTCTTGAATACGGAAACAAAAGGGGGATTATTTTTACCCCCTGCAAAAAAAACCTCCTCCCCTTTCGGGGAGGAGTTTTGTATTTACTAATTATATGGTGGTGGTAACCGTGCTTGAGGCAACTGGGGCTGGGGCGGGCGTCGAGCTTGATGCCGTGCCACTGCCCTCCGTTGAAGCGCAATTTGTTAAATCAGGACAAGCCACCGGGTCAACTCCGACCAAACAACTTTTTGGCAGAGGCCGGTAATAGCTTGTAAAAACCCGATCAATTTTTTCCGTAGTTGAAGTATAGCGAGTATAAGTAAAACTAGCCACCGCACCCCGGAATGCATTCTGACATTTTCTTTCTCCGGGAGCCAAAGTGGTCGTATATGTCTCTTGCGGTTCTCCTGCCGGAATCCATTTGCTCACAAGCGGATGAGTAAACGATCCGGTCCTTCCATCCGGTTTTCCCCAAAGAGTAAACGTAAGACGCTGGCTTTTGTAATTAATTTCCGTTTCAAGTAAAAGATAACCGCCGGTATCATTTAAAAATTTAAAATCGAGTATCGGTTCATAAAGTGTTGCGTCAGTGCCCGGGTTACCGTTTACCGGATCAGCATAATAACCGACCACCAACGAATGATTAGTACGCTCTGTTATTGGCATGCCGGAATTCATGGCCATGCGGAAAAGTGTAGTGCCGATCTGGCACATCCCGCCGCCAATCTCTTTTTTTATCTGGTTTCCTTTTATTACCTCTTCCGGCAAATACCCGTTCTCAGAAGTGAACGGCCCGGCATAACGAATTGATGAAAATTCTTCCCCCGGAGCAATAATAGTCCCATTCAGCCTTTCCACAGCATGAGCGATATTTTTTATTCTGTTTGTATGGCTGTCGTAAAAAGTTGAAAATCCGGTCCCGATAATTGAGGTGATGCCCAAATTATTCACATCAGCCAATTTAATTTTCGGCTCACTTGGATCAACAATTAAAGAAATAGTGGCAGTGGCCGTAACCGACCCATTGTTCCGGCCCTGCATCAGACCGTTAATTGAAGCAAGCGTTTTCTCAATATTTAACATCTGACCGACAGACCCGCTTTTGAATTCTTTCACTTTACCGTTCTCAATAACAAACTTTGACTCTTCCGCCGGTATGTCCAATATATATTTAAAATTTTCCAGATATTTACTAATTTTTTCTTCATCCAAAGCAAGCCAAACATTACCGCTTTCGTCAACTTGAGGGGCGAAAGAAGCACAAATCTCGTCGGAAGTAATTTTTCCGGTTTTGGTTTCAGCCGTTTTTGGATCCACATAAGTGAGAATAATATCTCCATATCCAATAACCCTGGCAATTTTTTCTTCCAGGCCATCCAGATATTTTGCTTCTGTTTTTGGCACAACGATTTCTTTTTCAATAACTTGTTCGTCCAAATTCAAAGCCGATAGTCGCGCCACAGTGTCATCAACAATTTTATCATAATTAAAAATTTCTCCGGCTTGCTCCTCTATTATTTCGTATTTTAAAGGATCGCGGGAGATAATTTTTATTCCGGCATTTTGCGGTATTTTCTCAACTGAAGACAACTCACTTTTTATTATTTCAATAAATTTATCTTTCTGAACATTTACCGGCAAAAAAATGTGTAAATTTTTTATTCTCAAAAGTACCGGGTCAATATATTTTCGCCAGGCGCTGATACTTCCTCGTCCGGCATCAAACGCAACTTTCTCAATGCCGTCGTGGCCAAGCGATATTAATTCAATAATAGCGTCACTTTCGCGGATTGTCGTATCAACTTGAACCCGCTTTTTTTCACCCGCGTCATCATATATATATATTACCCCCTCCTTATTTAATCTGTTATTCAACCCGTCAATAAACTGCCTTATCGAATCTTCATCCATCCCGCCCAAAGGATAATCGCCCAGATAGACACCCGGATAAACTTTTCCGGCGTATTTTTTTGTATAGCCGAATACCGAACCGCAAAAAATCAGAGACACCAAAAAAAATACTGCGATAAACGATATCGCTATCCAGATAATATGTCGCCATGATTTTTCGGGAGCGGCAACCACTACCGCATTCTGCTCCTTGATTTCTTCTTCTTTCATATAACTACTCCTCAACGATTGTAATCGGAATTGACTGATCAATTTTGACTTTTGGCAAACGAACTGTCAATAGTCCAAAATGATATTCAGCTTTGGCTGATTCAAGGTGAACATCAACAGGTAAAACAATACTACGCGAAAACTTACCCCAATAACATTCGCTAAAATGATAGTAAGCGCCATCAGGCACCGGTGATTTTCTGTCGCCACGGATGGTGAGTAAGTCATTGTGCAAATGCAATTCAACCTTACCTTTTGGCGCGCCTGCCATCGGGGCGATAATTATTAACTCATTTTTTGTTTCAGCCACATCAACCGAGAGTTGTCCCTCGTGATGGTCTTCAATTTCAGAAACGTTTTGAAGAGACGAAAAAAAGGGCAGGTCGCCGTTTAAATCGTCCGTCATTTCTACTGGTAAAAAATACTTTTTTGTGCTTTCCGCCGGCATATTTATAATGGTTATTGTTATTATTATAGTACATTTCCATAAAAAAAGAAACAAAAAAGCCGAGAAGGAACAGTGTCCCCTCTCGGCTTGAAAAAACGAGCACAACATAGATCAATCCACCCGCCAAGGAAAAGCGGCCCGCGGATTACCGCGGCTCTCGGCATAAAGTTCCAGCGATAGCTCCGCGCGGTCTTTATCCCAGCCAAGGAGAGGAACCCGGTTCGGCCAGGGTTCATCATTGCCAAGATTGACCATATATCCATGAAGCCAAGCAAAAGGAACCTCATCTCCATCCATTGCCAGAAGCCAATTCGGAAAATGTGCCGCTGCCGACATTATGCCGGCGTGAGGCGAATTATCAGGACTCCGCACATCAACCGGTTTAGCGCCGATATGGTGCGGAGAAAAATCAATCGTTTCCCAGCGCAGACAAAAACCGGGATGGCAAATATCCGGCAACAATTCGGGAAATCCCTTCTCATTTCTATATGTTTGAATACTATTCTCACGCATATTGCGGGCTATCACCTCCCAAAGCGCTTCGTATGTCCTTTGCGCTGTCTCCAGATAGACCGTCAGTACAACGGCCGACAATTTCTTTGACGGCCATTTTGGCGGATCATTTTGGAACGCCGTAAATACCAATTCAGGAATCTTCCAGTTAAAGCGCTCGTTCCACTCAAGCACATTAACGAATTGATTGGTGGGACTGACAAAATATGGCGAATTAAAATTCGGTATTTGCGGTGGCAGGGTAATCCGGTGTTCCTGATCCACATACTGCCCCTCGGCAATGCAACGCAAATTTTTTAATATCCGCATCGCTTTCGCCGGTTCCGCGCTCAACAACTGATCCTGAAGTTCAGCAACCAGTGAGTTGAATTCCCTCAAAATAGAGGGGTCAACACGATGGACTTTTGAAGCACCCATCATCCCCTCTTTCTGCCATTGGCATTGCTTGTTTAGTTATTAATGAACAACATTGTATAATGCATAAAAAATTGATAATTGTCAAGTATAAGCTAAAGAATTTAAAATCCGTCCCTAACATTATTGAAAAGGACGGATTTTTATATTCTTCAGCCAATTATTCAACTGTTGCAGTCGTTGTGGAATTAGCCGGTCCTTTCACCGGGAATACAGCTTTCAATTCATTGATGGCAGATTCAACCGTTGCTTTAAAATCAGCTTTTGCCTTGTCAAAAGCGGTTTTTCTTGCGGTGTTTAAAGTTTTAACCTGTTCTCCTATTTTTACCATTGACTCGCGCTCTGTCTTAAACACATTTCTCGCGGCTTCTATAGAACTTCGTAATTGAGTTCTAACTGTAGCCGGATCAATACCTGCTCCGCAATCGGCTTCCGCTTTACCCTCGGCTGTTTTTATTGCCGCCTTTAGTCTGGTAAGCGCAGCATCATTTGCTGTTTTACGTTCAGCGATAATACTGTCCAAACCAGCACGAAATTCATCAACTGCCAGATCAATCGCCGCGCGTCTTGTAGATACCGCTGTTTCAACGGTTAATTTAAACTGTTCTACAGCGGCTTTCTGCTCATCGGTCGTCGCCTTTTCAAGCAATTTTTCATATCCGGCCAGGCGCTTACTGTCCGACTCGGATATCTTTTCAGCCAATTTATTTTCTCTTTCAAGCCGGCGTTTCTCCAGTTCACCCGCCTGTTCGGATCTTTTTAAAGATAATCTGTTTTCCAATTCAGCCATTTTTGTTTCCTTAGCGGCGTTAGCAGAGCCCAAACGAGAGCAAAATGTTTCTCCGATCTTTTGTTGCAACATTGGAGCCGCATCATTTCCGGGAGCGCGCACAACCGCGAAAACAGGCGCTGCCACCATTGTTCCGGCCACAGCAACGGTCAATGCGATAGATAAATATTTTTTATTCATACAAAGTAGTTACACTGTCAAATGCCATTAAAGCCTCGGCGTCATAATCACCTAAAAACACATCTTCCGTGTCCGCGGTAATAATAGCCTCATCATCTATTATATTATTAATTATCTCATCAACCGACGCTGAAACTTCGGCGGACGCAAATTCCACAGGAACATTGATAATTTGCTGTACGGCCTTTTGCTGATTTGCCAATTGATTTGAAGGAACGATTGAGAAGCGCCAGTAGCCGATTGCGGCAACTATGACCACAACGAGACCGACCGGCACTGCAACTTTCCAAAATGAATTCATAATATTATTGATATGTTCAAATAAATTATTGGTTAAGGCCCGACCTTTTTTCGCCTCCATATTATTAAAACGATTGTCAGAAATATTTGTGACCGGCACGGTCATCCGCCCTAAAGCGGACCGGAGCCCTTCGGCAGACGGCTTAATCTTTTTTCCTTCGGAAAAAAGCAGTTGTTCAATTTTATCAAATTCATTCTCCATATTTATTTAAATATATTTCGTACAAATCATATTAATGGCGAGGCGTCTTTCAAGGGACCCAGTATTTCTTTTAACAGCTTTAAGGCGCGGCACTGTCGCTGACGCACAGCATCCTCGCTAATCCCAATCTGTTCACCAATTTCTCTTGCCGAAAACCCGTTAAAATATTTTAAGATTATAATTTCCTGATCATCATCATTTAGATTATCCAAGGCACGTTTCACAAATACTGACATTTCCATACTCTCCAATATTTCTATCTGGCCACCGCTTTTGTCCGGTATGTTTTGCCGGGCATCATCATTGTCGTCAAGGCGTAGTGTTTTTTTCTTGCGCCAATAATCAATGAGAGAATTTCTCGCAACAGTGAAAAAATATTTCAATGGTGTTTCTCGCACTTCAACGCGGCCCAATGCTTCATATACCTTCAAAAAAACAGTTTGAGCCAGATCATTTGCTTGATCTTTGTCCCGAAGGCGGCCATAGAGATAACGGAAAACCGGCGTGTAATACTCATCATAAAGCAAAGCAAATGCTTGGGAATCGCCTTCTTTTGCCCGTATTAATAAATCACGCGGATCTCCGCCATTATTAAGCATAACTACGATAGATAACGTAAAAAAATGTCATTTGTGACATAAAAAAACCGCCCTATTGAAAACAATATCTATGGCTGAAGAGCGTCTTCAATCCGGCCATCAACTGAGATGACCACCGATGAAACTGTAGAAAACTGCTTTAAAGTTTCTTCAATTTGCGATCTTATCGCTGATACACGACAAGAACCGCCTAACTGGTATTCAATCTGCTTATCAAAATCGACTTTGGCGATACCATTCTCGATGGTCAGACTGTTTATCGACACGCCCGAATTGATACTGGTAAAATATTTACCGCTCTTTTCCTCTTCGGTCGGACCTTTTAGCAGTTCTTCCAAAGCCGCCCGGCCGACAGCCGTGGTTTTCTTGATGGTTCTATCAACACCATAAACTGGTTTGCAATCCAGCATTCCAGGATTCATTTCACTATTGCTAAAAAATGCTTTAACCGTTTGCCCGAAAAAAACAGGATAAGAGTCAGATTTGCTATTCTCCGGCAAGCCGGAAGGATTATCGTTTTTGAAAACCAAGGTACCGGTAGCTGTTTCCGGGTTTTCAAATTTGAGAACCGCTTCAAATTCAACCGGCGCTTCAGTCATCCATTCGCCGATAGCCTGCACCGGCACAGCGGCAATCTGTTTTCCATTCGCATCATACAACTCCGCATGCGCAGTTGCCTCAAAATACCATGAACCAGGCATTGTGCCTTTGATGCTTAACGGACTTATCATTGGTTCTGAAATAAGCGGAAATTTAACTGAAGTTTCACGCGGCATTTCTCCGCCAACCGGGCATTCGCCTCTAAACATTGCCCATTCTTCACACTGTTTGCCATCCGGAAAAACACACATTCCATATTGCCCGCCACTCGCGTCATTTTCTATTTCCACTTTACCGCCTTTATCCACGCAATTTACTGAAGCAGGATTTGCCATGCCGGCATTATTTTCTTGATCCGCCGACTGCAATTCACAACCGGTTAACGGCATTGCCTCGCTGGGATTGCCATGTTTAATCCAAGCACCATTTTGGCATAACCATGAATCTTCCGGAGAGGAAAACCTGATGACTAAAAAAACTACGCCGACGAATACGACTACGGCTACGAGACCAGCAAACACTTTTGACATATATAAATAGATAACAATGAATTACTTAAGTATTATATCCACCGGTATCAAAAATGGCAAATATTTGAACATAAAACAAAACATCAGCTCAGAGCTGATATTTTGGTTATATATGATTGATATTTTCCGTATTCTGAAATTTTTCGGCTATTGCGTCTTATTGGTTAGGACAGGTTCGGAGGTTTCCAGCTTATTTCCTTTTGCCCAGCCATTTACGACGCTATTCGATAACGTATATACAAACTTCGTCTGGAAGCCGTTGGCGGTCATGCCGGCTGACGTAACTTCGCGCAGTGTATTGCCCGCTTCCACATAGTAGGTGACTCCATCAACCTTGATCAACATGCCCGGATGAGGTGTAGCAGTGGAAATATCCGTACCGCGATTAATATAGTGTGGCCAGAACACATCCGCCACAGTCATAACCGTGTAATTGGCGCCATACAGACCAGCGGCAGCGGAAGGTGAAATAGTAGCTAAAGTGTTATCCGGCTCCACGACATATAACTGATCAAGAGATGGACGCTTAACAATATACGAACCCGGACGATAGTTCACAGCGCCAGGATAGGCACTCGGAACGGACAACGTGTCAAAACATGATTGCGAAATAGAGATGTATCCGCCGTATGTCGGACGCCAGGATTTAAATTCATCGCCTGAAGGGAAATACAGTACCTGCAAAGCGTTGTTAAGTGCATAAATCGCCGGCTTACCAATAACTTTTACCATGTCGCCTGCGGAGAGCGTCGGACAGTCTTGCCCCGAATCCAGCAAAGATTTTATTGTTAATTCGGCGCGATTAATAAAGACATCTTCAAACTTGACGGAAACATCCTGCGTATTATCACCGTCCAAATCCACCTTCACCGTGTCTCCCAAATTCAAGGAAAATTCCTGCGAATTTGAATCTATCCGAATAGTTATGATGTTGCTGAACAGATCTAAACCAATAATCGATAAGCCGTGCTGTTCTAACAATCTATTATGGCTAACAAGTGCCGTAAAGTTAGCAAGAGAATTGATATATCCCAACAGATTGATTCCACCGCCTCCCACATTGCCAATATTCTCCGTTGCCCCCATTGGAATGCTGAAATCAGCCGAGCCGTCGCCAATCGCTGAAGGAAGGGAAAAAGAACCACCGCCACTGTCAGTAATAGTAAAGTTGGCTGATATAAAAGATGAAATAGTAAAATTTGTACCCACCACGGCTAAAGTGCCTTGGCTAATGGTATAGGTTCCGACTGCCTCACCTGCTGCACGAACAAGAGAGCCTGTGAAGGTCGCGGAGCCGTCAGAAGAAGTATATGTCAAAGTTGGGTCAGAAGCGCCAACAACTTTGGATTTAGCAACTGCAGTAACAGTGATGGATTTAGCATTGATTGTTAAATTACCAGCCGAGGCATCATTTAGACTGCTATAATTTATAGTGTCATCCGGTACAAAGTCTGCTGTTACCGCATAAGTGCCGACATTGATTGGAACTGTGGATGAACCATCATATTTTCTATCACTTACAACACCTGCCACTGAACCAACCACGGTTGCAGCTTGTGAGGACCCATTGTAGGTGACCGGCGAATTTGTTATAGACAATGTCGGAGTTATCAGGATGTGTGCCGGAACAATAAAAGATACAACCTGATTGTCATTTGCCACACCTTTGTCCAGATCAAAAGTTACGTTAGCAGTTTCCGCCGAAGCATCATAGGTAATAGCTCCGGTAGTGCCATCGACATGTCCATTAGCTGATGAGTTCATGGAAACAGTCACGCCGGATGCAGCGGCGTCAACAATAGCTTGAGCCATAGTGACAGCATCTGTATCTACCCCTTCGGTCGCGGTCATCGGTGAAGCCGCCAAGAGGGCCGCTTTGGCATTGGCCACTTCTTCAGAATCAGTCAGGATGTGTGCCGGAACAATAAAAGATACAACCTGATTGTCATTTGCCACACCTTTGTCCAGATCAAAAGTTACGTTAGCAGTTTCCGCCGAAGCATCATAGGTAATAGCTCCGGTAGTGCCATCGACATGTCCATTAGCTGATGAGTTCATGGAAACAGTCACGCCGGATGCAGCGGCGTCAACAATAGCTTGAGCCATAGTGACAGCATCTGTATCTACCCCTTCGGTCGCGGTCATCGGTGAAGCCGCCAAGAGGGCCGCTTTGGCATTGGCCACTTCTTCAGAATCAGTCAGGATGTGTGCCGGAACAATAAAAGATACAACCTGATTGTCATTTGCCACACCTTTGTCCAGATCAAAAGTTACGTTAGCAGTTTCCGCCGAAGCATCATAGGTAATAGCTCCGGTAGTGCCATCGACATGTCCATTAGCTGATGAGTTCATGGAAACAGTCACGCCGGATGCAGCGGCGTCAACAATAGCTTGAGCCATAGTGACAGCATCTGTATCTACCCCTTCGGTCGCGGTCATCGGTGAAGCCGCCAAGAGGGCCGCTTTGGCATTGGCCACTTCTTCAGAATCAGTCAGGATGTGTGCCGGAACAATAAAAGATACAACCTGATTGTCATTTGCCACACCTTTGTCCAGATCAAAAGTTACGTTAGCAGTTTCCGCCGAAGCATCATAGGTAATAGCTCCGGTAGTGCCATCGACATGTCCATTAGCTGATGAGTTCATGGAAACAGTCACGCCGGATGCAGCGGCGTCAACAATAGCTTGAGCCATAGTGACAGCATCTGTATCTACCCCTTCGGTCGCGGTCATCGGTGAAGCCGCCAAGAGGGCCGCTTTGGCATTGGCCACTTCTTCAGAATCAGTCAAGCCGGTCGCTATCGTTACGTAGCCCGAGCCGGAAAAATAGGTGTCATTTTGATGCGTCGCTACCGAAGCGGACGAACCCCATGTGCCATTTGCTTGATGCGTTCCACCCAAATACAAAGCGTTGGCGGTATGGGCGGTTGAAACTCCCAAACCAAGCATGCCATTCGTTACCGATAAGTCTCCCGTTACGGCAATCACTTGGGTGAGAGTTACCGTGTTGTCACCACCTGCGCCGGAATTATCAATTACGAGATTATTAACTGTAGCAGGCAGACCATCGCCCGTTACCTGATTTGCGGATCCGTTATATTCATAATTGGCTCCTGTGCTGTAGGTTCTTGTTCCACCCACCTGTATTGAGCCCGCCGCTCCGCTCGCCGTCAAACCAGCTGTGTTGGCTGTAATAATACTACCACCCGATGCCACACTAAAGTTACTTGAAGCACCGCCACTCAACACACTAGTCCCAAAATCAACAATTGCTCCACTATTGATATTCCAACCGATGGCACCGGAAATAGTGCCTCCTGATGAAAAAGTTTGTAAACTTGTACCTGCAAAATTCACAGTAGCGCTACCACCCCCGCCGCTGATAATCAATGCCCCGCTTCCGGTTATGGATACATCGCCACTGATATTGACAACTGGGGCGCCCGTACTTTGCGTAAAATCAGCTGTGCCACCGCTTACCGAGAAATTTCCAACAGTATGGGTTCTGGCTGCTGTGTAACTGAGGCGGTCGATACCTCCCGTTTGAACATAATTTGCGACGGTACAGTCTGCAGACGGCCAGACATAACTCCCTGTTCCGCTATCCTCAAAAGTAAAAGTGCCCCTGATGGTGAGAGCCGAAGCTGCACCAGTGGTCGGATTCCAGCTCTGACCCGGGCTATTCCAAGTCAAATTGTAAAAATTTTGCCCAATACTGCTAAGTGTAGCCGTCGGCGCCGAACCGGTCACCCCAGTAATTTTTACCGTTGAGCCATCAACCCATGTAGCTGATGGAATTGTGCCAGCGGCCATTGCGTGATCATAAATACTTCCGTTTTCAAATACAGCCGTACCCGTTAATGTGATGGCTGTCGTTTTTAAATTTTTAAATGTTCCATATACGTCCAGATCAGTGCCTGCGCCATTAGCTATCGTCAAGGTGCCGGCTGAATTCGCCAAGTCAATTTCACCACCTGCTTCAACTACGACCTGATCAATTGATAATGTGGCCGCGGCGCTGATGGTTACCACATGCGAGTTCTGGATAGTGATAGTATTCGCGGTATTTGAAGGCGCCAGGGTGGCGGCGTGCCAATTAGTACTACCATCAGAAGAACTTTCCCACGTACTTATTGCATCCCAGGTTCCTGTCCCTGCTGACCGGAAATAATCCGTTGCTAAACTTGCCATGGTAACTACATTTAAAATACCGGTTGCGGTCGTCCCAAAATATGTACTATTTTGATAAGTAGCCGCGGAAGCAGTGCCACCCCAAGAACCGGGTAATTGCCCTGCAGCGCCAAGCGATAATGTATTAGCGCTAGAAGTATAAGATCCCAAATCAACGTCTGCTGTACCCGTAATTGCCAAATCTCCTCCAATCGCAGCGGCAGCGGAAAATGTTTTCGTTCCGGACCCGGTCAATGTAAGATTATAAAATGCCGGAGCCGTAGTGCCTCCAATTGATTGCGCGCCCGATTTACCAAAAGTTACTGTGCCACTTCTTGGCGTAAAAACATTATTGTTAACCCAATCTCCATTTACATTCAGCGCATAATTACTACCACTGACATCCAAGGTCGTACCGGCGCCAATCGTTATATTCCCAGCTGTGACCACGCCACCCAGCGTCTTTGTACCTGAACCTGAAAAACTAAGAATATCATAAGTCGTTGATTTTACTGTCTGGCTAGCTCCAGTGTAATCAATCACATTACCTACAGCCGTTGCGGTTAAAGTTGTAATGGTTGAAGTACCTCCTATATTTAACACCCCAGTCGCGCTGTTCGTTAATCCGCCGGTTCCTGTCAACGCCGTTCCAACCGTAAGCGAACCATTGTTTGTCAATGTAATAGTGGTAACCGTGACTGTAGGAATTGAAATAGTTCCATTTATTGCCTGTGCGTTGTTGGTAAAAGTATAGGCGCCTGTACCTGCGGTAAAAGTTCCGCCATTGGTGACACCGCCACGAAAATTAATAGCTTCATTGACTGAATCGTTCCATGTCGCGCCGGAATTAATTGTTACCAAACCAGTAAATGTCTTCGTCCCCGCGGTTGAGGAAAAAGTTAAATTACCACTCGCGCCGCCACCGATGTTTGTCGCTCCGGTAACCGTAAAGTTGAAACCTGCCACGGTAAGAGTGGTGCCGTCTCCAACATTTACATTGCCTCCTACCGCTAAAGCAGCTCCTGTGGCATATGTGGCTGTACCGCCTAATGTTAAGTTGCCATTTACAGTGGTAACTGCGCCTGTTTTTGCGCCAGAACCGGAAAGAGTTAGATTGCTGTAATTAAAAATTTGAACCGTTTGGGCTCCCGCTGCGTTATAATTAACTGTACTTCCCGTAAAAGTTGTTAATGTGCCGTCGGCCGGAGCAAACAGCGCACCACCTACATTCAGAGTCCCTGCGCCAGTAAATGTGATCGTAGGGCTGGTATTGCCAGCACTTCCAGTAATATTTCCTGTGACTGTTACTGTCCCCGTCGAAATTGTTAGTTGATGCCTCACAGAAGTGCCAGCGCTAGTAAATGTAATACTTCCGGCATTCAAAGTACCGGCGCCAACGGCGATAAGGTTCGCTGGTACAGCGGCTGATCTTGGGATGGTGATTGCTCCCGAAACATCAAGTTGAAATGTTCCAAGATTTAACGTATTTCCTGTCGCAGATGCAACAAAAGTTATACTTGCGCAGGCGGCATTAGCCGTTAAAGTAACGGTACGCGCACCCTCAATAGTTACGGTATCACCAGCCACAGGAACGCTAGCTCCCGGCGCTCCTCCGGAAGTTGCTGACCATGTGGCTGTCGAATTCCAGTTTCCATTTGCAACAGAATAACGACTTGCTGCCGATGCCGGCGCGGAACCAATGAATAAAGATAATACAAACATGGACCCTATTATTGTCAGGCCCCTGGCGAGATGTCTACTTAACATATAACTTTAAATATAGGTCTCCAAAAATCTCTTTGAAGACTGTAATTATTAAAAAATATAACTATATTATAGCACCAAAAGGATATTATTACACTGTTGTCAAACAAGATATGCACAGGTAAAAAAATGTTTAATTTAAGCCAAAAAAGCTTGTATTTTCATTATTTCGATTGCGCATAATATAAATATAATCTGTAAATTCGAAAATATTGGCATCATATGCTATTATACGGTCATGCAAATCCCCTACCGAAAACCCGGAAAATATACAAACTTGGTTCAAGACCCGCACATCACTGAAGCGCGTGTTGTTGAAATTGAAAAAAAACTTGAAAGATTAAAAAAAATGGTCAAGCCAAAGCTTATGGAAGAAGTCGCTCTACTTGCTCAAGGCGGAGATTTTTCTGAAAATGCAGGATATCAGGCGGCCAAAGGGCGTTTGCGTAGTGTTAATCAAAAAATTCTTAACTATGAGGGAGAATTGCGGCGAGCGATAATTATCAAACCCCAACAACAAACCGACAGTGTCGGGCTCGGACATACAGTGACAATTGATGATGGTAAAAAACAAAAAACATACCGGATACTCGGTTCAATGGAATCCGATCCGCAAAAAGGAATCATTTCTCAAAATTCACCTTTGGGTGAAAAACTTTTGGGGAAAAGCGTTGGAGATGTAATAAAAATTAAAACGGAAAATAATGAGATTGAATATAAAATTGTAAAGATTGATTGAATATTTTTTTAAAAAGCGATATATTTTTCCGTGATACGTAAAAATCCGCGATTAAGCGGATTTTTATTTTCTACTTCTTTTTTTTCGGTTTCTTTTTTTCCTTCTTCTGCGAATTATTTCCCTTCGCCATAGAAAAATTTAAATGAATTAAAAAGTAATTATAACACGATATTTATGGAGTGGCAAAGAAAACGAATAGCAGACAAAAAAAACCCTTTCGGGTATTTTTTGTATGAGCGGAGAGGGAGGGATTCACCCTTCCGCCTTTTTCCGCTTGCAAGCAAGCGGGGCTCCAGGGTGTAAACTTCTCATCCTGCCATCTTTTCAAATAAAATAAAACTTAGGCAAAGCCTAAGTTTTATTTTATGCGGAGAGGGAGGGATTCGAACCCTCGGTGCGACCTTGAGAGCCGCACAACACATTAGCAGTGTGCCGCTTTCGACCACTCAGCCACCTCTCCAATATTTGCTAATTTTGCGCTAAAATTATATCATTATTATCAATGAGAAGTCAAGAAATACTATGCTACAAAAAATCCTAAAAATCGCTCTGATTATAGCCGGATTTGTCCTGGTTGTATCCTTTGTATCCAATACATTTGACGGTGATTTTGGCTGGCATTTGCGTTTTGGCCGTGATGCTTTTGCCGGCAATTTTCAATATCAGGATACCTACACATGGCCACACTTCGGCCAAAATTGGACTAATCATGAATGGGGCGGAGATTTGCTTTTTTGGCTGCTCTATTCTTCTTTTGGCTACTTTTCGCTGGTACTGATTGTTTCGGCTGCTATCTGGCTTTCATTTTTGCTGGCTCTAAAAATATTTATTAAAAAAATTACTATTGCCGGAATAATTTTTTCACTTTTAGGCGTGGCTTCCCTAAAATTTCTTTTTAGCATGCGGCTGGCATTTTTAGTTCTTATATTATTTTCATTACTTTGGCTGACTTTAGAAAAACTGCCGAAAATAAAATCTTACTATTTATGGCCTCCCATTCTCTGGCTCTGGTCGGCTCTGCATGGCAGCTGGGCACTGGGCTTTATCATTATCAATATATATACTTTCGGAAACATTATCTTTTTGTTAATCAAAAACAGACTTCCGCATTTTGCGGGAAAAGAGACCGGCTGGACAAAAAGCACTATAATAGCTTCATTCTTCTGGCAAGCTATATCTGCCCTATTACTTCTTTTTAACCCTTATGGAACAAAAATATGGACGGAAGTCGGAGAATATTTTACTTCCGGATACTTTAAAACGATTATTACCGAATGGGTGCCAAGCTATGCCTATCCCGTGTATGTTTGGCCGCTTATTATCGGATCTTTTACCGCAGTTTTTGCTGTTTGGGGCTGGCGAAGAAAACAGGTGACTCTGCCGCAGCTTTTACTTTTTTTTGCAATTTTTTACTCTGCTTGGCAATACAAAAGAAATAATGTGTATCTTGTATTAGTTTGTATACCTGCTCTGACTGTCATATTCGGCCTGGCAAAAGAAAAAATTTTCACAGCGTTTAAAAAAGCAAAATTTTCAGCAAATATTTTATCAATTATTTCTGCGCTGGCGGTCATAATTTTAATTTTTCTTTTCGCTCCTGCGATAAAAACAAACAGTAATATCTGGTTAGATAAAAATTTACTTTTGCGATATCCATTCCCCTACGATGCGGTTGAATTCCTTTCGCAAGAAACGGCCGGCAAAGAAATATATTTATTCAATGAATTTCGCTGGGGCGGATACCTGAATTGGACGATGCAAAACGCTCTGTTGTATTTTGACGGCCGTGGCACGGCGACGTGGAAATACGATGAAAGCGAAACCCGTCTTGAACGCTACAGAAAAATAAAATATGAAGCCGGAGGATTCAGTGAACTTGAAAATAGCCCTGCTGAATATGTGCTTCTTAGCCAATATTACGCAAGCTACAGAAAACCAAACGCAATTAATCAGATTATATTCGGGGAAAAAGGAATTGCCGAGGCGCAGGTGCCTGACCCGCCTCAATTGGAAAAAATGCTCAGAAAAAGCGCGAACTGGCAAATTATTTTTGAAGATAATATCGCAATTGTCTGGAAAAAAGTCAGGTAGTCCTGGCCAAAGTTAACGCCCAGACTTTTTTTACTCCATTCTGTTTTAATTCTTTTGCGCATTCATTTAATGTCGCACCGGTCGTAAAAATATCATCAACCAATATTACAGAATAAGGGACTATTTTATTTTTAACGCAAAAGGCTCCGCTGACATTTCTTTCACGTTCTTCTCTTGATAACTTAGCTTGCTGATTTGTGGCGCGCGTGCGCCGGAGAATTTTATTATTTATTTCATATTTTCTTTCGGGAAAATATTTTTTAATTTTATCAAAAAAAATTCCGGCAAGAATATCCGACTGGTTAAACCCGCGTTCTCTTTCCCGCCTGGGATATAGCGGTACCGGTGTGATGACACCATTGTCCGGCAAAATTATTTTCGGTATGCATTTATCCGCGATCATTTCCCAAGCTGGCCGGGTATCGTGAGCAAATTTATATTTAAAATTTTTTATTAATTTTCCTGCCGGCTTTGTCTCCGCATATTCCATTAAAGCTATGGTGCCGTCCAAAAAAACAGAACTTCTGCACACCTGGCAAGTCTCACCGTGATTGGTCTTGCCACAGCCGGGGCATCTTAAAACCACGCTGATAAAGCTATTTTCAAAACACTGCTTGCACCACCACTCCCCTTCTTCACCGCACTCAATGCAAAAAACGGGAAACAATATTTCTTTAATTAATTTAATAATCATATCACAAAGACGCCCTTGCGGGCGTCTTAATATTTTTTTAATCTATTTGACCCATTCAAAATCATCAACCAACCAGACACCACCGCTTTGTATAAGCCATACTTTCGCTTTTTCGCTGGATTCTGTAACGCTTGACCCTCTGGTCGTTGTTTTCTGAACAGATACATTGACTGTCGCTTTTCCGCCTCCGTATTCAGCGACTTCGGAAGCCACCGCATTGGTAGTTACACCAATGAACATCGCCGGCTTTCCTGTTCCGATTGTTTTTTCAAGTTCAGACCAATAACTTTTAGTGACTAATGATTCTACTTCTCTAACATTCGCAAAATCACTGTCGGATGAATATGTGCCGTAACGCTCAGTGAATATTTTAGCCATCTGTTTTGCCCCGTTTTTGAGTGCCTCATCCGTAGTCAACGGTTTAACTTGTGTCCCGGCCGGAATATTAACCGGCTCCGGAGTCAATTGTACCGGGAAATTTGTCGAATCAATCTGCGAGGTATCCTCAACAGGTTGTTCTTCGGGCGCCGCCGCTTTCTGTTTTACAAACACAATAATGGCAATGCTTATGGCAAGTATTACCAAAACCACCAAACTGATAAAGATGAATAAACGGGATCGGAGTGTTGTCATATATTATTTAATATTAACGCCGGCCGGCGCGGACATAATTATTTATTTTCCGCGTTAAATTCTTTTTTGGCTTTTTCAATGGCTAAAAGCTGTTCCGGATTTGTGGTAACTATCTGATCTTCAGTGTAAGACGCCACTATCTTGATGGCGGCATGCTTTCGGCCGGCAAAGAATATTCCCTCACCGACGCCAGACTCCAAAAGTAAATATTTTTCGCTGTCAGTAAGTACGAATACTTTTTGTATCAGGTCAATTGATGCCGGCGACTGACGCAGAAGTAATTGCAGAGCGGAGTTGGTCACAATCGCCTGGCCGTACTGAGATTTTAGAAAGTCGTTGACATCCTGAGTAATGGTAGTGACGCCCAAATAGTATTTCCGGCACCGCTTTACCAATGCATAGATAAATCGCGCCGAATCTTCGTGCATCATCAGCCACCAAGCTTCGTCAATAACCAATATTCTTTTTTTCCTTTCAGAACGGACAACATTCCAAATATAATTTATGATTGAGTATATGGCAATCGGCCGTAGTTCTTCTTCAAGATCGCGGACAGAATAAATAACCAGCTGATTTTTCATGTCAACATTGGTCGGCGAATTAAACAGACCGCTAAAAGTTCCTTCCGTATATTTCTGCAATTTCAGTACCAGTTCTTCAGAACCCTGCATTCCCTCTAATATTTCCACCAAATCCTGCATAATCGGCGGTTTCACAGTGGCTAAATCAGCATCAGGTGTAATATCTTTTTTAGCATAGGTTTCAATAAGAGCGCGGTCAATAATCGCATCCTGCTCAACCGTTAAACCACCAAGCATGATACGCAAAAGCCCTTTCATAGTAATAACCGCGCCGCGTATCACGTCTTCAGTGGATATTTCCATACCCATCGGACGCGGCAAATCAAACGGATTAATTTTTGCCTCTGATGAAAGAGAGATGTTGACATAAGTTCCGCCGACCGCGTCGCTTAAATGCTTGTATTCCATTTCCGGGTCAATAACTATTACATCAACTCCCATCATCATGGTACGCAAAATTTCCAGCTTTATAGCGTAACTTTTACCAGCGCCGGACGTGGCGAAAACCACCATATTGGCATTTTGCAGAGAAAATCTTTCAAATAATATCAAACTGTTATTATGCCGGTTGATGCCATAAAGAATGCCGTCGTCAGATGTCAATTCAGCGGAAATAAACGGAAAAGATGCGGCAATCGGGGAGCTGTTCATGTTAAAAGCGATATATAATTCGTCATTGCACAAAGGCAATGTGGAATTAAAACCCTGCTCCGATTGGTACAACACCTTGCGGGTCATAATGAGCTTGCCGCCGAAAATATTTTCTATATCCTCGCTTGTCTGATCCAATTCTTCTCTTTTACGCGCGTATATCGTAACGTAAAAACAAAATTGAAAAAAATGTTCCGTGCCCTGTGTTAAATCATCACGCAGCTGTTCAATATCCCGCAATGCAGTTTCACGGATCGGATCACGCGGAGCGCCTTTTTCCGTATCGGCATTAATTTGCGCCTCAAGCGCACCGACTTTATTTTTTAATTGTTTTAAAATCACTGCAGATTTAACCGGATAGAAAAACATGGACAAATCCATGGTAACGGAAAGATTGATGACAGGAGACGCCCAGCCAATGGAAATATAACGCGGATAAGCGGTGATAAAAAGTGTGCGGCAAAAAACATCGCCAAGTTGAACAAAGCTCGATTCAACACGAAAAGCGGACGGTGCTACTAAATCACGGATAGACACCACTCCTTCACGATATATCTTTTCTTCTTCAAGCGTTACCAATTCTTCAGCCGCCTGTTTCTTTAATTGGCTTGTTTCAGTATGAAGTTTGTTGGTAGCCTGCTTTTGTTCTCTAATCGCAGATGGTTTAAATGCCATATTTTTATGTGTTTTCCACGTTTAATGTTTCAAGCGACGCGAGCGGTTCGGACAATGCAATATCCGGATTATAGGTGGTATAAAAAAGCTCTATTAATGATTGCGTGTCGAGACGCACCACTTCCAAGCCCATACTGGTGAGGCCGGATTCAATCTGGCGCACCCGCATATCCAAATCATATTTTCTTTTCATAAACCTTTCTTCTTTCAGCCGCACGGTTATCGCCGGATTGATAACCTCTGAAGCGCGCGACCAGAAACCGCGTTTTTTGTTTGAAAGCGGGTCGTATGGAACAATTACGTAAAAAAGCTTGCTCATAATTTTGCCCAGGCTTACCAGTTCGGAAACAAACGACCGGTAATCAGCGATTTGCATTCTCAAAAGTTCGTTTGGCTGTTCCCGTTCTTTTTTTGCCAATTTTTCCAGATACGGTTTTACGTTAAGCTGACGCGATTGAATATTTATTTGTAATGGATGATCCAGGCCGTTTAAAAAAGACACATATGATGAAACAATCGCCTGCTGTTCATCTTCATTTTTAAGGGAAAAATTAATGCTGGAAACCATAAGCACGGACCGCAAAGTTCCGTCTTTCATCACCACGGTATCATTCTTGATCTCGGCAATAGACAAATTTTTCTGTGCCGTTGACATTGCCGCCCGTTTATTTATTGCTTTTTTATTTTTCATACTCAACCTTTTTTAATATTTTTTCTAATCTTCCGCCTGATAATAACCGCCTGTATTCACTGTCAGCGATAAATCGCGGATGCGGCTATATGAGAGCCGAGGAATCGGTTTGGCCGCTTCCGGTATTGTCACTATTCCCTCGGCAAGCATGCGCTTAATTTCACTCGTCTCATAAACTTTATTCCAAATCCGCAAGGCAGGCCGCCTCAATGTCTGAATAATATTTAGCAAAAAATAATGAAAGGCCTGGCCGTTAATTTTCACAAAAGCGATAATCAGGGCTCCTCCACCGATTACCGCGGCTAAAAAAATGAATAATGCGAAATCAGCAAGTTTGAAAGCGACAAATAACGTTAAGCCGGCGGTAAGTAATATCACAAATTGCCTGGCCGTAACCGGACCAAAAATCTTATCTTCAACATCTATAAATTGTGGCACAACAAATTGTGTTTGCATAGGACGCTATATCAAATCTTTTTCCATTTGTATTATAGCCTGAATTTCATTCATTTGTATTTTATTCGGGTCAGACAATAATACGTCCGACAATTTCTTCTTTGTATTTAATGCCTCAGTGACCGCACCGGAATATTCAATAAACAACGGACTCTGGCGCCAGGCGGCAAGGCCATCAATAAACAAGACATACGATTCATCGCGTAAATTCAAAAATTTCTGTTTGAGACGCGACGCCGCTTCAGGCGGATTTGAAGATAAACGCCGGAAATCAGTTAAAGTAAAAAATTCAATCTCATCAACCGGCCCCAAGTTTGATGGCTTCACCGGAAATATATCACGGACCATCGGCCTGACCGGCGGAGCTGTTATATCCTTCTCCTTGTTTAAAGCAGATTCATGACGGGGTTGCATAGTTCGCATTGTTTGAGGCGCATGCACGAAAGTATTTACAGGGGCTGAGGTTGACGGCAAGATGTTTTCATTCTCTTTCATCAAGGCGGTAGGCATTCCCATTGGTTTGATCAATGGTTTATTGACTGTCGCAGGGGGTGGAACTTCTTCATCAAGCAATGAAGCGGCGTCAGATTTTTCAAAACGTGAAACCGACGGCGGATTAACCACGGGTTTTTGCGGAACAAATATTTTTTTCTCTTCAGTCCTTTTTATTTCAGGTGGCACAACAACCGGAACCGATACTTTTGGTGTTGTCGCCGACTTTTCAATCGGCTTTGACTTAACAATTTCAGATACAAGCGATTTAATATTTGAATGGTTCAGCGGGCGCAAATTCTTTGGTACGGACTCTGAAGGCTGAATCGACGGTTTTGTCTTTTGCGGCGCAGATACTACGGGAGCCACGACAACGGCCGGTTTAGAAGCCGCCGGCACATCCGTCTTTTTTTTCTTACGCGCCATAAATTCTGCCAAAGAAATTTTTTCTATGGTCCCATCCGGTCTTTTTATCGTAATCATTGTACTTTCAGCCATATTATATGCTCCATTTAAATTTATTGTCAGATTCGTCAAAATACATCAGTTCGGAAATTTTCGGATCGTTGTATTTCTCAGCTGCGCTCTGCAGAGCGGCAAGTAAACTGTCTAAATTTGTATACTCACCCTGCGCGTCTTTCGGAAACACAGCTTCAATTTTTCTGCGAATTTCTGCATAGGACGGCTTAACTGGCGTAACTGGTTGTACCGGTTCTGCCGGCTTTGGTGGCTGGACAGATTTTGGCGGTTGAAAAGATTTTTTAGGTTCCGCTTGCTTTGCCGGCTCCGTCGCCAAATTTACAGGTTTTTCAGTTGAACCCGGTTTCATATCAGCAGCCGCAAGCGCCTTTGCTTTCATTTCCAATTCGGGTGTCGGTCTGATTATTTCCGGTTTTTCCACCACCGGTACAGGCACTTCATCCGGCGATGTTTGTGTGGTTTCAATAAATATGGCGCCTTCTACCGTTTCCCAAATCTTATCCGGTTCTACTGTATTGATAAAGCTAACCAAATCAACCATTTTTTCTACCGCCTCTCTGTGGTCAATTATTAAATACTCATATATTGAATCATTCTCCGTACCGGCGAATAATGTTCGCTGAATCTTTTCATATAATTCAGCTGCCCGCATGGCGTCATTCGCATAACTGTCAAGCAGGCGAATCTGTTGGAAAAGATCTTTCATTGTCATTTCTTTTCCGGCTGAGTCAATAAAGAAATCTCCTGTCAGAATTTTTGTTCTTATCTCGGAATAAAAAATCATCCTATTTTCCAAATCATTAACATTCAACCCCATATACCAGATCAATTTATCAGTCACATCAAATCCCAGCCGTATGGCATCAGGAATTTGTTCCACCATAAAATCAATTACTTCAGTCGGAGAAAGCTGATTAATGAACTTCCAGGTAGCATATACGTTCAACAACCAAAATTGCCTGCTATTTTTCTTAGCGGATGCGTCGGCGGAATTAAAATAATCAATCAAATCTTTTTTGATAGGCGCAAAAGCATCCGGCGCCAATATATCGGTTTCAAAAAAATCTTTTTGCAATTCTGCAAAATTTGTTTGACTGTTTTGCTGTGGATTATAGTTCCGCATATTCGTTAAAATGGAAAATATATCACTTGCATCTTATTTTTTGTTAAACTTTGCATCTTCTTCTGCTTCGATTTCATCACTCTCTTCTGTCGCCGCACGCGCCGCCTGGGCTTTTCCTCCTGGTGTTGTTTGTGCTTCTTGCGCCGGTCTTTTACCGGCAATTCCCCCAAGTAATGACGTGAGCGCCTTTATTTGATTATCATCGGTCATTTTTGATGACAACCTTTTAAGTAAAAAGGCGGCATTTTCTCCACTCATCGCCATTTTATTTAATGCCTCAATCATGCTCGGTGGAAAAGCCTTCTTCATCTGAGTGGCTGGCGTGGCGCCAAGGTAACGGCTCATTGACTCCAACTGACGGTCATCAAACTTTACGACATCAGTGATATTTCCTTGCGAGTCCCTTTTTGCCGAACTAACAATACTGTTAGCATCGGTAGATTCCCGATACGATACTGCGGCAACCTCACTAAAATATTTGGCCTTTGCTTCACTGGTCTCAAAAGAATTTGATTCATGTTCCTTTTTTTCTATTCCTAATTTCTCGGCTTTTTCAATATCCCCACTCAGCAATGCGAGATTCTCTTTTTCATCCAATCTTTCATATTCTTCTTTTCGATTTTTTCCTTTTATATCAAAATCACCAACACCCCTCCCGAAACCTCGCACAACATTTCTTACTCCTGTCCTTTCATCAATTACAACTCCCTCGCTAATTGAAGCGGCTGCGCCAATTTTTGTTGCATCGGTCTTAATCAGAGCGGCATTTGCTTTTGCTAATGCGCTCATCGCCGCCTGATTCTGCCCGCTATTTCCAAACTTTTTTACTAAATCTTCTAATATTTTTTTCTCATTTTCCTTATTCGCGTCAAGACCATAAACCCGCGATGCCTCGGCTGCCGCGCTATGGTCGGTGTCATCTTGGCCTGAAAAGGAAGAAAGCATTTTGTTAACATCCGTAGCAGTCGCGCCGCCCATTCCTCTTGCGTGTGCCAAAAGTCGCGTATTATGTAATTGCTGCTCATTTAATTTTTCACTATAGCCGTCTATTTTACTTTTATCAGCTTTATCACCTTTGCCATACTCTTCTACAATTTTTTTCTTTATATCCGCCGTTGCTTGAGCGCCGGCTTCTGCCGCACCCATTAATTGCGGATAGTCCATGTGGGCGACATCCTGTTTCATTTTTCTGTCATAAATCATCGCATCCCGGTCATTATATATTTTCTGCGCCATTTCATTTTTACCGACACGCTTATATGCATCGGCTTCAGCAAGCATAAGACCGGCTTTTTTATTAAAGTCCTCTTCTTCAATCACATGTTCCAAGTGTTTCTTTCTTCTGCCGGCTCTTTTACCGAGTTCTGTTCCACCCCTACCATGCAACTCTTCACGCTCTTCTTTGGCTACCTTTGCCATGGATTCTCTAAACTGAACATCTTTTTCTTTTTGAAAACTCGTTAAAGGCGCTACAGAACCCAAGGCACGACGCCAGCCCTTTCCTTTCCGCAATTTATTCGTCGCTCCTTCATATCCCCTCATCACATCCTGATATTTTTCCGCTACACCCGCCTTTATCGATCTCCCCCTCCTCTTCCACGCATCACCACCAACCACCGGCGCTTTCATAGCAACAAATTTTCCGGCTTTCATCGCCCCTCTTTTTGCCGCGCCCACACCCGTTCTGGCCGCCCATCTGGCCGCGGTCACACCGGTCGCGGCCATAGCAAATCCAGTGACTGCTCCGCCGGCCGCACCAAGCGCTCCGGCTCCGGCAGTGCCAAGTTTTTGCGCGGTTTTGACGCCGGCTAAAAGCAGGCCAACGGCAATGATAAAACTGGCCATATTATCCCACTCCATCACCGCGCTCAAATTTGTACCTGATGATTCTGTGGCTGACTGCGCACCCATGGCCTCTATCGCCGCCTGCTCTGACGCCGGGTCTGTCATCGGATATGCCGAACCACTTGAGAACTCCTGATGAACATCCGACCCACCGGCCACGGCAAACGCCAGCCAAAGAAAAAATGCAAGCACCGGACCGACAATTACGTTGTTGCTAAATTCACTCCACCACTGCGAAGCATATTGCTGAGTTTTTGGAATGACACTTAACACAAAGGACAATGGCGATAAAATAATCAGCACCCATAGTGTAATGGCGCGTCCGATCAGTACCACCAGATACGCGCCCATAACTACCACTGTGGCAAAAGCGAAAACACAAGCGAACATGGAAGTGACCACAACATTCATATGCTTCATAGCCTCGGCTGAAGTGTTCTTGCTGTATGACAAAATACTCTCCAATTTTAAAGCGTTGATAAGATTTCCGCCGGCAACTGCAGCCACGCCGGAAATAAAAGTCATCATAAAAACTTGAGCCGCGTCAATTATCACTCCGCAAATAACGCGGGAAAAATTTACAAGTATAGCCGCCATTACAAATTTAACCAATAATTTTTTCCATTCATATTGTTCAATGCCGAGCACAGTACCAAAAGCGATGACCATCAAAATGATGACGAAAAACATATTCGTCACATCGCGCACTAAAATCCAGCCAAGCGTGACTGCTCCGGAATTGATGTAATTGTTGTAGCTCGCAATTTCTATTACAAATTTTAATAAGAAAACAGTAAGGGATAATAGTTTTGTCGCAATCCATAAAAACAACTCCCCGATCATACTGGCGATATCATCGCCAATTGATGAGGCGTATGCCTGAGGACCAACAACAAAAATGAGTACAAGCAATGCGGACACTACAAAAACAGCCGACAATAAACCCAGCCGGTTGCGCGGTTTTATGACATCCCAAAGAATTTTTCCCTTTATACGAAGGGAATTAAACATATCAGCCGATTGGCTTAATTTACATATATATTATACCACAAAAGAGTTGCGTCCACAAAGCTAAATGCCGATTAATTTTATCCACAGAAAACTAGTAAAAAAACGGCGCACTAATCGTGATTAGTGCGCCGGGAGGAACATCCAAAAAAAGCTGAAAAAAATCGCTAGACTTATTATTTGACACATACAATTTTGGTGACAATTCCCATTCACAATATCGGATACAACATGGTTTCCTTAATGTTTTGTGGGAGATCGTGTAACATGAGCATCAGCAACCGATTCAAGCCCAGCCCGATACCCGCCGTTGGGGGCATACCAAGCCTCAAAGCGTCAAGGTATTCCTCATTGAGCGGGTTGTTTGTCTCCGACGCCTGAACACGCAATGCTTCTTCAACCTTCCCGATTCTGTTTTCGTCGGTGTAGATATCGGCGAGAAACACGCCTTGTGCTATGAAGAAAGCCCTGTCACTTGTTTCGCCTCTTTCGTGATTTTTTACGAAGGGAGACATCCCAATCGGAAGCTCCGTGAGGAAAGTGGGTTCTATCAACTTGGGAGCTAATATCTTTTCGATGACCTTCATAAGCCAAGTGAATCTCGTCATTGACCGACTGAACAAATCTGGCATGCATTGGGAAAGATGGCCGATATCACACTCATTCCAACCACCGACAAATGTTTCGAACGCCTGCCTGAACGTCAACCGCTTGAACGGCGGCTGGTATGATACTATGTGATTATAATTGTCATCCACCGCGAACAAAATTTCAGGCGATCCTTCACAAGCGGCAACCACTTCGCAAACCATCCGCTCCAAGAGAATCATCATTTCGTGACAGTCATGGTCGGCGGCGTACATCTCAAGGAGAGTAAACTCCGGCGAGTGAATGGCGTCTATCCCCTCATTACGGAATGACTGGGCAATTTCGAACACGCGCTCGAAACCGGACACGATCAGGCGTTTCAATTTGAGTTCGCTCGTCAGACTCAAATACAGCAAATGTCCGTTCGCACGGCACAAGGTTGAAAATGCGTTTGCCTGTCCGCCTTCAAACTGCTCCTGAAGAACTCCGGTGATGAATTCACGGAATCCTTGCTTATAAAGATACTGTCGCATTGCCATAAGCGCGGCTGTCATCTTGCGCGCGAAGAAAAAAGAATCCGGATTTACCATCAGATCTTGGACCCGATCGCGATACCGGTGCCCTGACGACAAACCATGAAACTTGTCCGGCATCGTTCCGTCGAACACAAATTCCACTACCGCTTCAGTGACGCGAAGGGTTGGTTCACCGATCTTTGTGAGAGTTTTAACACCGCGAACCACGATGAGGCTTCCGAGCGGCAAGCGAGAAATCTCGTGAAAATTCACCAATTCCGCGTTCATCATGATCTGGACCTGGTCTTCATGAAACCGCACCCCACAAAAACAGATCTTGCCGAATCTCCGTTTACTCAGCAAGCGAACCCGACCGGAGAACTCTGTACCCTCCGGAGCAAAGCGAAGCAAATCGCCCATTTTCATTATCAACCTCCTATCTCTTCTGTGGCGTCAATTTTGATTGTAAAGAACTTTTCTTATAAAATAACTGTTATCCCGGATTTTTCCGTATCAATTACGACCTCGTTTCCAATTGGCAAACATAACATGGGGTCCGTATGCCCAAAATCCGCATTCATTATTACCGGTATTTCAACTTTTTCATAAAGAACTTCAAAAATATTTCTTATGTCTTGTTCCGCGATATTGCTCTTTTTTTGAAACCTGCCGAACACAAAGCCCTTAACTCCCACCAATAAGTTTGCTTGTTTCATTTGCATAAGCATGCGCCGTACTGTAGCCGGCGACTCACTGTCGTCGTCTTCCAAAAAAAGAATCGCGTCTTGAAAATCATAGATATAAGGAGTTCCTATAAGTTTGACCAGGGAATTTAAATTACCGGCAACCAATCTGCCTCTGGACATCCCCCCGCTGACTACTTTCCATCCTTCATTCGCAGCCATATTTCTCGGCCGATTGTCCTCTTTGTCCCACAACAGCATCTCTTCAGTCCATTGATCCGATTGAGGCAAAACATATTTTTCTCCGCTTCCAATTCCCTGCGTAACTTTCTGGAATGAATCCTTTGTAAATTCCAGCATGCCAGGAAATTCGCCGAATTGCGGCAAAATCATCGGCCCCATAATTGCCTTAATACCCGATAATTTTGATAGTGCTGACAATAATACTGTGATATCACTATAACCAATAAAAATCTTTTTATGATCGGCAATAAATTTATAATCCAATTTGTCAAGCAAGTCGTTGGCATTAAAACCGCCAACCGTAGCGATAACAGCCATAATTTCAACGTCTTCAAACATGCTATGAATATCTGAAACCCTGTCGGAAGCGGAACCGGCAGTATAATCACTTATTTGTGAAACATTTTTCCCCAGTTTAACCTTATAGCCCATATGTTCCAACAGTTTCGCTCCCCTGTCCAAGCGTTTCGGACAATAACCGGCAATCGGCGCTGAAGGAGAAACAATTCCTATAGTGTCACCGGGTCTGATTTCATACATATTATTTTTTTGCGATTACTAGTAAAACATTTCCGCGACCGACAATATTCGGATTGCTGTAATTTTCCATTTCAATTGACAGTATCTTGTCAAAAATCGACCGATCGCTTAATTTATTCGCAATTTGCTCAGTATTCCCGAGTACTTTCGTTTCTTCCATGCCCGGATAGATAAAATTTGGCCCGCCGAAAACACGGATATCGGCAAAACCGTTTTGAGCATATAGCTGCCTGATTTCTTCGGGCGTATAACAATGAATTGCCGGCATAGCGTCGTTAAATCGTATCAGCGACTTGTGAAATATATTATCCAGCTCATTTAACCTATTAGTCAAAATGGAAAAATAGTATGCGTGATACTTATTCGCCACTATACTAATATGGATGCCCCCGGTCCGCAATTTCTCGCTTATTTCCCTCAGCGCCTTTTCAGGATGTTCCACAAAACTAATGACGTTATAAAAAGAAATTGCCAGATCAATTGAACCGTTTTCTATAAAATCCAAACTCTCAATATTACCCTCTTGGCATGAGTACTTGGACGACAAATTGCTTTTTTCAATTTTCTTTTTTGCCTCATCAAGCATTTTTGAAGAAATATCCACCAAAACTCCGCTACCGATTTTTGCCCCGAATAGTTCATCTAAAATTAAGGTCCAGCGGCCAGTCCCGGCACCAGCGTCAAGAATGCGTGCATTTTCAAAATTGGAAAAAAAATCATCCAGTTCATTCCTTAAAATTTTTTTGAAATACTGGTCAGATAAAACCCAATATAACTGTTTATCAACATCGTCATATTCGCGTGCTTTTTCATTAAAATATTCTTTTACGTCGCTGTAATAATCCATATAATTAAGGATAAGTTCGGACATTTTTTAAACGAGGGTAAATAATTACATCCTTGATATCAGGTCTGCAAAGCGCCCATGTAAGAAACCGTTCAATGCCAAGGCCAAATCCGGAGGTCGTTTGATATCCTGGCTGATTCCTAAGATTAATATACCAGTCATAAGGTTCGGCGGATATTCCCTGGCGCTGTAATGACCTCCTCATCTCCTCCGCGCAATCTTGTCGCTCACCGCACCCGACAACTTCTCCACCAAAAGATTCAGGAGTAATCTGGGGAAATAGTAAGTCAGCATTTATAACTTTATCTGGACTATTACTATGAGGCTTCTGATAAAAAGGAACCCGATCACGGTCAAAACCGGTTAACCAAAAAGGTGTATTAGAATTCAAATGCTTAGCAAGTTCATTTTCACCTTTAGCTGTAATATCGCGACCAGTATCGGTAAATATGACACAATCTCGCATGCCATTTTTCACTAATACATCCACAGCTTCATCAAAACTAATCTTCGGGAAAGATAGGACTTCTGCCGTCTGTTGAAGATGCAATGCCGTGTCTTCCGGACTCGCGCTGATTAAATTAATAATATTCGGCATGCTCGAGAGAGTCTGGCAAAGATTTCTTACGAGATTTTCCACAATCGGATAAACATCCTGAAGAGTTCCTTTTATTTCTGCCTCGCAATGAAAAAATTGATTAAGATGCCTTCGATCGTGGTCTTCGCCGCGCATTGATGGCAAATAGCAGTAAACTTTTGAAAAATTATTTAACAACAACGGTTCAAACCCGAACTGCGCCGAATCAACTAAAAATGAGTCAAACTGACCGAATTTTATTGGAACTGCCGCTGAATTCGATCCGGGGCCCATTGGTGAAGAGATGCTCGGCGTGATCATAAAAAGATCAACTTTTTTCGCACCGAATTCGATTCCAAAATAATGGTCGCATAAAGCTGAAACGGCATTCCGCATTATAAGAAGCGCGTGATAATATTTGCTTCTGGTTAAATCCAAATAATGCCTCTCCGGAGAGTACATCGGAATTGCATAGTCGGAACGCTCATGTCCAAAAAATTTGTCATCATCCTGCCGGATTATATTAAGCAAATATTCAGGTAACATATTCACTCTATATGAGCTTTAATATGATAAAAAATGCCATATTACTTATAGTACCTATTAACATGATAGTTTAGGGCGTTCAGCATTGCTTGTCAAGCACACTATCTCCAGTCTTGACAATTTATAAATTTATTGATAAAACGGAGAGTGGCTCTTTTAATCAGGAAAGGAGAATACGATGAAAAAAATTCATCAACAGAATTGCATATTCTGTGCCATTATAGTCGGCGCTGAACCATGCCACAAGATATGGGAAGATGATAACCACCTGGCTTTTTTGTCCATTTACCCCAATACTCCCGGTGCAACCATCGTCATCACGAAAAAACACTACCCGAGCGATGTCTTCAGCCTGCCCGGGCCAATTTACGCGGGGCTGATGGAGGCATCCCGCATCGTGACCGCCCACCTTAACAAGTACTTCCGTGATGTTGGCAGAACAGGTATGATTGTGGAGGGGTTCGGAATTGACCACGCACACGCGAAGCTCTATCCGATGCATGGGACAAAAATGAAGCGCTGGCGCCCCATTCTGTCGGACCAACCTCGATTCAATGAAATATACGACGGGTTCCTTACTTCAGCCGACGGCCCTAGAGCCGATGACCGCACATTAGAACAGATCGCGGCACGGATACGAGCCTCAATCAAATAGGGCTGCCGGCCAACATCTCTCCGTTCATTAAAAGCGGCTGGAAACACTTCCAGCCGCTTTTTTCTATTCAAATATGCGGATGCGCCCATTATGCCGGCTGTAATTCACGAACTTTATTTTCCAGCGCCTCAATCCGGCGGCGTAATTCCAAAACATCCTTCGCGGTTGCGTCCGCATCTTCAATGGTTCTTTTTTCTAAACGCGTTAGGCGCTCTTTAATATCTTTAATATCAATTTCAATCATTCGGAGTTGTCCGGAAAGTTCAAGATGAACTTGGCTGATTTTTCCATCAAGCCTTTTTTCTAACATTTTACCATCGGCTTTGGAAAACATCTCCTCCTGCAAAAACTCCATCAGCTCATTAATTGTGGTTTCTTGACCGGACATAATGTATAAAATTGATGATTTTTTTTAAGTGTGGGTATTATACACCCCCCTTGACAAACCCGTCAATTTGTGCTAATATATGTTGTTAAGTGCCTGAAAATGGCCTAAAATAACAATAGATCTTTACAAAAGTGCTATATTTAGCGGAAACGCTATTTCTAGCCAAAATAGGCAGGATAAATAAATACATGGCCCAGTAGAATGCCTTACGGTCTCTACCGGGCAATAGCCCAGAAATTTGGATATATTGAAAAATGACAGAGTAATTTTGACACGCTTGTAGCGAAAGAAAATCTTAAATTGATTCCCATAGAACATATATTTCTGACCAATGTCAGAAGGGGAAGAAAAAGTAAATACATCCAAATTCCTGGGCTATAACCGAAGGACCCCGCAAGGGGCGAAAATCATCACAGCAAATCCCCCGACGAGCGGGGGAAGAAAAAGGAGAGTCAGCCATGACGATGAGAAACATTTTCGCGCTCATGGCCATCGTCATGATGGCCGCGTTCGTCACCGCTTGCGACGAGGGCGACGACTGTGTGGAGGACGAGAACGGCGACTGCGTGGATGGGGATGCCGACGGCGACACCGATTCCGACACGGATTCGGACACCGATACGGATACCGATTCTGACACGGATTCGGACACCGATACGGATACCGACACCGAGACCGACGACCCCACGGCCTGCGATTGCCTGAAGACCGAAGACCCCGACAACGGATGCTACGACATCGAGGGCGATTGGTACATCGTGAACTACTCGCATATTCCCGATCACCTCCTCACCATCATCCTAACCGTCTCCGGCGACGAATGCAAGGTGGAATCGACCGGCGCCGCAACTTTTTATTACGCTTTGTTCGGCACCGAGCTCCCGCTTGAGACATACAACGCTGAAGATGATCAGCATGTAAAGATCTATCGGAACGATACCGTTTCAACCGCCGTGCTTCACGTGAATTTCTGGGGTGCTAATCTGCAAACGATGAAAACGATTACGAACGCTAATCAGTTCCTAGTCCACAAACCTCACCGCAAAAACATCCTGCCTCGGCCCATTTGATTCACATCATCCGGGCCTTTTCAAACAAGAAATGATTAAAAAATAATTTCTGGTTTGATTAAAAATCCCGACTTTACGTCGGGATTTTTATTTTTTTACATTCTATCTCTGTCACTCATCCTTCATTTATTTAACTTCCGGGCAACGGAACCACAACCACATAGCCGTCATAATTAACCCATGGTTCGCTTTTATCGTTATAATCACACTGATTATAATTCCACTACTTCCAGCCTCATAGTAACAGCCGTATCCTTTTACACTAGCATTACTTTCATAATTACATCCGCCGTCATCAGGATCACGGCTTGCACACCAACCCCAATTATCCATTACAAATATTTGCGGACGGGCAAGACAGACATACGGGGCATTGTAAAATTCCGTTCGTATTTTATTCCAATCAATATTTGAGCCACTAATTTGTTCGCCATTGTCCACAATGTCCATTGTTCCATAAGGGCAATTATAATCAGTGACAAAATCCCACGGCTTGGCTTTACACCCGGTATCATCAGTATTGCCAAATTTTTGATATTCATGGGTTAAAATTGAACAAGTACCTAAATCAACTTCCCCTGCATCGCAATCACTGCTGTCGGAACATGGATATTGAGTAAGTTCAGCAGTTGTCCCGCACGCTTTATCAGCACAAACCGGTTTGCGATTTCCAATGGAACTTACCATACCGGAATCAATACGCGTATCCGGAGCATCGCCTTTATCTACCACTATTTGACGAATCGGCATCTGATTACCATGAGCCCAGGCATAAAACTTTATGTGTGTTTGCGAGCCGGAGTAGAGATAAATATTCCCCTCAGTTTGTCCATTTACAGATATTTTATCCAATTCCCATGTATCACCCGACGGTGCCGCCACACGGGGTGGAAAACGATTCATTTGGTCAACCGGGCCCGTCGAAGTTCTCGGTTTTGAGGCGTCAACACTGCCATAATATGATGAATATCCATTATTATATCCGCCATCATAAACCAGCTCCCAAAAACTACCGGCTCTGGCAAACATTTTCGTTAACATTTTACCGTACGGAGTTGAATTGGGTATATCTGAAAAAGTATAGTCGTAAAAATCGGGGTTATTGCTTTTAGCTGTTCGCGAATCAGCCGAAACTAAAGCTACACCAGCATTATATCCGGTAAACTCATAATTTGCATTTATATCACCTGATTGGGTGTGAAAAAACTCCCTATCGTGCACAATTTTTTTGTAATATGTGAATGGATTAATAAAAGCCGCCGTTTTATTTCTAATATCAACATATCCGTCTTCCGTACTAAAAGCCAAGCCATATTTACCTCCGTTCAAATCATCAGTTCGTCTTGCGTAATATAATTCATTATCCCACGTGGTTTTGCCCGGATAACGGGAGGCGTCAGATTCATATAACGAAACCTCATTGTTATTCAAATAATTAGGATAGGGTTTAAAATCAATACCGGTTGAAGAGGCGGAATTAGATATTTGCGCAAACTTCTTGCACTTACCGTGAGTGAAATGAATGATAAAGGCAGTGCCCATGTCCAAACCAGGTTCGCAGTCACCATCTCCTATATAATCAGCATCGCCATCGGTTCCTTCCAAATTAAGCCAAATTCCCCGTAAATTATTACTTTCATCCCAAACAACACGAATGCCAATATTTTTGGTATTTGCCGCTGTTGATTCCACATCTTCAAAATGGTAGGTGTCGGTATCCAGCCCTTGCGATATTATTCTGCCCTTGTCATTTGTGCCATCGGAAATAGTCCAACCAGCCGCCCCAGAGCCGCCATAATATTGCCATGCTGTCCAGCCATATTTACCTTGATCATCTAATGAAATAGTATGGATACTGGAATCGCCATCAGGATAAACCCACGATTGCTCCGCAACAAATGAACGATCTCCGTCACCTTCATCAGCATTTACTGCATCGCGGATAAAACTAACCCACCCATTACTGCGCACCTTGCTATTCATTTCATCAATAAAAACATCTATTCTTTCAATCTCATTACGGTTAAAAAATTTCGATCCATAACCTTCCGCCCATTTCGCATTGTTCCAATGGTAAGGCCCACCGGTGAAGTAATTATCCTGCCAAGGATTCCAGCCATCGCATTCCCAGCGTTCCTGTTCATCATCGTAACGCATTCCATCAGTTCCCGTTCCCTGAATTGATGTGCATAAAGCCATTGTTTCGCCTACCCATGACGATGGCCCCGCACCTTTATCACCATCCAAAATAAGAGTATCACGATTTATCGGACAATACATGGCTGCTGAATATTTCGCGGCCATCCCCCATACATATTCTCCTTCGTTATCAGCTGTATAACAACCGGAAACCGCAACATTAGATGGTAAATTTGTAAAAGCGAATTTTGAATTATCACCCATGCCCAAGTCAGACTGATTTATTATCTTATAAGAATTATTTTTTGGCATTGTTTGAACAGAGTAATCATTCAAGCAAGTTTGTGAGGAGTCATGTATCGCCGTGTCAATACCCACAAGTAAACCGCCAAGATTTACTTTGCCATTTGCTTCGCTTGAAGCATAAGATACTATCTCTATTAAATATCGGCTCATTTTCAATACACATAAATCTGTCTTGCGGACCGTCGGCAATTTCATAACCCGCCTTCGGATCAGTATCCCACAAATTAGGTACTCCAGGCGGAGATTCAATCGGCCACCAGGTCATACAGTTTTGTGTATTTGTTCCATTAATACGATAAGTTGCGTCGCGTTCCAGACAATACCCCATCCAGCCGTTTAATATCTGGAAACTTTTTATTTTTGAACAGATTTCGCCATCGCCACATTCAGTTGATTCCGGTCCACTGCAAAATTCGCCGGTTTGCGGTCCTGTCGCGCAAACGTAGCTTCCTTCCATAGGCCGGGAGATCGGTTCAAAAACTTCTCCCCCGTCAGTCTTGATTTTTCTGTATCCACACTCTGTTTCACAGAGTGATGTATAGTTGCCATTATTAGTTTTACATAAATTAACGCCGTCAAAACTATCTTTAAATTCCAAAACATCATTGCTTGGATCTGTCAGTACATGATACGGAAACGGACTTGTCATCTCCGGATAAGCGCGGCATTGGAGAGAACGTGAATATTCCGCTCCGCTATTATTATAGGCAACTAAACATTCACCATTATAACATTCTGCATATTCTTCCGTACTGCATTCTTGCCCATCCTCATAAGCTGGATCAGTCGGATTAAGACAGCGCTCGCTTGAAGGGGTGCCGCTACCTTTAAAGCTAAATTCCGAATCAACATAAACCAGACGATATGTACTGCTTACTTTCCTCGCCGACAAATCCGGCACTTGATAGGTGTTATATGTGGAGTATCCTGAATAGTTCAAAGAATCCCAATTTTCTTGAGTGTTCTGATATTGCCATTTTGTCAGTACCAAATCTTTTGTCGGCCAATCAAGTACTGTTACTGCGCATTCTTTTACTACTTTTCCGGCAATATTATCAACCGCGCCGGCTTTTTCGCACACACCTAAATGATAACAGCGCGAAGTGGCCTCGCCCGTTTCTTCATCTTCAAATTCCTGCTTCAAATCACAATACGCCCACTCACCACAAATTCGGTCATGAGTTACTTTTATAATAGTATTCGCGTCATTGCTGTCACCGCTACTTAACGGGTTAATCAACGCGTCTTTCGCATCAATAGACGCCTGATATGTTGCTTCAGTATCATACATCTTTGTCGGCTGGTTTGTATTGTCCAGAAGAACACAACCCTCGGCCTGGCTAACTTGGCCGTTACAAACGGACTTCTGCTCGCTCAAATTATTATTATCAATCAGATAATATGCATTTGATGTATTTACCACACAGATATCATCCGTCGATTCTTCCGTACAGTCGCTATTGCTTTCACATTTCTGGCCTGACATGGCGCATCTTTTCTCATCTCCGGAAGAGCTATGGTCAACAAACTCAGTACAACCGGATTGTTCAACCGGACATTCACCGACAAAACCTCTATATTTATCTTTATTACCATAAGACCACAAACCCCAGCCGTCTGCCACACTGAAAAATCCTGGCGAACAAGGAATCTTATTTTTGTACAAACACGTATTTCCTTCGCCGCATTCACTGTCGTTCATGCACCATTTGGCGGCTCCGCTACAAATACCAACATCTTTCCACGCCCAGCCACCAAGAGAATAATTTATATCCATTTCCGGGAAACTTACCACCTGAAAATCCGGTGTGACAATGGTCATCGCTTCCATATGGAAAGTGGAAGCAGCCGGCGAAATATATTTGCACACCATTTTTCCATTTTGCATCGGATCTTTGAAATAATAAACACTATCGCCTGATTTCCATGATTTACACCCGTTTTCTTCCGACTTGCACAAGCTTGTATCATATAGCGCCGGATCATTTTTTACCGCCACTTCTTCAAAAACCTCATAGTGGGTGACTTCGCCGGTAGCAACAGAAAAAGTATTACCGCTAGGCGTATACTTGCCTTTTCCAAGAACCTGACAGCCCATATTTTCCGCTTTGCAGGTTACATTTTTACTGGCAACAAGATAAATTGGCGAGGAAGAAGGCGTATCCGGAGGAACAATTACTGTTGAATTAGTTAATGTAATTTCGCTCCCTTGTAATGCGTAAAGATTTCCGAGACTGTTAATATCTAGAATGTTTGTGTAACAACCATCTTTGCCAACCGGCACTTGACATGAATATGAAGTACCTTCAACCGATACACTAGCCAACGATCCTGATGAACCTTTTACCCATACATTATAGGCTCTGGCCAGCGGATCATTCGGCGTATTGCCTGTGTCAAGCAAGGCGGTACAACCGACTGCATCTTCACGGCACAAATAACTGAAATTTGTTAAATTATATGTATTTTTTGCCGGATCAGTATATGCCATACAGCCCAGTGCTTCGCCCGGCAAATTATCAGCCGGATTGCTGTCACAAATCGGATCAACACTTAAAGAATTTTTTACCAAATAAATATAATCAGTAACCTCTTTTAACGATACATTATCAAGGAAGAATGATTTTTCAGTCCCTCCGCCATTACCGACGTAAAAAGACAAAACTCCATCACCACTTTCGCCATTATATTCAAGCGGACCATAAGAATAATAACGCCACACATCAGAAACAGAAATGCTGTTTACGAATTCCTGCTCACCGGCGCCTCCCCTTATGGTTATCCGGTCTATTGGTAAATTACCTTTTGCCCAAAAAGTAAGAAAATAACTTTTCCCTTTTTGTACTGAATCAAAACTGCGGTGGGCCGAAGAATCGGCAATGCCATTTGTAGTTGCCGACACTTTCAATGAATGACCGCCTAATTGAGTTGATTCTGATGAAGTGGCGATATGCGTAATACTATCCCCCGCCCAATCTTCAATTGTATTTTCAAAATTATCAGAAACTAGCGAACGGACATTGTTGCCGGCATTGCCTTTATATCCCCGGCATGAATCAGCCTCTTTAGTGCACGATCTGGCATCGCCTGCTCCATTAGTATTGCCCGTAAATCCCATGTAATAGCAGGAATTTTCTTTCAATTCAACCGTATCTCCCGCTCTATTGTCTGTATCAGTCGGTTCAAAATCATACGGACAACGAAGATCAGTTGGCGAAAAACCTGTCACAAGCTCGGGGCTGTTCAATCTGTATGGTGTGCATGTGTCAGAAACAATTACCGTTTTTGACAACATGGCGTAATAACTATCGCCCTGATCATCGTTAAATTGATGGCAATCAGGATCGGCAGTGCCGGCTAAATAGCTTTCTTCATCACACAAACCAGAATCACCGGTATACAGATCCATTTCTTCCGGGTCATGATAAATTTGTTTTGGCCCGCCAAGATTGTCTTTTTCAAAAGTATACGTTTTTAATTGATAACCGCTTTTTTCAGAGCTCTCATATACATAAAAGTTTTTCTGTTTATTTGCGTCAGGCAAGATGCACAAACGCAAATATGAAAAATATTCTGTCTGTTCAAGACCGCCCGTATCAGTGGACAAATTTGTGAATGCACTACAACCGGCATCAGACGAACCGCAGGAATTTCCGGACGAGGGAATAATATATGCGAGCGGGTTGCCGTTTGAGTAGTTGCTCGGCACTTCCTGATACGCGGCATAGCCAACGCATTTTGCGTCGCACTGGTCATTCCATGTGACCAAACCGCCGGAAATGACCGCCGGCTGAAATTTGCCCGGAATAATTTCCCTGGTCAAAGCGGAAGTGTATAAATTACAATTTTCTTCTTCAGGCAAACAAACTTGCGCATATTCTTTGCACTTTTCCGCGTCAGCCGGGCGTAACAAACTCAAGTCGGCAACTGTCTGCGGCCAGCTGATACCGTTTGCCAGCCGGGCGAATGTCTGCTCGTAATTATTTGACTCAAGCGTGGAATCGGCATCATAACAAAACAGATAATCCGGCGCTTTTTTTAAATACACCACTGTTTCCGGCTTTGCCGCCACCTGATATGCGCTACAACCATCATTGGAAGCGCCACATAAAGTCGCTTTTTTATTAAATGATATGCTGGTGTTGAAAAAACTGCCCGAAGAGGTGCTTATCCTCGGCAAATACCAATCGGTGGAAGTGGCGGAAAAATAATGTTTTGTATTGGCATAGTGCGAACAGCCGTCATTCTCCGAATTGCAATTCTCCGTATCAAGTGTACGGGTTAAATATCCGACAGTATCACCATCTGAACCGGTAAATGCCCGGCAAGTATTGTATTGTGAATCGCAATAATCAGCTTTAAATTTCCAAATCGGTTTTTCTCTTAAACAATATCCCCATGCCTGGCACGAACCATCTTTATTAAAACCAACGCAATGCTGAATATCAGCGCAGGTTTGCAAACGGGCGCCATTCGATACGATAGCGCTATAAACATAGGATTTACAACGCATTTTCGGTAGTTTAATCACCCAATGCGGATTAACTAGGCGGTAATAATTTGAAGTGGGGTCATAATAACCTTCAACTACTTCCTTTAGAGTGGGAGGGTTGTCTTTTGAGGAAATATTTGCGGCGATTTCAAAACCCAACGGCAAAACGCGCGCCAACCGCAGATATCTGATATTCCTATGGCAATAGGCCGACTGGGAACAGTCGAACTTCTGGTTGTTGGCCGCGTCTTCATCCGGAATCAATTTCCAGTCAGCATGCAAAAGTCCGCGTTCCATCGCTTGCTTAATAGTGAATGGTTCGCCCGTATTAGCCTGTTGCAAAATTTGTAAAAACGACTGATCAACGATACAAGATTCAGGCAATAAATTATCTTCTGAACATTCAGCCATATTTGGCGAAATATCATAATTCTCCATGGTCTGAATTTTCGGTTTTAAATATTCGCTAAACATTTCTTGCGCCGCCCGGCGATTGCTGGTACCCGCGCTTCCGGATGAGTAATAGCTGGCGGCCATGCTTTCAGCCGAATCGTCATCTTCGCACTGGTCCCAGCCCACACCGGAAATGCTTAAACCCGGATTACAAACTTTTTTACCGCCAGGCAAAAGTCCTTTTGTAATAAAATTATTTAAAACAGTGCCAAGAAGAGTATTAACGAAAGTACTAACTGTATTCAGCGCCAAAGAGGTACCTCCCTTTTCCAAAGCCGAAGCCATCCCGGTCATGGCAGTCGCCTGACGGCCTTCTTTTTGTGCAGAGGCGGATTGAGCATTAAATTCTTCCCGCATTACAGTGGCCGGGATTGTCTGTTTGTGTGAAATAATTTCAGAAGCGGCAAATATACCACTACCCTCCTCACGGTCAAGCTGAGCGCCGGTCGTTTGTTCAGCGGCATAAGTATCAATTTTCTCTTTGCCGGAAAACCATACACCAAAATCACTGTCTTCAACCTGGACGCCCATGCCCAGCCGGCTCGCCAAACCCTCTTGTGAGGCATATTTGCTTCTGATATTTTCAACATTATAAGCGCTTTTTAATTGTTGCCAGGTACAACGCGGTGTTGGTGGGCCATAGTTAAAATGAAAGCCTAATTTTAACATCAAATCAAGACGTAGGTCGGGCAAATTACACAAATCCAAACCAAGATCCTCGCTTAGAGTATAAAGCGCTTCACCGAGCGCGTCGCCGGCTGTTTGCGCCAAATAGTTGCCAAAGTTCTCACTGCTGGCAAACGGCCCCTGGCCAAAATCACCGGCCGCCAAATATACGGCCATATCATAGGCAATCTTATTCAGAAAATAATTTAAGCCGTTCATCAGCATTGACGCGACCATGAGCAGGCCTTCTGTTTTTACTTTTTCTAAAAAGGATTTTTGAGTATCTTTTACTGTTTGTCCGGTTAACCAACCCATAACATCAGGATTTGAAGTTACTAATTGCGCCTGCGCCGGCTTCGGGCTAAAAAGAGCCAGACCAAAAACAAAAGCAAAAACAAAACTGGCGAGTATTGCCGCTAAACCGAATTTTTTTGTTTTTGTTATCATAATTGGTTGTCTCTTCTATTCTGACATCATCTCGTTTATAAATTGAGCCGTCGCCGTAGTATTTTGCGTGCTTGTGGCTGTGACAATATCACCCATAATAGTGCTGGAAGCAAAAATTTCCGAGGCCATTATCATTAAATCATCGTCTGATATCTGGTCTACCACCGATTGTTCCACGCCTGACTGCAAAAGAATCTCCCGCATTTGTTCCGGGCTGGAAATTAGCTCTTCAATTGTTGTCGGCATGCGGTAATCAAACAGTGTTGGTATGTCGGCTTGTCCGGCAACAGTAGACGCATTTTCTCCGACATTACCAATACAATTTTTCCCTTCGGCGCAATTGGGATTTTTCCCCTGATCAATTTCCTGTTTATCGGTGATACCGTCTGAATCCGAATCGGCTAAATATGGGCTGGTGGTAAAAATATACAATTCATCATAATCGCTTAACCCATCCATGTCCGTGTCGCGATAACGAAGAGCTTCGGGAGTATTTACTTCCTGCCCGATCATCGGCGGTATAGAAGTATTTAAAGCAAAAGGACTGTACAGAGTATTCCGCATTTGAATTAATCCAAGAGTCACTGCCAGCAAAACAAAAGCAGACAGTAAAACCAAACCGATTTTCTGTTCCTTGGACAGATGCGGATTTTCTTCAGCCATATATGCACTGCGGGATGAACCGCAGGGTGTTAAACCCATATATATAAGCTTCTCAGTTCAGAAATATATCCGGTAAGGCCGGACAAATTTCCTCACCTGCGTTCGCTTATAGATTGGCAAATATATACAATATTATTATATCACAATAACGCTCCGGGCCAAATACTTATACAGTGGATAAAGCCGGAAAAATTCTAACCACTAAATTCCCGCATGCCCTCAGTCAGTCGAATCCACTGTTCAACTGATAATTCTTGGGCCCTGGCGGTTTCTTTCAGGCCAATATCGGCAAAGATTTTCTTTAAAAGTTCTCTATTTTTTTTGCCGATTATTGGAAGAATATTTTTAATCAATAATTTACGCCTGCTGGCAAAACCGGATTTAACCAGGCGGAAAAAATTCTTTCGGGGGGATCCCGCAACTTCGCCCGGGATGACGCACGATTGGATTCCCGCCTCCGCGGGAATGACAATGGTATGTTCTCTGTCACTTCGTAATGACAATTTAATTATCGCCGAATCGACTTTCGGTTCCGGCCAAAAATTCTCACGGGCCACATGATCCACAATTTCAGCATCAGCATAATATTGTACAGCCACCGATAAAAGCGACATATCCCCTGGTTTGGCACAAATTCTTTCAGCCACTTCTTTTTGTACCATGAGTGTCATCGATTCGGGCGGGTTTTCTGCTTCAAAAAAAGGTCGAATTACCGCCGAAGTGATTTGATACGGCAGATTGGCAACAACTTTATAATCACCGGCCGGAAATTTTTTAGCCTGCTTTAAAATATTGTCCCAAATAATCTCTAAATTTTTCGGCTTTCTGTCTTCCCAATATTTAAAAATTTTTTTCTCAATTTCAAAAGCCACCACCCGTTTCACGCGTTCCGCCAAAGCAAAAGTGAGCACGCCAAAACCGGGACCGACTTCCACAACAGTGTCGGTTTTTCCCAAATCACCTGCTTCAATTATTTTTTCTAAAATTTCCGGATTAACTAAATAATTCTGACCGTATTTTTTTGACGGTTGAAGGCCGTAATTTTTACAGAGAGAGTAAAGATAATCCGGGTTGAAAAGTTTATCATTCATAAAGATACTCTAAATTATTTTAGTCCCGCTTCAGTGTACCGGTTGGACGCATTCCATAATAACCACCCGGCATCGGAATATTTTTCCGTCACCTCTATTTGCGCGCGGATTTTTTCCGCATCATATACTGCGCCCAGATTAAAAGCCTGAATCCACGGCCTTATTTTCGCCCGGCGTCCTGCAACCTTGGGCATTCCTTTTTGGAAACCATTTTCAAATACTTGCGCCGGATAGTTTGCCGGGTTCGCTAGCCCCAAATGTCCGGCCGGATAATGCGACGGATACATCATCGGGCAAACATAATCTGCGTTGTCTACCGTATCCATCAGACGCTGTCCGATATTCATATCATCTTCGCCGCTTTTTTCCATAACAAAGCCAAAAAGGTCAAGTGACAGCCAAACCGGTTCAAGCGACAAACGATGGCTCAAAAATTCATAAAAATCGGCCATTACTTCATATTTTTTTCTGTCACCGACCGTATAAACCACCTCGCTCATATTGCCGTCAGAGGGAAAACGGACATAATCAAAATTTATCTCATCAAAGCCAAACTGCACCGCTTCTTTGGCAATTGCCAAATTGTATTCCCATACTTCCCGCCTTGTCGGATCAACCCAGGCAAGACCCTTGCGGTCGCGCCACACTCCCCCGCTTTTTTTCTTTATTGCCCAATCCGGTTTTTTTTCGGCCAATATAGGATCCTGAAAAACTGTCTGACGCGCAATCACATATATTTTGTTATCATGCAATTTTTTTACCAACGCCTGAACATCGCCTAACCGGTCATCTTTTGTGCGTAATTCATTCACCACCGGTAACTGACTGTCGTAAAGAACTAAACCGCTATAATCTTTTATATCAATTACAACGGCGTTCAGTTCAGTTTGTTTAATCAAATTTATTATTTCATTAATTTTTGTTTTACTGCCGGCGGAGTAAGCCGTGAGATAAAGACCCTTCACTGTTTTAAGCGGATTCTTTACGCCTTTAACATAGCGCTGTTCAAAAAATGAGGCGGTTAAAAGTGTATTATTTTCAATATCAATAAGCGCTACATTCCAAAAGTATCCGATAATTATTGCGACTGCAACAGCGGCCGCTCCAATAAAAAAATAATCCAGCCAATTTTTTCTCTTTTCCGTTTTTTTAACAGACAGTGAGCCTTGCCTTAATATTTTTAATTTACCGGAACTTACAGCCACGATAGTTGTCGGCGGATTGGCCGGCAATTCTCCGGCGTCAACAATCGCGTCTGGTGTTTCTGTTTGGCCGTTAAAATGATTCTCAATTATTTTTGCGTCATAAATATCTCCTCGTCCGGAAATATTTGCCGATGTGGCGACAAGCGGACGCCCCGTTTTCCGGCATAATTCGCTTAACCATGGGTCAGCGGTAACGCGCACGGCAATAGTCCCGTCAGACGCGATAACCCCTTTGACCAAATCGCCGCCGGCATATTTTCCGACAATCGTCAGTGGTCCCGGCCAATAATTATTGGCTAATTCATCTATAGTATTATTCCAAACCAAATACTTTTTCGCGCTTGCCGTGTTTGGCAAAATAACAAGCAGCGGATTATTGACGGGCCGTTTTTTTACTGTAAAAATTTTATCAACCGCCTTGCTGTTTGTCGCGTCACAGCCCAAACCATATGATGTCTCTGTAGGTATGACAATAATATTGCCGCCTAAAAATAAGGCGGCAATTTCTGAAATGTTATCTTTTCTAAATCGAAGCATATTATTTTTTTATCCATTTCAGGTACGCTTCACAAAGTGGTTGTAATTCCCCTTCCAACACTCCTTCAGGGTCGGCGGATTCATATTCAGTGCGATGGTCTTTTACCATGTGATACGGATGTAAAACATAGGAACGAATTTGGTTCCCCCACTCTGCCGATTTATATTCACCGCGCAAATCTTCACGTTCTTTTGCTTTTCTTTCCAGCTCCAACCGAAACAACTTTGCTTTCAAAATTTTCATCGCCGTATCTTTGTTTTGCTGTTGTGATCTTTCATTCTGACAAGACACACTGATACCCGTTGGGATATGAACGACGCGTACAGCCGAATAAGTGGTGTTCACGCTTTGACCGCCATGACCGCCCGACATAAAAGTATCAATCCGTAAATCTTTCGGGTCAACCGGTACCTCTTCCTTTTCCGGCAGCTCAGGCAAAACTTCCACCAAAGCAAAGGAAGTATGCCGCATTTTTTCCGCATCAAACGGTGAAATACGCACCAGCCGATGTACGCCATGTTCGGACTTTAGATAACCATAAGCGTAGCGTCCTTTAATCTCAAAAGTGATTGATTTATAGCCGGCTTCCTGTCCGCGGGATTCATCCACTACCCGCGTACGCCAGCCCATTTTCTCGGAAAAACGCATCAACATCCGGGTTAGCATTTCAGCCCAGTCTTGTGCTTCTGTACCACCCGAACCGGCGTGAATGGCTACCACCGCGCCGTTCGCATCATACGGTCCATTTAGTAATAAAAAAAATTCATAGTCCTCGAATTTTTTTTCCAGCATTTCAATTTGTTTTTCAAGCTCGTCCGCCATACCGGCATCATTATCACCGGATAATTCTATCAGCTCATCTGTTTCATTTCTTATCCCGTCCCACTTTTCAATTTCTTTTTTTATGTCGTTGTAATCAGCGGATATGGCTTGGGCATTTTCGGGGTTATTCCAAAAATCCGGATTATTCATCTCAGCCGAGAGCTGTTCCATTTTCATCTTGAGATCGTCAAGCTTTAACAATTTAGCAGTCTCAATAATTTTTTCACGCAATTTTTTTAGGCGTTCATTCATATATTACCAACCGAACATTTTTCCGATTTCCTCCGGCGTTTCACGGCGCCGGATTTGTTTCATCTCGCCGTTTGCCGCCACCAATTTTGCAGGAGAAGACAAAAGACAATGATGAGATGACAACGGATCCTGATAAGCGCCGGTGTCAAAAAAAGCGATAAACTGTTCTTCGCCATCTTCCAGACGGGGAAGCGAAACATAATCTCCGCCGGTATAGCGGTCATCACTATCACAGGACGAGCCGGCAATCCAAACTTTTTTCATTTTTAATTTGGCGATATTATTGACCGGCACCACATGCCATTTCTGATGGATCGCCCAGGTATCCGACAAGTCGTTGATCAGTGACCCGTCTATTGAATACCAGAGAGTATCCGCTTTATTTTCAATCGGCTTTTCAGTTAATATTTTATAAATTGTAATCTGCGCCGGCGCAACCACATACCGGCCCCACTCCACTATCAGGTTCGGATGCTTGATCCCCAAACGCTCGCACTGTCTTTTTGCCGCTCGGACAATATGGCTGATAACGCTTTTAGCTGTATAATATTTTTTCTTTTTTTCATATGGCACGCCGGCGCCACCGCCGATATCCAAAGTATCAAGACCAATATTCTTTTCTTTCAGCTTGGCAAATAGCTCCAATGCGCGGCGCACCGGCCTTACCAGCCCCTCAATTTTATCCACCTGACTGGAGATATGATAATGTAAAATCTGCAAATTACGCACCCGCCCGATTTTAATAATTTCTTCTTCGGTAAAACCGTAACGATTGTATTTTTTATCCCAATGGCTTTGTACCCGTATATTCAAATTCACACGGATACCCACCGGTCCGTTAAATTTTTTCATCCGCTCAAGCTCGGTGTAATCTTCAATAATCGGTATAATGATCAGCCCTTTAGCCCGGAGTTCCTCAATCAGACTCATATATTTCTCTGTTTTGGGCCCATTGCAGACAACCCGAATTTTAGCGTGAAATTTTTCCTGTTCAAAAATTCTTTTTACCAAAAATAATTCATTGGCCGAAGACACTTCTAAATTGGCGCCTTCTGCCACGGCCGGCAACACCACTTCCTTATTTTGATTTACCTTCATCGCGTAATGATAAAAAAACTTTCCTTTATAACCCAATATCTTTATATATGCGTTAAAAGTCTCAATCAGATCACGCACACGATTTTCTATTATAGTGGGAAAAGCAATCTCGGTTGGCGTGCCATACTTTTTAACAATGTCATAAATGTTGTATTGAAAATTTCCTTCTCTTACAACCAACTCCCCATCTTTGGAGATATCAAAATGATCGGTGTTGTATTCTTCCATACCCAACCGCCAAATTTTTTTATACCGCGACAAACGATTTTTTTTCTTCTTCATACTGATTTGGTTCTTCTATTTAAACTTTCAACAACACCTATTAAAAGCATGTTGGCGACAAGAGATGACCCTCCATAACTGACAAACGGCATGGTAACACCGGTTACAGGCAAAAGACCGACGTTAGCTCCGATATTAATAAAAAATTGAGAAAAAAACAAGATGGCTGCCCCGCTGGCTGTCAGTGCCACAAAATCATCTTTTGTCGAACGGGCAATGCTTAGCAAGCGGTAAAAAAGGAGACCATATAGCGACATTACCACAATTACTCCGGCGAAACCAAGTTCTTCGCCAATAACCGAAAAAATAAAGTCTGTTTGCGTTTCAGGTAAAAAACGCAGTTGGCTTTGTGAACCAAATCCCAGACCGCGGCCGAAAGCACCTCCCGATCCGATAGCTATCGTTGCCTGGATTGTATTGTACCCCGAGCCAAGCGGATCGCGCCCTGGGTCCACAAATGTTAGCAGGCGTTCTTTTTGGTAAGGCGCAAGCAAGTACGACCAGGCAACAAAACTGAACAAGACAAGAGCAAGCGTCAGCAAAACCAGATAAATTTTTCGCGTGCCAACCAGCCACATTAGGCCAAACCAGATTAAACCCAGCAGAATAGCTGACCCCAAATCCGGCTGAAGCAAAACCAATGCAATCATTAAAAGTGCGATTGCTCCGGTTCCCAAAAAAAACAACGGTTTTTCAAAACGACGTCCGAAATGCGCAGTCACATATGACAGCATTAAAATTAATCCGATTTTTGCAAATTCCACAGGCTGTAAAGAAAATCCGGGAAACGCAAACCAGCCTTTCGTACCGCGGATAGTACGTCCAAAAATTAATACAGCAACAAGCAGCACTACAGCAAATAGATATATCCACTTGGCGTATGCTTTAAAAAAAGTATGAGCGACAAATGCCGCCCACATCATTAATATTGTGCCGATACCGAACGCAATTAATTGTTTCTTGGTAAAGATCAATTCAGCACCTTGTGATAAGTCAACACTGTAAATAGCGGCAAATCCGATGGCGCACAAAAACACTGCGGCTACAATCAGCGCCCAGTCAAAACCGCGCCAAGATAAGCGGTCAAATAAAATCATAGATATTACTTTCTCGGTGCAAGATACACTTCTTTGTTATACAGGTCAATAACCGGGAATATCTTGATTTCGGATACACTTAAATTTTGAACAAAATTACGCAAGTCAATCTGGCGAGTTTCAAGCGACTGAAAATCCAGCAGGTCAAATTTCATTACGCCTGCAAGAGTTCCCCCTTGGTAAAGACCGATATAAAAAAGAGGGTTTTTATAACCGTACGCCGTATCGTTTTTCAATGAAAAACGGATTGAGTTCGCGTTTGCCTCGCCGGCACTATCGGCAAAACCAAATACAAAATTTTCTATATTGAACAACAACCGGTCTTCCTGCCATGAACGTACATCAGCAACTTCGTGCGCGGATACACGCGACCAATGCAAATTTTCAATCATAAAATTTGATCCGCCGGCATATTCAGCCGAATCCAACCCGAAAATAGCGACCGGCTTATTTTCCAGAGGTAGCAATATGGCTGTTTGTCTCGCGGTTGATGTGGTACCAAAATCAAAATAATAGTCAAAGGTGGCGATATAGCGTTCGTTCGGATTAACAACTTCTGCCAAAGCATCTACTCTTTCGGTGCCTCCGGGCAAAACATAGGTGTTCAAAATTTCAATCGGAAACGGAGAAAAACGCGGATGTAAAACAGTATAATCAATTGACGCTGATAACTGCTGTTCAATGATTGGCTTTTCAGTCAAATCATAAACAAGAATATTTACCGCCTTCCAAAGCGAAAAGCTGATCGTTGTGACGGAAAAAATAATAAGCAATATTACAGCTAGTCGGTAGAGCATTACTTTATTTTTTACATACCACATTGCCCACTTAAATTGACCGGACCCAAACTCCCCTGTCGGGTCAACATATTTGGACAGATTGGCTTTTACCGGTTTGCCGTTTTTTACCGGTGCCGGTGTACCGGCTCCATGGCTGTCTACATAATTATCACGATTTTGCTGATTGTAGAAATTTATCATATATATTATATTACGCGGTGTATTATACCACACTTATCTCTTGCCGTAGAAGTTTAAATGTGATAAAATAACGCCATTGTTATAAATAGAAAATCAGATATGCCTATTAGAAAAGCCGATCATGGAAGGATAAACCTTTCCGCGCCAATCAAAAAAACCGAAAAACCGGCAATCAAAAATGCTAAGCCGGCTGTTTTAAAATCATTGCCTAAATCTGATAAAAAAGCCGAACCAATCAAAGCTACACCGGAAAAGCAAATCAAAGCATCTGAAATAAAAACACAAAAAACCAGCCAAAGCGATGTTAAATCGGGAGAATACAGTGCAAAAAATATTACAGTGCTTGAAGGCCTTGAAGCGGTACGAAGACGCCCCGGCATGTATATTGGTTCCACTGGTCCAACGGGGTTGCATCACTTAATTTGGGAGGTGGTAGACAACTCAATTGATGAGGCAATGGCCGGTCATTGTGACCAAATCACAGTTACTCTGCTTCCCGACCATTACATAAAAGTCCAAGACAATGGACGAGGCATCCCGGTTGATATCCACCCTCAAATGGGTGTCTCGGCTTTGCAAGTTGTACTAACCAAACTTCACGCCGGCGGAAAATTCGGCGATAGTGGTTATAAAATATCCGGCGGTTTGCACGGGGTCGGTGTTTCGGTTGTGAACGCGTTGTCCACTCATCTGAAAGCGGAAGTGCATCGTGATGGAAAAATCTGGACGCAGGATTACAAAATTGGAAATCCGGTAAAAAAAGTGGCGGCAGCCGGCAATTGTAAAGATACCGGCACTACAATCTTGTTTCACCCTGATGATTCAATTTTTGACACGCTTGACTACGAATGGAAAACAATTGTTGATCATTTACGCCAATACGCTTATTTATCCAAAGGCATTCGTTTAATAATTAAAGATGAGCGCTCGGCAGAAGAAAGAGAAACCGATACTACGGCTCTTACCTTCCCTAACCCGGTCTATCAATTCTATTTTGAAGGCGGTATTTGTTCATATGTCCGCCATCTAAATCAAAATAAAGAACCCAAGCACGAAAATATTTTCTATATTGAAAAAGAATACGAAGGGGTGGGCGTGGAAGTTTCTCTTCAATATACCAATGAATATACCGAGAGTTTGTTCGCCTTTACGAACAACATTTTTAATCCTGATGGCGGTATGCATGTGGCCGGTTTCCGCACTGCCCTGACACGCAGTCTCAATACCTATGCCCGCAACAAAAATATTTTGAAAGAAAAGGATGCCAACTTAAGCGGTGAAGATGTCCGTGAGGGTTTAAACACCGTAATATCAATAAAAATCCGCGAACCTCAATTTGAAGGACAAACTAAAGGAAAATTGGGTAACACCGAGGCAAAAACCGCTGTGGAAACAGTATTTGGCGACGCATTTTTAATTTTTCTTGAAGAACATCCGCGCGATGCCGAAGCCATTGTGGGAAAATGTATCTTGGCTTCCAAAGCGAGAAATGCCGCCAAAATTGCCCGTGACGCAATTCTTAGAAAAGGCGCACTCGAAGGCTTTACCCTACCTGGGAAACTCGCCGACTGCTCTTCACGCTCGGCGGAAGATTCAGAACTATATATTGTAGAGGGAGATTCAGCCGGCGGCTCGGCCAAGCAAGGGAGAAATCGGGAATTTCAAGCTATATTGCCTTTGCGTGGAAAAGTGTTAAATGTAGAGCGCGCCCGCCTCGATAAGATTCTTGCAAATAATGAATTAAAATCATTGATCATTGCTCTTGGTACAAATATCGGCGAACAATTTGATATCACCAAACTTCGCTATCATCGCATTATTATCATGTCTGATGCCGATGTTGATGGAGCGCATATCCGCACCCTGCTCTTAACTTTTTTCTACCGCTATTTTCCGGATCTGATCAATCAAGGCCATATTTACATTGCCCTTCCGCCGCTGTTTTCTATAAAAACAGGCAAAGAAATGCATTATGCCTACAACGAAGAAGAAAAGGATACTATCATTGCTGAATTAACCGCCAAAAAAACAGATAAGGTGGAAAAATCGGCAAAAAAAATTAAGGTGGAAACCGAAACTGCAGGAGAAGAAGGCGAAGATGTTTCCAGTACAGATGAATCAGGTGCCGAATCTCTGGTGGTCAACGGCCTTAAGGTGAATCTCCAGCGCTATAAAGGTCTTGGAGAAATGAATCCCGAACAGCTTTGGGAAACAACTATGAATCCTGAGAAGCGCATAATGAAAAAAGTCTCGGCCGATGATGCCGAACTGGCAAATGAGACATTCGAAATTCTAATGGGTGATGAAGTAGAACCCCGCAAAAAATTCATTCAGACATACGCAAAAACAGTAAGAAACTTAGATATATAAAAATAATCCCGGCCATAGGCCGGGATTTTCGTATTTTTCGCTTCTCTTGACAAAAAAAAGTATATAATGTATATTATCGCCATACCGGCCACAGGCCGTTTTTAAGTCCAAAAAATATGGAAAAAATCATCAACTATTTCAAAAGTTCCTGGGCTGAAGCAAAAAAGGTTTCTTGGCCTACAAAAAAACAGACCTTCAACTATTCAGTGCTGGTCATCGGATTATCTGTCGGTTTTGCGTTCTTTTTTGTAGCGCTTGATTATGTCTTTAATTTGGGTATTGAGAAATTAATTACCCGCTAAGCTAGGAGGATATGGCTAAACAAACACTAAATTTAGGCCGCCGCTGGTATGTTTTACACACTTATAGCGGCTACGAAGAAAATGTTAAAAGCAACCTGGAACAACGCGTTGATTCATTTGATATGAACGACAGGATTTTCAATATTCTTGTTCCCAAAGAGAAAAAAATAAAAATAAAAAACGGAAAACGCACGACTATTGAAGAAAAAATATTTCCGGGCTACGTGCTGGTAGAAATGATTGTAAACGACGACTCGTGGTATGTTGTGCGCAATACGCCCAATGTCACCGGCTTTGTCGGTTCCGGCACAACTCCGACTCCGATTGATAATAAAGAAGTTGAGGCGCTCATGAAACGCGTTACCGCAGTTGAAGCGCAACATAAAATTGATGTTGAAGAAAACGATGTTGTCCGAATTGTTGATGGGCCGTTCAAAAATTTTGAAGGAAAAATAAGTGCGGTTGACCATGAACGCGGAAAAATTAAAGTTATGGTTACCATGTTCGGGCGGGAAACGCCGGTGGAACTTGACGCTTTACAGGTTAAAAAGATATAAACTACAAAACCTGCCGCCCGTTATCGGGGCTTCTCGGCGGGTTAGATACTAGAGATTAGAAATAATAATTATATGGCTAAAAAAGTACTTACACAGATCAAATTACAGATTGTAGGCGGAGCGGCTAATCCGGCGCCTCCGGTCGGTCCGGCTCTCGGCCAGCACGGCGTAAATATCGCCGGCTTCTGCAAAGAGTTCAACGATAAAACGCAGGATAAAAAAGGTGATGTGGTTCCGGTAATTATTTCCGTTTATGACGACCGAAGTTTCAGCTTTATAATGAAGGAAGCACCGGTCGCAGACATGATTAAAAAAATGATAAATTTACCTAAAGGTTCCGCAAAACCTTTGCAGGAAAAAGTGGGAAAAATTACTAAAGCTCAAATCAAAGCAATTGCTGAAAAGAAAATGCCTGACCTGAACGCGAAAGACATTGAAGGCGCGATGAAAATGGTAGAGGGCACGGCAAAAAATATGGGACTGACAATTGAATAAAAAAATTAAAAAACTCCGGCGTCAAAACCGGAGTTTTTTAATTTTTTTATATTATCAGCATGGCATCGCCAAAAGAATAAAAACGATAATTTTTATCAATTGCTTCTTCATAGCATTTCAATAAAAATTTCCTGTCGCCCATAAATGCTGAGACAAGCATGAGCAAGGTTGATTTCGGCAAATGAAAATTTGTAATTAACGCGTCAATAATTTTAAATTTGTAACCCGGATAAATAAAAATATTTACCTCTCCGTTGTAAGCGCGCAAACGGTCCCCGCTGGTTATTTCAGCGATCGCTTCCAGCGCGCGCACGGTCGTAGTCCCGACAGCGATAACCCTTCTACCTTCTGCTTTGGCACGGTTGATTAAATCGGCATTTTTATCGGAAAGTTCGGCCCATTCGGCGTGCATTTTATGCTCTTCAATTTTTTTCGTTTTAACCGGCAAAAAAGTACCAAGTCCAACATGCAAAGTTATTTCCGCAAATTGAACATTCGCCTCTTTTAACTTTTCAATAATATCCGAAGTAAAATGAAAACCGGCGGTCGGCGCCGCCACCGACCCTTCAACCTTCGCATAAACGGTCTGATATTTATCCTGCAAATCAATTCCGACCGGCTGATTAATTTTTATATATGGCGGTGTTGGCACCTCGCCGTAAATATTTGCTTTATTGCGCACGCTCAGGTCATCTTCATCAAACTGTACAAGAATTGTACCGTCGGCATCTTTTAATAAAATTTCACAGGCAAAATCTTCCGCAAAACGCACCCGCATTCCCAGGCGTAATTTTTTACCCGGCTTGGCCAGAACTTTCCACACTCCTTTATTTTCCATCGGCCGCAGAAGAAAAATTTCCACGCTCGGGATATTGATAACTAAATCCCCCGCCTCTTTTGATTTGATACCGGTTACTTTTTCATCAAGTTCAATTACACCCATTAAGCGCGCTTTAAAAACTTTGGTATTATTCCAAACCAGCAAATCGCCCGGCAAAACAAAATTCAGCAGATTAAAAAAACGGCAATGTTCGGTTGTTTGTTTTTGCCGATTTATCACCATTAAGCGCGAATGATCGCGCGGTTCTGACGGTTTTTGAGCAATCAGTTCCTTCGGAAGATTGTAATCAAAATCTGAAGTCAACATAAAAATATTTCCAATGAAGATTATTTTAAATATCTGTAGACATTGACATTATGTTCATCCAACGTCTTCGCGTAGTGTGTCACCCCATCCCGGTCGCTCATAAAATACCAATAATTATTCTTACTCGGAGTAATAGCCGACATAATAGCGGGAATTCCCGGATTACTGATAGCACCAAGAGGCAATCCGGGATATTTATAAGTATTAAAAAGAGAGTCGGTTTCTTTATCTTCATTGGTCACGCCCGGGTCATTTTTCGCAGTGATATAATTTACAGTCGCGCAAGATTGAAGCGCCCAATTGTTATTGTAACGGCGCCAAAAAATATCAGCCACCATAGCCATATCATTTTTTGTCGGCGCTTCTTTTTCAACAACCGATGCCATTGTTAATATTTCATAAATGGTTTTTTTCTGACGTTTTATCTCGTCGCGCATTTCCGGAGTAATTTTTTCATTTAAATTGGCAAATATTTTTTTCAAAACGTCTTCAGGTTTAGCATCGGCATAAACACGATAAGTATCCGGAAGTAAATATCCTTCATAGGAAACATTTGAAGGTTTATCGGCAAATAATTCGGACCATGTCACATCATCGGCAAGTGCGAGGTGCGGAGCAATTTCTTTTTCAGCTTTATAATTTTTAGCCGGCTCTCCAAGTATCGCGTACAATTCATTTTCATTCTTAATTATCCCTTTTTCAGCCCAATCGCCTGCAATCTGACGTAAATTCCACCCTGGAATGATAGTGATATTAATTTCTTTTCTCGGCTCAATCACCGGTGGCACATATGGCGGATGAGTTTTTTTATAATACAAAAAACCGCCAAATGCCGTGCCAACAATCAGCAAAAGAAAAATACAATTTAATTTCGCGTGTACTGTCATATTTTATTCCCGCCAATTTTCACGCGCCCAATTCAACCGTTCAGGCACGCCAATATCCACCCACGGTTCATCCGATAAATGAACATCCAAATCTATCGCATGGTCCTTAATTTTATCAAAAACGTCATACTCAATACTAAAAACATCATTATCCGGAAAATATTTCTTAATATTATTTGTAAACAGGTATATGCCGCCGTTAATATACCCGGGCTGAGACAGCCCTTCTTTTTCTTTAAATTCCTGCAAACGATTTTGTCCGTTGAAAATCAGTGTTCCGTAGGTTGAAGCGTCCTCGACGCGCGCGCCAAGCAGTATTCCCCCGCTCTCCGGACGTAAGCGACCAGACATTGTTTTCAAATCGGCTAACGATAAAATATCCCCATTAAGAATAATTGTTGATTCGTTATTATCCGGCAGATGTTCCCACGCAAATTTTATGGCCCCGCCGGTTCCGAGTCTTTTTGGTTCAATCGCATAAATAATTTTTACCCCATTTCTTTCCACGCCCACATTCTCGCGCAACGTATCGGCCAAATGGCCGGCTGCTAAAACAATTTCTTTGACACCCAATTTATATAATTTTTCCAACTGCCAATCTAAGACCGTCCGGCCCTTAATTTCCAATAATATTTTCGGGGTTGATTTTGCGATATCGCCCAAACGCGTTGATAATCCGCCACAAAGAATAATGGCATTCATATTACAAAAAAAGCATAAGATATTTCACCCAAATAGACACTGCGGCGGCCAGAAGTAGTCCGCCGATAATATCAACCGGATAATGTACGCCGGAATATAAGCGGCCAAAGACAACCCAAATGGCTAGAACAAGCAATGCCCAGGCACCAGGTAAACCAAAAATCAGGGCTACAAAAAATAATAAAAACGCGGACATGGAGTGGTCGGAAGGAAATGATTTCCAGCTCATTGAAGGTTTGAAAAGTTGTTTGCTTTGCGGTTCAGTAATATTAGGCCTCGGTTCGTCAACGATAAAACCGATGCCAATGCTGACGCACCAGGCAAAAGCCCATGAAGCAACAAAAGTTACTAAAGGTGCAAAAACAGACCGCCAATCCGGCCAGCAAATTATAATTCCTGAAACAATAAACCAGCCGCACATGGCAACAATCACCCATTCAGCCCCCGCCCGTCCAAACGCGTCCAGCCACCGATTCTTGCCCTGCCAGGAATTAATTGTATCAAATATGATTCTATTGTAATCTCGCATAAAGTTGAGCCTATTTTATCAGTATTTATAATGTTTGACAACCTTTAATATGATCTTGCAAAAATGATGAAAAAATGCTATTATACGGCCATTATACGCGCCTGTAACTCAGCGGTTAGAGTGCCACCCTTCAAATCGCTAGCGAAAGAAAAATGAAAATTTATTTTCATTTTAATTGAGTGACGTGATTTATCCGCCGAATAAACGCGAAGCGTGATGAAGGCGGTTAAGGTGGAAGTGAACAATTAAAATTTATTATACGCGCCTGTAACTCAGCGGTTAGAGTGCCACCCTTATAAGGTGGAAGTCGATGGTTCAAATCCATCCAGGCGCACAATTATGCCAAATCCAAAAAAAATTATTATCAATGAAACATCTGCCGGTCAGCGGCTTGATGTTTTTTTATGCGATAAACTCGGCATCACCCGCTCACAAGTACAAAAAATGATTGATAACAAACAGATAGAAGTTGACGGAAATGCGCCGAAAAAATATGGAGAAAAACTCAGGGAGGGGCACCATATTACAATTACTGCTGTCAAAAAAATATCAGAAACGCCAAAAATTAAAATTAAAACTGGCGAGGAAAATTTTACCGAACCGGAAATAGTGGCCGTGACCCCAGATTATATTATCGTAAACAAACCTGCGGGAATTCTGACTCACCCCACGGAAGCAAAAGAAAAAAATTCACTCGCCGGCTGGATTGTTAAAAAATACCCCTCAATAAAAAAAGTCGGAGATGACCCTGCCCGCCCGGGTATTGTTCATCGTTTAGACAAGGAAGCATCCGGTCTCATGGTAATCGCCCGCACACAAAAAATGTTTGATTTACTAAAAAATCAATTTAAGAACAGAACAATTAACAAGGAATATATTGTACTGGTGCACGGCAAAGTAGCAAAAGACTGGGACGAGATAAACTTTCCAATCAGCCGTTCGGAAACAGCGGATAAAATGGCGGCAATACCGGAAACAGTCCGGGGAAGGCCGACTGAGGATGGAAAAGAGGCCAAAACGGAATTTTTTGTGGAAAAACGGTTTATTAATTTTACTTTGCTTCAGGTTAAAATTCATACCGGACGAATGCACCAAATTCGCGTTCATATGCTCGCCTACAATCACCCCGTTGTCGGCGATCCTCTTTATTTTCAAAAAAAACGAAAACGCGTCTGGGATGAAAAATGCGGACGGCTATTTCTGCACAGTGCAAAACTGGGGTTTAGTAATCTAAAAGGCGATGATGTGGAATACGAATCAGTAATGCCTAAAAAGCTATCAAATTTTTTACTCTTACTTAGATAATATGAAAGGTCAGCTTGTTATTATTTCTTCACCTTCCGGTGGAGGCAAAGATTCTGTCATCCGCGGATTAATCGAAATTTTACCTGATGCCGTCCGATATTTAACCACAACGACCCGGCCGATGCGCCCTGGAGAAAAAAATGGCATTGATTATCATTATGTCACCCGCGAAGAATTTGAAATAATGATTAAAAACAATGAATTGATCGAATATAATGAATATGCGGATAACTATTATGGCACTGAAAAAGCGCGCCTAAATGAACTTTTAGATAATCATAAAATTGTTTTCTCCAATATAGAAATAAACGGAAAGAAAAATTTTGACAAAGACGGTTGGATCAATATTTCCATTTTTTTACTTCCGGAAAGCTTGGAAATATTAAAACAGCGTATAATATCGCGCGGAGGCCTAACCGATGAGATAATCGCGAAACGTCTGGAAACGGCAAAAAAAGAAATCGCTGAATCGGATATTTACGACTACAAAATTGTTAATTTTCAAGGAAAATTGGATGAAACCGTGTCTAATGTCGCAAAAATCATATCCGATCACATTGGTCTTGACATTAATGATAAATTGAGCTAATATAAGCACACTAAAAATATAACATTCTTTTGTATGACTGAAACACAAACTACTGTCTATAAGCCGGGCATGGTAGTGCGAGTTCACCAAAAAATCAAAGAACTCAATACCAAAGGTGAAGAAAAAGAGCGCATACAGGTTTATGAAGGCACAATAATCGCCACAAGGCACGGCGCCGAAGCCGGTGCAACCATCACGGTCCGTAAAATCTCGGGTGGTATAGGCGTGGAGAAGATATTTCCAATTTATTCTCCGGTTGTGGCGCAAATTGAAATAGTGCGCGAACTGGCGACCCGCCGGGCAAAACTTCATTATCTGCGGGATCCGAAATTTAAGAGAAAAATGAAAGATAAAAAATAATAAAAAAATCCGCTAACAAGCGGATTTTTTTATTCCTCCGTATGTTTATCGTAAATATTTTGCCGTCCAGCTATTTTTTGTTTTCATTATCTTTTCAAGCGGACCTGTAGCCACCAATTCACCACCGCGTTTTCCTCCATCGGGTCCCAATTCAATAATCCAATCACAATTTTTTATTACATCAATATTATGTTCAATAATCAAAACAGTGTTACCCTTATTCACCAGTTGTTCAAGCACCTGCAATAATCTGCTGGTATCTTCAAAATGAAGGCCGGTGGTGGGTTCATCAAGTATGTATAAAGTTGAGCCGGTTGAAGCGCGTGAAAGTTCGGTGGCAAGCTTAATGCGTTGAGCTTCTCCGCCCGAAAGAGTGGTAGCCGGCTGCCCCAGACGCAAATAACCCAATCCGACATCACGCAATACATTCAATTTTTGCGCAATCTGTTTTTCACCGACAAAAAATTTAAAAGCTTCTTCTACAGTCATGTTTAACACATCGGCGATGTTTTTCCCACGATAATGGATTTCCAGTGCCTCCTGATTATAGCGCGAACCATTGCATTCGTTGCACACGACAAAAACATCGGCCAAAAATTGCATGGGAATACGCACATAGCCTTCGCCGGCACAGGCCTCGCACCGGCCTCCGCCTTTAACATTGAAACTGAATTTTCCCGCATCAAACCGGCGCATCTTAGCTTCGGGGATTGCGGCAAATAAATCGCGAATCAAAGTAAAAGCACCGGTATATGTGGCCGGATTAGAACGCGGAGTGCGGCCAATCGGTGTCTGGTCAATCGCAATAACTTTATCAATATTATTTAGCCCTTCAATCGCCTTATGTTCTCCCGGCTCCTCTTTACTTCTGAAAAAGTGTTTTGACAGCGCTTTGCTTAAAATTTCCACAATCAGAGTGGATTTTCCGGAGCCGGAAACACCTGTGACGCACAATAATTTTCCCAGCGGGATATCTACCGTTATGTTTTTCAGGTTAAACGCTTTAGCACCGACAATCCGTATTTTTTTACCGATCTTGTCGGTTTTTTGCCTCGTCAAATTACGGGTAATTTTTATTCTTCCCGCCAAATAATCTCCGGTTAAAGAATTTTTCGCTTTTTTAATTTCCGCCAGCGTTCCTTTTGCCATTATCTGTCCGCCATAAACTCCGGCGCCAGGCCCCACGTCAATTAAATAATCGGCGGCATTCATTATCATCGCATCATGTTCCACGACAATTACTGTGTTCCCCAAATCACGCAAAAATTTCAATGTATCAATCAATTTTTTAATATCCCGTTGATGCAGGCCAACTGATGGTTCATCCAAAATGTACACTACACCGGTGAGACCGGAAGAAAGTTGAGTTGAAAGGCGCACTCTCGTAACTTCTCCGCCGGAAAGAGTGTTCATGGCGCGATCAATACTCAAATAGTCCAGGCCGACCCTGGCTAAATTTTCCAAACGGGCGGAAATCTCCTTTACTATAGGAGTAAGCACTACCGAGCGGGTTTCTTTCTTGTCTTTTCCGTTTATATTCTTAAAAAATAAAATACTTTCTTCAATATTCAAGGCGGCGGCTTCAGCGATATTCAAGCCCTTTACTTTGACTGCCAATGACTCCGCTTTTAAACGCTTGCCGTGGCAAAGAGAACAAACCTGCTCGCGCATATACTGTTCAATCTCTTTTCGCACATATTCAGAATCAGTGGCAAGATGACGGGCCCGCAAATCTTCCATCACGCCTGGAAACACGACTTTTTTGCCTTCAATTTCATAGATGTCGGCACCTGTCCCTTTTAAAATAATATCAATAACTGTTTTTGGAAATTCAGCAACCGGCGTGTCCAAAGAAAAACCATGACGGCCGGCGACCGCTCCAAGAATTTTTTGATACCACGCCTGATTACCGGTAATTCTTGTCCATGGTTGTATTGCTCCTTCCGCCAAAGTAAGCCTCGGATTTGGAATTATTAAATCCGGGTCTACTTCCATCGTGATGCCCAAACCGGTACAGCGTGGGCATGCACCCAAAGGGCTATTAAAAGAAAAATTACGGATATCAGGCGCCGGCATCATTTTTCCGCAAGACGGGCAGAGACCGAACGTAGAAAGCGTTTCCGGAGTGCCGTTATACAACAGGTCCACCAAACCATTGCTCAAATCAATTGCAGTTTCCACCGGTTTCATCGGGTCCTGTTTTTTTATGTCATCAATCTTTGTCACCAACAGGCTGATATTGTATTTTGTTTTTGGCTTGAAATCGTAATTAACCAAATCATTTATTTTTATAAACTCACCATCAATCCAAACCGTGTCTAAACCCGATTGTTCCACTTCTTCAATTATCACTTTTGGGTCAACCGTCTGATTGCGGACCAATGGAGACATAATAAAAACACCGCCTTTGCGGGCGTGTTCACGCACTTTTTCGGCTATTTCACCGGCTGTGAAAATAGTCACTTTCATTCCGCAGTCCGGGCAAAACTGTTCACCAGTGCGGGCAAACAGCAACCTCAGGTAATCGTATACTTCCGTAACAGTACCGACAGTAGAACGGGGGTTTTGAGTAGAAGCACGCTGATCAATGGCAATGGTCGGTGATAGCCCGTCTATGGAATCAACATCAGGCTTATCGCGCACTTCCATAAACTGGCGGGCGAACGAAGAAAGAGATTCGGCGTACCGGCGCTGTCCTTCGGCATAAATTGTGTCGAACGCGAGAGATGATTTTCCCGAACCGGAAAGACCGGTTACAACAACGAACTTATTCTTCGGGATCTCAACATTAATGTTCTTCAAATTATGAACTCTGGCCCCTTTGATGATGATTTTTTCAGGCATAGTGATAAGGAAGATTGTCGCTCCTGCGATTTTACCCGCATTGAACGAATTATTTGACAACCAATCCTAACACTATTTTTTAATATGGTCAAGAGGGACTCACGTGCTTCCCAAATTAATTATTTGCTACAGCCTATTTCAAAGAGTCCACGAAAGCTTTTAATTTTGCCTGTATCGCAGGCTCATAATATTCTAAGTAATTGGAAAAAATACAATTATAAATATATTTTATATTTTTATCCGAGTTCGCACTTAGCGCATCTACCCCACTACCAGATGTTCCGGGTATTAACTTCCATACCGCACCTAAATGATCAACTGTCCCACTGATGAGATAAGAGGCGGTCGAGCACATTTTGATATTTTTCCCCTGAACATCAATTTTTTTCCCGGTTCGCACGGCAGAGATTGGAATAAAGGTATCTTGCTTCATACCTGCAAAAAAACCATCAGAATATTCAATATAGCCGACATCTTTGCCCCCATCACCAATCAAATGAGCTTCATAAAGAAACGATACATTATTTACGCTAAAATCCATGGCTATTACAAAACCATAGGTCTGTGCCTCACCGCCACACTCTTGTATAGCGTCATCAATATCTTCATCACTGATAGCAAACATGTAACCCAGTTCTCCCCTATCCTCATTAATCGTGGTTTGCGGTTTATCGGCCACTTCTATACCCTTACCATTTTTACATGCTAAAATTACCCAAGCATCATCCTCATCTTCTATTATCGAATCAGTAGACACGTCACCTCCGGCGAATATCGTTCCACCAAGAGACCCCTTCCGACACATGTAAGGATTTTTTTCTTCAGTCCGATCAATATCGGTACATATTTGTCCCTTCGCGCACCTATCTCCCCAACAAAATTGCTCTGGCATGCCACCTCCAATAAAAAATCTCTGTCCACACCAGAATGACGTCGGCTTAGAATTCGCATAACTTACGAGGCCTGTCTCCTTGCCCGTTGCTTCAATCTTATCGCTTTGATGCTGACCATCAATCGCATACGCAAAAAGAGTTTCCGGTGACATCTCACGGCACCATTTTGACGGCAATACTTGCTCGCGTATCATATATACCTGAGGCAGGCGGAATTTAACCGTTGCCGGATTAATGGTGTTCATTATAACATATGACATTAATGCTATCGTCATACCAATCACCGCTCCGACAATGCGTTTCTTTGCCTTGCCGATTGTTTCCGCATTGCCGGCTGAAGAGGCCCATTGTGCGCCGGCAATAATAATCACCACCACCGCCAGAATCTGAATCGCAATTAAAGAATAGTTATAAATATTCTTTATAAACTCGCCGATATTGTAAAATTCGTTTTTTCCGCCAAAAGAAATTTCCGTTTTTGTCACACCAATCGGTAAGCATTTGCCCCAGCCCATCTTATCGCACTCACCTTCTCTTTCCAACCACCCGCCCTCTGAAGGCGCTCCCGTACCGGTCCCCATTTCAATTCGTTTCTCATTACAGGCTTTCTCTTCCCAGCAAAGTCGGATTAAATTCCGGCTTGACATCATCGGCCGCGAAGACATTCGCAAAAAACATCGGCGCAAATATAAAACCAATAACCAATGATACAATAATTTTTTTGATAATTTGCATATAACCGCAAAATTTATAATTTTATATCATTAAATAATTTCTCCCAATTTTCAAACGACACCGCCCCTTCCAAAATCCGTCCGTTGACAAAGTATGTCGGCGTGCCACGGCTAACTCCGCTTCTGTACGCATCAGAATAATCGGCGTTCACTTCAGTCCGGCCTCTACCCGCTTCCAGGCAATCTTTAATTTTTGTTTTATCTAGTCCAAATTCATCACACAACAATTCAACGGTCGCCATTGGCATTTCCGTGCCGAGCGTTTCCTGGTTGGCAAAAAAATAATCGGAAAAACTCCAGTACGCGCCCTGCTCATTGGCACAGGATGCAATTTCCGCCAATCGCACCGTTCCGGGGTGAACAGATTCCATGGGAAAATCGCGGATAATAACTTTTATTTTATAACCATATTTTCCTATCAACCGTATGATTTCTGGTGCCTGCGCCAAACAAACCGGACATTTAAAATCCATAAACTCTACAATTACTAAATCTGCATTTTGGTTGCCTAAATAGGGGTCGTCGGTTGTCTCCAATATTTTTCTCGCCTCCAAAATTTTCGGATCTTCGGCCTGCACCAAAGAATTTTGCCGGGCAAATTTTTGTGCCAACATTTCTCCCTGCCCTGATTTTAGCGCTTGCCAATAGTTGAAAGCTAAAACTACCATAGCGATGATGGCGGCAAATAAAACACAAAGAAATGCCAATAGAGCAATGCCCCACCAACTTGAATACCAGTGCTTTTTTACTGCCAATGGCTCATTCATACACTATTGTCTGACAAAATTTGAATAACTTAATTTTAGCACGAATTGCATAACTAGCCAACGCCATTGACAAACAGCGATATTGATGATATACTGTTTATACTTGATTTTATCTTCACCGAATTATGAATTCCAGCTTATTCAATATTATTCAAATTGTACTGTCTACCTCATTAGTAATCGTGATTCTGTTGCAACAGAAAGGATCCGGAGTAGGTGGTATTTTCGGCGGTTCTTCAAATATCTACAGTACAAAACGTGGCGTTGATAAAGCACTATTTTACATAACAATCATCATCGCCTGTCTTTTCTTCGGTCTATCTCTCGCCCGGCTTTTTTTCTAAACAATCGCCCCGGGTCGCGAGACGCTTCTTCTAATTTTTCCTAAACATGGATTGGCATAAAATCTTCAAGCCTCTCTTTAATCGGGAGCCAAAACCATTGGTTCGTGATTTTGACAAAAAATTGGTGAAGAATCTTCGCCGTAATTTTTGGCCGTCACGGCCGCAAATGCATTATTTGGGCCGTTTTCTTTCAAAAAAGGAAAAAGCAATAATTGTTTTTTTGTGTTTCTTTATTTTTGCCGTTCTTGTCGCCTGGGCGATTATTTCAATCCCAAAACATCGGGAGATATTGCCAAAAAGTGGTGGAGAATATACTGAAGCGCTTATCGGACAACCAAAACTGATTAATCCAATTTTTGCTCCGGCAAATGACGTTGACGCCGATCTGTCGCCGCTTATTTACGCCCGCCTTTTTAGAATCGGTGCCAACCAAAAACTATTACCGGAACTTGCTTCGAGTTTAAACATCAGCGATGATAATAAGACCTACAACATTAAATTACGCGAAGACGCTTTTTGGACAAGCGGTGAAAAAATTACCGCGAATGACGTTGCGTTTACGCTTGAGACAATTCAAAATCCGGAAACCAATAGTCCGCTTTATCCGGCTTTCAACGGTGTAATTGTGGAAAAAATAAACGATTATGAAATAAAGCTGACGCTAAAAGAACCATATGCTCCATTTGCCGGCAGTCTGTCAATTGGCATTATTCCGGAACATGTATTCGGTCAAATACCACCAAGTTCACTACGCCTGGCAAAAGAAAACCTTCAGCCACAATCGTCATCCGGACCGTGGAAATTTTCAAAGATGGTAAAAAATGAAACAAACATTGAAACTTTGACGTTTGAAAGAAATGACCGTTATTTTGGAGAATTACCATATATCAATAAAATATCTTTTAAATTTTACCAGGATTTTGCGCAAGCGGCGGACGACCTGCATGCAAAGGTTATTATGGGCCTGGCGTTTCTGCCGAGAAATTTGAGCGAAAAATTAGCAGGCAAAAACTTTTTAAGTTACAATTTGCGCTTGCCTCAATATACTGCTTTATTTTTCAACCAAAATAATCAATCAATCCTGAAAAATGCAGATATGAAGACGGCTCTGGCCAAGGCAATTGATAAAAAAATTGTTCTGCAATCAGCGCTTGGCGACCAGGGTGTAACAATTGACGCTCCTATTCTGCCGGGTTTTATCGGGTACGATGCGGAAATAGATAAAATTGAATGTAATATTGATGAAGCGAACGCATTACTTGATAAAGAATGGCCACGCCTCACTCCTGAAGAGTATTTTGCGCTTAAACGGGACGCGGCAATAAAAGAACGCATTGAAGCAGTAAAAAATGACGAAGATTTCATGGCAAATTCTTCCACAATAACTGCTGATATTACACGTGAAATGGAGGAAATTGTCCGCGCCAGCATGAGACCGGACCAAACTTTTTACAGAAATAAAAAAGGCGAAGTTCTTTCACTGACAATCACAACAGTTGATACGCCAGAATACCAGAACGCCGCTGAATCGCTGGCCTTAATGTGGCGGGCAATCGGCGTGCAAACCGGTGTTCAGGTTGTTCAGGGGCGACAAATAAGCCGCGATGTTCTAAAGGGTCGTAAATATGAAATTTTATTATATGGAGAAATTATCGGAGATGATCCTGATCCATATCCTTTCTGGCATTCATCGCAAACTGAATATCCGGGTTTAAATCTGGCAATGTATTCAGATCGTCAAGCGGATAAATTATTGGAGGATGCGCGACTTGCCACCGACCCGGCAGCAAGAGAAAAAATTTATCATGAATTTCAAGACACTTTGTCAAAAGCAATGCCGGCGATATTTCTTTACGCGCCGAGTTATGAATACTTAATTGATAAAGAAGTGAAAGGTGTTGACATCGGCAATGCATATTCTCCCGCCGATCGTTTTAACAGCTTAAACAAATGGTATATTAAAACCCATTGGGGTTGGAAATAAAAAAACTTTGCGGACGTGGCGGAACTGGTATACGCGTACGTCTCAGAAGCGTATGGAGCAATCCATGAGAGTTCAAATCTCTCCGTCCGCACAATGTCAAGCATTGTAGTCGCCGCGTAAATCATCGCGCGGTACAAAGCATCAAAAAAATAAAAATAATTCCGCACGTCGAAACGGGATTATCTTTCTTCTATTTTTATTAATTAAAAAAATCAGCGAAAATAATTCGCACAAGAATCTATTTATGATTTCACGTTTAACTCAGCAAAAAACCGGCGGTAATCGTAATCGTCGCACTTATGAAACACGGCGCCGTGATAAACCAACGGCCTCTAGCGGACAGCACCGTCAGTCATTTTCACGTTTCCGCAGTACGGAAACTAAACTTCGCGTTGCCGTACTTGGCGGACTTGAAGAAGTCGGACGGAATTGCACCATGATTGAATATAATGGCGACATTATTATTATTGATATGGGACTGCAATTTCCCGAGGAAGATATGCCCGGAATTGATTACATTATTCCCAACATCGGCTATCTGAAAGGAAAAGAAAAAAATATACGCGGTGTGATTATCACTCACGCGCATTATGATCACATTGGAGGAATCCCGCACTTGATTCCTGAACTAGGCTATCCGCCAATTTACGGGTTGCCTCTGACTACGGCGATAATAAAAAAGCGTCAGGATGATTACAAAAATCTCAAACCGCTTAATATCCACAATATCACGCTAAACGATAAATTACGTCTTGGCTCATTTGAATTGGAATTTTTCCATTTAAATCATAACATCCCCGACTCAATGGGCATCGTGGTGCATACTCCGGAAGGAACAATCGTCCATTCGGGCGACTGGAAATTTGATTATCAACCGGTTGGTGAACCACCCGCTGATCTGCAACGCATCGCCCAAATCGGCGCGGCCGGTGTACTGGCTCTGCTTTCCGATTCCACCAATGCTTCACAGCTCGGACATCAGATGTCTGAATCAGAAATTAGTTCCAATTTGGAAGACATTGTCACAAAAGCTCCCGGCCGTTTGATTATTGGCACTTTCGCTTCTCTGCTTTCCCGTATTCGTCAAATTATTGAAATTTGCGAACGGCAAGGCAAGGTGGTTGCATTAGACGGATTTTCCATGAAAAGCAACATCGCCATCGCAAAGGAGCTGGGTTATATGAAATTCAACCCAAAAACATTGATTGAATTGCACAAAATCAGTGATTACCCGGATAACAAGGTGGTGGTAATGTGTACGGGCGCGCAAGGCGAAAAAAATGCTTCACTAATGCGCATTGCAAACGGTGAACACCGTACGATTAAACTTGTACCTGGTGACACGGTGGTATTTTCTTCATCAGTAATCCCGGGCAATGAGCGGACGGTTCAACGCCTGAAAGATACTCTTTTCAGAAAAGGTGCTGAAGTGATTCACTATCAAATGATGGACGTGCATGCCGGCGGACACGCAAAAGCCGATGATGTTAAATTGATGATTCGCCTGCTCAACCCGAAATATTTTGTGCCAATTGAAGGGAATCATTTTCTCTTGCATTACAATGCCCGCGTGGCAGAATCTATCGGCACGCCCAAAGAAAATATTTTTATCGCTGACAACGGACAGGTGATGGAATTTTTCCGCGGTACAGGAAAATTAACCAAAGAAAAAGTGCCGGCCGACTATGTGTTTGTGGACGGCTTGGGCGTTTCCGATGAAACAAATGTGGTGCTTCGCGACCGCCAAGTACTGGCTGAAGACGGGATGATTGTGGTCATTGCCACGGTTGATTCTAAAACCGGGCAATTGATTCAAAATCCGGACATCATTTCGCGCGGATTTGTTTTCTTAAAGGAAAATAAGGAATTAATTGAGGACTTACGGCATCGGGTAAGAAAACTGATTCATGATTCCGACCCGCTTTCCTGGGCTGATACTAATAATATCAAAAATAAAATCCGGGATTATGTCGGACAATTTCTGTTTACAAAAACTGAAAAACGACCTATGGTCCTCCCAGTAGTAATTGAAGTATAAAAATTGTCTTTCCCGCGCAGGCGAGAATCCAGAAAACAAAAAAACCACCAGCCTTGGGCTGGTGGTTTTTGACATAACATCAATCCCGCTTTCATTAATTTTCTATCTTGGCCAGCTCACATCTTCCAGATATCGGGTATATTTTTTATCATTGTAAACCTCACGGCCTTTCTCATTCCATTTACCGAATACGGCACGTATCTCGTTCAGTGCGTCTTCATCTTTTCCTCTCTTTGCCCTATCTAATAATTTTTGACCATCCTGCCAAGTTAGAGTATGATGGCCACTAAAAAGATCCACGACACTATGCGGATCTTTCTTAACAGATTCGACAGTGATTGAATCTAAATAATCCTCGACTCGTTTTTTCCAATCTAATATATCATCAAAGAGTTCGGATTTTTTATCCTCTGCACGCTCTTTTCGCGCTTGCTGTTTCCGCTCTAATATGTCTGCGCGAAGTTCGGGTTGTTCGTCCTTTGCAAACTCTTTTTCCGCTTGTGCATATTTTTCTTTTGGTACGAAGCTAGCATCTTTTGCCGCTGTTTCCGTCGCAAATTTATTTTCCGTTTCCTCGTAAGCCTTCTTTGGAAAATAATTATTTTTTTCTGACATACTATTATGACAATAATTAACATCCATATTATACCCCCCCCAATGACAATCTGACAAATATCTTGTCTCCAAAACACAAAAACTCCCTTTCGGGAGTTTTTGGTTTGTTCATTATAATAAGCCGAATTTTGTAATCCCGCTAAGCGGGACAGCAATCATTTCTCTAGGCTGTTTGTTGCCAAACAGCTCAAGCGAGCGAACTTTTTATCAGCCCAGGGCTGACTCTGCTCTTGCACGCAGGTAAGGATTTTGCCGTTTCACCCCTGATCTTTTATCCCCTTGATCGAGGACTAAGCTCATTTATGATTAACACAAATTTGGGGGTTTGCTCTCTTTGGCTTTTCAACCAAAGACGTCTCTGCTCGCACCTCTGGGATCACTCCCGACGGGCGTTACCCGCTACCCTGCTCTCAGCCCCTATGGCTGAGGCGTGTTCGGACTTTCCTCCATGTATAAATACACAGCGATTGCTTGTAATGAACCATATTAATATAGCACATTTTAGCTGTTTTGTCAACCCTGCAACGAAAATATCAGTGTTTGACAAATTGACTCAGGTTGGTAAATGGCGTAAAATACAGGGCATTAAAGTACAAAATTATTTACCATGAAAAAATTTGAATTAACCTTTGCCGTCCTGCAAGTACCGCTTGATTTTTGCGCCATAGCGCTCGCCGGCTTTACGGCTTACACACTGCGCTTCACCGAATACATGCGCGATATACGGCCAATTCTTTTTAACATACCTTGGAATAAATATTGGCCGGTTGTCTTTCTTGTTGCCGCCGTCTGGGTTGTTATTTTTGCTTTAGCCGGCTTATACAGCACTTCTCAGGCGCGAAAAATGGCCCGTGACCTGCCCCGCATCATTTTTGCCTGCTCTACCGGATTTGCCGGAATTACCATTTATGTTTTTTTTACTTTACAAAAATTTGATTCGCGATTTTTAGTTTTAGTCGGCTGGCTTTTGGCGATTGTATATGTTTTTCTCGGTCGACTGATAATTTTGGCTGTAAAACTTTTGCTTTATCGTATCGGCATTGGCTTGCGACGCACAGTAATAATCGGCACGCAAGCGGTGGCTGACGCAATTAAAAAATCCTTGGAAAAAAACACAAATGCCGGTTTCAAATTGGTGGGAAACTTCGCCCATTTTGATACAGGAGCTATTTCGCAAATTGTGGCGCTCAAGCCCGATGAAATAATTTTTACCGATCCGAAAGCAAATGAAGACGAAGCTTTTAAAGCAATCGATTTCGCGAATGATCACAATATTGCATTCAAATATTCAGCTGACCTGTTTGCGACCATTTCATCAAATATGACAATAACAACGATCGCCGGCGTGCCGATTGTTGAGCTTCGCCGGACTCGTCTGGCGGGCTGGGGCCGAGTTTTCAAACGCTTGTTTGATATCGTCGGCAGTTTAATTTTATTGATTATTTTTTCTCCAATTTACCTTATCGTCTCAATAATAATTCTGCTTGAAACCGGACGACCTATGTCTTTATAAGAATGAGCGTGTCGGCGCATTTGGAAAGCATTTTTTTACTTTAAAATTCCGTTCAATGTTTCAAAATGATTGTACCGGCCGGCAATTTGGCGAATCCGGAGAAGAAGCACTAAAACAAGAAGAAGAATTAATTGAAAAAAATAGCATAAAAGAAGGGCCTGTTTATAAAATTGCCAACGATCCGCGCGTCTCAAAATTCGGCCGTTTTATCCGTAAATGGAGCATTGATGAATTGCCACAATTTTGGAATGTATTTATCGGACAGATGAGTTTGGTTGGACCGCGACCGCACCAGCCTCGGGAAGTTGAGAAATACGAAAAACATCATAAAATTGTTCTAGCGATTAAGCCCGGCATTACCGGCATGGCTCAAATATCCGGCCGAAGCGACTTGAATTTTGAAGACGAAGTAAAATTAGACGCTTTCTATATTGAAAATTGGAATTTGTTAATCGATCTCATCATTTTGATTAAAACTCCTTTTGTTGTTTTTCGGCGAAAGGGAGCCTGGTAAAATATGAAAATCGCCCTAGTACACGATTATCTCTCGCAAGACGGAGGGGCGGAGCGAGTTTTGAAATCCCTCCACGAAATTTGGCCAGAGGCGCCAATTTTTGTTTTGTTTCATGATAAGAAAAAAATTACATATTTCGACCGGGAGAAAATTAAAGAATCATTTCTTTCTAAAATGCCATTTGTCCGGTCCGCTTTTCAATGGTATCTGCCCTGGATGCCATCTGCGACCGAACATCATGATCTGCGTGATTTTGATGTAGTATTATCTTCCACCAGCGCTTTTGCCAAAGGTGTAATAACTCCGCCCGGAACGCTACATGTTTCCTATTGCCATACACCGCCGCGATATCTTTGGGCGGATTCAACGGAATATATATCTGAATTAAATCATTCTCCGCTTATCAAAGCATTTCTGCCAAATATTCTGCATGGATTGCGTCTTGTGGGACAAAATGAGCGCAGACCGCGTAGACCATTTTATCGCCAATTCACGTACGGTTGAACAAAGAATCCGCAAATATTACAGGCGCGAATCCGAAATAATCCATCCCCCGATTGAAACAAACAAATACAAAATTATCGAAAGATATCGGTGATTATTTTGTCTCTGGCGGCAGGCTCGTGCCATACAAAAGATTTGATATTTTGGTTGCCGCATTCAACCGATCTACGAATCAGCCATTAAAAATTTTCGGTACCGGCCCGGAACTCGAACGATTTAAAAAAGCATGCCCGGCCGAATATTGAATTTTTAGGAGCAATAAGCGAACAGGAAAAAACCGAAATTTTGAGCCGTGCGCGCGCTTTCATCAATCCGCAAACGGAAGATTTCGGCATCACGGCCGTCGAAGCGATGGCGAGCGGCAGGCCGGTCATTGCCTATCAGGAGGGCGGTGCCACTGAAACAATTCTAGAAAATCAAACCGGCATTTTTTTCAAAGACCAAAGCTGGGAATCGCTGTTTGACGCAGTGTCTAAATTTAATTTTGAAAATTGGGACAGCAGTTTAATCTGTGAGCCATGCCAAACAATTTGACGCAATAAACTTTAAAGAGAAAATTCAAAAATTTATCGACTGCAAATTTGAAGAATTTAAAAACAAGTCGGCATCAACCCGCCATCTTATGAACATCGGCATTGACATTCGCCCGCTGATGACTACACCGCGAACCGGTGTCGGTGAATACACCTACGAACTTCTTAACGCCATTTTGCGAATCGACCGGAGACAATCAATATTTTTTATTTTATAATTCCTGGGACGATGTCTCCGGCGCCATCCCAAAATGGAATTATGACAATGTCAGAATCGTGGCTAAACATTTTCCGAATAAGATTTTCAATGCCTCCATGAGACTGCTTAATATCCGCGCCTGGATAAAATTTGTAAAAGTGATATTTTCTTTTCCCCTAATTTAAATTTTACTTCACTATCGCGAAAAACTAAATCAATTCTTACGGTTCATGATCTGTCTTTTAATTTTTTTCCTGAATTTTCTACGCGTAAACAATATTGGTGGCATAAGGCGGTTGCCCCGAAAACTACAGCTTCGACGCGCTGATGTGATAATTACTCCTTCGGAAAATACAAAACGTGACATTGTTGATTATTATAAAATTGCTTCTGAAAAAATTTCAGTAATTTACCCCGGGATAAATGAGGCAAAAAATAGCGCGAGCAGTGAAGAAATTGAAAAAAAATACAGTTTGCCGGAAAAATTTATTATTATTTCTCGGGACTATTGAGCCACGTAAAAATATTATCGGGCTGATCAGCGCATTTGAACAGCTTTGTTCTTCTGTAATATTCACATCATTTGGTGATTGCCGGCGCTCCGGGATGGAAAAATAAGGAAATATTCGCCAGAATTGAAAATTCAAAATATGCTGATAAAATCAAACTCATCGGCTTTATTGCGCCTGAAGACAAATCAGCACTCTACGGCAAAGCGGACATCTTTGTTTATCCGAGTTTGTATGAAGGTTTTGGTTTTCCTGTACTTGAGGCGATGCTGGCAAATACGCCTGTTATTACATCAAACCGGTCTTCTCTACCTGAAGTTGCAGGAACGGCTGCATATTTGATAGACCCGACCCGTCCCGAACAAATCGCGCTCGCCATGAATGAATTCTTGACTAAACAAAAATTACATAATTTACACGCTCAAATGGGGCTGAAACAAGCCGTAAAATTTTCCTGGCAGCAGGCAGCGGAAAAGTGGCTGTCAGTTGTCGCAAACTTAAGCATATGATTATCGGCATTGACGCCCGCATGCTCGGTTCCAAACAAGGCGGCATCGGACGGTATGTGGAACAACTCATCAGTCATCTGACTGCTTATAACCAAACTCACAAATTTGTTATTTTTTTGCGTAAAGAAAATTGGGATTTGGTGGCTGAAACGCCAAAAGTCAAAAAAGTTCTCGCCGACATTCATTGGTACGGCTGGCGCGAACAGATGTTTTTATCAAAAATTATCAAACGTGAAAATGTAAATTTAATGCACTTCCCGCATTGGAATATTCCACTTTTTTACCGCCGGCCTTTTGTAGCGACAATACATGATCTGCTTTTACTCCACTATTCCACCCGCTCTGCGAGTACGCTCGGACCAATCTCGTATTTTTTTAAAAATTTGGCCTATCGGATCGTTTTGCTTAATGCCGTTAAAAATTCCAAACAAATTATTGCACCAAGCGAATTTACCAAGCAAGACATAATTAAAAATTTTAATATTAAACCGGAAAAAATCACGGTAACGCATTTAGCCCCGGCGCCTATAGATATTCTATATCATCATTCAACCGACGAAGGCGGTCATGGGAACAGCAATGCAGGTATCTTTTCTAAAATTACTAAACCATATGTGCTTTATGTCGGCGCTGCTTTTCCGCATAAAAATTTGGATGGCCTCATTAAGGCATGGAATATTTTTTGTAGTCAGTATGGAAATGATTACCAACTTGTACTGGCGGGACAAAAAAATTTCTTTTACGAAAAACTTGAACGGGAAATAGGTCCGGCCGAAATAATATTTACCGGTTATGTGCCGGAAAATGAATTGCCATCACTCTATAAGAACGCTTCGCTCTATGTGTTTCCTTCTTTTTATGAAGGTTTTGGTATCCCGCCTCTTGAAGCCATGCAATACGGCATACCGGTCGTTTCATCAAACGCCGCGTGCTTGCCGGAGGTTATGAACAAAGCGGCCGCATATTTTAATCCACATAATCACGAGGATATGGCCGCTACGATTTGGCGCGGTCTGACTGACCAAAATCTGCGCGAAACATTGAGTAAAAACGGTGTTCAACTTATCCACAATTACTCGTGGGATAAAACTGCCAAAGCGACTTTAGAGGTATATAATAATGTGCTATAATTAAGGTAAATATATCTAATTTACCTTGATGCAGAAAGCCAGGAAAAAACCACAATTGCGGACCTGCTCCGTATGCAACAAACCGGGCCACAACAAATCACGTTGTCCGGAATTTTTTAAATTATTAGAAATAAAAAAAGAACGTGAAGAATCTCCAATAAAAATGTACTTGCATGAAAAATTTCAAGCAGTTCGTTCACCCCATATATTACAATTAAAACATAAAGAAAATCTCTGGGAAAAAATTGATTCATTCGCACCGGATATTCATCCGTCTCCATTCCAATTGGACGAACCGGTTCAAAAGATTAAACAGCATGTTGCCCCAAAACATATTCAAATAATGCCTCGCCTAAAAAAGCAAAAAGCGCAATTTTCTTTTACCGCCTTAAAGCGCGACTACGCATCATGGAACGAAAAGAGAAAATCATCTGCCGCCATGGCTGAATTTAAAAACGCGATAAAGAAATATTACGAGCATGAAAATGCCGTTCTGCCCGCAAGCAATATATATCCTCCACAAAATATCATCTCGCCGGCTGTGGAAAATAAACCGGGGATGTGGCCTTTAGCAAAATATTTATTTTGGCGCACTGCCATCGTTTTAATTCTGCTTGTTATTCCTTTTAAAGCGAGCACCTATTATCAGTCAATCAAGCAGACGACAAGCGCAGTTGCGGAAAATGGCACCGAGGGATTTATGGCTTTGCAGGAATCAACTGCGGCAATAATGCAATCTGACTTACAAGGAGCGGAAAATTCAGTGATTGAAGCACTTGAAAAATTCAACAATGCCGTAGAAGTAATGAACGGTAATCATCGGTTACTGCAGAAAATTATTTCAGCTGTACCACTTGTTTCAAACGAGGTACAAAGCAGACAAAAATTAATTACTGCCGGACAAAAAATTGCTCTTGGCAATACATATTTAATTAAAGGCCTGCACGAAAGTCAGGCGGCTTCGTCCTCAATAACATATCGCGTTAAATTAATTACCGAGCATCTGAATGCGGCTGTGCCAAGCTATAAAGCGGCACTTGACGACCTCTCAACGGCTGACCCAAACGTTTTGCCACTTGAATATCAAACTGCATTCAAGGATTTTCGTTCACTTTTCGGCACATTCCTTGATGATTTGGAAAATATTGTGGAAATTGGCAAAGCGGTTGAAGACATATTTGGTGGGAAAGGCTTGCGTCGATACCTGATAGTATTTCAAAATCCTCATGAAATAAGGCCGACCGGAGGTTTTTTAGGTAGTTTTGCCCTACTTGATGTTAAAGACGGTAAGGTTGTTAAATTAGATATACCAGCCGGCGGGTCATACGACCTGCAGGGACAGCTTGATACCTATATTGAACCCCCTACCCCTCTTTTACTATCTAATAAGCGCTGGGAATTCCAAGATTCAAACTGGTTTCCCGATTTTCCGGCTAGCGCTGAAAAAATGCTTTGGTTTTACCGGCACTCAAGAAAAGTTACTGCCGACGGTGTAATTGCCATTAATGCGACTGTGCTTGAACGCCTACTGTTAGTGCTTGGCCCTGTAAGTGATGATAACCGGTCACTGATTCTGTCTTCCGACAACGCTTTGGCTACAATTCAGCAGGTAGTTGAGGAAGGACCGGAAAAAAAATTGGACCGCCCGAAACAAATACTGACTGACTTGGCACCTCAATTTATCAGTTTAATATACTCATCAAAACCGGAACAAATATTAACTCTAATGGCAAACTTATCCGAAGCACTGGCGCAAAAAGAAATTCAAGCCTATTTTACAGACTCTGCAATTGAAAAAACTGCTAAAAATTTCGGCTGGGCCGGTCATATATGGCCCATACAAAACGGGCAAGATTATATAATGGCGGTAAATACAAATATTCAAGGCCAAAAATCAGACGCTGAAATCAAACAAACCATCAGTCATCAAGCTATTGTTTCGGAAGACGGTACAATCACTGATACGGTGATAATCACCCGTGAACATACCGGCACTCCGGGAGTAAAACTGTACGGTCAGACAAATATCGACTACATGCGTGTTTATGTCCCCCTCGGTTCCAAGCTTATTTCTGCCGGTGGTTTTATCTGGCCCGATGAACAAAAATTCCGCGCGCCCGATCCTTGGACAAAAAAAGATGATTTTCTTTTAACGCAGGAAAAGGAAGTCGGTTTTGACGATAATTCCGGTACGCGAATTACCGAAGAATTTGGAAAAACGGTATTTGGAAATTGGTTGATTTTAGAGCCCGGAGAAAAAAAACAAATTCATTTTACCTACCAACTGCCATTTAAAGTTAATTTTTCTCAGGCAAATGAAAGACCAATTATAGGAAAAATTGTAAATGAGGAGTATCTAACCTCCCGCTTTCAACTGGTGGTACAAAAACAATCCGGACAAGATACTGATTTTGAAAGTCAGATAATTTACCCGGCAACTTGGCATCCAAGCTGGAATGAAGGTGATAACTGCACTTTAGCCATGAACGGCTTGAGCATCGATAACGCTGAATTAATTGAAGACGGTGTCTGGAGTCTGCTCATGCGCCAAGATAAATAAGTTTATTGATTAATTAATAGCATCAATTTTTTTATGCCTGAAAATCATGATAATTTCCTTGCTCACGAAATTGGGAGTGATAAACCGAAAAGAAAAAGCGCTCCGCGCAAAAAAGTTCTGACAGATGAAAAGCGTCTGGAAAAAGATAAGAAAAATAAAATTGAAAAGGAATTAATATCCATTTACGAAGACAGTAGCGGTAAAATTCCAAATATGAAAGAAATTAAAAAACGTAAACATCATCCGGTGATTAAAGGTGTTTTTTATCTGCTTTTTATCGGAGCAATAATGGCGGCTGCGGCTTGGGCCGGTTTTTTCTATTTGCCGGGAAAAAATATTGGGACAAATCAGCAACTTTCACTCGATATCAAGGGTCCGGTTGAACTTACTGTTGGCGCCACAACCACCTATGTCATCCAGTTTGAAAATAATGAAAATATAACATTAAATAACGCAATTCTAACCGTTAATTATCCTGACGGATTTGCCTATTTGGAAAGCAACATTAAGCCGGACAATGGCGGAGCGACCGAATGGAATTTGGGTAATCTGAAGCCGCACGAGACAGGAGAAATTAAAATTACCGGACAAAATTATGGGGAACTGGAGCAAGAAAAATCATGGAGAGTATTTGTCAATTATACGCCGGAAAATTTTCAGTCGGAACTGCAAAAAATTGCCACACTTTCCACCAAAATAACTGAATCTCCGCTTGTCTTATCAATTTCAGGACCGGATAAAGCGACGATCGGAGATGATGCCATCTATATATTTAAAATCGTCAATAAAACCGCATGGCAACCTGAAAAATTAAATCTACGGCCAAGTCTTCCGGCGAATTTTTATATCACGTCATCTTCTCCGGCAATTGATAAGGACGGAATTTGGCACATCAAACCAACCAGCTCAACTTCCACGACAAATACCAATGAAATCATTTTTAGCGTGTATGGAAAATATTCTGATCCGACAATGAAAATTGAAGAAAGCAGCTCAACCAAAATAACCGCTGAACTTCAAATGCCTTACGGTATCGACAACAGAATATTCAGCATCGGCAGTGCTGAACTTATAACCGAATTAGCAAAAAGCAATCAAACTTTCTCATTGGCAATCAATGGCGTAATGGGAGATTCGTCCAGTCGTCCTTCCGATACGCTAAATATTACGCTATATATAAAAAATACAGGTAAAGACAGTCTGAAAAGCGCCTCATTAAAATTGACGTTGGAAGCGCCTGCGCTTAAACGCCAAAGCGCTCTGAATTGGGCTTTAATTGATGATAAACTGGATGGAACAATTATAGGAGAACAAGTGAATGATGCTCTGCGACGGGGTATTATTACTTGGAATTCAAAAAACATACCAACCTTAGGCGATTTCAAACCGGGACAGGAAATAAGTGTTGATGTCCGTCTTCCGATCCATGATACTGAAAATTTTGATATGAGCAGTCTGACCGAATATGTAATTAAAACAATGGCTGAAATTTTATATAAAGATAAAGCCGGAGCAGAAAAAAGTTTAACCAGCAACCCGGTTGCAATCACTCTCAATTCAGATATTGCTTTAGAGGTGCGCGATTCAGTGATAGCTGAAAATGACCGCAATATCCAGTGGATACTAACTAACTCTTTCCATCCATTAAAAAATGTAGAATTAAGCGCCACAATTTTTGGCGATGCCACTTTTACCGCTTCAGCCGATGCGCCTGCCGGAACGGTTTCATATGACCCTGAACTTAAGAAAATTACCTGGAAAATTGAAACAATGCCGGAAAGCGTAGACGTCCTGGCGCTTCCATTTTCGGTCAAGATTAACACGGTTAACCCGACTCAAGCCACCCTAATCTCCAAGGTGCGGGTAAAAGCTGACGATACTATTTCCGGGCAAACAATAGAATTTATGGGAGACGAAGTTCCAATGAAATTTGAATAACAAAAAAAGACCCGGCGAACAGTCCGGGTCTTTTTTTATTTAATAAATTTTTCAATTAGGTCTTTCGCCTCAGTCACGCCGGTTGTCCAGCAAATTCTTTTATCCCGGCGAAACCATGTCATTTGACGTTTTGCGTAACGTCGCGTATTTCTCTTTATTAATTCCACCGCCTCATCTAACTGCATTTCTCCGCGTAAAAAATAGCCAATCTCCTTGTAGCCGATCGCGCTCATTGAGGGTAATGACCAATCAAAATTTTTCGCAAGACTTTTTACTTCTTCAATCAAGCCGTCGTTAATCTGCCGGTCCACTCTCTCATTAATCCGCATATTTAATTCGTCGCGCGGAACGTTTATCCCAATCTGACAGGAATCATAACGGGACGGCAATTTTTTTTGCTTTAATACTAATGACTCATTAGAAGTCATTATTACTTCCAAGGCGCGCTTTACGCGACGTGGATTTTTTAGATCAATTTTCTCTGCCGTTATAGGGTCAGAATTCTTCAACATAATAACTAATTCATCCAAACTTTTATCATCCAATGCTTGCCGCAACTTACTATTTGGAGCGACAGCCGGAATGTCCAAATTATCAACTATCGACCAAACGTATAAACCGGTGCCGCCGACTATTATCGGTAATTTGCCCTGTCGAAAAATATTGTCAATCACCTTAAACGCCATTTTTTTGTAATGCGCAAGCGTAAATTCCTCGTCCGGATCAACAACGTCAATCAGATGGTGAAGAATTCCTTGAACTATATATTCACTTTGGCCGATGTCCTTAGGGGCTTTAGCTGTTCCAATATCCATCTTTCTGTAAACTTGGCGTGAATCCGCATTAACAATCTCTCCATTAAATTTTTTTGCCAATTCTAAAGAAAGGGCGGTCTTTCCGGAAGCGGTTGGCCCGACAATAATTATAATTTTGGGCAAGTAGCGCATATATTATATCCTCTCGCCTTTTAGCAGCCATTCCTTGGCTTCGAATATTTTAACATTAACAATGGTACCAACTAAATCTGCTGTGCCCAAAAATTGAACCAGCTTCATTTCTTTTGAATTACCAGAACAAACACCCTCTTCATATTTTTCCACCAATACTTCAACAGTTTGGCCGACATATTTCTGATTTTTTATCATTACCCGCTTTTCCATTAGTTCCTGCAGGTCCTCCCAGCGTTTCTTTTTTATAAAACGGGATACATCATTTTTGAACGCTTTGGCCGCAACAGTGCCGGACCTCTGGCTATACATCGCCGTATAGGCGATATCAAAGTCGCACTCTCTATACAAATTTAAAGTATTCTGGAACTGACCGTCCGTCTCACCGCAAAAACCGACAATTAAATCCGTTCCGATGGCGATACTGGGGCAGGTATGACGAATATTTTTAATTATTTCCAAATATTTTTCACGCGTATATTTTCTGTTCATTTTCTTCAAAATTTCATTATCTCCGCTTTGCGCCGGCAAGTGAATATAATTCATCTGCTTCGGCAATTTGAGTGCGTTGATTTGCACTTGATTTATATACTGCGGATCAGGCGCCATAAAATGGATGCGCTTTATTTTTTTTATTTGATTCAATTCCCAAAGCAGGGCGGCAAAATGATCAGCTAAAAAAGGATTCTTTTTCGAAAAATTATCCGGATCAGGGGCAATATAATGATTAACAACCTGGCCAAGCAAGGTAATCTCTAGTCCCCCATTCAGGGCGAAATCACGCACCTCATTTAAAATGTCTTTTACCGGCCGATTCCGCTCACGACCTCTTGCATTTGGCACCACACAGTATGAACAAAAATTATTACAACCGGTCTGGATGGTAATAGACGCCTGCTCGCGCGAATCGCGGAGAGGATTAATATTTAGATAATCAAGTCCTTCTTCTTTTCCCGTTGCCACCTCTTTTAACCAAACAGGCAAATGCGGCAATTCATCAATACCGAACCATAAGTCAACGCCGGGTATTTTCCGGCGTAATTGTCCTTTATTGTCTCTTCCCGGCATACAACCTGTTATAGCAATTACCACGTCTGGATTTTTACTGCGAAAATTTTGCCAATTACGAACAATGCCACATACCCGATCCTCTGCCGCCTGCCTCACGCTGCAGGTATTAATGATTAATAAATCACAATCATCCGGTTCGATATTTTTTTGGTACCCCAAAGATGCCAAAAGACCGTCTATTCTTTCAGAATCGTTCTTGTTCATTTGGCACCCCATTGTCAGTATGTAATAACGCCGCATATGCGATATTCTATTCTTTTTACCGATTATTTTCAATAGAAAAAGGCGCTTGAACGAAAACCTCGTGTTCAAGCGCCCTTGAGAAAAAACGATTCCTCCTTGGAGGAAAATCATGCGAATATGTAGCTGGCTGGGGAATCCTTGAGGTCCTTCTTACCCACGACAAATTTTTGCCGGGTGTGCTTGTTGGTTTTGAAGACAACCACGAGAACATTCTGCGTTGACCTTTGAAGAGGTCTCTGCAGAAATTTGAAACTAAGAACGGTGGCAATTTCCGCTCTAATTCCACGGTCTTGACCGAGAAATTTGACAGCTCCGAATAGAGCGAGCCCGCGGGCAGGATTCTTGCGAATCCGGTCGGTTATTTCCGGCTGACTATCAGCGTCGAGGTGTAACTCGAGCTCACAGCCGGACCAGAAAATCCGCAATTGCCGGAATCCGTCGATTATCTCGCCGAACTCCTCTTTCTCGAAACGCAGACGATCAGCTGAACGTTCGCGATATTCCGTAAGGTTTGTCACCTGGCTCATTTTTGCGGTTTTCCTCCGCCGTAGTCGCCTGTAGCGACCAGAAATACGGTAAACATGCTCGCGCAGTTTTACCATCCTTTCTTTTATCGGCGGAAAGCCGTGCTAGTTGCAAGCGAAGGTGTAAGTGCAGACAAAATCCGCGTCATTATTACCAAGTTCCAATTCACCTATCGCTTCTGCCGGCTCCGGCTCACTGTTTGGCCCCACTCGCCCCTTTCCTGCCCACTGTCCGGTTTTGAACTGAACAACGATGTGTCCGGGTTCCTGTGGCGTAACCACTTTGGTAACCCCTCTGATATCGATAGAACTCTCCATCCGGAGAATGTCCTTCTCGGTAAGGCGGTACCCGCTTTCACGGCACCGGCGAATCAGCTCCTTGCCGACCCCCGGTATGTATACCGACTTAATTCGGTCGAAAACGAGCTTAACGTGAGCACGCTGTGCAGCCTCGCAATAGTGCAGGTGGGACTCAGGCAACTTGTAGACGAGGGTGATGTCGTCGCCGGACCAGTGCCAGTAAACAAGCGCAAGGCCCGCCTGGACCAGGTCCATGACTTCTGCGACAACTTTCTGAAGATGACCGGCGTATGATTCGATCGAGCCACCATCCTCATCACTATCGCGCAAACTGCCAAAAAAATTTCGAAATCCTCGCTTCAAAGAAATGACGACCTCACTACCGTCCATGGTCATTATCCTCCGTCCCGCATGCGTTCGCATGAGTTTTGAATGTGCGTGTTTGCAACTCTGTAATCTAACAGATTTATGCTATTTTGTCAATAGATGTTGACAAAATAGCCAAAAAATGCTATAATACGTGCATTATCATCAACAATTAACATTTTAAATATGGCGAACCCAAACGAAGCAAAAAAATTTAGTCCTATTGCTGATACTGGCGGAATTCAGGACGAATTTGATGTTGATAAATTTGTTGAGGCCGGACTCAAAGAAATGACACCGGAAGAAGTTAAAGAACAGAAATACAAAGAGTGGCAAAATACAGGCCACGATTATCTGCTTGTAAAAACTCTTTCAGAACAGCATGCCAAAAACATTTTACGGCTTGACGGAGAAATTTCAGCTGCTGGCAATTTCGGGGATATTATTGATGAAATGTATTTTGAAAATCCAACAAAAATGCCGGGTTGGGTTGATTTAAGCAAGGACAAACAGGATGACATTCTGAATTTTATTAAGGTTGTTCAAGAAAGAGATAAATTATTAAACGAACAGGAGTATCTTTTAAATCATGAAAATAAGCTGCTTGGCGATCTTAAAAGCAAATACGGATTAAGTGGCGAAGATGTAACTTATGAAATGAATGTACATAATGATTCTGATGTTTCAAAAGAGGAATTAGATTTAGTCGCAAAAGAATTAGACGACGTATTATCAATAAGTGCTGAACGAAAAACAGCATAAATATTAATTATATGAGTGAAAAATTCCAACCGATTAATCCTTTTAATAAGGAAAATACTGCAAACAGCGACAGTTGGGAAACCAGTGGCCGCGGGCAAGGGTTAGGAAAAAATGCCGAGGCCGGACAAATCGCCGAAGCAGAGGCTAAAAAAATTGCCGCTCAAGAAAAACAACAAATTCTTGCTGCAAAAGATGCGGAAGAGTCTAGAAAAGCGATTGAAGAAATTAACAAGCGTATCGCTGCAATGGATAACACCGGCAGCCAGGATGGACAAATCGCTGAGGCGTTTCAAGACCTGGATGTGGACGAAACAGTCGAAGCCGGAATAAGCGAAATGACTGATGCTGAAGTTGAAATGCAAAAAACTGAAGAAGAAGAGCAGAAAAAAATTGTGAATAAAAAATCGGATGAAGAAACAAGGCTCGACCAGTTTAATCGGGCCAAGGTTGCTACTGATACATACTTAAAAGATTACGGAAACGAAAAAAATCAAAAAACAGGTTAAAACAAATACGCCCGCATATTGCGGGCTATTTGTAAAAAAATATGTCAGAACGAGAAGAAACTCCAAGACAATTTAATTTTCGCCAAAAAACAGGTAAAGAAATATCAAAAAGCGCTAGTATTCATAATGTACTATCTGTTTTAACCGGCGAAACACCTGAAAATATTCCGGCTGACATTGAATTTGGAATGCCAATTAAGGATTTGGGGAAAGACGTGCCAAAATTGATTCCAAACCGCCGGCTCCTACCAAAGAAAAAGAAGTATTGTCTGATGAAGATGAAAGCCCATATGTCATGCGGCCCTCAAAACGCCGAAGAACCACCAGTTGCGGAAAAGTTGGACCTCCACTTGAGCTAAAGGCCCCCAGATGATAATATTGTTGATGCAGTACTGCGAGAAATTGAAAGAAGGGAAGAAAAAAAATGATTCTGCGCGCATGACCGAGATCGGCGGATTTAAAGCTGACGGGCCAATAACCAGAGTCTTATTGCCTGAAACAGACGATCTCGGACAGACAAGAAAATCTGACAGGATTGCCAGAGCCATGCTGGAAGCAAAAAAGGAACCGAAAAATAATAAAGACGATTAAAAAACCTTCCAGGCAACGGAAGGTTTTTTAATCTAGCAATTACTATCTACTGTCTTTCAATTATTTCTCTCTCTATCCGTTCAATAAATTTGTGTTTGCTCATTTTCTCCTGCTTTTCCTGTCCGCGAATACGTATCACCCAATCCTCTCCATCAAGTTCCTTATCCCCGATGACCACAATGTATGGGACCTTATCCGAAACGGCCTTTCGCACACGGTTACCAAGAGTCTCGTTGGCACCGTCTATGTCAGCCCTAATTCCCATATCAAATAGTTCCTTGTTCAATGCAGCCGCGCCATCCATATGCTTCTCCGAAACCGGAATAAATCTCACCTGTACAGGTGCGAGCCAAACCGGCCAAACACCGGCATAATGTTCAATCAAAAATGCAACAAATCGTTCATGAGTTGAAAGAGGCGCCCGGTGTATGACAAATACCTCGTTATTATCCTTTCCGGTTTCATCGGTATACACAAGTTTAAACCTTTCTTTGGCTACAAAATCCAGCTGTATTGTCGACATGGATTCCTCGCGGCCGATAACTGAGCGAAACTGTGTATCCACTTTAGGGCCATAAAAAGCCGCTTCATCATCAACCTCTTCAAACTTGACTCCACTTTCCTCCAGTACTTCCCGGATTACCTGCTGGCTATATTCCCAATTATCAGGCTCATTAACATACTTATCCAAATGTTTCGGGCTCCATTTTGACAATCTGAACCAGTAATCTTTCAAGCCAAAAATTTTATAGTATTCAATAGTTAAATCAAGCACACCTTTAAACTCCTGCTTAATCTGGTCTTTTCGGCAATAAATATGTGCGTCATTCATGTTGAGGCCGCGTACGCGAAGAAGCCCGGCTAATGTACCCGACAATTCATTGCGGTAACATGTCCCATATTCAGCGATACGCACAGGCAAATCGCGGTATGAACGCATCTCATGACGGAATATAATATGATGGTGCGGGCAGTTCATCGCCTTCAAATAATATGTTCCGTCATCCATAACCATAGACGGGTACATACTGTCTTTGTAGTACGGCAGATGGCCGGAAGTTAAAAATAGTTCTTCCTTTGCCATATGAGGAGTTGAAACGCGCGCATATCCTGCCTCGCGCTCTTTCTCAATAGCCAATTTTTCCACCTCATTTTTGATTATTGTTCCATTGGGTTGCCACATGATCAGCCCTTTTCCCACAGAGTCGTCAATAAAAAATAATTTTTGTTCAGCGCCAATTTTTCGGTGGTCTCGCTTCTCAGCTTCCGCTATCATTGCCAGATAATCATCCAGTTCTTTTTGCTTTTCAAAACAAACCCCGTAAATTCTTTGAAGCTGGGGATTCTCATTTTTCCCTCTCCAGTAGGCACCGGCTAATTTTGTTAATTTAAATACTCCAATCTCTTTACCCGAGTCCAAATGCGGCCCGCGGCACAAATCAATAAATTCTCCGGTTCTATATACTGAAACAGTATCTCCGGATAATTCTATTTCCTCTTTATCGTCCACTCTGGTTGTGCCCTTGCTTTTTAAATCATTTAATAATTCAACTTTATAATCCTGATTTAATTTCTTAAATAGTTTTATAGCCTCGTCTATCCCTAACTCCTCTCTTTCAAATTTTATGCCCTGAGTAACCAGCTCACGCGCCTTTATTTCAATATTTTCAAGTTCCGCCTCACCGATCGGTTCTGGAAAATCTATGTCATAATAAAACCCGTTTTCTACCACCGGACCGACGCCAAATTTAGCTTCCGGATAAAGCGATTTAACTGCCGCGGCAATGATGTGCGCACAGGAATGGCGCATTATCTCAATATTCTTCATAAAGAAATTTATAAAATATTAATTGATTTAAATATATCCAGTCAAATATATAAATATTTATAAAAAACCCCGATACCTAAATTATAGATATCGGGGTCCTATTTTTCATAAGACGGTTCCACCCGAATGTTTATCTTTACCCCATTAAATTCCTCGCAAAGAGAGGACTGCCTTCGGCCGTATTTAACGGGGTGAATTCAATTTGTAGCCGCTCTGAGGGTGGTACCATGTTCAATTCCGTTTCAATACCGGAATTAACTGGGCTGGTCCTCATCCGAACGCGACTTTAATAATTTATACTATTCCACTTAAGACTGTCAATACCCAGCTCATTCATCAATACTGATATCTTCCACGTTTGCCGCGGGAGTTTCAGTTTCGTTTACAAATATCGGCCCGACATTCACAAGGATATCTTTCCCTTCATTATATATAATTGCTTTTTTTGCCTGCATAAAGATAATTACCTTATCGCCATTTTGCGCATCGCGATAAAAAGGCTGTTCTTTCTTTAAGGCATCGGCATCCGTGACCGTAGCTATTGTCGGCTCTTCATCGGTTGGTATTACAATATGCGCGCCAATTTTTTTCAATATATCCTGCACTTCCTTTTTTGCCATCTCTTGCTGACCTTGCGGGGTGGCCATCTCATTAATTTTCTTTTGAGCAATTGAATATTTTAAATACATCAGCACACAACCGGCTACTGCTAATACGGCAATAATAATCACGATTACCATGGCAGCCGTTCCAGCGCTGTTTTCTTCCTTTTTAGCGGGTTCGCGATGAGATGGTTGTGCATTCTGAACGTCACTTACGGCTGATACTTTTCTTATTGGCATAATAAAAATATTAATTTATATAGTAATTAGTATAACAAAAAAATCGGGAATATCAAAATATTTAAATACATTATCTTTTAAAGGAAAAATTTATTCCGCTCCACCACCTTCAACCGGAGTTTCCTCTGCCGGTGGTTCAACGACCGGTTCTTCAACCGGAGTTTCCTCTGCCGGTGGTTCAACGACCGGTTCTTCAACCGGAGTTTCCTCTGCCGGTGGTTCAACGACCGGTTCTTCAACCGGAGTTTCCTCTGCCGGTGGTTCAACGACCGGTTCTTCAACCGGAGTTTCCTCTGCCGGTGGTTCAACGACCGGTTCTTCAACCGGAGTTTCCTCTGCCGGTGGTTCAACGACCGGTTCTTCAACCGGAGTTTCCTCTGCCGGTGGGCTATAGACAATCACCAGACCAATTAATCGCGATGTCCCGTCCGAAACAAATATTTTTGATTCTGGTGAAGCGCCAAATGCCTGCCAATTAAATGTGATATCAATATACTGAATTTCATTTATTGAAATCTTAAAGCTGGAAGTTGTCACTTCAGAGAGTTTCCATTTTCCGTCAAAATCAAGCGGTGTCACTGAAATAATCGGCAATATTTCGTATGGCTCAGCAAATGTTACAGTGGTTGAGCTGTGTCCTGCGAGAATCTGAGCCTGACCGACCGTATCTTCCCCAAGGGTAACGTGCTTATTCATATTCACCGGCCCGTTAAATATCGCAAGACTATCAACAATGAGGGCATTGGCAAAAAGGTCACCAAAAACACCACTGCTAAAATCCATACCTACAGTAGATGACGCAAAAGCTTCTAATCTGACATTAATATCAGTAATGGCTAAATTAAGATCAGCAAATGAAGCCTCTGTTGAAATCGCCGTATCTTCCAAAACTATTACCCTGTCATTTATAGCGGCAATCATGGACTTCGTCTCATCTAATGAAACATTTAAAATATTTACCGAATCAATAATTTCAGCTATTTGTTCAGCTTGTTCACCTGCTAATATACCTTGGTTATCAAGCGTGGTCTTCATCTCGGTCAAATCTGCGGTTGTGGATGCAAAAGCACTCTCCAATAATGCAATTCTTTCATCCAATGACAAGATCTCCGGAATTTCTTTCATCTCTTCCGGCTCTGATGGAATTTCAGGTGAAGAATCATCCTGCCAGATACGGAAATAATCAACATACAACGAGTGCGCCGCAGTTGAATAGTTCATGAGCATTGAAGTCAGGCCAACAGTCGGGATATTAGTTGTTGATTCTCCACAATAAGTCCAATTTATACCATCTGTCGTATCATTATCAATATAGAATTTAACCGACCCTCCACCGGCTCCGGTTGAAGAGACAACTTCAATTTTTGCGATGGCAAATACAGTATTATTTATTGTCTGGCCGGTACACTCAACATTCGTTGATGTTCCACCACGCCTTGTAACACCACGCCAATCTCCTGTGCCCGTGTTATTTGTGAAATATATTCCATTTGTTGGGTCAGAATTTTGCGCTTGTGCCAAGTCGCTGATACCTGCCCATAAACGGGCCGTCGCAGAATCAGCTGATGGGTACAATTTCATCAAAATTACCGGTAAATTATCAGCGTCAAAAACCAAGTGAGAATTTGCAAGCGCCTGGCCATGATAAAGCAAACATGAACTCCCCGCTCCGGTTAGCTGTTGACTAATACCATTCACTACATCATTAACTATATTCCATGTACAAGCAGTATTTTCATCAGTGGTAAATTGCTGGAAATCTCCCCAACCGTTCAAAGTATCAGCAGTAAGGCTGGTCCGGTTTCGCATAAACTCTTCGCCGAAATATGAGTTATATTGAATTTGCGCACCGGTCTCAAGAGACATACCAAAATTCTTGGACAAATATTTACCAACCAATAAGGAATTATTAGTTGAACTATTACTGACCATAATCATGTCTTCCTTATTTGCGCTCAAAGTGAGCACCGATGACGGAGTGGAAGTTCCAATACCGACATTCCCGCTGTTCAATACGGTAAGCAAGTTGTTTCCTCCTCCATTTACTGCATCGTAAAAAGCTATGCCCGCATCCAAAGCTGCATTTACCACATCCACCGCAAGGTTATATGCTCCGGTTGCTCCACTTGAATAACTTGTGGCGACTATGCTATAGGTTGAGCTGGCGTCATACGTAAATTGCAAATATGAATTTGTTCCGGAACCGCCATCATCATCATTATACGTAACTGACCCGGTATCAGAAACAATTTGTAAATATGTATCAAAAACACCTGAAGTTAATGATACTGTTACAGAAGAACCGCTAGGAATGCCAGGGAACAATGTGGCAATATTATAAGAATCCATATAACGGCCGGTGCGATTTGGATTATCCGGATCTGTGATAGAAAGAGTGCCATTGATAGATGTTGATGTCGGTCCATATGACGCAACGGACTCAATCGCGGCCAAAGAATTCTGATTGTTTATATTATATAAAGTAGCCCATACTCTATTCCAATTACGTTCAAAATTACCCAAATCATAAGCTAAGCTTGAAGCCGGCACAACATTTTTCATTGTTGAAGTCCCATTTACAGACAAGGTTGTGGAAGGAGTTTTTGTGCCAATTCCAACAAAACCATCACTTGTGATTCTCATCCTTTCGTTCGATGCCTGCCAGCCATCGGTCATAAAGACGATTGGGGCTCCGCTTGCTTCATTAATAATATAGGCTCCTCCAGGCGCGACCGCGTCAAACACGGCGCTGTCCGGCGGGATGCCGGCAAAACCAGGGGTAGTGGATCCATAATAACCGAGTTGCAAAACATTGGTATCACCACCGGCCTTAAGATTAAACAGGGCTACTTTTGACGATGACGCTGTCTTAACTTCAGCCGAAACATCGCTATCATCTGCATAAACTCTTAATTTATGATAATTCGGGTCTGTTGTTCCGATACCAACATTACCAATATTACTAATATACATTCCAGTGGCTGAAGAGCTGGTCATAATATTCAAAAGCGGATAGGTGGATGTGCCGGAAATTGTTAACATGGCGTTTGGATTTTCATTGTTAATACCCACTGTTCCGGTAGCCCCCAAAGTCAAAATATTTGTGAATAGTCCGCTATCATTTACATAATAGAAAATAAACTTATCGTCTTGTGTCGCATCACGTTTGGATAATTGCCAATATTTATTATTATTCGTGACAAAATTTAAATTAGTAGCGCCGGCAATTGTTTTTTGAAGTATTGTCATGGCCGGGCCTGATGTGGCGGTGACTACGTGCAACGGAGCACTCGGAGTGGTTGTACCTATCCCGACAAAGCCTCTACTATCAATTACCATTCTGTCTGCGGGGGTTGCCGATCCAGTCGGAGTTGTACTAAATACAATTTTCCCTGGCATATTGTTTAACCCCGGTGTTCCGTCAGCTTGTCCAATGATACCACCTGCCTTTTGCCATGCCGCCCCATCATAACCATAAAAATCCAGTCCGCCAAGATTGTTATTATTGCCGGTTAATGATGGCGCTGCAGTTGTGCCTCCGGAAGATCCCAGATTAAATACCGGGTAACCATTGCCTGCAACTTTAAATGAGAAGTCAGAAAAAGCTCCAATATCATCGCTCAAAATTATTCTTTCATAACCGGTTATACCGGTAGCATTCGGGTCGCCAAGCACCATTCCACCGCCAAGATAAGAAATTGCGGTGGTTGATACTGCCGTAAAATAGTCAGCCTGAAAATTCCCATCAATTGTTAGGCTACCACCTACATTCAAATCACCACTCATATACGAATCACCAGCCACCTCAAAAATTACATCCGATGATGTCACACTTGCTCCAATAACCACCGCATAAGGAGGGGTCAAAGAGGGATAAAGTACACTGGCCGAAGTTGTCGCCCAATTGGAATCGCCTCCGCCTCCGGACGGCCAAGTATTTCTGGCTACACCACCCAAAGTGATATTGCCGGTCGCTACAAGATTAGTTGTAGTTACAGTATTATTTATTACCAGGTAACCGACTGTCGCATTAGAAATAGTTGTTGTAGCCAAGTATGATCCTCCATCAACATATAATGACGAACTGGCATAAACACTATCTTGGAACCAAACAGGAATGCTTGTTGAGGTTGTAAGATTCAATCCATTGTGGCTGGCCAATATCCAATTTGCAGCAGAACCGCCGGCACTCATCAATAAATTTCCATTCCAATACAATGCTCCGCCAATATTATATAAAGAATAAGTTGATGTCGCTGACGCTGTATCACCCAAATATATTCCGCCATCAACATGAAGCTTGTTAAGAGGATCATACAGCGCCGTGCCAATACCAATATTGCCGGTGCCGGCCTGCACAGTCAAAACATCATCCCCTTCTGCCCCAACCGAGTCATCCCATAAACGAAAGTCCATACTGCTCGTTGGCATATACCAACTCCAGCCATTATCATAACCGCCGGAATTTACGCGACGAAAATAATTACCGGTTTCTCCGTTGCCATTTGCCACCACAGTAATATAGTTCCGACTTGATGTCGGGCTTGATGTAAGATCCACTCCCCAAATTTCTAAAAGATCGTAAGGCGTGGATGTGCCAATACCAAAACTACCATTATATGTGGTGAAAGCGGTATTTTGGATATTCCCCAAACCATTTTCAATAAAATACCTTATTGTACCGGAAGATCCGTCTGTAGTATAAGCCACCGGGAAAATATCGCTCACTGTGCCAAAACTATTTTCAACTAAAGAAACCTGATCTTTGTCTGTAATCGCAGCGGATAAATAAACACTATTTTCTGAAATACCGGCACCAGCCCAATTGAATGTGGAGTTGGTAATTTTAACGGTGGAAGTTGAGCCGGAATTAGCAATGTAGGCCGGAACAAAATTTACCGTACCAGGGAAAATTGCGACTGCAGTTAAGAAACTAGCATCAATATAACTATTTAAAGAAGCGCCACTATGATAAATGTATTTGATAAAATTTGCAGGAGGATTGCCATAGACGGAAAAACTAACTACTGCGTCTTTTACTGTTGCGACACTACTTGCATTACTATTGTCCGTATAAATATAAGATAAATCATCTGTAGTGTCATAGGTTACAACTTGTGCTTCAAGATTCAAAATATTTGAGCGGATAAGATTGCTACCGCTTAAATAAAATAAGGTGTTTATTTTTGTACCTGCCGCATCGTTAGAACGTGTTAATTTATATTGGCTGGTACCGCCCATCGCATAGAGCGTACCTTTTTCCTGATAAACTGCCGCCTGCACTGCCGCGTCATTATTATAGTTTGCCTCCACGACAATATTATTCAAATTTGTACGACCAGCCCCAGTCAATTTTATCGCGTAATCGTTTGTACTTACAACACGAATTTTTTCTAAAACAGTGCTGGTATTTACATTTGAAGTAATTGTTCCGCTCACGACAGTATTACGGCCAGACCCCTCAATACGAACATAATCTGCCATGGATATATTTTCATTATATGTACCCGGTGCAACTTTGACTAAATATGTACTGTTAGCCGTGGTTGAAGCAGCCGCCGCCGTAATAGCCGCACCAATTGTTTTTTTGGCTTTTGCTGGGGACATACCGCTAAAAACATCATTACCGCTTTCTCCAGAAACATAAATGACATTAGCTTCCAGAAGGGCGTCGCCAACAACTATTTCCGACCAAACATTTAGATTATTATTAATATTCCGGAGCTCCATTACACCATTATTATCGCGAAAACCATATCCAGCCACTCCGGTAGTTGTGCCGAAATTAATATAGCGATTATCTCCGGACAAAATCATGTTTCCATAAACATCCAATGGAGCAAGGGGCGATGAAGTTGCAATACCAACATATCCGGCGTTAGCTCCGCCAACACCGGCAATCGTTAAGCTCCTGAATTCATCGCTCGGATCAACATCAAAAATAATATCACCACCCGCACCCATGGTGGATAATAACAAATCACTCACTGAATATAAAGCTAAGCTTCCGGAAATTCCGGGAAGACCGTCGTTCCACCCTGAACTTAACCCGGCTAATCCGCCAATTTTCCCCAGATCATTATATAATGCCAATTCTGCTGTTGAAGAAACACCGGCATTATTATTATGGAGTGCTAAAGTTACATCACTGTTTATATCACCATAAATATACATTGCTCTACCATCTTGTGTAGTTGTATTAATGGCAATTAGGCCGTTATTATCAATAACCATCCTTTGCACGCCTGCAGTTTCAAATCGGATATAATCTTCATCCGGTGAATTCTCTGTCATTACTCTGGTATCACCGTCAGAATCAATAATATATGTGCTTGTACTTCCACCCATAACAGGCAACCCATTCCAATATAGCTGACCATTATTATTATAAAGAGCAAAATCAGTATTCGCAGGTGTGCCGCTCGCAACATATATACCACCCGATACGCTTAATGCGTTTAACGGAGTAGTTGTACCAATACCGATTTTACCATCAGAAGATATAAACACTGAACTTGTCGGCGACCACGCAGAGCCATCCCAATAAGCAAACTGTCCTGTAAGCGTCCCCGGATTCAAGGTGGTTAGTGACACGCCATTAATACGATATGCACCGGTAATATTCACATCACCATCAACTGTAAGTTTATATCCGGGCGTTGAAGTACCAATACCAATGTTATCTGAGCTTCCTTGGACAAATAATAAATTATCATCACTATCGCCGTGGACAATAAAATCAAACGCACCGCTTGAAGTATTAAATATCGCGCCTCCTTTAACCAGCATTTGTGTATTAAAACCATCCAGCTCCATTACGCGATTATCTTCAACAACTGATTTGCTATCCCCTGTATCACTGTTGTCAAATGAAAATATTAAATTTGCATCTGCGCCGTTTCTGGACATGGCCCATCCACGCAAACTGGAAGTTGTGCCAAAATCTTCGGTATCAGAATAAAGAAGCAAAGCCGCACCAGTACCACGATCCCCACTAACAGCGGATAACCTCGCCCAACTGCTGGTCGCCTGTACGCCAAACATTGTTTCTTCGCCCGGGTTATCATTGATAAATAACAAGCCGCTGTTTCCGTAATAATCTTTCCGATACGATAATTTTGGCAAAAGCGCCTGGCCGGTATCAACTTTCAAAATATCCTGATCAATATTGTCGTGTCTGCCAAAAAGCACCGTGCTTTCTTCTTCTGCTAAAGCATAAAAATATACATTGTCCGCATTGTTTATACTGATATCAGTGCTGGAAAAAGCTCCGTCGCTTGATGAAATATTAACGGTTGAATCGCCATTTTGGACAACATTATAAGTTAGCGCTTTCTGCAGGTAGCTGGCAGTCACTTTAACAGTTGAAGCATCATTTACCACAATATTATTATCCAGGCCCCACATATTGGAATAACGAATTTCCGAATATGAATTATCGCCGGCCATATACAGACCTGTTCCCGAATCATTGTAAGAACCAAACTCACTGCCGACCATATAAAATTCGGAGGCTCCTGTTGTACTGTCAATATAAGCATAATAGGTGTCCGATTCTTCCATATATGAATTTTCCACCTGCAATATTCCGCCATTATCTATATATACGCCGGCATTACCAATATTGTAAAAATCTACATGATAGATATCCGCCAAATTGGCCACTTGTAAATCAATACCGCGGTTAACATCTGAAATATATAATTTTTCTAATTCAAGCCAATCAGTACCTTCGCTTGAAATGTTTATGGCGTCACAACCCGTCGTATCTTTAAATCCGGACGCACCGCTACCGTCTATGGTAAACTCGGACATGGAAAAATTTGATGAACTAGAAGTGAAATTAATATCAAAAACCGGTTCTGCCGCGGTCACCAAAGCATCCGTTGGCGTAAGTATGACACCACTAAGCGACATACCTCTGATACCTTTGATATACGAGCTGGTAATTTCTAATGTTGAGGATACTTCATAAATGCCGGGATAAATATTGACAATCACATCATATGTTGATGAGTTGGCAAATGCTATTGCCTCGCCGATATCACTAAAATCTCCCCCGCTTTTTGCTACATTTATTATGTGATTAATTTTACCGTATAAATCTTCCCATGATCCGCTTTCGTGTTTAAATTGTATTCGGCCTCCATTGTCTCTAAGACCATAACCATCCGACCCGGTGGCATTATTAAAATTTAAATACCGGTCCGATCCGGATAAAATCAAATCACCATAAATATCTAATTTGGCAAGCGGTGTTGTGGTACCGATGCCAATATCACCGGTATTTCTAATAGTCATGCGCTCTAAAGGCGCTGTACCAGTTGCGATATCCGGAGCTGTAAAGAATGAAAGTTTACCCGGCACCGCCCAGGTGGTGGGGTTACCATCAACAGTTGCTCTTATCGTTGCGGCCTTTTGAAAATCGGTACCAAAATATCCTTGGAAAATATTTTCACCAAGAATATCATTATTTTGTGAAATTTCCGGAACTGCAAGCGTACCGCGGGAACGAGAAAAATACATTGCCGGATAGGAACCTGTTCCAGTCGTGGAAAGCCGGAAATTAAAATCAGAAAAATCACCGCTTTCAGAATCAATTTCAAAAACAGAAGACACGGCCGAAATGGTTGGCGTGCTGGAACCAACATTTATTTGCAGACGATTGTTGCCGGTCAACACATCCGTTCCAATACCAACTCGTCCATTATTATTTATAGTAAATAAACCGGTACTACCATTAGAAGCACGAAATAAATCAACAGTTGAAGAAGTTGAAAAGATATCCAATAAATAATTCGGTGTAGATGTTCCAATGCCCACAAAACCATTTGATTCTATGCGCATCCGTTCAACATCTGCTGTCGGCGGTCCATTACCGCCAGCATAAAAAATCATATTACCATCGCCGGTGGCAGCTAATGCCAAACCATTTGACTGAATATCCGGAGCACCCGATAACAAAACCGTATATCCCGCCAGATTTGCTAAACCATAATCGCTAAAATTTGGTGACGCTTGGAATAGCCCGCCTCCCCAATCTTCTCCCACCCGCACTATTAAAGATGCAGTTGAACTGGGGCCGGTATTTAAATTGTGCACTTGAGCCATTGTCCATGAATCATTGTCTTCAACTGCGTAAAAAATTGATGCTGGGGTACTGGTTCCAATACCCAAATAACCATTAGCATCATCCCAAAATAATGATGTGGTTCCAGTAATTGATGAAGCACTGTCCCAGAAAGAAAGTTGGCCGATTGAACCCGAACCCGTCACCCCGCCAATTCCGGCAGTTAAAGACACCCAACTCGAACCGGTGTAGCCGATAAAGTCAGTGCCATTGAAAGCAATTGTGCCGGCTGTAGAAGTCGGAGTGGTAGTAGCGCCGATATTAATACCACCGGCGACAGTAAGCATTTCAAATGTTGATGAAGTGCCAATGGCAACTCGTCCGTCATTTTCAATACGCATTCTTTCAGTGTCCATTGTCGGTGGACCATAGCCACCAGAGTAAAAAATGATATTACCTGATTGGCCGGCAAGTAAAGCAAGCCCGTTGCCGCTGGCGCCGGGGAACCCTGATACTAAAGCAGTGTAACCGGCTATGTTGGTTAACCCCCAATCACTAAAATTTTCACCAGCAACACCAATACCACCGCCATAATTGCCAACTTTAAATTGCATCAGCTCAGTTGAGCTTGCTCCGTTATTTATATTTTCAAAAGTTACAAGCGGTCCGTTGTAATTTTCATTATGAACTACATGCAAATTGTAACTCGGCGTCGTTGTACCAATACCAACGCGCCCGCCAAAATAATTGGTGGAACTGGCACCACCCGAATAAATATTATAATTGGAAGTAGTGGCAAAATTTTGTTCTTCTATATATAAGCCATACAACTCCCCAATAGTTCCTGAAGCGCTATTACTTGTCGGATTATTTATCCTCGCGCCATAAGCACTGTTGATAAAACCATCATCAATAGTTATGTTTGTCATCAACCCGGCAGCATTGCCAATAGTACCGCCACCTATACCATTTTCAATCATGGCCAAAACACCGGCCGCCATATTTATTGTACCGGAATAAGTTGAGTTCTCAATTCCATTGTTCACTTGCCCGGCAACTCCTACGGCAAAATTTATACTGCCTGTTGCGCTGGCTAATTCTGCGACTGACAAAGAACCGACAGCCGCGCCAACTACCCCTGAACCATTGTGTATTACTTGCGACAACGTTCCGGCGATCAAATCAAAACTGGTGGTACTATTTTCATTGGTTGTTAAAGAAATCAATGAATTAATGGTTGATGACGAGTCAGCTGTCGGCAACAAATCAACGATAAAGGCATGTGCCGGAAAAAATTCAAAATTTGTAAGGTCAGTGTATTGCTTATATGAAACTAAAATAGGGGCATCTGTTGGAAATAAATAGGCGTCGCCTAAACGCAAATTACTTGCTGATGTAGTGGCCAATGTAGAAGTACCTGTTACGGATAAGTCGTTATTTATTATCAAGGCTCCAGTCATTGTATCGCCGGTGATATCCACCCAATCGTCCGTGCCATAAGTTAGGAAGCTTGAGCTGGTAAATCCGCTGGCAGTTAACTGCGAACCATCAAACCATAAAAATTGATATGGCGAAAAAGATGAAGCATTGGTACCCCCGTTGGCAATCGGTAATATTCCGGAAACATCTGAAGTTAAACTGATAGTTGAGGTGCTCCAAACTCCGGCTGATAATTTTACAAATCCACTCCAACCGGAAGTGTCTTGACCAGTACCACCATATGCCGGGTCAATAATACTCCCCTGCCATGTACCGGCATTAATAATGCCCAATGTAGAAGTACCGCTAACGGTCAAATTAGTAAGTGATAAATTTGTGCCAGTAGCATTTGTGAAGTTTAAATTTGTTAAAGTTAACGGATTGGTTAAGATTAGATTATCTATTGTCGCGGTGGCAAAAGTGGAATTGCCAATGACCGAAAGATTGCCACTTATGCTTGACGTGGCTGTTGATGACGTGAGACTAATTCCGGCTCCGGAATATGAACCGGTGCCAATATTAAAACTTAAATCATTTCCCAGCGCCAACAACTGATTGGCTGTGGCGGTGGAAGTAGCGTGAAACCCGTCTACACGGTCAGAGTTTAAAGCGTATGGATGAGAATTTAATTTTACCCGAGGCGAAGCTTCGGCATCGGTATCAATCTTTACACCCAAATAATATGTGCCACTGGAAAAATCCAAATAACCGGGGAAAGCAACGCACTCGCCAAGAGTTAAAGTAAAATAGCCATTTGCGTCAGGAGATACCTTAACGCAAGCGCCACTCGCCTGATCATATGTTTCCGTCCAAAGCAATGGACCGCTTTGTCCCGGAGTGTCAGTTGGCGCACCGCCGGTTAGATTATTGTAAATTGAAAATTGAACAGTGGTTGACGCAATAATTGGAGCGCCTAAATTATCGCGCAGACGCGCCTGATAATTTATAGCATTTGGAATTGCACTTGCTAAATCGGCCAACAAAAAAACAAGCAAAATAAACACACCGAGCATGATATTTTTTGCCGTCTTTTTCATAACCCAAAAATTACTTTCCTGTTTTTTTTCCCTCCAAATCATAAATGTATTACATTATTATTATAGCACATTTTTTAAACAATTATTAGCCCAAAAGAAAAAGCTGTGGATATACCTTCCACAGCTTATAAATAAAATTTTTTTAATTACGGATTTACCAAAGCTGTGACAGTGATCGGTCCGTAATATAATCCTGTTGTTTGCGAAACCGGAGCTGAGGCGCGATAACCAATAATTGTGTCAGTAGAGCCAAAATTACACATTGTACAATTCATTATTTGTTGCATCACCGTGGGAAACCCGGCATATTTTGCCGTTCCTGAAGTGTCGCTTGCTCCCCACCAAGTGCTATCATAATTTGAGTTCGTTCCAACTTGTTGAACTCGGAAACTCAAATTATCCCCCGGCGTTGCCGTGGCGTTTCCTGAGCCGCTGGGATTCCATGCGATTTCATCCGGAAAAGCAACATCCGGCGTTGATGTCCCATTCAGATCGATAGTTGATGTACTATTATCCCTGTTCACTAATAAATTATATCCATTAAACGCCCCCACCATGTTGACACTTACGGTTGATGTAACCTCTGCTGGAATCAAAGGAATAATAACCCCAAAATTTACACTGGTCGCAATTGTAATAGTCATTGTGCCAAACTCAATTACCAAGCCGTGATCAATAATATAATTTGTACTGGCTGAACGTCCAACCGCCGGGTCGCCTACTCCGCCTTTTAAATCAAAATTCGTAGATGTGGAATCATGATATGTGGCGTTGTATGACCCGCGGTCTTCAGTGGCCGCAAAAACAACAGCACCAAAAATTAGTGAAAAAAAGGCGACAATAATAATTTTTCGGAAAAATTTCATAGCTTAGTTTTCTATATTATACCGAAAAATTGTTTATAGAACAACCTGCTCATCGTAGTGACTACTCCTGTGGATAAGTAATTGAATGTAAAAAGTTCATTTTTGTGCTATAGTAGCATTGGTGAAGTCCACCAAAAATATTTTTTTATTAATAATTAATTTATATCTTTATGAGGAGGACCATCTCATTCGTAATTCTGATCGCTATGTTTTGCGCGTCGGTCGGTATACTGGGTTTAGTCAACCTAAAACCGGCAAATGCGGCTAGTGATTCAGACACTCAGACAATTATTTTAACCGTGACTTCAACGATCACGTTGACACTCGCGACTACCACAGTGGACCTTGGTACTTTAGTTCCAGGTACGCCAATTACCGGTAATACTTCTTTATCTGTTACCACCAATGATTACAGCGGGTGGAATTTACAGGTAAAGCGCGATGACGCTGGTTCGACACTGAATCTCAACGGCACTTCAACACCGGATGTTGCTTTTCCAGACGCCACAGGATGGAATTATTCCTCGCCGAACGCAACCACTTCACCAGAAGTAGGCGCTAATTTATCATTTCGGGTATACCAAACAGGTACTGATGTGGCACTTTATAATTCTTCCTGGTGGGGGTCTGATGATACAGCGCCAAATGCTCTGTATGCCGGTTTCCCAACAACTGATCAACAAATTGCCACCATCGCCACTTATGTAGGAGGCGCTCAGACTGTTGCTTATGGATTTAGAGCTGATGCTCCTGGTACGCAACAATCCGGTGTGTATACTGGTACAGTTACCTTTACCGCGATTACCAATCCGTAATTAACTTTAAAATCTTATGTGGAGAGCAAAACTGACACTCGGAATTGCCCTCCTTTTTGCCGGCATAATTAGCTTGGTACATATAGAAGCTGCGTCCGCGCAGCTTTCTATTTCTACCTATCCTTTGTCGGTTAAAGGGAAAGTAGACCCGGGACAAACGTTTGAGGGGGCGGTAACAATAATTAATTCCAGCGACAGTGAAGAGGTGCGTATCAGACCCGAAAAAGAAAACCTGATGGGAGGGTCTGAAGGAGTTGTAGAACTTCTAGGCGAAGTTGATACCGGCTGGGGTCTTTCTTCTTGGATTAAGTTCGAAAATAACGAAGAATTTGTTCTTCGGCCAAAAGAAAGTAAATTAATTAATTATTCAATAGAAGTACCGGAAAATGCGCAGCCGGGCGGACATTTTGGCGCGGTATTATTTAGAGCTTTGCCGGCAAAACCTTCAACCGATGTGGAAAGTGGTGTCAGTATCAGCGGACGAGTTGGCACAGTTCTTTTATTTGAAGTTTCGGGTGACATAATAAAGGGCGCTGAAATTACCTCAATTAATGCTCCACGATTTTTAAGCCGTGGCCCGGTCGATATTAGCTTCAAAATCAAAAATGAAGGTAATTCCTACTTTACGCCTACTGGAAATATTACTTTCAGCAACCTGTGGCGAAAGGACACGGTCGAGTTTTATAACCCCGGTAAAAAAGAGACTGATCTAAATAAGCCAGGTGTAGTTTTCCCGGGTTATGACCGGACATACGCTTCCCGCTGGGATAAAAAATACCTTTTTGGCCCGGTTAAAATCACCGCTGATGTCTCAATGGAAGAAGGCGGTCCTGGTATCGGTTCAAAATCAATTATCATCTGGATTTTCCCTTGGCAGGAAGGGATAATTGTACTTGGTATTATTTTAGTGCTATGGATCAGTGCGAAACTGTTTAGGAAAAAATTTAAAATTGTAAAAATTGAAAATAAATAGATATAGACATGCGGAGCGATTTTCTGAAACGAAATTTACCTAACTTTTTGACGCGAGCCCCAAAAATTATTTTCATGGGGCTTGTGTTTTTATTGTTGCCTCTTGCGGTTTTTACGGCTGACGCAGGGCAAAAATTAAATGTTTCAGTCAGTTCATCCGTCCCCTACGATCATTGCGTTGACAGTATCAAAAATTTTGACGAAACAGGAATTGACTGCGGCGGTGCAACTTGCCCGGCGTGCGCCAGTCACTGTACAAACGGCATAAAAGATTTTGACGAAACTGGTATTGACTGTGGCGGAGCTCTTTGTGCCGCCTGTAGTGGTGGAGGCGGTGGTGGTGGAGGCGGTGGAACAGTTGTTTTGTCTCAAGTATCATTTACCGGTAAAGCTGCGCCATACGCGTCAATAAAAATATTAAAAGACGGTATTTTAGTTTCAAATGGCACTTCTACCGCACTCGGCGATTTCAATATTATTGTCGGTAACTTATCAACCGGCAATTATCATTTCACCGTTTATTATGTAGACTCTGCCGGACGCCGATCGGCCTCATTTATCACTAATACATCTATTAGCCAACAAGGTCAGTCAGTTACCGTCAGTAATATTCTTCTTTCACCTACAATTGACGCTGACAAGCGTGAAGTAAAGCAGGGCGAACCAATCGCAATATTCGGTGAAGCAGCCCCTGGCGCGGAAATTACTCTCAGTTTAATAAGAGACGACGGTAACGAATCAATCTATCACGTAACAGCTTCAGCTAATGGTAATTACCAGCTTTCGATAGATACAGCGACAATGCTTTTAGGACAATATTCAATAAAAGCAAGGGCAATTCTTGGGGTAATGCAAAGTGAATATACCTCACCAATAACATTTACGGTTGGCGAAAAAACAATTATTAAAGAACCTGATGGGAAATGTCCAAAAAAAGGCGACCTAAACGGCGATTGTCGCGTAAACCTGGTGGATTTTTCTATTGCCGCTTATTGGTATAAAAGGGACATTCTCCCCTCGTTTTTCTCAATTGAAGAAAGCCAACTGAATGGAGACCAATTGATAAATTTAGTCGATTTTAGCATTCTCGCTTATTATTGGACTGGTTAAAATTGTGAAAAAAATAATTTTTTTAATTTTTAGCATCGCAATATTTATATTTTCAGCCGCAGGTATTTTTGCCGCTGATTTTTTATTTTTCGGAGCTCCTGCAAATGTAAATACCGGAGACGAATTTAAAATAGACGCGATTATTGACGCAAAGGAATTTCCCATCAATGCGTTATCGGGAAAAATAATTTTTTCGGAAAATTTATTGGATGTAGATAAAATACTAACAGGAAATTCAGGCATCAATTTATGGGTTGAACCGCCGCAAATCTCCCAGCCGGGCACAATCAATTTTTCCGGTATTGTACCCAATGGTTTCAACAACCAACTTTTGATTTTTTCCGTTATTTTTAGGGCAAAAACAGAGGGTGAGGCTAATATCAATTTCGCTACGGTACAGGCCTTGCTGAATGATGGAAATGGGACAGAAGATGCCACGGTTTTAAAAAATATTTCGATTCAAGTAAATCCTTTAGATAAAGAAAAAGGTTCTGAATTAGTTACTGTATTTGATACCACAAAACCGGATAATTTTATTCCGCAAATTATCAAAACACAAAATTTATTTAACGGCGATTATGCAATAATTTTTCAAACTCAAGATAAACAATCGGGCATTGACCACTATGAGATAATGGAAAGAAAGACATTTCATTTATTCCAAAAAGATTATACTTTTGGAATTTGGAAAAAAGCAGAAAGCCCATACCGGCTAAACGATCAAAAATTAAAAAGTGATATTTTTGTCAAAGCGATTGATAAACAGGGAAATGACCGCATCTCCGCCATTCAGGCGTCATCTTCAATTTTCTGGTATGAAAATCCGCTTTTTTGCGGTATAATAGTATTGCTCATGGCAATTACTTTTGCCTGTATTCTAATATATGCGAAAAAACGTAATAAAAAAAATAAGTAATTTTGGGTTTTTCACGCTTTTCCTGATTGCTACAATGTTTTTCGGCGCGGGCGCCCACGCCGCCTCTCTATATCTTTCACCGTCTTCCGGTTCATACCGTATTGGAGAAACTTTCCAAGTCGGAGTTTTTGTTTCTTCAGCAGACCAGGCGATGAACACCGCACAAGCAATTGTTTCATTTCCGCCGGATAAACTTGAGGTTATATCGGTTTCAACAAAAAGCTCAATTTTCAGTTTAATGGTTGAGAACCCCACTTTTACTAATAATGCCGGCAATATAAACTTTTCCGGCATCGTACTTAATCCCGGTTATACCGGCAAAGGTGGCCGATTGGTGACGGTCAACTTCAAAGCAAAAAGTCTTGGCCAGGCAAAAGTTTCTATTGTCGGTGGGCAAGTTCTAGCCAATGATGGTGAAGGCACGAGTATCTTGGCTTCGCGTGGAAGCGGAACATATACAATATTGGAAAAAAAAGTTGTTGAGGAACCGGTTGAAAAACCAAAACCGGTGATTGTACCGGCCGAGCCGGCTACAACGATGCCAACAACCACTCCCCCAATTACTGTTGTCACAACAACGGTTAATATCATCACATCTACGGCATGCTCAATGGATAAAATGCCAAAAATATTTCTAAAAATAAATAACATTATTTTTGACCAGTCGGCTTTATCGCTTCTGCTATTGCTTCTGATGATTGCCATTTCGGCGGCAATATCTCTTTGGGGTTTTATAGAAGCCTTTATACACGAAAACAAACATCACTTTAAGGGCAAGAAATTTAATTTTTGGAAAAAAAGTAAAAGAAAAAAATAGCATATGCACCAACCAACATACAGACAAGCATTGCTTGAAGCGTGGCGTCTGGTTTATAAAAACACCGGGCTTTGGCTTCTCGGCCTTTTATCGGTGCTATTTGCCGGGTCATTCGGTTTGAGCAATTTTATTTCGCAAATGATGATTACAATGGGCAGCGGAGGTCAGGCTAGCTGGCTCTTAAATTGGCACTGGCCGGGGCTCGGTGTCAGTACAGTTCCATCAGTAATCTGGCTGGTCTGGCTGACAGGTGTACTTTGTGTGATTGCTCTTGCCGTCATATATATTTCAGTGACCGCAAAGGCGGCCTTGTTGATTGCTGTTGCCGATTTCTACAAAAAAGAAACAATGCCAAAAATTTCCAAAATATGGAATACGGGCTTAAAATTTTTTTGGAGAATTTTTACAATAGAAGTGATCAGAAAAATTGCCTTGCTCCTGACTGTTTTCATCTTTGGCATTATCTGGATCAAACTTCCCTATTCAAAAAATAATTGGTACTTGATAATTGATATCGTAATGCTGGGTTTCACGATTCTTCTCGGCTGGATAATTTCCGCTGTGACAATTTTTGCCTCCGGATATACCGTAATTGACGATAAATCATTAATTTCCTCCTTCAAAAAATCCTGGAAATTATTGCACACACACCTACTTGTTTCTTTTGAAATTAGTGCCATTCTAACTGTTTTGGATTTTCTGCTGATAATATTTTTTGCCGTTCTTATTTCCTACTCTTTTATCCCGGCAGTTTTTGTCTGGCTCATTGCCGGCGCGTTTGGCAGCGCGGCCTTGGCTGTATTCGGCGCCATTTTCGGCTTTGTACTTTTACTCATACTTATCACAATTTTCGGAGCTATCTACAATACATATTATATGAGCGTCTGGATGTATTTATTTATGAAGATGCACCATGAAGGCATTTTTAGCCGTATAATTCATCATGCAGGGGGGTTATTTAAAAAGTAATATGTCTGATTTTCCGTCAATAAATGACCTGATAAAAAAAACCGGTGGCGCGGCGAAAGCACCATCCGGAACGCCTACGACGCAAGAAAAGTTCTCGCAAAAAATGCATGAGCTTGACCTAAAGGCAAAAGAGGAAGAGACGATGGCGGCCGCCATGAATTTAGGTTTGCCGTATATCAGCCTGACCGCCTTCCCTATTTCTGCCGAAGCTTTGAAAACTATTCCTGAAGCCGAAGCCCGTGAACGCAAAGCAATTTGTTTTTATTATACTCCGGACGACATCCGCGTCGCCACGCATGAATACAACGAAGCTTTAAATGAATATGCTTATCAAATCGGCGAAAAACATCATGGAAAGGTGCAGATATATTTGGTATCGGAAAACAGTTTTAATACTGCCCTGAAATTGTACGAAACGCTCCCGATTATTAAACCGATTACAAAAGATATAAATATTACCGATGAAGAACTTGACCGCTTTCAGTCCAATATCACTAATTTGCAGGGCCTGCAGGAAATGTTCAAAAATATTTCCATAACGGATATTTTAACTTTAATGATCGCCTCGGCTTTAAAAACTAACTCGTCCGATATTCATGTTGAGGCGGAAGAAAAAGGCATTGCCGTGCGCTACCGCATTGATGGTGAATTACATGATGTAGCAACTTTACCAAAAGATCAATGGAAGCGTTTTGTCTCCCGCATAAAACTTTTGGCCGGTTTAAAAATTAATATTACAGATAAGCCGCAAGACGGCCGCGTTACATTAAGGCTGGCATCCAGCTCAATTGACGTACGCGTTTCCACCATGCCGACCACCTACGGCGAATCAATTGTAATGCGTATTTTACATAGCGGTTCAAAAGGCGTCACTTATGACGACCTCGGTCTTCGCGGAGAGGCCTATGAAAGATTACGCAAAGAAGTGGAAAGGCCAAATGGTATGATTATTACCACAGGTCCAACCGGCTCCGGTAAAACCACTACGCTTTATGCAATTTTACGCACCTTAAATGAACCTGGTGTAAAAATTATCACTTTAGAAGATCCGGTCGAAATTAAAATGGAAGGAATCAACCAAAGCCAGGTTGATCCAAGCCGTGATTACACTTTTGCCAAGGGTTTACGCTCCATTCTGCGTCAGGATCCGGATATTTGTATGGTCGGCGAAATCCGCGATTTAGAAACTGCGGAAATCGCCATTCAAGCGGCTCTAACCGGACATTTAATGCTTTCTACCATCCATACAAATTCTGCTTCCGGCGCGATCCCCCGCTTTCTTTCAATGGGTGTAAAGCCATTTTTACTTGCACCGGCTCTTAACGCAATTATCGGACAACGCCTGGTCCGCCGCATTTGCGAATCATGCCGTAAAGAAATCCAGCTTGAACCTGAAAAATTAGAACGCGTAAAATCAATTCTCGGTGCTTTGCCCGAAGCGGAAAAGAAAAATGTAAATTTGGATGACCTTCACTTTTTTGCCGGCCCCGGCTGTACGGAATGTAGCGGCTTAGGATATAAAGGCCGGGTCGGTATTTATGAAATATTTACAATGAATAAAGAGATTGAACAGGTTATTTTATCCGCCCAGGTGTCCGAATACGTAATCCAGGAAATTGCCGTAAAAAACGGTATGGTAACAATGGTACAAGACGGCTTGCTAAAAGCGCTGTCTCAAATTACCAGTGTGGATGAAGTATTTAAAGTGGCTGAGTAATGTGCTATAATAATAACGAAATAGCTTAATCATATGATAGCCCATCGTTTACAAACACATACAGTGCCGGAACCGCCGGTGCGCGTTTATCGCATTATTGCCCTCACTTTTTTGGTCGTGACAATCGCTTTGCTCGCGATTGTTATTTTTACCATGCTTAAAAAGACTGAGATCGTTATTGTGGCAAAAGAGGACAGCAAGACAATTAATATCATTATCAACGCGGAGGCTGAAAAAAAGGGCGACAAATCATTAGTCGCAGTGGTTACAACCACGCAATTTTTCTGGTCTGAAAAATATTTTCCAACCGCAACCCGCCAAGTCGACGGCACTTCAAAAGGAGAGGTCATTCTTTATAATAAAACTACCGAGGACCAGCCATTGGTCAAAACAACGCGTGTAATAACCGCCGAAGGCATTTTGTTCAGACTTTCAGACCGCGTCACTGTACCGGCCGAAGGGCAGGTGACAGCACAAGTCTATGCCGACCAACCAGGTGCGGCAAGTGATATCGGCTCGAGCAAGTTTACTATTCCCGGATTAAACACGGAAAAACAAAAAGTTGTTTATGCCGAAAGTATCAAGCCGATGACCGGCGGGTCAGGAAAAGTGGGCGTAATATCAGAATCAGATTACAAATCGGCTGATGCTGATTTCGCTGAAAAGACCAAGGTAGCATTTTTAAAAACTTTATCTACCAGTTCAGATGTATTTGACCAAACTATTGTCTCCATATCGCAAAACGGTGCCACCAGTACGCTGGGCATTGGCGCTGAAGCGAGCGAATTTGAAATTCACGGCACGAGCACTCTTACTCTAATCATGTACAACAAAAACTCGCTGAATGAAATATTAAAAAAAGAGGTTGCAAACGGTATTGATACCGCATCAGAAAAAATTCTTTCTATTGGAGACGATCCAAAAGTAACAGTGGCGGCTACGGATTTAGTCAACAATTCAGCTCAATTACAGGTAGCGACAGAAGCAATCGTAACTCTTGATGCAAATGCGCCGCTATTAAATAAAGAATATTTTCTAAATAAACAAAAAGGAGAAATTGAAAGATATATTGTCAGCCTTCCTCACGTGACCGGGATGGATATTAAGTTCACCCCAAGCTGGATAAGCCGGACGCCAAGCGTGGGTGATAAACTGAAAATTATTGTTAAGAGCGTTAAATAAAAATTATATTAAAAAACACTCTGCAACAGCAGAGTGTTTTTTAATTGGGTTTTATAATTTTGTTTCCTCACCCATAATTTCCGCAATCTCATCCTGCTCAATTGTTTCTTTTTCAAGTAGCCGTGCCACCATCTTCTCCAGTTTATCCTTGTTCCGTTCTAAAAGATCCTTCGCCCGTTCCATGGCTTTGGAAATAATACTACTCACCTCGTTGTCAATCATTTCCGCTGTCTTGTCGCTATAATCTTGTTGTTCATGAATCTCACGGCCTAAGAAAATCAGTTCCTCCCGCTCGCCAAAAGTGCGCGGTCCGAGTTTACTCATGCCATATCGCATCACCATATCTTTAGCGATCTGGGTTACGATTTTTAAATCAGCCGAAGGGCCGGTTGATATTATATCGTCGCCAAAAATCATTTTTTCCACAACAAATCCGCCGAGAGCCATAGATAATTCATCGTTAAATTCAGCCAGCGTCCGGTAACGTTTATCTTCACTCGGCATTTTAAGCGTATATCCGCCCGCCTGTCCGCGCGAAATTATTGAGACTTTGCGTACCGGGTCGCAATTTGGCATAAGGAATCCGACAATCGCATGCCCCGCTTCATGATAAGCCGTCATCTTCTTTTCTTTATCAGTAACAATACGGCTTTTTCTTTCCGGGCCAAGCAATACTTTTTCAACGCTTTCCAACACTTCAATTTCCCCAATTTTTTTCAAACCCCGGCGGACCGTTAATATAGCCGCCTCATTTAAAAGATTCTCCAAATCAGCTCCGGAAAATCCCGGAGTCCGTTCCGCAATTTTTCTAAGCGATACTTCCTTGGACAGCGGTTTGTTAATCGCGTGGATTGCCAATATTTCTTCGCGATCTCTAATGTCCGGCAAATCCAGAACTACCCGACGGTCAAAACGCCCCGGACGAAGCAAAGCCGGGTCCAAAACATCCGGTCTATTTGTCGCGGCGACAACAATCACGCCAATGTTCGGGTCAAAACCATCCATTTCCACGAGAATCTGATTTAATGTCTGCTCGCGTTCATCATGCCCACCGCCTAAACCGGCACCGCGCCGTCGGCCAACCGCGTCAATTTCATCGATAAATACAATGGCCGGTGCCGCTTTTTTAGCTTTTCCAAATAAATCACGTACACGTGATGCACCGACACCGACAAACATTTCCACAAACTCCGAACCGGACATGTGAAAAAATGGTACATCAGCTTCTCCGGCAACTGCTTTCGCAAGCAAAGTTTTGCCGGTTCCTGGCGCTCCCATAAGCAGTACACCCTTCGGAATCTTTGCTCCCATATCGGCAAATTTTTTCGGCTGTTTCAAGAACTCAACAATCTCTTGCAATTCAATCTTAGCTTCTGTGGTACCGGCAACATCGGCAAATGTTTTTTTCTCGCGCTCATTAGGGTTCACCTGACGCGGATTACTCTGTCCAAATCCCATCGCCTTATTATTCATTCCCTGCACACCACGGCTCATAAAAAAGAAAAAGACGATAATAATAATTAGAGGCAGAAGAGCTGGAATAATATTGGCCGCCCAAAACTTCCATGAACTTTCATCCTTTACTTCAACCTCCAAGGCCGCTCTTGCTTCATCAGAAACACCATAATTTTTCATTATCTCGCCAAAAGACTCAGCCGGTTCCTTCTTGACTTCTTGCGGTTTCAAGGATGCGTCATTGAGCTCCACCTTTAATATACTGCCCTCAACCGTGACTTTCTTGACTTCTCCGGCATTAATCTCTTCAACCATTTTCGCCACGCCAATTGTATCCGGCTTTTGTGTGTCGCCGACTTTAAAAAAACTCAGCACGGCCGCGATGACTAAAAGCGCGCAAAATACAATCAAAAAATTCTTGATAAAATCCCGCATATTGATAGATAATTAATAACTGCCAAGGACGATTATCAGTCTAACCGGCCCCGGTCTTTGATTAGCAATTATGGATATTTTATGCTAAAATTAGAAAAATATCAAGTATCCGGTGTCACCCCCGCGTAGGCGGGAATCCGGGTATTCACAATAATAGATCTTTATCTGCGCGGGAGTGATACTAAATAAAATAATTCTATATGCCAAAAAAAATTAAAATTGTTGACGGTTATAAAATCAGAAACACTATTGACCTTGATTTTAGCTGCGTGGAAGATAATGTCACTTGCCCATATATCCCAAAAAATGAAATCTGGTTTGATAAGTTATTTATTAAAGAGAAAAAAGAGTTGATGGATACATTTATCAAAAAACGAGCGCTAATGAAAAAATACGATTATGAAAAAGCAAAAGAGATTTTACGCAGTGGAATGGATAGAATTGACCAAAAAAAAGTTCACTTAAAACTATTAGATAAAAAGGGCGCGTTAAAAATTTTTCTGGTTTCAGGTAAACTGGTGCGCAGATATTTTGACTTCAATTTCGTCTTTGGTGGGCACGATCTTATCTATAATTATGTGCCGAAAAATGAAATTTGGCTTGATGACGCCATATTGACAAAAGAGCGAAAATATGTTCTAATTCATGAGCTATATGAGCGTAATTTGATGAAAAAAGGCATGCATTATAACGACGCACACGATTACGCCTGCGCCAGAGAAAGAGAGGAAAGACGGCACGACGGCGTCGCAAAATATTTGAAAGATTAACTCTGTATATATGTTGCCAAAAAAAATAACGCCTGAATCAAAAATTCATCTGGTTCATACATCCTCCCCGGTCGAAAAATCGGATATTCAGACTTTTGAATCGGCCTTAAAAAAAATTAAAGGACGCTATTTAAATACCCATCTGTTTGACGTGCAAAGAAGTTATCTTGATTTGCGGTATCTTTCTGCATCCGAATCGGAACGCTTACGCAAATTTCGCCAGGCAATTAAAGAAGCAAATTGGCTATTACCGGTTTACGGCGGAACCGGCTGTGAAGATATCATCCGGCATCTGACTGATTCAGATTTAATGAAAATTCGTAAAAATCGGCCGGTCGTAAACGGTTTTTCCGATACAACTTTCCTCTTAAATTATTTATATTTTGAACTGAAACTTTTGACATTTCATTATTCCAATGTTTGCGGGCTTTTGGAAAACGATAATAATCAATTGTTTTTTGACGTTGTTGAAGGAAAGAAAAACTCTTTTTCCTTCAAAGAAGGAAACTACGCCTGGCATGGCCCGGCGGGAGCGCCCCAAGAAAAAATTGAGGGAATCGCCATTGGCGGAAATATCTCGACCTTCCGCGACTTGCTCGACATGTACAATATCAAACTACGCACCTGGGACGATTATATTTTATTCGCGGAAGATATTGATATCCATATTGAAGATCTTCACCGCGTTATCATATCTCTTGATGAACGGGGTGTATTCCGCCATATCAAGGCTCTGGTCATCGGCAGGTTTAATAAATCTGAGATGGAAAAAGGGTTTAAAAAATTTAATAAAATTTTTGGTAAGGAACAAAGCCAGGAAGAAAAACCGGACCGAGTATTTGAATATCTACTCAGTGACGTGATGGCATTCCGGAAAAAATCAGGCAATCCATTATATATTTTGGCAGTGGAAAATTTCGGCCACAATGTGGAAAAAAATACCATGCTAGTGCCCATTGGCGGTAAAACAACGATCTATCCGGACAAAAAAATTGAATTCACCGGGCCGTTTGTTGATTAATATAAAATCATATGCCTCCCAAATTAAATGCTGATTACCCAAAAATGCCAATTCATATTATTGAGGATGAAAAACGAAGAAAAAAACGACGCGAAGGCGGTTATCCGTCTTTACCGCTTGAAGAGCGTCCCTATCCGCCCGAAGAAGAACGCCGTAAAGACGATGAACCCCAGCACGGCGTAACAGAATGGCAAATGTAATAAAAATATTAATTTTATAAAAAGAACCCCCGGCTTAACGGGGGTTCTTTTTTAAGGTTTTACTTCGACTTATTTTTATTGACCGAAACGCTTAGCGCCCCGCTTTACATCCTCCGGAACAACCGTCGCCGCAGACACCTTGCCCACTACATTGCGAACAACCTGCAGTACAACCGGCCGCTCCGCACCCGCCGGCTTGCGCCCCATGCGCGCATCCGCAGGTTTTTGTTTGTGTCTTTGTATCGCCAATTTCAGTATTTACATTGGCACCTTTTCCCTGATATGCAAATGCTGAACCGATACCGACAACCAGCATTGCCGCTACTGCTATTCCGCCTATAAACCAAAGTGGTTTCATAATTTTTTTATCCGCTTTCTGCGGTTAATAATTTGTGTCACCCCCGGACAAGTTTAGGCTCATAACCCTTGCCAAGCCGGAGGTGACGAAATATTTTTTGAGCGCTCATAAACTAATACGCATCAAAAAAATATTTCTTTCAATAACCGCATCCCTGCTGCCCGCACAGTGAGCCGCCAAGACAGGTTCCGCTTACATGCATGCATGCAGTATTACTTTCTTTATTGCATCCGCTGCATCCGCACCAAGACCGGATTTCCGCCGCCTGAAAACTGCTCGTTCCAAATTTCTCACCGATAATCTTTATTTTTGCACCGGGAAACGTATACTCCACGCCGATAGTGCCGGACACTGATATTTGCCACCTTACACCATCCAAATCTGTTAATATAAAGTTATATGGCCCGTCAATATTTTCAACTCGCCCGCCCAAAAGACCCTGTTCCGGCATTACCCACATCATCCTTTCACCTTGTAAATGGTGATAAAAAGGTGCAGAATCGGCAATAAGTTCTTCGATTTCGTGGCCAAGACCAAGCCGGAAAAAAGTACCGCCTAATATGACGGTTGATACAATATAGATGATAATAACTTTTGACAAAGTAAATCTATAGCCATATTTTGTGTGGCGCAGATTGTAATGCGCAAACAAAATGAAACCAACAAAGATGACCAGCCAAAAATACGGAAATATAAACAGCACATATCTCCAGGAGCTACTTGTTGCTCTCGCCCACAAATCCCATTCCACATTGGCAATTGAAAAAATTGTTATGGAAACCGCTATACTGCCAATCATCAAAGCAAGCGCAGTGAAAGCCCAAAATATTGAACGTCTCAAAAAAACAGCGTAACGCGAACGCGGATGAATATTTTGCTTCTCAATTTGTTCTAAAACCTGTTTGCTAAGATCCATATTTTTTCAATATTTTATTCAATTGTTTTTTTGCCCGGTTGATCAATGTACCGATAGTGCCGGCAGGTTTGCGCAATATATCAGCCATTTCCTCATATGATCTTTCCTCAAGATATTTAAGAACGATAACCTCGCGATACTTTTTTGGCAGACGTGCAATAGCTTTATTCATCAACTCTTTATCAAACTTTGCCATTATTTCACTATTCAAATCTGAGCCACTTTTAATTTTTTGCCAGTCTTCACTGTCTAAAATTATGCTCGGGCGGGCTTTTCGTTTACGCCACTCACTGATCGTTTCATTATGAACAATGCGATAAAGCCAAGAAGAAAATTTTAATTTCCGGTCAAAATCATTTAAATTGAGATAGGCCTTAATATATGATTCCTGCAAAACATCTTCCGCGTCTTCACTGCGCAATCCGGATAAACGTCGGATGTATGACAAAAGCCGGCCCTGATAGCGTCTCATTAAAATTCCAAAAATTTCGCTCTTTTCAACTGAAAGCGAAACAAGCTCTTCATCAGCCATTGTTTCTAGCTGTCCGTTTGTCATAAATGGTTATACCTTTAATACGGATAGCATAGCAGGTTTATTTCAAATAACAAAAAACCCACCAACTGGTGGATTTATTGTTTAATTTTTCTATTTTATTCCTCTTTCTTTTCCTCTTCAACTTGTCCGGCTTCAGCAACGGCCTCAACCGCAGCCAGTTCATCTAAATTCTTTTCAACTTCCTCTTCATTATTCTTTTCATCCTCAACAGATTTTGCAGCCGCTTCGGCTTTCCGCCCGGTCTTGCCTTTTACGCCGGCCATGCGCAAACCCAAACGATGCTCAGCCGGTTCCAGTGACACCACTACCATTTCAAGTTCCTGCCCAATTTTGAATTTATCATTTATATTGGCAATCGGTTCATCGGAAAGTTCAGAAATATGCGCTAAACCGTGAATCTCTTTATCAAGGCTAATCATCAAACCGAACGGTTCAACTTTGATAATTTTGCCTTTCACCGTGTCGCCGACCTTAAATTTGTCTTTCACTTTTTTCCACGGATCATCAACTAATCTTTTTATTGAGAGATATATCTTTGAGTGGTCAAGCTGAATAATTTGAGCGCGAATTTTATCGCCAACTTTTAAGATATCTTTCGGGTGATCAATCCTTTGCCAGGCAATTTCAGAGATATGCACCAGACCTTCTAATCCTTCACCAAACCTGATAAATACGCCGAATGATGTAATAGCGCTGACTTCTCCGTCAACTACATCACCAACTTTATAGGCCTCCAGTACGGCTTTTTGTGCATCTTCCCAAACAGCTTTTTCTGAAACGATCAGTTTTTCCTCTTTTTCATTTACGTCTATTACTTTAACTTCCAAATCCTCACCGACCATTTCCTGTAATTTCTCAAAAATGCGATTTTTATCGCCACCGGCCACTCTCGGATAATGATCCGGGTTGAGCTGTGATACCGGCATGAAGCCGTTTAACACGCCGACCTGAACCATCAAACCACCTTTATTGGCCGAATATACTTTCGCCTTTATGGTAATGCCCTGAGACATCCATTTCTTCATATTATCCCAAACGCGTTGCATGCCGGCGATACGGAATGACAGTTCCATTTCACCGTTTTCATTTTCCAAATCAATAACGGTTGCCTCCACTTCGTCTCCAAGCTTTAAATCGGAATACTCGCGAGATTCAAAAAACATCTCACGGCCACGGACAATCGCCGTCGTTAAATTCTGCACGTCAATACGCACTTCATTTTTATCAACGGATATTACTTTGCCTTTAACAATATCTCCGACATTCGGGAAATTCATTAAATGGTCCTCGAGCAATTTCTTAAAATCTTGTTTTACATCTGACATACAAACAAAAAAACTCACTTATCCTCCCGCATATTTGCGGTTTGGTTCCGGCCACTAAATCGGGCCGGATTAGTATTTTTATTGTGAGGTGAGTATATCCTAATTATTAAAACATGTCAAGATGGTCAGACCCCCTGTTTCTAAACGGTATTTTCTCCTGATATTGCGGATAGATAGCGCCATTTTTTCGCTTGATAAAGCGTAAAAAAAGATATATAATAATGACAATAATTTCCTATTATCTATGTTTTACCATTTATTTGGCGCGCTGATACTTTTAATCAATAAAATGCGCTATTCCATTTTTGGCTATAGCCGCCCCCGCCCTTTTTCCGTTTCCGATATAGACCGCGCGGTTAATTATGACCTAAATGTTTTTAGCGGCTGGATGAATCAGCTAAAAAAATATTCCGATCAAAGCGAAGCTAAAAATAAAAATATTTTAGAACTTGGCCCGGGCGCCGACCTTGGCAATGCCTTTATAGCCATCGCGCAAGGCGCTGCTTCCTACACTGCCTTTGACGCCAATTCGCTGGCGAAAAATTGTCCTGATATTTTGTATGAAAAATTATTTACTGTTTTAACGCATAAATTCGGCGTTTCTTTGAACGAACTCAGGGAAGAATTAAAAAAATTAAAAAATAATAGTGGCCGCATTCAATATATATGCGATAAAAATTTTAACTTATCCATACTCGCTGACCGCAAATTTGATTTTATTTTCAGCCAAGCGGCTTTTGAACATTTTGAAAATGTGGAAAATGTTATTGTCCAATTATCACAATTGGCATCACCCGGCGCGATTTTGGCGGCGGAAATTGACTTGCAAACCCATACTCAAATTATCCGTTATCATGACCCGCTAAATATTTATCGTTTCTCGGATAATTTCTATCGTTTTTGTCATTTTACCGGCATTCCCAACCGTAAGCGCCCACAGGCATACGAAGATTTTTTGAAAAATAACGACTGGACGGACATCAAACTTATTCCGTTAAATCTGTTGGATACATCAAAAGTTGAAAAAATCAGGCCAGAATTAAATAGAAAATTTTCAGATGATCCGCACCTTGGATATCTGAGTTTCATGCTACTCGCGACAAAATAGCAAAAATTTTACGATAAGGTATAAAATAGCTTATTTTAGCCAAAAATTAACCACATTATATCCCCACTACGGGCTTGATAACACTTGTTTTTTATGATAGAATGTTAATGCTTTGGAACACTAATTTTACTGAATATTATGCATATTAACTGGCTCGGCCAAACCTGCGTCAAATTGCAAACAAAAAATCTCAGGGACGAAGACGTTACAATTATTGTAGACGCCTACAAACCTTCAACCGGTGATTTTCCCCGCAGTTTTTCTCCTCAAATTGCGCTTTTTTCTCATGGCGACGAGGATACCGTCACTCTTAGCCAAGACCCTTTTATTTTAAATACTCTGGGTGAAGTTGAGATAAAAGATACGATGATATATTCATTGCCGGGTCCAAACGACACCCTTATCTTCAAAATAATTTCTGAAGGTTTAACTATCGCGCATCTTGGACGCATAAATCATAAATTGAGCACTGAAACGATCGCCAAACTGGGAAATCCTGATATTCTGTTTATCCCGGTTGGTGCGGAAAAAAACGGCACTCTTGAGGCGGATGATGCGGTGGCAACAGTCACAGCTCTTGAGCCGCGGATCATTATTCCAATCGCCTATCAATGCGATACCGACCCGAAAGCCGCGCCAATTTCCGAATTCATAAAGAATCTCGGTTTGAAACCGGAAGCAACTGACAAAAAATTTATTATTAAGAAAAAGGATTTGCCACAGGAAGAAACTAAATTAATGATTTTGGAAAAAAATTATTAAAAAGGTAATATGCCCAAAGCGGTTACATCTGAAAAAAAGATTCAACATATCCTGCACAAAAAACGTATTGTATTGTTTTCTGTATTAGCAGTTGGCGCAATAATAGCAACAATGTGGGGGTTCGCTTTCCGTAACAGATTACATACCTTTGATTGGGCCGCTTCTTCTGAAAATCAGCTGTTTAAATCGGCAAAAAATGATTTACAGGAAGCGTCCGATATGATTGAAAGACCGATTCGTGAACAAGCGGCGGCAAAGGAACAGGTACGGGCTACACTTCAAAATATTATCAGCGAAGCCATTTCCAGTAGCACACTATACGACATGTCAGAGGCCACTTCAACCACTTCCACTACTTCAACAAATTAATTGATTTTGGTTCTATTATGCAAGAAAAAATGTTTCTATCATCTTCCGAGAGTATCGGCAAATTGATTGCCGCGCCGATAGCCGAAGAAGTAAAGCAGTCATATTTGGAATACGCCATGAGCGTAATTGTTTCGCGTGCTCTTCCGGATGTTCGGGACGGATTCAAGCCAGTACACCGCCGTATTATGTTTGCCATGTGGGACATCGGACTAAAACACACTTCCAAGTTCCGAAAATCGGCGCACGTGGTCGGTGAGGTAATGGCCAAATATCATCCGCACGGCGACGCCGCCATCTACGATTCTATGGTTCGTATGGCGCAAGATTTCTCCATGCGGCAAGTATTTGTGGACGGGCAAGGAAACTTCGGCTCCATGGACGGTGACCCGGCCGCGGCCATGCGTTATACCGAAGCCAAACTCACCTCGCTTGCTGAAGAAATGATTGTAGATATTGATAAAAATACCGTTGATTACATTCCAACTTATGACGGTTCACACCAAGAACCAACTGTAATGCCTTCCAAAGTGCCAAACTTGCTTTTAAACGGCACCATGGGCATTGCTGTCGGTATGTCGACTTCCATTCCGCCACATAATTTGGGGGAACTTTGCGACGGCGTGTCGTTATTAATCGAAAAACCAAAATCAACTGTTGAAGAATTGGCCGAAGTAATAAAAGGCCCGGACTTTCCCACCGGTGGTATTATTTACAATAAAAAAGACATAGCCGCCATGTATGCAACCGGCAAAGGCGGTATTGTGCTTAGAGCAAAAGCAGAAATCAACGAAACGAAAACCGGCCACTTTCAGATAATAGTTTCCGAAGTCCCGTATCAGGTTAACAAGGCGACCCTTTTGGAAAAAATCGCCGACTTGGTGCAGGAGAAAAAAATTGAAGGTATAAAAGATCTCCGTGACGAATCAAATAAAGACGGTGTTCGCGTGGTGATTGAACTGAAAAAAGATTCCTACCCGAAAAAAATTCTGAATCAGTTGTTTAAAATGACCGAATTGCAGACAACCTTTCATTCAAACATGCTGGCATTAGTTGACGGGATACAACCGCGTATTCTTAATTTAAAAACCATCCTTGAAGAATTTATCAAGCACCGCCAAGTGGTCATCCGCCGCCGCACCGAATATGATATGGAAAAAGCCAAAGACCGGGCGCACATTTTAGAGGGTCTCGCCATGGCATTGGATAAAATTGAACTGGTAATAAAAACAATCCGCGCTTCAAAAGACAAAGAAGAGGCAAAAATAAACTTAATCAAAAAATTTAAATTTACCGACCGCCAGGCAACGGCAATTTTGGAGATGAAACTGCAGCAACTCGCGAACTTAGAACGACAAAAAATAGAAGATGAGCTGAAAGAAAAAAAGTCGTTAGTCAAGGAATTGGAATCAATCCTTGCTTCAGAAACGAAAATATTAAAAATTGTAAAAACTGAAACCGAAGAAATCAAAACCAAATATTCTCAACCGCGCCGGACTCAAATTGTCGCTCATGGTATTAAAGAATTTACTGTTGAAGACCTTGTGCCAAATGAGCCGACAATTATTATGACCACAACCGACGGCTATGTAAAACGTTTGCCTCCGGATACTTTTCGCCAGCAATCGCGCGGCGGAAAAGGCGTAATAGGTGTGACAACAAAAGAAGAAGAATCGGTTGACCAGCTTCAAATGACCAACACGCATGACAATGTCTTGTTTTTTACCAATCGCGGGCGGGTTTTTCAGCTTTTTGCCTATGATATTCCGCAAGGAAGCAGGACCGCCAAAGGGCAAGCATTGGTGAATTTCCTACAGCTTGCGCCAAATGAAAAAGTTACTGCTCTGTTAACTATGGGCAATTTGTCTGAAATTAAATATCTGGTGATGGTCACCCAAAAGGGTTTGATCAAAAAAACAGCGCTTTCGGATTTTTCTAATGTGCGCCGGAGCGGTTTAATCGCCTTAAAATTGAAAGGCGAGGATTCTATGGAATGGGTTAAACCATCAACCGGTCACGATGAAATCAGTATTATCACGCTTAAAGGCCAGGCCATTCGTTTTGAAGAAGGCGATGTACGCCCAATGGGGAGAAACGCGGCCGGTGTGCGGGGCATGCGTCTGCACGACAAAGATGAAGTTATCTCTATGGATATAGTCGACCCGAATAATAAAAATCTGGAACTTTTGATCGTCGGGGAAAACGGAATCGGCAAACGTACTGCTTTATCACAATACAAGGTGCAGGGACGCGGTGGCAGTGGAATCAAAACAGCGGAAATTACGCAAAAAACCGGCAATTTAATTCATGCCAGACTGGTTGACGGGTCTAAAGAAGATAAATATGATTTATTATTGATGTCCTCGAAGGGCCAAGTCATCAGAATGCCTCTTAAAGCTGTCTCTGTTTCAGGGCGAGCCACCCAAGGAGTGCGCTTAATGCGCTTTAAAGAAGAAAATGACAAAGTTGCGAGCGTAACTGTAATGGAGATCAATGGAGATACGCTGGCATAAAACATAAAAATTTTCTAACTTAAAAAACTGCCGTTTACAACCGGCAGTTTTTTAGATAATCTTCAACTGATAATTTTCATTTTTTTCAGCCAATAATCCCAAACCGGTTCAAGAGTCATTACTTGAATTTCTTCAGGTGAAAACCATCCTATTGATTTCTCTTCCAAAGGAAACAATACCGGTTCGCCTTCGCATATGCATTCATATACATGCCAGTAATGAACGGTCACGCCCCGGCTGCAGACATTTTCATCAACTTCCTCTTCAAATATTTTTTTGCTTTTAATTATTTTCAAACCGCTTTCTTCTCCAACTTCTCTGGTCAAAGCTTCTTCAGGCGTTTCGCCTTCTTCAATATGACCGGCGATACAGGCAAAACCCAATGGAAATATTTTTCTGTCAATCATTAAAATTTTTCCATCACGCCTAATAACAGCGGCTGAAGTAAAATGCATCAGATGGCCTTGTTTTGATTGTCCTATTTTTGCCGGCATATATCATTATTGTTATGTGCCCTCACCAGGAATCGAACCTGGACCGTCTCCTTCGGAGGGAGATATTCTATCCATTAAACTATGAGGACTGATGACCTTACTTAAATCAGTCGCCGCAACAAACGCAAAAACTTATATAAATTATATTTCCACGGCACGATAACCAGATCGAATGTTCCCGGGTCTTCGTGATAATGACCGCCATAACCCTGCTTAAATCTGGTCACTCCGGCATACTGATGCTTGAGGTCATATTGATATGATTCAATATTATCCTGCCCGGCTATTTTCGGAGCAACACCAAAAAAATCATAATATTTGTATCCGTATCTTTGCCCCATTTTGATGCCCTCCCACTGAATCAGATATGGCGCCATTAAAGATCGGCTTTGATAGTCGGATGCGCCGAATAAATATGTAAAGGTATCGCCAAATCCGATAAACACCGCAGTCGCAATCGCTTTCGGCCCATAATATATGGTAAGCTGATGCGAAAACGATGAAAAAATAATTTCATGATAATGTCTGACTGCGTGCAAGCGAAAATTGTCACGCCTGCCGGTTTGTTTCATTAATTCAATAAAACTGTCCGCATCTTTCGCATCACTCACTCTCAAATCTTTTTTTTGCGCCAAATTTATATTGTACCGGGTTTTCTGATGCATTCCTTTCAGTAATTCTTCCGGTGTTATCCGCAAATCCAAAACCATGGTTGCGCGAGGATTGAAATCATTTACCTTCTCCGACCCAAAAATTTTCTTTGACGGTTCAATCCTGAAAAAAACGCATTTTTTATCAGAAAAATATTTTTGCAATTCCTCATTAATCAGATTAAAAGTTGTTTCTTCAATACCTGTTCTGTACACAGGTCCTTTTGGACAAAATGCGTATGACCAGCCAAAGAGTATTTTATGATATTCTATAAGCGCCATAGCAACCGGTTTTTCATCATCAAAAATAACCAGCCGTTCAATATTTTTGAGTTCACGCGATAATATTTCTTCCCATTCAAAAGACTGACAAAAAGGCGCGTTTTCCGCGTTTTCTTTTAGCCAGCTATTCGCCATGTCAAATTTTGTTTCAATCCGAAGCATATTAATATATCTTAATAATCTTATCTTATTAGATGAATTTTAGCAATTGCAAATAAAAAAGCGCGCCTCCATGAAGAGTCGCGCTCGGTGATGCAGGACAGTATTCGTATCATCTCAAACGAGTTTGTACAAAATGCTGCCACCGTTGAAACATTGGCAAATCGATATCGGACAATGCATAAGAGCCGTAAAAACATGCCATGCTTCCGAAAGTGATAAATGCGGAAATCCAGGGCGGTTGTTGAAAGGCTTCATTCAGAAGCCAAATACCGAGAATCAGAAAAAAAATAACGGCAACTGACTGTATCACCGCAACACTGAATGTAAGCAATAATGAAAGAACCGTTAAAAAAATTTTTTTGATCAAATTTGTCACAGTCTACCCCTTTCTATCGGCGAATCCTGGAACAGGATGTAGCCAATACGATGATGGTGTTAAATGCTCCAAGCAAAAACGAAGCACAAACAACTACTGCATGAGTTGACATATTTGGCAGCCAATACTGAGCGATTATCCAGGATCGGGCGAAACAGTCAAATGAACTCACTGTTTCAACAAAAGCCGGATTTACCAACGCAGTTATGGATATAGCCAAAAATATCACGCCGGCGATGGCCGACTGGACCAACAAGACCAATTTTCCTAATGTGAACAGGTTTTTTAAAGAACACATCTATTCCTCCTCCGATTGCTTTCCTGCTTTTTTCTCGAAACATCATAATACGCGTTTTTTTAAAAATTGTCAATATCTAAATAAAAAGCCCCGCACATTTCTGTGCGGGGGCAAAAGTACGACATGTTGAGGTTGAAACACCGAGATTCACGCGTTACTCGGCTTCGCGTCCACAGCGTGGATTCTCACAACTTGCCGGCTGAGGTATGTGATCTCCTCACCCCGTACACGGGGGTATCGCTGTCTTGGTGCGATAGCGTTAGGGAAAGGGCATTCGGATCCTCCATTTCTTCATTTGTCTGAGACACTGACGGGCGCCACCGATGGTTAGCCCGTCTTGACCGCCTTCTTGCCGCGGACCTTGGGGGCCGCCGGCTTGACCGGCAGCTTGGTCACGGGGGCCGGCTCCGGCGCGACCGACTTGAAGTCGAAGAGGTCGCCGAGTTTGGCCATGGCCTTCACGGACGCCGCCTCCTCCTCGAGGCAGCTCGCCGCGTGGCAGAGCCAGCCGATCCGGCGCTCGTTGCGCGGCTCGTACTTCTGGTTCTCGGCCTGCGCCTCCGCCTCGAAGCGCTCGAACGCGTTCTCGCGGCACTTGGGGCAGATGGCGAACTTCTCGACCAGGTCCTTCACCTCGGGCTTCCGCCCGAGCGACTCCGCGATCTTCACGCGGGAGAAGGTGCTGGCCTCGAATGCCTTGCACTTGTTTTTCTGGCACACGCAGCAGGCCACTTCGATCTTCGGATTCATTGCATACCTCCTGCCCGCTACGCGGACGTTTTTTGTGAGCTTTAGCGCTCAATAAAAGGTTGGTGTTAAATTATTATTCATTAGACAGATCAATCAGATTCTATCTCTACACTACAACCCTTTATTCAGCGTTTAAACTCTTGTAAGGAACAAAAAACCTCTGTTTGAGAGAGGCCAAAACTATTCGTATATGCCCTATATCCCTCTCTCAGGAAATAAAGCATTTATTATCATAACGGATTAGTATAGCATATTTTTACCCTTTTGTCAAGAGTAAGGCGATAAAATACATTTTTTACCTAAAATAAGCCAAAAGAATACTCAACTTGCAAAAAATACGGTTTTATTGTACAATAGAGGCCAATTTTCCTATCATATAGGATTAAGACATTAGAAATTATCCCGACACTTTGGCGGGACCCCGGCTTTAAGCCGGGAGAAATTAGAAATATTTATATGGGATTACCAGGTCATCGACGGACATCGTCACATAAACGACGCCGAGCAGCGCATTTTGCATTATCAGAAAAAACATATAACCTCTGCCCAAAATGCGGCAAACCGGTCAGGCCTCATCGTGCCTGCGGATTTTGCGGCACATATCGAGGAGCACAGGTTATTAGCGTAAAACGACAAACCGCGCGCGCCGCAAAAAAAGCAAAAAAATAATTTAGGGGAATATTCAATAGGATAAACCAAGTTAAATTTAGGGGTGGAAATTTTGCAAAACAAAATTTTATTTAACAGGGTAAATTTAAAAAACATATGTCCAACCGCCATCTGGCGCGCAGTATCGCCATGCAAACAATGTTTGAGTGGGATTTTCGTGGACAAGATAATGACCGATTAACAGCAATCCTGGAACACAATTTATCTGAATTTGGCGAAGACCTGACGGAAAAAGAATTTTCGGTTAGCTTAATCAACGGCGTCATCGCAAATTTAAAAAAAATTGACATAATTATTTCTGAATACGCGCCTGATTGGCCAATTGACCAAATCACTGTCATCGACCGAAACATTCTGCGAATAGGCATCTACGAACTGGCTTTTTCCAAAGAGGTACCTCCAAAAGTGGCAATCAATGAGGCCATCGAATTGGCAAAGGGATTTGGCGGGCCTTCTTCCGGAAAATTTGTAAACGGCGTACTAGGAGCAATTTACAAAAATATGTCACCGGAAACAAGCGGTGACACATTAAAAGAAACAAAAAAATAATTATATTGGGCGGCAAAAAGCCGCCCCGTGAAACAGGGTATCCAAAAGAACAATAATGATTGAATACTCGCTTTCACGGTAATCATTAATTCATATGGTTATCGATAATCCCGAAGTTAACAGTAAGGATTTTACCGCCATTGAAAAAAAACTTGGCGTTAAATTTATTAATCCTGATGTTCTCGTACAGGCGTTCGTGCACCGCTCATATCTTAATGAACATCGTGAGTTTCCGCTTGCTCATAATGAGCGTTTAGAATTTTTGGGCGACGCCGTGGTTGAACTGATTGTCACCGAATATTTATTCACCCATTTCGGCAATCCCGAAGGCGAATTGACAAACTGGCGGGCGGCGCTGGTTAACGCCAAAACATTGGCAAGTATCGCCTATGAACTTGGAATGGAACCGTATCTTTTTTTAAGCCATGGAGAATCAAAAGACGCCGGCACAAAAGCGCGTGATTATATTATGGCTAATACTATGGAATCAGTAACCGGTGCGATATACATGGACCGGGGATATGAAACGGCAAAAGAATTTATCTTACGCACCGTCATTTCCAAGCTGCCGTATATTTTAGAAAATGGTTTATATATGGATGCAAAGAGCCGTTTTCAGGAATCAGCGCAAGAATTGGCCGGCGTAACTCCGTCATATAAAGTGCTCGGAGAGGTTGGACCCGATCATGCAAAAAATTTTAAAGTTGGTGTATATCTTGGAAAAGAACTGATCGCGTCAGGAGAAGGTATGAGCAAGCAAGAAGCACAGACAGAAGCCGCGGAAATGGGTTTAAAAGTTAAGGAATGGAAAGGGCCAAAAGTGAAAATAATTAATCGAAAGCCTGGAGATGCTTTGTAAAAAAAGCTCTCATGGGTCGCTAGCTCAGTTGGTAGAGCAGGTCCCTCTTAAGGACAAGGTCCAGGGTCCGAATCCCTGGCGACCCACAAAACAAAAAAGTCCCGTCAGGGATTTTTTTGTTTGGGCGAAGCGACCAAACAGTTTTGGTCGCGACAGGGATTCGGACGCCGGAGCGATGTCGCGCGATGCAAAAGAGCGAGCGCGACCGCGAGGCGGTGGCTAGACAAAATTTTTGGAAGAAAATTTTAGTTGAAGCCGAATCCCTGGCGACCCACAAAAACAAAAGAACCCCTTTGGGGGCTTTTTTGTTTTGTTGGGGCGAAGCGACCAAATAATTAAAGATGCAAAAAAAATAAGGCATGACCCTTATTTTTTTGTGCCCCCAGAGAGGATTGAACTCCCATCTTCAGGTTCGAAGCCTGATATTCTATCCATTAAACTATAGGGGCGCAGCACAAAACAGTATATCACAAAATTGATAAATAATCAAGATTGCAGACCGAATAATTGACAAGACCAGCGCTTTATGATTAGATTAATCCGTTCTTTAAAATCTAAACAAAAAAAGGAGAGTAAGATGACATTTGACACAGCCACATTTGGAATGGTGGCTGGTGTTATATCACTTGCCGCCTTTATCCCCTACATCATTTCCATTTTGCGCGGTAAAACCAAACCGAACCGAGCTTCCTGGTGGATTTGGACCGTTGTAGGGTTGATGTTGGCTTCAAGCTACAGTGCTTCGGGCGCTAAAGACACGATTTGGGTGGCTATTAGCTATGTTATCGGGCCTTTTATTACTGCTCTTCTGGCATTAAAATTTGGCGAAGGCGGCTGGACGCGGTTTGACCGGGCATGCATTGGCTGCGCCGCAATGAGCGGTGCGCTCTGGTTTATATTTGATTCCCCCTTACTCGCGCTGTTTATTAATATAACAATAGACTGCGCCGGCGCTTTACCCACCATACGGAAGACATACAAGAAGCCGGAAGATGAAGACCGCATCGCTTGGATTCTTTTTTTCCTTGGCAATACGCTAAATCTTTTTGCCATTGAAAAATGGAATTTCGCTATTGCCACCTATCCGATATATTTATTTATCGGCTGTGGCATAATCACTTTTCTGGTTTTGTTCCGCCGCCGCTTAACGCGGAAAAAAGATTAAGCTCGTTACGACCCGCCATGCCATCAACCGCTGGCGGGTTTTTTAATAAAAAAAACAGCCATAAATATACAGCTGTTTAATACAAAAAAATTTATATTACTAACCCGTCAATTTTAATTTTCCCGGCGATGAAATTTTCATTATCCGATAAAATATCCAAAATTTCATTTTTTAAACCGGTGAGGTCTTCTTCATTTTTTGCCAGAACAATAATTACAAAAGGTAAATCGGAAGAAAATAATTCTCCAAAACCATGAGCTCCGAACGCAATACTAATCGCCACCTTTGATTCTTCAACAGCGTAACTGACCGGCAAGTATGTCCGCTCAATTACAAAACCCATTGGTAAACCAATTTCTTTATTCGGATTAAATCCGCCAACACCATCATAATACACCACGCGCGCGTTATGAAATTCTACCGGACGTTCCATATCTTCCGCCAATATGTGAGTACGCTCCGCCGGATGACCAAGTTCTTTAATTTTATTTGCTAACTTGTCCGCCCAGCTTTTTGAGTAATTTTCAATTTTCTCTTTTAAGTTATCATGCGTATCAGCATCAGGAAAATCGCGATGGTATGCCAGGCCGGCTGCTCCACAGCCTCCATGACTCGTAATATCCGTTACTCCGCGTTCAATTAAAATTTTTGCCACCGCTTCCAGCCGTTCTTGTTCACTCACGGCGGGGAATAGCATCCCAGAACCGGCTAAGGCAAATTTCATTTCACCATTGATATCTTTATGGGCAGTTCCTTCGTCAATACAACAGACGCAATTTTGATTTTTTGCAAACGAATGTTTAATATCCGGAAATTCACGTTTGAAATATTCCACCGCCCCCAACGCAACTATGTCTCTTATATCCGAGTTTTCCATTTCGAACGCTAAATTTTTTGCCTGATCATGATTTGGCTCATGATTTTCAGTAATCATATATATAATTATCAATAATATATATCTATATTTAAACAAAAAAAAATTAATCCGTCAATTCCGGCCTCTCAATAAATTGCTCAAGCATCAACCTGTGTATAACTTTACTTAACACTCTTCCCTTATTTAAAAAACCGTTCTATAATAAATATAGGTCGATGAAGTTTGTGCTGCATGCTTGTTAGCAGAAACTTTTTAAAAAAAATTTTTTCTCGCGATCGCGAGTTTGAAAAAATTTTCATCCTTCTTCGCATTTATGCGAAGTTGAAAGGAGGTGTCTACTATGGCAAAGAAGAAAGTCGCAAAAAAGAGAGTAGCCAAGAAAGTGACAAAGAAGAAAGTAGCCAAGAAAGTCACAAAGAAAAAAGCTAAAAAGACTAAAAAAGCGAAAAAACGCAAATAGTCTTAAAAAAATCATCCTGTATATCAGGGTGATTTTTTAATTATTTAATCCTGCCATAATCTGTCTTGAAGAATGCTTTTTTTACTTTCGTTTAACAATAAATCAAAAGTGCCGAACACCCCATCATAACCGGGACTTACCTTAATAATCCCCTGCCTCATATTTGAAATTGCTAATGCTATATTTTTATCACTAACATGACTTTCCAATTCATCCACAGGAGTTTTCAACAATATATTAAACTCATTTTCAAAAATTTTTATCAATTTTTCGTATTCGCTATTAACCTTTTTACTTTTTTCTCCCACACCGAGCACAAAAGAAATCAATTCACTTAATGGCACAATGTAACGATGCGGTATGAATTTATTTTTTGGAATTTCACTTTCCTTTCTGTCGGCCAGTTCTATTACTCTACTTAATACTCCGATAGTTAATTTTTTACCGCATTTCGGACATGAAAAATTTTCTTTTTTTGTCTTTTCAGGATCAAATGAAATACAACAATCGGCGTGTCCGTCAAAATGATATTTTCCTTCTTCAGGAAAAAATTCTATCGTATATTTAAATTTTTTCTTATCTCCTTCCTTAATCACCCGACAAATCTCGTCGTAAGTAATTTCTTTTTCATTATTAAATTCAAATACATTTGCTTCGCGCCCAAGTTTTCCCAAGCTATGCGCGTCAGAATTTGAAACAAGCGTGAAATTATCCAGCGCGCTCCACATATGATTCATAATCGGGTCGCTTGACAAACCTGTTTCTAAGGCCCGCACATATGGTGTAAGTTCTTCAAAACAATCATCCAATTTATTATAACCGGACTTTGATCCAAAAATAGAAAACCATGGCGTCCAGGCATGAGCCGGAATTAGCATAAAACGCTTATCAATATCCAGAATGATCTGAAGGACTGCCTTACCGGATAGCCCTAAAATAGGACGCCCGTCTGAACGCAAATTTGCTCCTTTTTTCTCTAAAATGCCATTAAGTTTGCCTACTGATTCAATATTCGGAGCCAATATAACCAAATGCAGACGCCTGGTGGCGTCTTTATGCTTGTATATGCAGGATATTTCGGTTGAAAGAATAAACCGAGTTTTTGAGCTATTGTCCTTTAGTTTGAATATACCAGGCTTATCTTCAGTAAGAATATTTTTAATATGTTCATACCACCCGGGATGCGTAAAATCACCTGTGGCACAAATATCAATCCCCTTTTTTTCACACGCTACCGCAATATTCGGCAACTCCAAATCACGCGAGCAAGCACGCGAATATTTTGAATGAATGTGTAAATCAATAATTTGTTCAATCATTACATTGTATATAGACAAATTAAAAAAGCGCATTTATTGATATCCGCTTCTTTTCACCACCCGTGGCAGTTTGAAATATTATTATAGTCGCGCATAAAGCGATTGACTGATCTGACAGCGGTGCTTTGGCACCATATTTAATATCGCCCACGACCGGATGTCCAATGTGTGCCAATTGCGATCTGATTTGATGGTGCCGGCCGGTTTTTAAATTAATTTTTATCAAAGTATTATTACCGCGGTTTTCAATTACTTCATAAAATAGTTCCGCCGGTAAAGCCCCCTCATATTTGGAATCAAATATTTTTGCCTTATTGGTTTTTTTATCGTGCAACAGATAATTTTTTAGCATCGCTTTTTTTATGAGTTCGCCCTCAACAAGCGCCTGATATTCTTTCTTAAATTCATGATTTCTAATCTGCTCCGACAAACGAGAGGCGCCTTTACTTGTTTTTGCAAACAACACAATTCCTGATACCGGCCGGTCAAGCCGGTGAAGAAGGCCTAAAAAAATATTTCCTGATTTCTTATATTTTTCTTTCAGATATTTTTTAACATCATCCATCAGACACGTATCGCCTGTTTTATCTCCTTGAGTTAAAACACCGGCCGGTTTATATACGGCAATAAGATGATTATCTTCATAAAGCACTCTTAACTGCATAATTATTTGGCATGCCAGCGGGCAAAAATCCCACAGGGTAAAATGCGTTCGGTATCGCGTTCGCGAATGGTTAGCGCTCCTTTTTCAATCTCACCGCCTGCCCCCAGCAGGTCTCCCAATGAATTTTCATAAGCTATCGCCGAGTAACCGGAAGAATAACCGTTAACGATAAAAAATGACGGCTTTTCAGACAAAAGCTGTTTGCATAAATCGAGTAGATCTAAAAAATTTTCTTCGATTTTCCACATTTCTCCATCCGGTCCATGCCCATATGCCGGCGGATCCATAATTATTCCGTCATATTTATGCCCCCGCTTTATTTCACGCTTAACAAATTTTACCGCATCATCAATTATCCAGCGGATCGGTTTATTCTGTAAACCATTTAATTCAGCGTTCTCGCGAGCCCAAGTGACGGCAACTTTTGACCCATCCACATGACACACCCTGGCGCCCGCCTTGGCGCAGGCAAGAGTTGCACCGCCAGTATAGCCAAACAAATTCAAAACTTCCAGCTCTTTCTTGGCAGCCATAATCATACCGGTCAACCAATACCAATTGCTGGACTGCTCAGGGAAAAGACCGGTATGTTTGAATGAAGTTGGCTTGACCCAAAATTTTAAATCCTGTACTTCCACAATCCAGCGCTTAGGTAAATTCGGTTTTAATTTCCATTCAGTGGAACGGCCGTCACGAAGAAATACCGCGTCCGCCCGTGACCAATCTTTTACCGGCAATCGCTTTCGCCACAAGGCCTGCGGATCCGGACGGGACAAAACATATTCTCCATACTGCTCCAATTTTTCGCCTTCACCGGAATCTAAAAGAGAATAATGACCATCAGGACAGACCGCAAGAATATTCGGATTTTTCATTTTGATGCGCTGACAAAGCATATTCTTATATTAATATTTTTTTAAATATTTTTCCTAATTTAATATCACACAGCCCGCCGCCGGTTCTTTCTAAATCACTGCTTATAATTTTGTGATTTTTTAAATATTTGCGGTCAAAATCAAAAATTCCCCATTTTCTGTCTTTATAAAACTTTTTCTCCGGACCTTTGGGGACATGACTATTATGCACGATAAGCATAATCTGCCGAGGCAAATATTGCTCAAGTTGCCAGATAAAATCACTCAAACGTTCCGGCCCGGTTTCACCATTCAGGCGATAGGCGTTCCCCGCAACATATATCAATTTTGCTTTTGATTTTTTTATCGCCTCAAACATCCCTTTTGGCAAAAGCGTGGCAATAATACTGGTATACAAACTTCCCGGACTCAAAATAATATAATCAGCTGATTTAATGGCTTTCGCGGCTTCGGGGTTAAGCGTGCACTTCGGCTCAAGCCAAATTCTCTTAATTTTTGATCCGTGATTATATTTTGGCTCATCAATAAAAGCCTCCGTTCTGACAATCTCTCCATTAACCAATTCAGCTACCAAGTCTACCGGTTTTGTCGTTACCGGAAAAATTTTCCCGACCGCGCCGACACTTTGAGAAAGTACTTCTAACGCTTTGGTAAAACTGCCGCAATATTTGGCAATTAAAGTTAAAAATAAATTACCTAAATTATGTCCCTTTAATTTTCCGGAGCAAGAAAAACGAGGCTGATAAAAAATTTTGCGAAGCATCGGATAATCATATCCTGAAAGAGCCAATACTGCGCGTAAAATATCGCCCGGTGGCAATGTCTTAAGCTCCTTACGCAATCTTCCGGATGACCCACCTGAATCACTCATGGAAATAACAGCTGAGATATCGAATGCTTTTATATATTTTTTTAATGAGACCAATGCCACTGCAGACCCGTTACCTCCGCCTAATACAACAATTTTCTTTTTCTTCGCCATATTAATAAATCTCCTGAGCCTTAGTCAGATGCTCTTTTGTGTTAATACCAACAGCTTCACGTGCTTCTATATTTACCGAAGACAGCGGCGCTCCTGTATCAAAGGCAATTTTTACAAGATCGGTTAAATATAATTCCCCAGCCGCATTATTATTTTTTAAATTTCTTAAATTATCCCAGAGCCATTCTCCATTAAAGCAAAAAAAGGCCGAGTTCAGTTCTTTAACATTTAATTCCGCAGGGCTCGCATCTTTTTTTTCTACGATTTTGATAATATCGCCATTTTTATCTCTTATAATTCGCCCAAAATCATAAAACTGCGTACGCCAATCCCGAAAGTCCGGAACTGTTACAGTTGCGAGCGTTACCATGTTACTTCTGGCTATATGGTCATCAATAATATTTTGCAAGGACCTGACAGTAATAAAAGGCATATCGCCATATAATACTACGACATGATCAGCTTTACCGCTAAGTTTTTCTTCGGCCATTTGGACAGCATGACCAGTGCCTAATCTCTCTGTCTGAACGGCATAATCCGCTCTTTTACCTAAATATTCCCGAACCAAATCGCTGTCATCCGGCACTATCACAATTGGTTTAATTTTTATACCTTCAACAGCTTTTACTACATAATTGATTAGAGGCTTCCCGCGCAATGGGTGCATAACTTTCGGTAATTCGCTTTGCATCCTTTTTCCCTTGCCGGCAGCTAGAATAACTACGCCAATTTTTTTTGTATTAAACATAATTAATTTGACTGCAAATATTTTTTAATGTCATTCAATGATTTGAACCAAGGAATGCCGCTTGCTTCGCAATCTTCTTCCTTCCAATATGAAAAATTAAACAATGTTAAAACAAAAACATCTGAAAAGAGATTATTTATCATTATATTTTCATCCAGGTTATCATTGATAAATAATATTTTTTTATTTTTTTTAACAAATGCAGACAATACTTTATCTTTCCCTCCAGGAATTTGTATCACTTCATCAACCAATTTGTCTGCCCCGGAAGCTTCAATTTTTCTTTTTTGGAACTCTATTGTTCCTGCAGTTAATAAAATAACTTTTCCGCAAATTATTTTTAAAAAATTAATAAAATTTTTGGTGTCAGGCACTAGATAGTTATCATCCAGCAAAGAATTCAAATCGTTCAATATATTATTAGGCGGCTTATACCCTAATTCTTTCACCGCCTCAATTTGTTTTTCAAAAGTATAATGAAAATATCCGGGTGTCGGCAATTCAGCCGCCAACCGATAAGCGCGAATAAATTGCTCATGATTAATTCCCGAAGGTCGAAACAATTTATAGATATCCTCTTTCAATTTTCGGGTATCATAGACGGTATCATCCAAATCAATGAAAACGACATCGAAATTTCTCATAACATCTCAAATTTCAATATAATTAGCGCTAAAATTAGCTATTTTCTGATCTATTTTTGATCTGTGGACAAGCTGTGTACAAAAACAAATATTATGCGACAACATCACAAATTTCTTTAAATCTCTCACTCGCAATCGTGTTTAAAAAGCGCTCTCGTTCATCATCATCTTCGTAATTTGCTACCTCCTGCCAAATCGCCCTTCCTGCCAAAAAACCGACAGCTCCATTCGCGTACGCAGTCATTAATTGTTCCAAAAATACTTCATATGGTTCACCTCTCGTTAAAAGAATCCATGGTGTTCGACCTAACATTGAGGTGATTTTCTTGCACGCTATTGCATCACCCGGATATTCCAATTTGAAGACATCGGGAACAATATTTTCTCTTAAAAAATCATCAACTGAACGTAGAACCCATTCTGACCTGTCTTTGGCTATTGCTTCATTGCCATAGGTTACGATTTCCAAAAATAAAGGCATATCTAATGCACGACAATCATTCAATACAATTCTCGCCGTTTCCAGTTGAGCAGAACAATTGGATGCTTCCGGATTAAAATAAAGTAAAATTTTAACACCACTCGCGCCCTTTTCTTTAAGTTGTTCTACGGTGTATTCAAGCTGTGTTGTCCTCTCGCCTTTTTCTTCGCTGTACCCGGTTTTTTCAATACAAAGAAGATATGGCTTGTCCGGATTCTCAAACGCCTTCAACCCCAAGTCCGGGTCCACAAGCACGCCTGAGAAATCATCTCTTGTCGCATCTATAATCATTTTTTTAACTTTAATAATTTCCTCATCGGTAACAGATTCCGGGTCGCTTTTATTAATAAATTTTTTAAAACTGCCCCGGTGATCAAGGGCAAGCATTAAATATTTGCCGTCTTTTTGAAATGATTTAAGCATATATATGTTATTAGGAGCCCGCTTATCCCGCGACGTGTCGCGGGATAAGCGGGCAATATGTATAGATATTCGTCGGCGGAGCCGACACCTTGTCTAAAAAATCCGCCCGGATGCCTCGGGTCAAGCCCCGAGGCCGGGTTTATTTTTCGCCGCTCCATTCGGCTAAAAATTCTTTAATAAATTGTTCAAGAAATTTGACGCGATGCCTGGCAATTTTTTTTGCCGTTTCCGTATTAAACATACCCGGTAATTTCAGCACTTTTTCATAGAAAAAATTAATGCTTGTGCCGTCTTTTTTTCTAAACTGATAATCCGCCTTGCTTAAATGCCCTCTGGGCTTCTTTGAAGGATTGTGCATCATGCGTTTCATACTGCCACCTGTCGCAAATGTTCTGGCCACGCCTATCGCGCCAATATTATCCAGCCAGTCGGCATCCTGTAAAATACATCCTTCAATTGACCTCGGTTTGACGGTTTCGTCCCCCAAAAATTTTGATTCTTCAATAACCTTCACAAGTCGGTCCTTCAAATTGTCTTCAATCCCCAGCACATCCATCATCCCAAGCAAGACAAAAGAACCTTTAATTTTATTGAATTCATGTAATTTATAATCTCCCAACTCGTGCAACAAGGCTGCCAGTTCTATCAGATCACGTTCACCACCCTCTTTTTCCTGAATCCTCTTCGCCATTTTCCTGACGCGCTGAATATGATGCCAGTCATGCCCGGTATGTTCATCTGACATTTTAGCTTTAACATAAGCGGCAGTCTTCTCAATTAAACCCTTCTCAATACGCATATATTTGCGGGTTAATTTATATGTCTATTTTATCATTTTCTTGCTAAAAAATGAAGCATTCATCTTAGAAGCGACCGGCGTCATTTATTCTTATGTACAGGTACAAAAAAACTGAGTACAAGGTTCAGGCGCCGGCCTACTTTTGCGGGTCACGCTATCATCGGCGCTGACAGGCTTAACTGCCGAGTTCGGGATGGGATCGGGTGTGACCCTGTCGCTTAAGGCACCTGAACTCTGTACTCAGTTCGTTCCGACACTGGTCGGATTTAATATATAGTTCAATTGTAAAACAGAAAATTCTGTGAGAAAACACTACTTGGTGCTTTCGATGTGTGCTCGACCGATTAGTACGCCTCCGCTCAACACATTACTGTGCTTACACGTAGCGCCTATCAACCTCGTAGTCTACAAGGGGTCTTAACGAACGTTAATCTTGAAGACGGCTTCACGCTTAGATGCTTTCAGCGTTTATCCGTGCCGAACATAGCTACCCAGCGATGCCCCTGATGGGACAACTGGTACACTAGAGATTCGTCCATTCCGGTCCTCTCGTACTAGGAATGAGCCTTCTCAACATTCAACGCCCGCAACAGATAGGAGACCGAACTGTCTCACGACGTTCTGAACCCAGCTCGCGTACCGCTTTAATTGGCGAACAGCCAAACCCTTGGGAGCTTCTCCACCCCCAGGATGCGATGAGCCGACATCGAGGTGCCAAACCGGGCCGTCTATGTGGTCTATTGGGCCCGATCAGCCTGTTATCCCCGGAGTAGCTTTTATTCGTTGATCTTCCACCTTCCTATATAGGATGGTCGGTTCACTAACTTCCGCTTTCGCGACTGCTCGGATTGTTGTCCTTGCAGTAAAGCCAGCTTGTGCGTTTGCGCGTCCAGCTCGATTTCCATCCGAGCTAAGCTGACCTTTGTAAACGCCTCCGTTACATTTTGGGAGGCAACCGCCCCAGTTAAACTACCCACCAGCCACTGTCTCTTCTCCCGGATTCACGGGAGAGGATTAGGTATAAAATCAGCTAAGGGTGGTGTCTCATTGGCGCCTTGCGGCTCCCACCTACGCTGAACATAACAAACCTTATACCAATAGCAAGTTGTAGTAAAGCTTCACGGGGTCTTTTCGTCTAGTTGCGGGTAGGAGGCATCTTCACCTCCCTTGCAATTTCACCGAGTACTTCGTTGAGACAGTCGCACCATCGTTATGCCATTCGTGCAGGTCGGAACTCACCCGACAAGGAATTTCGCTACCTTAGGACGGTTATAGTTACCGCCGGCGTTCATCAGCGCTTCGGTTCAAGGCTTGCACCTCTCCCCTTAACGTTCTGACACTGGCCAGGCATCACCCCCTATACTTCAGCTTGCGCTTTTGCAGGGAGCTGTGTTTTTGGTAAACAGTCGCAGTGCGTCTTTTGTTGAAACCCCCCACCACTTTCCACAAATCAGTATTATTTGAGTTGCGATAACACCGCTTATATTTTATGTGAAAGTGGTGGGGGGCGGGCCTTATCCCGAAGTTACGGCCGCTATATTGCCTAGTTCCTTAACGAAGTTTCTCTCGTACGCCTTAGTCTACTCGACTCACCCACCTGTGTCGGTTTACGGTACGATTCTACGCGGCTTAGCGGTAATCCACCTTTTCTAGGCACCATCGCTCCTTGAATTGGCTCCACCCGGAGGCTTCACCTTCCCCTTGCGGGACGTGCATATTCAAAACACGCTCAAAGCTGAATGATGCGGAATGGTTACCAAACCGCGCAAAGTGCCGGAATATTAACCGGCTCTTCCATCGACTACGCCTTTCGGCCTCGCCTTAGGATCGACTAACCCAGGGGCGATTCTCGTTGCCCTGGAAACCTTGGGTTTACGGCGGGCAGGATTCTCACCTGCCTTTTTGCTACTCATGCCTGCATTCTCACTTCCCAACTCTCCACCATGACTCACGTCTTTGGCTTCGGCGTGTTGGGAACGCTCCTCTACCAGTGCCGAGTGAAACCCTAAATCTAAAAATAATTTAACCATGTTTAAACTTTTCCACCATGCTTTCTCTTAAGCATTTGCCGATTAAATTTGTTTCACAAATTTTATCGGAGAAATGTTAAACAAGATTTTAGATTTAAAGTTTCACTCGACAATTCGCGTCTTCGGCACCATGTTTGAGCCCCGGTACATTTTCGGCGCTAAAACTCTTGACCAGTGAGCTGTTACGCTTTCTTTAAAGGATTGCTGCTTCTAAGCAAACCTCCTGGTTGTTTAAGAATTAGAACCACCTTTTACACTTAACATGGATTTAGGGGCCTTAGACGGCGATCTGGGCTGTTTCCCTTTTGACGATGGCGCTTAGCCGTCACCGTCTGACTCCCGAGCTTTAACTTTCGGTATTCGGAGTTTGATTAAGATTGGTATCCCGAAGGACCCAGGTCTCATCCAGTGCTCTACCACCGAAAGGAACACTCGAGGCTAGCCCTAGAGCTATTTCGAGGAGAACCAGCTATCACCGAGTTCGATTAGAATTTCTCTCCTATCCACGGCTCATCCCCCAGTTTTGCACGGCTGGTGGGTTCGGACCTCCTCACGCCTTTCGGCGGGATTCATCCTGGCCATGGATAGCTCACCCGGTTTCGGGTCTTGTGCATGCCACGAACGCCCGTTAAGACTCGCTTTCGCTGCGCCTCCACCCCATAAGGGCTTAAGCAAGCGACATACACAAACTCGCAGGCTCATTCTTCAATAGGAACGCAGTCATGGAATAAATCCACTCCTGCTCCTTGTAAGCATACGGTTTCAGATACTATTTCATCGCCCTCTCCGGGCTGCTTTTCACCTTTCCCTCGTGGTACTTGTCCACTATCGATCACCAAAAGTATTTAGCCTTAGACCATAGTCGGCCCAGGTTCAGACGGAATTTCACGAGTTCCGCCCTACTCAAGATCGCTGACTACGAAAGAATTGATTTTTTTCGCGTACAGGACTATTACCTTCTTTGGTCGTTCTTTCCAGAACGGTTTCGCTAAAAACCAACACTTCGCCCAGTATTACAGGTAACTGGCATCAGCGCCTTACAACACCGTATAAACAACGGCCTGTCCTTTAAATCATAGTTCACAATTAATCCGAAGACCAACCATTCCCTATGAAAACATTTATACGGTTTAGGCTTTTCCCTTTTCGCTCGCCGCTACTAAGGGAATCTCTGCGATTTCTTTTCCTCTGGTTACTGAGATGTTTCACTTCACCAGGTTATCTTTGCATACCTATGTATTCAGTATGCAATCTCGCATAATGCGAGGGGTTTCCCCATTCGGAAATCTCCGGGTCACGGGTTGCTTGGGACCTCTCCGGAGCTTATCGCACCCTGCAACGTCCTTCTTCGTCTTTTGGTGTCAAGGCATCCACCATATGCTCTTAATGAAATTGCACACAACGAAAACACCAAACAGTGTTTTGTTGCGTTCTACCCAGCAGATATAAATCTGCTTTTTTTGTTGAACTATTTAAATTGTCAACGTGCAATCCATTTCTTGTCTCATTGCTCCTGCCAATATATTGGCCGGAGTGTGAGATAAAAAAATGAGCCGCGACAAGCGACTCAATTTTTGTGAGTTTGAACCGCTTGGATACTATGAGTAAGATTTGAGTTGTTTGATAATGGTTAACATTACCTGTCTTTTACAATTGAGTAAAAGTCTTACCCAGAGGTCCAGGCGGATACGATTTGTATCCATGAGATTGGACGTGGTCCCCAAAGGGGTTTTAATCGTAGGCACATATTAACAGAGTATAAAAAAGTTGTCAAGAGCATGAAATGGGACAAAATGTGGATAAATAATAACCAAATAAATATGCAAAAATAGCGAAAAAAAACCCGGCATGGATAGCCGGGCGTATGGCAGGGAAAGAGCAGACCTAGGTCTATACAATAGGGGGAAAAAAGGCCTGGCCGATGCAGTCCTCATCCTCACCGTTGTTTTTGAGGCAACAGGCTGGAGTGGTCGGATAATGCGTCGGGCAAGCTGGCGGCGGATAGTTAGAGCCGCAAGCGGGATGGACATCGGTCCAATGCCACTCCTCTGGCGACCAATAATCGCAACCGCCGAAATCAAAGGAGTCACAGCTAGGGCCTTCGCTGTCCGGACCATCATCCCAGCAGTACCAATACTGGTCCGCACCGGGCTCTGGCTGCAGATAGCAAGTTTGCGTTTCATAACCACAGACCTCGTCTTCATCGCAGTCAGAAGCCGTTTCACACGTCTGAGGGCCAGCATCAGCCTCAGTCTCCGTCTCGGTGTCGGTGTCTGTGTCGGTGTCTGTGTCGGTGTCTGTGTCTGTGTCGGTGTCTGTGTCGGTGTCTGTGTCGGTGTCGTTATCCGAGTCAGAATCACTACCACCACCATCAATCACTTCAAAACGGTCAGATGCCCCACAGCCGACAAACATGGCGAATATGAATAAAAATAATGCTTTTTGCATCGCTTTCTCCTTTGTTAAAGAACGTTTTTCAGCCAACTTTCTACTTTCTTGAACCTCAAACTATACTACAAATTAACGAATAGGTCAAGTCCCCGTGACTCACAAAATAAAAATGACCATTACGGCCATTTTTATAAAATATTTAGTTGCTACTGGTGCCGGGGAGAGGACTCGACCTCGCCTCTCGTTGGCTTCCGCCTACTCGGGCTAGTCACCGCCTCGCGGTTTGCCTCACCTGCAAGTTCGTCAAACATCGCTCCGGCGTTCTCGTCCTAAAAACGAGCCAAACTATTGGCTCGTTTTGTGCCGGAGAGAGGACTCGAACCTCCAATCCCTTGCGGGAACAGGCTCCTAAGGCCTGCGTGTCTACCAATTTCACCACCCCGGCGTACAGCACAATATAACACAAAATCCTCTATAAATCAATACAACGGGCGTTAGCCCGTTGTATTATTACATTTTTTATCTTCCGCCTCTAAAACCTCCGCCACTTTTTCGGTCGCGCCCGCCTCCGCCTCGTCCGCCACTGAATCCACCTCTACGTTCCATTGGCGGTCGTTCAACATAACCTTCAGGTTTTGGTAACAGAGCTTTCATACTCAGATTAACCCGACCCATACTGTCAATTTCTTTTACCACAACTTTTACAATATCACCCATATTTATCACATCACTAGGTTTACTAGTGTATCCCCAAGCCATATCAGTCACATGAACTAACCCGTCTTTACCTGGCAAGATGTTCACAAAAGCACCAAAATCTTCAATTCGAACTACAGTACCATCATACACTTCACCGGCTACGACTTCGTGAGTAATGTTCTCCACAATTTTCACAGCTTTCTGTAATCCTTCAGCATTGTTTGAAGTAATAATCACCCGACCATCCTGTTCAATATCTATTTGAACGCCAGTTTCTTCTATAATCTTGTTGATTACTTTACCGCCCTGACCAACGACATCGCGAATTTTTTCCGGGTCAATCACAACCGTCACAATGCGTGGAGCATACGGCGACATTTCTTTTTTTGGTTCAGCAATAACTTTTTTCATCGCCTCAAGAATTTTTAATCTGGCTTCGCGAGACTGTTTAAAAGTTTGATTGACAATCTCCCAGCTCAAACCATCAGTCTTAGTATCCATCTGCATAGCAGTAATACCATCAACTGTACCAGTAATCTTGAAGTCCATACCACCCGGACCATCTTCAATATCCTGTAAGTCGGTCAAAATTTTCCAATTACCTGATTTGTCAGATGCTAAACCCATAGCAATACCGGCGACTGGTTTTTTAATTGGCACACCGGCATCCATTAAAGCAAGGGATGAACCACAAGTTGAAGCCATTGAACTTGAACCATTGGAACCAAAAACTTCAGAAACGACACGAATAGCATAAGGAAAATCTGCTTCAGCCGGTAATACCGGTATTAATGCTCTTTCGGCTAAGGCACCATGTCCGATAGCCCGATTCCCCAGGCCCCGAATAGGTCCGGTTTCACCATAAGTGGCCGGAGTATCATTGTAGTGGTGCATGTAACGCTTATTTCCTTCCGTTTCCATTGTATCTAAAGTCTGCACATCACCAGGTGAACCAAGAGTAACTACTGAAAGCACCTGAGTATCACCACGTTGAAACAAGCCGGTACCATGAGTTCGTGGTAAAAGACCGATCTCAATGTATAATTCACGAATTTCATTCAATTTTCTACCATCAAGACGTTGATCTTTATCCAAAATTCTTTTGGTAATAAATTCTTCCACATAAATCTTGACTCGTCCGAGAATAATATTCATTATTTTTTCATCAGTCTCTTCGGCTACTAATTTTTCCTTAATAGCTTCTTCAAATCTTTCCACCATAATCACCCGTTCTTTCCGGCTAACCTTAGGGGTATTAAAAATCCAATCATCTACATGAGACGCGATGAAATCTCTAACTTGCTTTTCTGTCTCACGTAATTTAGTTTCATCTTCAGGCAGATTATCGTGTAAATTTATCTTTGGTTGGCCAATTTCGGCCTGAATTTTTTTGATAAAATCCAAAACTTTAGCTGATTCCTTGGCACCAAATTCCATAGCAGAAATTACCTCATCTTCTGGGACCTCTTTCATCTCAGCCTCTACCATTACCACCTTATCCGGTGTACCAGCCACTACTACATCTAATGTACCTGCTTTTCGTTCAGAAAAGGTTGGATTAATGATTAAATTACCATCAACTTTGCCGACTCGAGCACCAAAAATTGGGCCATTCCATGGAATTTCTGATATAGCTAATGCAATTGATGTGGCGACAAAAGCCGGTACTTGAGCATCATTTTCACCATCCCATGATAGAGCAGTTAAAATAACCTGCACTTCATTACGCATATCACTATCAAATAAAGGTCTGATAGCCCGATCAACCATCCGTCCGGATAAAGTTGCCTCTTCACTTGGACGTCCCTCACGTTTGATGAAACGACTACCCTTAATTCTTCCTGCAGCATAAAGTTTTTCCTCAAAATTTACCATCAGAGGAAAAAAATCTATCCCATCACGGGTCGTCTTACTCATAGCTGCAGTTGCTAAAATAACAGTATCACCATAGCGTACTGTACAAGAAGCTTGTGTTAATAAAGCAAGCTTTCCAGTCTCCACAGATAAAGTGCGGCCACCCCATTCCATGGACCAATTTTTTACATTCATATGAATGCCTTTCCGAAGCTGACTCGCGAGCTGCAGACACCTCTTGCGAAGAGTCTATCTGTCCGCGTACCAGCTTCATTAATAAATAATAAATTAATTATCTCGGCTTAGCGGTTGCTCTCGGATACCTTCTGTCTTGAATCAAATACTTACCCTTATCTGCGCTTAAATCAGTAAAATTATCTACCACATCCCGCAATTTACCGGATGAGGTTTCCCCGAAGGCCATCACTTCAACCTGTTTGCCTTGATTATATTTCAGATATTCAATCAATGGCAAAAAATCCCCATCGCCGGAGACCAATACAATCGCATCTAGGCTGTTTGATAGACGAATGGCATCGACGGTCAGGCCGACATCCCAATCAGCTTTTTTCTCTCCACCCCAAAAGATTTGAAGCGGGCGCTCTTTGGTTTCCATACCCAGATTGTTTAGTGCGTCAAAAAATGGCTGCTCTTCCTTTGTTTCAGTCCGTACTACATAGGCGATAGCTCTTATTAATTTTCTGCCAGCAACAGCCTCTTTCAAAATATTACCGAAATTAACTTTTGAACTAAAAAGATTTTTCGCGCTGTAGTACATGTTTTGAACATCAATAAACACCCCAACTCTTTGATCGGGGTGCTTAAGCGAGCTTATCTTTTTATTAAGACTGGGTTTCATCTTCATTTGCAATTACTGCTTCGTCCACAACAGATTCGTCTTCATTTTCATCACCTGCCTGACGTGGATTTTTCGCCAATCTTGCCTGCTTGATCTTCAATTTCTTCGCAAGCACTTCATAAGATTCCGGATTTTCCTTTTTCAAATATCTCATTAAACGCCGGCGGGAGCTTACTTTACGCAAAAGACCGCGCCTGGACGAATGATCTTTCGGATGCGTCTTTAGGTGGCTAATTAACTCCTCTATTTCCGCTGTCAAAATAGCGATTTGTACCTCACTTGACCCGGTATCACCGTCATGAGTGGCGTACTTTTTAATAAGTGTCTGCTTTTTTCTTGTTTCTAACATACATGCATATCATTTACCGAGCGCAGAAAAGGCATGTGCTTTGCCGGTTCGGAGGGTTTTTAACCCCTATTTAAGTACTTACAGGATAGCAGGGATGATGCGATTTGTCAATGGGATACTATATGGCACCGCAGTCTCCGGCAGACCAATCACCGCTGTGAGTGTCGCACTCTTCTTTTGAAATATTTGTAAATTCCATACCTGCTTCTGTAGTATAGCTACAACAGCCGACAGCAGATTGTGATATCCGTCCTAATATGAAATTTGCTATTGCGTATGATGCGGCAATTATTACCAAACCAATGGCTGCGGCCTCAAGTATGCCTTTAGCTTCAGTAATTTTGTCTTCCTTGCCTCTCGCGGTTAGCCAAGTTAAACCACCATACAAAGTAAGACCAAAAAATAATAAGGCTACAAAACCAAGAATTGCTGAAACGATAGTTTGAATTCGGCCGGTGACAGATGCCGCTTCTCCACTCGTCTCATAACCGGCTTTTGTCGCCGTATCCTTTAAACCAAAACCAGACGCCTGCACTTGAACACCGATAAATAGCAAACTGGCTATCGCCACTATCAGTAGTACTATTCTATACATATAAAATATCAATTAATAGTATATATTATACCTCATCTTGATTTTTCGGGCAAAATATGCTAAAATGGCTATGTTTTCTTAATCGGCCCCGTAGTTCAATGGATAGAACAACAGCCTTCTAAGCTGTGGACCTAGGTTCGATTCCTAGCGGGGTCACAACGCTAAGCGTTGTAATTGAGACGCTGAGCGCCGCACAATGATTATTGCTTTAAGATAACAAGTTTGATATAATCATTTCACCTTTTTTGATTACATGGCGGCTATAGTTCAATGGTAGAACACCGGTTTGTGGCACCAGATACCTGGGTTCAATTCCCAGTAGTCGCCCTAAAAAATAAGTTCCGGCTTTATGCCTGGGCTTGTTTTTTTATTTCACCGGGAAATGAACTATGATCTGCGCACCGACAAACGGGTTTAACAAAGCAAATTGCCAAGAGACATCTTTTTTGGTAATGTAATTTATACATTATGGCCACTCCAAAAAAAATTCTCTTCGTTTCCTGTTCAGCCGGCGCCGGACACAAACGCGCTGCTGAAGCTTTGCGTTTAACTTGCGTAAAATTCCACCCGGATATTGAAGCCAGTCATATTGATTTAATCGACTATTCTGACGGTATAGTCAAAAAAACAGCTTCTAGCTATCATTTTTTAGCGAAGCATCTTCCGGATGTTTATGGCTTGCTTTATGACGGTTCGGATTCAGCCATGGCGGCAAAATTTTTGAATTATTTTTCTTCAATTTTTCAGATAAATACCAAAAAATTGCATCGCTTTGTCAAACAATTTAGTCCGGACAGGATTATTTGCACGCATTTTTTAGCTTCTCCATTTTTGAAATCTTTTGCCAAGACCATCCCTCTCGACATGCTAATTACTGATTATGAGCTAAACAGGATTGTGCTTGATCCTAAAATCAGATATTTTTTTACTCCGGAAAATAGCATTGCGGAAGAAATTTTAAAACTTGGACGCCAAGCTTTCGCTACGGGTATTCCCATACATCCGCAATTTTTTGAAGAAAAAAATATCAATCAAACGATAAAGGATTTTGGATTAATAAACGAATACCCGACGATCCTGGTTATGTCTGGCGGCACAGGACTTGCCGACACCGCATCATTGGTAAAAAAAATATTTAAAAATAAAAAAAATGTTAATTTAATTGTAATTTCCGGTAAAAATAACCGGCGCCTTTATGGAAAATTAAACCGTCTTATAGCTCCAAAAAATATCAATTATCGTTTAATTGATTTTACTGAACGCATTGATGAACTTATGACTGTGGCGGATTTGGTAATCACTAAACCGGGAGGATTAACAATTACCGAATGCATGCATTTGCGCAAACCACTATTGCTGATAAGCCCTATACCTGGACAAGAAAAGGCTAACATCCGCTTTATTGAAAAAAATAATTATGGCCGGCTGGTAGCCGACCATAATAAAATTGCTGATTTGATTGACCTTACCCTTAACGGTTCATTAAAATTTTCTTCTCCTATTCTTCCAATGAACGCTGCTGAGTCAATATTGCGGCTGGCGTTTAACGATTAATTAAACGGCTGATTTTGGCTTGACGGCGGATTAACTTTTATCGCATCGCGATTTCCGCCAATAGCCAGATAAGAAATAAAAATTGTAATAGAATAAGCGCTAATTACAATAATTAAACCTATTATCGATGCTTTTAAGGTATTTTTTGCCTTTGTAATTTGTTCTTCATTGCCACCTGACATCATCCATAATCCGCCGGCATATAGAGTCAGTACTAAAAAAATAATGCCAATCACCCCAAGAGCGGCGCGGATAATTGTCGCTATGGTAACGCGCGGGTCTTGCGGTGAACTATAACCGGCGCCTTCCTCTGCGGCCGCCGATAACTGACCCTCCATTTCCGAAAGGCTTGCCGTCGCTTGATTGGCAAATAAAAAACCTCCAAATAATAACATCCCGCAAATAAGGATTGTTTTTAATTTATTCATAAAATTAATATTCAATATGTTCACAATCAAAATATGGAGTGCATGATTCTCCGGCATACCACCTCGCATCTTCCCATTTTTGTCCGCATGTCGCCGCCGATGTAGTTTGGGCGCACTTCTTTTCTGCCTCCCAATAACAACAGCCCATTGTTGATTCTGGCCCGTATTGGCCGGTATCCGTGCTTGGAGCCGATGCGCCGATGACAAAACTCATAACCAATGCGGTTATACCATACGCCGAAGCAACAATGGCTAAACCGATAACCGACGATTTTAAAATATCTTTTGCTTTAGAGATTTTATCTTCCGCTCCCGATGCCGTCATCCAAAGAAGGCCAGCGTAAATAGTTAGAACCAAAAAAATTACACCAACTAAAGATAAAACACCACGTATTATTCCGCCAATGGTCCGCGATAAAGCGTATTCATCTCCACTCGTGTCATAGCCAGCTTGACCGGCAATATTTTGCGCCATTCCACTCTGTCCAAGCCCTATATTCGGAGCACAATAAGCAATTATCGGAAAAATAAAAAGACCGAGCATTGCGATAAACAGTAATCTTTTTTTAAACATATTTTCCCTGATAAATATTAATAGATTATTTGCATGGTGAAGACGTCCACATAAATGCCCCGCCTTTTGCAACGCAAGCCTCTTTTGACATCGGCGTAATATTAGCCGGATTTTCAGTTGACATACAGCACCCCAAGCCTGCGGTACTACCGCCGGATGGCCCGCTTATAGGTTCGCCGCTGACTGGTGCGCCCGCTATCCGCAATAAAACAAAGAAAGTAATGGCGTATGATGAAAGCAAAATTAGTAAGCCAATAACTGCCGTGGTGATAATTTTTTTTGCCCGGGTTACTTCTTCATCGCGTCCGGCCGCTTTTATCCAGACAAATCCACCGTATATGGTCAAAATAAGAAAGGCCGTGCCTAATAAATAGAAAAAACCTTTCAAAGCATTTTCAGTGAATGAAGATATATCTGATGACAAACCGACTGATGATTGTATGCTCCCGAGTTTTGATCCTGCTGTCTGAAGGCCTCTCGGTTCATCGGCTGCGCCGACGCAAACAGGAAAAATAATCAGTGCAAATAAAATAACCAATATTTTTTTATGCAATTTCATAATTATTATAAACTGCAGCAAACATCTCCTGACGGACATGAACCGATAACATTACCCGAAGGGCATGTACTGACGCTCACACAAGTTCCTCCCATTTGATTACAATTACTCGTTCCTTCAACATTGCCGCTTTGGACTAATCGCGAAGAAACAAAGGCGGTAATGGTGTAGGCAAATAACGTAATTGCCAAGCCGATAATCGCACCAATTATAATTTTTTTTGCCTTTGTAATTTTTTCTTCATTGCCGGAAGCGGTCATCCACATAATTCCGGCAACAACCGTTAAAACTAAAAATACTGTCCCAACTACTGCCAAAACTGCGATTATTACATTCGCGGTGCTTGTCTCAAGACTGGATTCAAGGCCAACTCCCCCAACTGATTTATTTAATAAACTTGTCCCCAATGCGTCAGCAAAAACAAACTGCGGAGCCAAAATAGCCAGAGAGACAATTATGTATACAATAATTTTTTTCATAAAGTATTATTTAAAATATATATCACTGACTTGCGATTCATATGTGCCGATGCAACACTTAAAATCAGCGGCCTGATATGCTCCGTAGCAAAAACCGCTTTTCTGATTTTTTTGCTCATTATTGCAGACAAATCTTGTAGTATCAATACAATGCCCCCCCAATTTCATACAATTCTTACAACAAACTTGCCCGGTGGGGCAACCTTGCGGGTCGGAAGATTTCCCGTTTAAAATGTCCTCGCAAGTAAATTTTTCCGCACATTGGAAACCCGGCTGCTTCTCACAGGCGGTTTTTTCCGAGGTACCGCTTTCCACAGACTCCGGCGCTGAAGCCCCAGAACTAACCCATGCGGCGTATGCTTCAGTAGGAATACAACATTCAAAACCTTCAGTACTGCATAATCCTGAAATAATTTTTTTGTCTTCGCATGACTTTGTATTGATATCAATACAAGATCCTCCGGCATCTTTAAAGGCATATTCACACTCACTTACACATTTTTGACTTTTACATACTTGGTTTAGGCCCTTAGCCGCACATTCCGCAGCATATACTCCATCCGGGGTATTCGCGCATACTTCTCCTGATTCTTGAATAAAAGTATCAAAAACAAAGCTGGTAATAGTATAAGCAGAAAGCACAATAACTAAGCCGATCGCCGCCGACTGCAGACGACTTTTTGCCGATGCCACCTTTTCCTGCGAACCGGCGGCAGTCATCCATGTAAGTCCGGCGTATAAAATCAAAATAAAAAAATAAACGCCAACTAAAGACAACGCAATTGATACTAAATTACCCAAAACTTTCGGGATACTTCCACCCGCTGCACCCGCGGAAATTTGATTTGATGCCAAACCTGATTGTTGGCCGGCTGTTTGCAGGCCATATGTCGCGTCGCCTTGAGCCTTCACAACATTTATCGCCATCCACAATGATGCAACCATGATCGAGGCGGCCACAACTGCTGCGGTTAATTTTGTAAAATTTTTAATCATACATTATTGCGCTGTTGAGGTTGCCGGAGCAGTTACTTCCGGCGGGGTTGTCAGCCTTTCAAATACAAATATTGAAATAGCATATGAGGCAGCAACAATTAACAAGCCAATTACCGCTGTTTCCAGCATCATTTTAGCTTTATTAACTTTTTCAGAAGATCCGCCGGCCGTCATCCAGGATAATCCTGCATACAAAACCAACAAGAAAAAAATCGTTCCGACGAACATTAAAACTGTCGTTACAATAGTATTAGCCAGCGTTTCCGGTGTTTGTTTGCTTATACCAAGAGTTGGTAATTTAGTCTTATTCGCTGTTTTATCAAGACCATATTTATCATTCATTTCTCCTTGAGCGCCAACAAACACAGGCAAAAAAAATGCCCCCGTTAATATCAACACTAGAAAAAGCCTTTTAATGGCCATATTTATTCTGGTCTGGATTCTTTTTAAAAAAACCAAACCGGAATTTCTGTCAGGGGGTTGCGCGCGCGAACCCCCTGACAGAAAAAACTTATAGTCCCGTACCGGAACCCGTCCCGGTTGTTGCCGTGACTAATTGAGAAATAATAAAGCTGGCTAACGCATATGCTGACAAAATAATAGCCAAACCAATCACACCGGAGAATATCCATTTTTTAGCTTCTCCGACCTGTTCTTCATTACCGCCGGCAGTCATCCATTTAAAACCACCGATCAAAATAATAACAACAGCGACGATACCTAGCAGGCCCATGGCCACTCGGATGATACGTGCAACTGTGGCACGAACATCTTCACTACCGAGACCTGTATCAGCTGCATATCCAATGCCTAAATCATCTGTACCGAGAACGCCTTCGCTGGCATATGCCGGAGCTACATTGAAACTCATAAAACCACCCAATAACAAGGCAAATGAAGCTGCAAATACTACTAATTTTTTCATAATTTCACCCCCTTTCAAGGAATTGGCACTTATGTGCCGGATAATCATTACTTAAAAATATTTTATCTTAAAATGATATTTTACGCAATCATCAAGACTTTGCACCAGCCAAAAATCTAAGAACAGTATTGACCAGTAAATAACTGGCTAAAACCACCACTAATCCGATTATTGACCACATCATCGTTTGTGTGCCGCGCTTAACCTTTTCGTCATTCCCGGCAGAGGTGAGCCACTGAAAACCTCCATAAACCATCATTACCAATGATAAGCCGCCGACAACCCCTAAAAACGACTTTATTACCGTACCTATTATTACAGCCGGGGTAATCGCTTCATCTTTCAGCACTTTACCCTTACTATCTTTTAACTGTATCGGGTTTTCAAGATCTACTGTTTTTACTTCACTTGAAAAACATACGACCGGTGCAAGTATCATAACGCCATTCAACAGTAGTGTAAAAATTAGTATCTGTTTAAGTAGTCTCATATTTGTTTAGCCTATTTGCTTGAGTATAGTATTAACAACCATGTAACTACCGGTCATCGCGAGAATCCCGAAAGTTGTCCAGATGAGAATTTTTTTGGCCTTAGTAATCTTGTCTGCCGATCCTCCCGCAGACATCCAGATAAAACCGGCATAAATATACAACAATAATGCAATAGAACCCATGAACGCAAGCAAAATATTTACTCCACCCGCAAGCAGACTATACGGAGAGCTGATTTGCATTGGATTTAATTTTTTTGCGCCCGCTACCAGTGAAGAGATACCCTTTTGTGCCGGCTTTGTCTGCCCGCCTTCGAGCACGTCCTGCATTTCATTTAATTCCACCGGGGTTAATAATTCTAAATCGTAATTGCATGGATCGCCACAAAATTCACCCGGATCAGACAAAATTATACATTTTCCATCAATGATACAGCCATTACCTTCTTCTGAAGATTGTGCAAATACTGTCTCCACAAAATTTATGCTCTTCCCTGATTTTACACCAATAGTATTACTCAGGAATGTAATCAGCGCGTAAGCGCTAAATGCAATTACTAACCCTATAACCGCCGCAGTGATTGCGCCCGTCCCTTTTTTAACTTTTTCCTGGTTGCCCTGTGACATTATCAAAATAAAACCGCCATAAACAAACATCAGAAGAGCCAATGCCCCGATAAAGCCAAAAATATATATGCCGATATTTATGGCAAATGTGATAAAAATATTTATGTTATCACAACTTCCGTCTATATTATTCCCCAAAAGACATGCCGGAATTATTTTACTTGTCGGTTGTGCTGACGCACCGGAAGAACTGCTAGTCGAACATGGCGTCTCACTAATATTGGCACAATCTGCCAAATTTGATTCATTTACTTCGTAGCAGTTATCGCCATCGTGACAATAAAGAGCAGCCGCTTGGCTCTGCGCAACCAAAAACAAACAACTGAAAATAACCGATGCAATTAATATTCTAAAAATATTCTTCATATTATTTCAGCGTCTGGTTAATTTTTGCTGCAGCGCGGTTCAGTACTTCCTGCCCCCACTGTGCTTCTCTGCCGGCATAATTCGGCGGCACTGATTGCCACTCGGTCGTCATGTCCTTAAACGCCTGAACCGCCGCTTCATAATCCGTGCCCCTGTACCAATTTTCCGCAATCAACAACTGTGAAACGAACGGGCTTAAATCAATATCTTCTTTTTGTTTATCAACAAGACTCCTAAGGGCTGTCGGGCGTTTAGTTTTATTTAAATAATCTTCGGTTGCTTTTGTGTGCGTTAAAAAATTTATCAATCCCCACGCCTCACCAGGATGTTTTGATTTACCCACCACTGTTTGTATCCAATAATTTGCCGCATTCGCGGGTTTTTCAGGATCAAGCTGAAGCATAGGCAATACGCCAAAATTAAGTTGTGGCGCCCGTGTTTTTATTTGCGAATTGTGATAGCTATAGCCGATAAAAAATGCGACTTTCCCCTGAATAAAACTTTCTAAAGAATCATCCATCGATTCGTTCCAAGAATAAGTGTCACGCGTCGGATTGGCAAAATCAGAATAAAAAGTCATGACAGATGCGGCCGGTGATTCCACTCCACTGCCCAAGCCTGATGGAGCGATATTAAAAACCGCCCGATTATCCCGATTGACTACTTCTACGTTGCTCTGTTTGAACAAAATATACAAAATATCATCAATCCCAACAATATTGCTTGCACTTCCCAACGCGGCGCCGGATTGCACTATTTGGCCTGTCTCTGCATTAAATTTTGATATTTTTCTAACCGCTGATTGAAATTCCGCCCATGTTGTCGGCGGCTCAGCTATTTGCGATCTGTCTAGTAAATCTTTATTATAAAAAATAGCCATCGTATCAAGTGAAAGGGGCAGCCCATATATCTTATTATCAAGAATGACGTCCGTTTTTACCGTCTTTAAATATTCCCTGTCAATATTAAATGCAGTTGGCATAGCAACCGGCCGGATATTAACAATCGTTTCAACTTGCCCGATAACATTTTTCTGGTTTACCATAGTCGTGTCTGAAACGCTGGGCGGCATTGTCGCCAGCTTACTCTGAAATTTTTTCAGTTCACGCACATGCACGGAAATAATATCCGGACCTTTGTCTTCAGCCAGCGCCTCAAGCAAACGATCGTAAAGCTCTTCCGACCGCAACTGTTTAACAGTAATGCTTAAATATGGACGCTCCGCTTTGTATCTTGAAACTAATTCATTTATTGCATCAACGTCATCATAAACTGTCCAATATTCCAAGGACACCGGTTTGGTGGCTGATTGTTGCTCTGCAGTTAACCCTTTACAGCCAAAACCTGTAAATACCAAAAACGCCACAAGCAACATGGTGGCAAAAATATTTATATATTTTTTATGTGCCATAGACATTTATGGCTAAATTACCAAACAAATATTGGTAATATAATTATATCACACTTTTCAGGTATTTTCTAAACTCTTTTCCCAATTTTTTATCGCGTAAAGCAAAATCAACATTCGCTTTTAAATAACCCAGTTTTGATCCCGTATCATAGTATTCTCCATCTATCTGACGGGCATAAATCGGCCGCCTTTTTAAAAGCTTAAAAATTGCATCTACCAACCACCGCTCTCCCCCTTTCCCAAGTTTTGTATTTTCTAATGCCTCAAAAATATCCGGCGTTAAAATATACCCACCTAAACTGGCCAAACGGGACGGTGCATTTTCCGGCCCAGGTTTTTCCACAATATTTTTTACCTGATATACATTATTTTCCAGTTTAATACCGTCAATGATACCGTATTTTCTTGTGCCTTCAGCATCTACCTGATGCGCGGTCAGTACCGGATCGCCGTACTTATCAAATACATCAATCAATTGCTTTAGCTGGGATTTTTTTGGCGTGTAAAAAAACTCATCTCCCCACATCACCGCAAACGGCTCATCGCCAATAATAGGTTTTGAACAAAGGACGGGTGTGCCGTTGCCATACGGACCTTTTTGCCTGATAAAAATAAAATTAGCCATGTCCGCAATTTTTTTTACTTCTTCAGCTACATCTTCTTTACCTGTTTTTTTTAATAAACTAATTAACTCATAATTTGGGCTGAAGTGGTCTTCAACCGCCCGTTTTGACGGCCCGGTAATAAAAATAATATCAGTAATTCCCGCCCGCACGGCATCCTCAACCACATATTGAATAATCGGTTTATCTACAACAGGTAACATTTCTTTTGGCTGTGCTTTTGTGGCAGGCAAAAAACGAGTGCCGACTCCGGCTACAGGAATAACAATTTTTCTGATAGGCATATCTGAAATTTAATAATAATATTTGTTGCATTATACCAAAAAATCTCCTGTATAAGCAAATAATCAGTCAATTTCTTCCCAACTGATCAGCTTATAATCCGAACCAACCGGAAATCCCGGCGGCGGCCCATATGTGAGATTGGTATCATATATCATTGAAGTGCTGGAGTAGCCGGACATGACTTGTCCGCCTCCTGAAACCCAAGTCCAAGTCCAAATGCCTGAAGAAATTACCGAACCATAAACAATCAAATTATCTCTCTTATTGCCAGGGTAATAATAGCGCTTTGCTGCACCATTTTGAGCTAACATGGCGGCATTTATTTCCAAATTATTTGGTGAATTATATGGCAATAATACATTTTGATCGGCAATTAGACCCAGAGTATCGCTTCCGTCCTTTGACGAATATGTTAGATTGTCATTAATAATGATTGATTTTCCTTCAGCCGTGCCAATAGTAACCCTTCCTCTTACCACTCCATCAACCCAAACCGTATCTTCAACATAAATAAAACTGCTGGTCGGCATATCATATGTCTCGGTAGTATCAACTGTTTTAATATCAATGCAATAATTTACATATTTATTTGAACCAATATCTTTACCATTATAGCAATTTACGCTTTTAACCTTATTCACATCAATTTTTTCATCAGAACGGAACCGTATTCTCCAGCCTGATTTACCGGATGATGTCAAATATAAACCGCCGTTTTCCGGCTGGGCCCCGGTTTTGATATCAGACAATTTTGATGTCACTGCGTCAAAGTCTTTTGCCGGTACAGGAAATTCCCAAAAATCTTTAGGGCCGCCAGTTCCCCAAATACCGGGCTTTTCAATATTGCCGCAACCAATATGCTCTTTACAAATATAAGTGGGAACCGCGCTTGTAATCGGGGCATCACCAACTCCATCAAAACGAACGCCGCCATTTGAATGAAAATTTCCATGCACTGTTTCATCGTCGCCAATCCAAATATCGGAATCTGTTAATATGGAGAAATCAGTAAGAGAAGAAAAGCCAATTAAAGCACGTATTGATCGTCGGCTATTTGGCTGTTTATCCAACCAGCCGGTTGACTCAACCGTAACAATGCTGGAACCAATCAGTGGTGGAATAATATTTAGAGAAAAATGTCCGATCGCTGTTCCATCTTTATCTTCATATATATGAATGTACGGTCCGGACGTGGCGGTACCATCTTGAAAGTCCTCTTTATTATGGGCCAGATGCCAACGATAATAATTGATACCCGCTTCGGCAATCTGAAAGGCCATTTCCCTGCCATGTTTATATACTGAAGCTCGGTGCTCGGAGATGGCATATCCGGAAATCGCCCCCACAACAATGGAAAAAGCTATAAAACCAAATACAGTTGCGTATAACAATACTGTCCCGCGATTATTGGTGAATATTTTTCTTTTATGTTTTTCGAAAAAACTTTTTTTCATATCAATTATTTTTTAAATTCCGTATTTCAGCTTTCGCCTGAACAACGAACGGTTCCGGCGATATATTTGGGTCTTCCTCCATGATCAGATGAACATTAACAATACGAATTTGTGTAATATTTACCGGCATCGTCAATGGATCCTGTGTACCGGTGTAAGACTGGTCATAATATTTAAAAACTGGCGTTGAAGTCGGATTAATCACATCATGGGCAATAATCACAACCGATTCTGTGCTAGTATTATACGACATCGGGTTGCCTGTAGGTTTGGTCACCCCTTTTTTTAAATCTGTCCCATCCAGAAAATACCTTATCCGTTCGCGATATGAATCGGCGTCAATATTTGAAAAAAATATTATTTCATTATTAACCGCCTTTTCAATCGAGTAAGCGCCGATAGACGACTGCCTGGCGCTTCTTAACTCATTTACCAGATTTTGAACGATAGCCCGCCCTTCAGTCTGAGTCAGAAGCTGTTCCATAATAATTGCTCTTGAGCGAAAACCAAAAATGAAAAGGGCTGTTATGCCGCCCATCACTAACAAAAAAATACTGACTGAAATAATAACTTCCAGCAAAGAAAATCCTTCTGAAAATGACAATAAATTTTTTCTGAATTTCTTCCCCGATTTTCTCATAAATTATTCAACAGACATTAAAACTCTTATTACCGGCGTGCTTGTTACGGTCACGATTCCTGATACCGTTGTATAGCCGGTCCGTGAAATATCATAATAATAATCGGCCGCTTCCAGCCCGTCAAAATAACTTTGTCCGGGTGGCACGCATAAATTCGTATAAGTGAATGACAGCTCTGATAAAATTGGCGTAAACAACGTATCTTCCGTTGACAAAAATACTTTGTACCTTAAATATTGCTGTCCGTCATGGCTGTCGTGAATCAAAGTATTGGTCGCAGTATAAAATGATGCCGAAGAGCCGTCAGGGCCGATAAAATCCCATACTTCAGGCGTACTGCTATTACTTGTCGCTATTTGAAAGCGGACCGGGTCGTTGCCTGTTTCCGACGGTTGATTAATCGGTTCAAAAATAATATTTTGAAAATTTACAGAACTACCCAAATCATAAGTTGATGATTCCAGCCAGCCGTTCATCAGGTAATCCGACCCAATCTTTGTTAATTTGATATCCCCTGCCGGCATATAAGTTTCCAGGTTCCCATCACCACTATAATATTTTGTTTCGTCCAAATAATCGACTTGTCCGCCTCCACCGGACCAATCTGTTTGGCGCGAATATCCAAGACCGGTCACCAACGTCCTATCATACCCGGCTTTATACAGACGCACGCTAATTTCTGACAGTGGCAATTTTGTGGCTGAATCCTGAACATTTACTAATAAAAAATTTTCAGAATACGGACGTACAATTAAGAAAATCTCTTGGCTTGCGCCGGCATTTAAATCCGACGGCATCATTGGGACAGTACCGCCCAAGGTCCAGTTTGTACCGGACGCGCTAAACCAGTATTTATCCCACTCAGCACCGGATATTAAATAGTCTCCATTGCCGTCTGTAGTATGTGTCATGTCATATTTAAATACATCCGGCTCACGGGCGATAATTTTTTCGCCCTGCACAGAAACGGCTTTACCTCCAGAAACTCCACAGCTAGAGTTGATTGTGTGGAACATAAGCGACCCCAGCCGATCAATGGAAAAATATATTTCAGTAACATTTTGGCTCGTAACCGTTGCCGGGAGTTTTACAGGACTTGGCAATAGAATAGTGGAAGTTACCGTATAATCGGAAGAGTATTCGTCTTTTGAGATTAGTATGTGATAATTTACAGTGCTCGTAGGAAGATCAACAATACGCAACCAGCCATCATTATCGGTTACATCATCAAATGAAAGGGGCGGGGTGGTCGAGGGATTATAAATATAAACAGTTGCGCCCTGCACCGGCAGACCGATTGAATCAAAAACATTAATGTACAACGAACCATTTTCCGTTGCACCTTCCTGATTTTTTGGAGCGATAATGGTATTTAATATTACAGGTTCACCTTGCAAACAACTGTCACAAATTGCAGAAATTTCTACCAATTTATAATCTGCCGGCGATGTATCGAGCGGAACAGTTCCGGTGGCCATTCCGTCAAAGGGATCATCAATATTTCTAACAGTTGTGATAATATCAAAAATTATCCCGTTGCGGTTTACTGTTTTCGAACGAGTAAGAAGGCCACTTGGAATGCCACCTGAAATTCCTACGCTTGCATACGGCAAATTACGGGCTATTTCCAGTTCCTCGGTCAAAATCGCTGTTTCCAGGATTCTCACTCTGGACATATAAACAATTTTGTAAATATAACGAACGCCCTCGTAAACGCCGAGCGCGAATAATGTAAAGACGGCTATTGCCACAATCACTTCAACCAATGTAAAGCCGCTATCGCCATTTTTTTTCCTCTTGACATTCATGCGGATATATTATATCACATAGACCCGTTTTGATTAACGGCGCGGCTTCTGGTAAAATATGAGGAAACCATATGAGAGAAAGAACGCCCCAATTTGAAACGATGAAACCGCAGCTTGAAAAAGTGAATCGGCAAATTATTGATTTAGAGAAGCTCATCGTAGAAACCAAAAAAAACGCGCATAAAATGGAGTTGGAACATAGAGCCGGCACAACAGCAGATACTGACGATTTGATAATAATTAACCAGATTCATGAGGAAGATAAAATAAAAAAACAAATTTCGATATTAATAAATCAATTACAAGTATTACAGGAAGAAAAGGACAAAATAACAAGTGTTTTATTTAAAAATCAATAAATGGTCCGGTGGTGAAACTGGTATACACGAGGGACTTAAAATCCCTTGCCGCAAGGCGTGTGGGTTCGATTCCCACCCGGACCACTTTAATAGTACGGTTCCAATTTTTGTTGGAGCCGTATTTTTAAATGTCAGACGAGGGAATCGAACGGGCAGAAGCGAGAAGCGAAGTTTTTTCGGAAGCAAAAACGAGCTGGCGAGAGTCGACGGACTGCCCGTGGCAGTCCGTCGCTGCCCAGGGCAAGGAGTCGAGCCGATTGTGGTCGGCGAGACGACGAGTAATTCCCACCCGGACCACAAAAAAATCCCCGCTTTCTTCGGGGTATTTTTTTATGGACTTTTAGTCCTGCATATACTACAATACCTGCATTATGAATGAAGAATTCGATAATGAAAATTTAACAGGACCGTCTGCCGGGCCGGAAGAAACGGTATTCGAAAATACACTGCGACCTTCCGAATTAAAAGATTTTGTCGGCCAAGAGCAGATAAAACAGAATCTAAATATTTCTATTCAGGCGGCTAAAAAGCGCAATGAACCGCTGGAACATGTTTTATTGTATGGCAATCCCGGCCTCGGCAAGACAACTCTTGCGCATATCATCGCCAGAGAAATGAATTCCAACGTGAAGGTGACTTCTGGCCCGGCTTTAGAAAAAGTTGGTGATCTAGCCGCCATTCTCTCAAATTTGGAAGAGGGTGAAATATTATTTATTGATGAAATTCACCGATTAAACAAAACGATTGAGGAAATATTATATCCGGCAATGGAAGATTATTCTTTGGATATCATTATCGGTTCCGGCCCGGCCGCACGCACTATCCGCATGCCTCTAAATCGATTCACCTTGATTGGCGCAACTACAAAAATGAGTATGATCAGCGGACCTCTCCGCGACCGCTTCGGTCACAGTTTTCATTTAAATTTTTATGAACCATCTGACATTGAGAAAATCCTTTCTCGAAATGCGACAATTTTAAATGTTGAAATTGATTCGGATTCTACCTCTCTGATTGCAGGACGCGCCAGAAGAACACCAAGAGTGGCAAATCGTCTTCTCAAGCGCGTGCGTGATTTTGCCGAAGTGCACAATGAAGGCCTAATCGATTTGTCTGCGGCAAAAAGCGCTTTAGCCCTTCTCTCTATCGACGAACATGGTTTAGACGATATCGACCGCCGCATTCTTGCGACCATGATTGAAAAATTTAGCGGAGGACCGGTCGGTTTAAATACGCTTGCAGCTGCTGCAGCCGAGGAGATGGATACGATTGAAGATGTTTATGAACCATATCTTTTGCAAACTGGCTTTTTAGAGCGAACTCCGCGCGGCCGAAAAGCGACTTCTCTCGCCTATCGCCATCTTGGATTTGATGAGCCAAAAAATAATACTCTTTTATAAAGAATTTGTTTATATGATATCAATTCCACTTTACATCTTCCTGATAATTTTTTTACTTTTTTTAATCATATTCGGGCTTTTTTTCTTAATTAATGTCGGCCACTTGTTTCAAACTGCGGCTCTAACATTTACCAGTATTTTAGTGGCAATCATGTTGATCGTTGTGTCTCTTCTGGTACTCTGGGGGACTTGGTATCTGCTATCAGATATAGATTGGCAACAAAGCGTTACTATTTTTGACACCGCCTGGTTTGGTGATTTGCTGTCATTTAAAAAATTTCAATAATCTTACGATATGGGAATTGATTCTTTTATACATGCAAAATCATACGAAAAAGTCATTTGCCGTCTTCGCCGGCATTGGTTTACATTTCTTCCAGCAATCGGTTTTCTTATCATTTTATTAGCCGTGCCTTTTGGCTTATACTGGATGATAAGTTCCAATTTTTCCAGCTGGTTAACAAGTTCAACTGTATATCCATTACTGGTATTATTCGCAAGCATTTACTACCTTTCCGTCATCCTTTATTTTTTTACGTATTTTGTTACTTTTTATCTTGATGTCTTAATAATGACAAATGATCGCCTAGTCGATATTGATCAGAATAGCTTGTTTTCCCGAACGGTGGCCGAGGTGGATTTATACCAAGTACAAGACGCAACCTCTGAAGTAAAAGGTGTATTCGCAACTCTTTTTAATTATGGAAGCGTGATTATCCAGACGGCAGGTGCTTTACCAAAATTTACTCTGCACAATATTCCAAGACCGCATAATATACGGGAGATGATTCTGGATTTATCGGCGGAAGACAAAAAATATCATAGCGAACAGGTAGTAATAAAAAAATAATCTATAATTAAAAATACCGGCTCGAAAAAGCCGGTATTTTTAATTAATCAGTTCCTAAAATATTCTCTCCACTTGTACACCGGTATAATAATGCTTCAACAGTTGCTCATAAGTCCACGCGTCTTTATCTGCGCGATAAGCAGCGTCTTGCGCGCTCATCCCGACACCGTGCCCGAACATACTTTGTCCGGCATCATATTTGCATTCTACACTTATAAGCCAAGGTTTATCAGTACCACCCCAAACTTCTTTCCATGTCCTGGTGCGCCCGTCTGAATGGCCAAAATATGGAGTCACTACCGGTGTACCGCCATATGTTACCATTTCACCATATGTCGCCCTCGCCGCCTGAACCACTCGTGGCATTAACACTTCTGAATTATATCCCAAATAAAGCTGATCGGCCGTTGTTGCTACAACATCGAAAGTTCGCTGGTCAGCCGGCGTGCCATTATTAATATGATAATAAGCGTAACTTCTCGCGGCAACAAGTAATGCCTTAATATATTCCATGGCCGCACCATTTGATGTTTCAGCGATACCTGCAACATAAGTGTCGAGCGGTAATTCATTTACCACCCATGGCGCAGCACTATTATTCGAATACTTAAATTCCATGGTTCCGCGATAGGCATTAAAATTCTTAGCGCCCTTCCAGCTGACATAACGTTCGTAATTTGTCAGCGTAAAATATCCATTCGCATCTTCAGGGACAAACCGAACCAAATCTCGTGCGGTAAAACTCAAAGATGCGGCGGTAAAAGTATATATCCCATCAAAATATTTAATTTCGGCGAGTTCATTTGCCGGCAATATTCCTTTTAAAATCAGACCAGCCCAAATTTGGTAATTATATGTAGACTGGAATTTAACCGGTTTTTCCACCTTGTACAAACCAACCCGTATTTTCGTCTCTGGGACCAGAGCTCTTGTAGCATTATTTGTGAATGTCGGCGAAGTATAGCCGACCGGAGCATCGGCAGTAACTGTCACCGGCATCTCCAAAGTCCCGCCATCTAAAGTATGCCCATCTGCGGTCAGTTGAAAACGAGCTACATACTCACCCTGCTCAGCCGGAGCCCGGAATGCGTAACTAATTTCCATTACCCCGCCCGGTACAACGGCACCGGTTTTTTCATAAATCTTTTTTTCATTAACCCAGCTTTGATCGGCTAAAATTACTCGCGCCGAATCAGCTCCTTTCCGGCTGCTTCCGGCTTCCTGCCAAAGATAATTGTTCCACGCAATAGTGCCATTGTTTCGGTACCTCACCTTAAAGTTAATTAAATCACCGCCTCGTGCCGTGACTTGGCGGGAGGAAAAAGCGACTAGGTTGGCCTGATATTCATTAACAACTTCCTGCGCCTGATCATTTACGCCCTCAGTAGAATTCCCGGCCGTTTCCTGCGCTGTATCTGTTGAGCCACTGTTTACACTAACTGCACCGGTTGACGGAACGACTTTAATTTTTAAAAAGAAATAACTGCTTTTTATCCATGTTTTATTCTCGGCGGCCAAATAAAAATCCTCGCGATAATCACCGATTTTACTTGGTGCGGTTAAAGTTATTTTTACTTCAGCGACCTCGCCTGGTTTTGTTGTTGCTGATATTTTTGTCACCTGATTTTTTGACATCCAGTTGCTTGAAGCAAACGCGCTGTTTCTGTAATTCGGATTAACCGTATAAACAGAAATATAATTTGCGCCGGTGTTATACCATGTGGCCTTGCCGGTATTTTTTATCTTTACTGTAACCTCCCGGCTTTTCCCCGCCTCAATTGTCACCGGGTCAGCTACTGTTTGGCTGACATAGGACCCCGCATAATTTAAATCTCTAAATGGAGGCGGCGTAAAATCAATTGCCGATGCATTTTGAACGCCAAAAAACAGAGCGCCAATGGCTGCCAGAGAAAAAATAATTGTATGCTTTTTTAACATATTCAGTAATGAATAACGGATCAAATCAAAAAACGTAACCAGCCTAAAATATTATATCAAAAAAATCATTATATTGCTAATTATATAGATATTTTATTGTGTGATTTTTCTTACTATTTATACTTTTTTATGATATAATTCGCCTAATATGTCCGAAATAAGAAAAATCGCAAATAATACAATCTGGCAACTGGGCGGAAAAATTGTCAGCACTTTACTTGGTCTCGCCGCCGTCGCTATCATGACCAGAAGCCTCGGTGTTGAAAAATTTGGCTGGTACACTACTGCCATCGGTTTTTTGCAATTCATTGGCATATTTACGGATTTTGGTTTTCACGTTGTAACCGCCAACATGCTTTCCGAACCGGAACACGATAAGAAGAAACTGCTGAATAATCTTTTTACTTGGCGACTTATCACCGCTGTGCTGACACAAGGTTTAGTGCCGTTAACAATTTTCTTCTTCCCTTATCCCGCGCCAATTAAATGGGCCGCAGTGATCATGTCCATATCGTTTATCGGTGTATCTCTCAACCAAATTTTTGTTGCTTTTTATCAAACCAGACTGGCTCTTCACATTCAGGCTATCGGCGAAGTAATTGGCAGGATTGTACTCGTATCCGGACTTTCGCTCATTGCTCTCGGAAACGCCGGTTTTCTCCCTATGATGGCCGTCATTACTCTGGGCTCTATCGCCTACACAGGCTTTTTGTGGTATAAAGCCGAACCGATAAAAATTGAGATTGACCGTGTTATCAGTCGCGCCATATTCAAAAAAATATGGCCGGTCGCTCTTGCGGTCATTTTTAATTGTTTTTATTTGCAGGGTGACCGTCTTATCCTGCCTCTTTATGTGACACAAACAGAAGTTGGTTTGTATGGCGCCGCCTATAGAATAATTGATATCGCCCTACAAATTTCTTCAATGCTAATAGGAATGCTTCTGCCTCTTATCACATTCGCATATTCAAGAAATATCCGGCAAGATTTTGTAAAACAATCACAGCGGGGTTTCGACCTGATGGCCCTATTTTTAATTCCTATTGCTGTGGGCACATTTGTTCTCGCCGAACCAATTATGCGCTTTGTCGCAGGCCCTGATTTTATCTTATCCGGGCCATATCTTAAAATTCAAATTCTAACGATTTTCGGGTTTTGTTTTGGCATGGTTTTCGGGCACATAAATCTTGCTATCGGACGGCAAAAACATGCTCTTTGGATATACGCGCCGGCCGCTATTCTCGCGACTATCGCCTATTTCATATTAATCCCAAAATTCGGCGGCTTTGGCGCCGCCTGGGTACGCGTCGGTTCAGAAATTTTTGCCGGCGCCGGACTTATGATAATTACCGGTATTTTCTCCGGTTTTTGGCCTCGTTTGTCAGCATTTACAAAAATCCTATTTGCCAGCGCCATTATGGGGTTTTCAGTCTATTTCATGCAACCATTAAACCTTTTTATTTCAATATTGTTGGGCATATTTATCTACGCCGCCTTAATTCTTGTTCTTCGTGTAATTTCAAAGCAGACCCTTTATGAAGCATTCCCCTTTTTAAATAAATTGATGTAATGCCGACATTTTGATACAATAAACACACGATCATTTATTTATAATCTAATATGGACTTTGCTAAAATCCGCAACTTTCTTTTCTTAACATTACTCGCGATTGTATCAATCGCTTTTCTTTGGATAATAAAAACATTTGCCTATCCAATTTTCTGGGCGGCAATTATCGCCGGTATCTTTTATCCGCTCTACCGCATAGTAAATAAAAAATTGAATGTCCCAAATTTAAGTACGGCCATTACAATGACGGTCATTTTTTTCATTATAATAATTCCGCTTATTTTAGTCAGCTCTCTGGTCGTAAAAGAATCAATTAATTTATATTCATCCCTCGCCTCAAATGGAGGAGAGATTAACAATAGCATACACAATGCTATAGAGTGGGTGAAAAATAACCCTTATACCACAAGATTAAATATCGACGAAGCTTTTTGGGCGGCAAAATTTTCAGAATTAACAAAAGGCGTGACGACATTTCTTATCAGCAGCGCAAAGTCGTTCACTCAAAACACTATTATATTTTTAATAATGTTATTTGTTTCTTTTTATACCCTGTTCTTTTTTATACGAGACGGAGAAAAAATTCTCAAAAAGATGATGCATCTGTGCCCGCTTGGGGATGAACATGAAAAAATGCTTTATGATAAATTCACTTCAACGGCAAGAGCAACAATAAAAGGATCGCTGATTGTCGGATTAATACAGGGCGCGCTGGGCGGTTTAATGTTTGCTGTTGTCGGAATCGACGGAGCTATTATCTGGGGCATTCTGATGGTTCTCGCGTCTTCAGTCCCTGGCGTCGGCCCATACTTTATTTGGTTGCCGGTCGCTATCGTTATGCTTATCACCGGGCACACTTGGACCGGCATCGGCATGATACTTTTTGGCGGACTGGTAATCGGCACTATTGATAATTTTTTACGACCAATATTGGTTGGGAAAGACTCGCAGATGCACCCATTGCTAGTATTACTCTCCACATTAGGCGGCATTGCTGTATTTGGAATTTCTGGTTTTATCATCGGTCCGATTATTGCCGCGCTGATGATGGCATTTTGGGATATGTACGAAAACTCTTTCCGAAAGAATTTGGATAAAAATAAATAATTTCATTGCAACAACTAAAAACATCTCCGCTTATGCGGAGATGTTTTTAGTTGTTGCGGGGCCCGGACTTGAACCGATTCACGCAAAACATGGTTAGCCGCCTACGGGACGCAAAGCGTCCCTGCGCGGCACAAATACAAAAGAGCAGTGGTTACTGCCCCTTCGCAACTTTGTTGCGGGGCCCGGACTTGAACCGATTCACGCAAAACATGGTTAGCCGCCTACGGGACGCAAAGCGTCCCTGCGCGGCACAAATACAAAAGAGCAGTGGTTACTGCCCCTTCGCAACTTTGTTGCGGGGCCCGGACTTGAACCGATTCACGCAAAACATGGTTAGCCGCCTACGGGACGCAAAGCGTCCCTGCGCGGCACAAATACAAAAGAGCAGTGGTTACTGCCCCTTCGCAACTTTGTTGCGGGGCCCGGACTTGAACCGGGAACCTTCGGGTTATGAGCCCGACGAGCTGCCAATTGCTCTACCCCGCTATATTTTCCCCTGAATATTATCGCGGACAAGTATCCGCAATAATATTCAGAGCGGGTAAGCGGAATCGAACCGCCATCTCATCCTTGGCAAGGACGTATACTAACCGTTGTACTATACCCGCGAAATGAGCGGCAAAGTGGCAAAATTTATTTTGACATTTTCCGCGAATGAGTGGGTATACCTTAGTATACCCGCGAAATGAGGAGCAGAGTAGACGAGCAAACTCGTATACTTTCTCCGAATGAGCGGATATACCTGAGTATACCCGCGAGTGAGGAACACAATGAATAAGCTAGCTCGTTCATTGTTTCCGAGCGACGCGGCTATACCTGAGCATACCCGCGCGATATTTACTCTGTATTTGTGTCAACATTGTACAAAAATAACTCCATTTTGTCAAGAAACGATCAAGCGGCTAATTTTCCGTTACCTATTTTTGCATAATATATACGCTTCAATAGTTCGGTGATAATAAAGTAGATAAAAACAACGATTAATATCGTGAAAATATCCCGCAGTGACAATATGCCAAATTTAAAAATGGACCGGCCAAAATGTGAAAGTGGTAAAAACACGGAGAATATTACAGCCGAAACAGTTAATATGAGAAGCGGCCAAGAGGGCATTTTTGCCTTCCAAAAAGCCAGCCGCGTTCGAATAGAATATATTAAAATTAATTCGGTTAATACGCTGCCGATAAACCACCCTGCTTGCAGTACAGCTGGTTCGCGGTGAAAAAATATTGCAAAAAATATAAAATCAAATATCGTACTGACTAAACCTAAAATAATAGCCATCAGAACAACCTCGCGGATATTATACGAACGTGGCCGCCGCAGTTCCTCTTTGTCCACTTTATCAGTGGCGATTGCAACCATCGGAAAATCAGACAGCAAATTAAGAAGCAATATTTGAACCGGCAACATCGGCAGAAAAGGCACGATCAGAGACGCGGCGGCAATAGCATAAAAATTTCCAAAATTTGAAACTAAAGTGACCTTTAAATATTTCACCGTATTAGCAAAAACCTCCCGGCCATTTTTTATCCCGTCAATAATTACCGCCAAACTTGAATGAAGCAATACTATGTCTGATGCTTCCCGCGCGATATCCGACGCACTGTTAACCGCTAAGGCAACATTGGCCAATTTTAGCGCCGGCGCGTCATTGATACCTTCTCCTAAAAAGCCAACTTCATGTTTGCTTTGGAGTACTTCAATAATCCGGTATTTCTGCTCCGGAGAAACTCTGGCAAAAACGCTATTTTCGAATATCACCGCGGCACGCTTTTTTTCCGGTAAAACATCAATTTCTTCTCCTGTGATAATTTTGCTTGCGTCATCAATTAAACCAACTTTTAGCGCCACGGCGCCGGCCACTTCCCGGCTATCGCCGGTTAGTATTTTAACTTGAACGCCCAGGCGTCTAGCTTTTTCAATAGCGGAAATTGTTGACGACTTTATCGGATCGTCAAAAGCGATTGCTCCGATAAATATCAATTTTTTTTCAGCCCCGTCATCATAGGAAATCATCTCTTCACATTTTTTCTCAGCCACAACTATTGTGCGGCAACCTTCCACACCTTTATCCGCAACCCATTTCAGTATCCTTTTTAATTCCCCATTCCCTAAATGTTCGCAAAGAGGCAGTACCGATTCAGCGGCGCCCCGTACAATTAACCGGCAGCCGCCATTGTTCTTCACCACCACGCTATTTCTGCGCCTGGCAGGATCAAACGGCATTTCATTTATCCGGCCACACTTCAGTACGCTTTTCTTCTCCGTGGCAATTAAATTATTCCAGATGGCCAAATCAAATGCATTATTTGGTTCCTGCTTCCCCTCACCAATAAATGACGATGCCGCACCAGCGCTCAACAAACACGCTCTTTCGTCCTTGGAATACACTTCTTTCACCACCAATTTATTTTCCGTTATTGTTCCGGTTTTATCAGTACACAAAACTTCTATGCTACCCAGATCTTCAACCGCAGACAAGCGTTTAACTACAACGCTTCCTTTTGCCATACGTAAAGCTCCCCGGGAGAGAGATAATGTAGTAACTAGAGGTAATGCTTCCGGAATAACACTAACCGCAAGTGCTATAGAAAACAATAATAAATTACCCAAATCAGCTTCCGGCCCTTTAATAATGATATTGGCCGCGAATAACAATACGATTATTAGAACAACCATTCGCAATATGAATGAACTGAATCTGGCGATACCTTTTTCAAAAGAACTTTTACGTTCAGTTTCCGATGTCAATTTTGCCATTCCCCCAACCGCGGTATCTTTTCCGGTGTTAACAACCACACCGACACCCTTTCCGGCAGAAACAACTGTACTCATAAAACCAAAATTTGTCGCATCACTCAATTGTTTAGCTTCGTGCTTTAAAGTCGCAACAGATTTATTTTGAGGTGCCGACTCTCCTGTAATAACCGACTCGTCAATTGAAAGCCCATTTGTAATAATAAAACGTAAATCTGCCGGCACCACATCGCCCGTTTCAATAAGAACGACATCGCCGGGTACAAGAAGACATGAATCAACCAGCATTTCATGGCCGTGGCGCCTGACGCGCGCTTTCGTTACTACAAACTTTTTTAACAGGCGCAAAGATCTTTCTGAATGATATTCTTCCGCAAACCCTAAGGTAGCGTTTATCATCACGAAGACCAAAATCATTAAACCATCAATTAATTCTCTCATCACAAGCGCCAAACTTGCGGCAAAAATTAACAAATAAATAAAAGGCGACCTAAATTGACGGCCTAAAATATGCCACCACTTTATCTCTTTAGCCGATAATTCATTCAAGCCATATTTTTTTCGGCGGAGTTCGGCTTCAGTCGGCAACAATCCCTGCTCTGAAGTTTCAAAACGCTTATATAGCCAATCAATTGTTTGAGATGTAATAGATAACTGCATATTATGATATATAATATCACTAAACGACGAATAAAAACACACAGTCTGGCGTCTGTGTGTTTTGAGCGGTAAGGGGAGTTCCTCGTCGCCTCGCCGGCCGCAACCGTCTCGTCTCCTTGTCCTGGGCAGCGTCGGACTGCCACTGGCAGTCCGACGACTCTCGCCAACTTGTTTTTGCTTCCGCAAAAACTTCGCGTCTCGCTTCTGCCCGTTCGACTCCCTTCACTACATTCAAAAATAATCAGGGCTTTCAGCCCTGATTATTTTTGAGCGGGTAAGGGGAGTCGAACCCCTGTCACCAGTTTGGAAAACTGGGATAATAGCCGTTATATGATACCCGCAACGAGCGAAATGGAAAAACAAAGTTTTTACATTTCCGAACGAGGGTGTCATATATGCTTTTTGCCATATATGATACCCGCATTACCAGATAACATCTCTGGCAGTATTATTGTGGAGATATATTACAAAAATACAAATAATTAGTCAATATTTATAAACAACGAATATTTTGATATAATGGTATCAATATGAATCAGATAACATTCACTATTTATCATTGGGTAATAATAGCCTATCTTGCGGCCCTTAATCTGACGGCCTTCTTAATATATGGTCTTGATAAATCCAAATCAGGCATCACCGGCGCCAGGCGTATCAGCGAAAAAACACTCCTTATTTTAGCACTAATAGGCGGATCATTGGGCGCCCTTGCCGGCATGAAAATTTTTCGTCATAAAACTAAAAAAATAAGTTTTCAGGCGCCACTTGCCGCAATTCTGGCTATTCAGATATTTCTTGTCTGGTATATATTTTTCCGCTAATATAATATTGACAATTTTTTATTTCCATGCTATTATGCTGGAAAAATTTATTAATTATTTTTAAGCTTTTATACAAGCTATGACGAGTAACAACATCGACGAGTTTGACAGCGAAAATGACGGCTTAGTTGAAGATGAGAAAGAAGAGGAAATGGTGGGGTTCCATGAAACAGCCGGAGAAAAAGATGAAGAGGAAGAGGAAGAAATCACCGCCCTCGAAGAAGACGACGAGGAGGAAGATGATGATGATGATGATGACGACGATAGTGCAAAAAATGATTGGTAGAAAAATTTAAAAAACACCCCGAAAATAGTCGGGGTGTTTTTTATTAAAACTTTACGCTCTGGCCGAATACTCACCTGTCTCAGTATTAACCAAAATATCTTCACCTTCTTTAATAAATATCGGAGCCGCGACATGCAAACCGTTCTCCAAAATAACTTCCTTGGTAACATTTCCTGAGGCACTGTCTCCTTTTACCGCAGGTGGCGCTTCAACCACTTTGTATTGAACTTTTTTCGGGAGTTGGATACTAACCGGCTGGCCATTATACATACCGACAATTACCTCCAGTCCTTCTTTTAAATATTTTGCGTCATCGCCGGCCAAATCTCCGTTCATTTCAATCTGTTCATATGACTGCATATTCATAAACGCATAATTGTCGCCGGTTTTGTAAAGATACTGCATAGTCATAAAATCAACCGATACAATATCCACTGATTCAACAGTTTTATAGGTAATTTCCATCACCTTGCCGGTGGCAAGAGACTTCATGCGAGTGCGTACAAAAGCTGCACCCTTGCCCGGATTAACATGTTGAAATTCAACGACAACGAATAAATTATTTTGGTGGCGGATAACCACGCCTTTTCTTATTTCTGATGTTGAGGCCATATATCTTTAATTAAAATTCAAGACAGCGGGATTTTAGCGAAAATTTACAAAGATGTCAATCAGACGTAAGACCCATGCAAATTGAAACCGATCTATATTTTAAAGAAAAAAGGCGGGCGTTGAGAAGCGCGCTCGCCTGTTGAAGTTACCAACGACCACCTTATTGATCCTGCTAGCTATCCAGGGCACTACAACTACACGGTGAATCATGGCAAATGTCACACTTCGGATCAGGGCGATATTCACGATTTTTGGGGGCAGGTATAGAGGGCCGCCTGCAGGTATTTTTCTTCTTACTCGAGCTGTCGGCCAACGATCCAATTATGACCAAAAATATTATAATAGCAATAATAGTTTCCATAAAGGCCTCCTTCGTTGCAGACGCCGCAACCATATTAGTCACGGGCCACTTGTTAGTTATAAACTCTGATCCAAATATATTGTATTTATAAAAAGAACAACTAATTATACGCCATCCAATTACTCATTTCCTATCAGGTCGCCCACGGCCTGAAAAATCACTTCATTTATGTCATTTGCCCCGGTAAAAAGCATTATCATCCGATCAAGACCAAGGGCGATTCCACCGGCACTCACGATACCTGATTCAAGAGCGGAAATAAAATCTGGGTCTACCGGCCAAATCTCTTTACCCAGCTCTTTTCGCTTATTTTTGTCTGCTTCAAGCCGTTTTTTTTGTTCGATCGGGTCAACTATTTCACCGAATGCGTTGGCCAATTCCAAACCTGCAATATACAGTTCAAATCTCTCAGCATAACGTGAATCATTTTTTGATATTCGTGAAAGCGACGTCATCTGTTCAGGATAATCATAAATCATTATCGGCTTTTCCACTCCAAGCTTTGGTTCAATTTCATTTAAAAATAATTTGTAAAATAAGTCTTCATACGCCTCTTTTTCTTCGGCCACATACCCTTGCTCTCGCGCCAACTCCGCTATCGTTTCACTTTTCAAATATTCATCTAATTCAACATTTAAATATTTTTTCCATACCTCACGCATACTCATCCTTTCCCATCCACCTGAAATATCGACTTCTCTATCTTTGTACTTCACACTTTTCACCTTTAACTCAGCTGCCACATATTTAAATAATTTTTCCGTATCATCCATTATTTCTTCAAAAGTTCCCGGCGCGCGGTACCATTCAATCATAGTAAATTCAGTGTTGTGATTGCCGCCGAATTGTTCGAAATCCCGGAAGCATTTACATATCTGAAAAATTTTGTCATAACCCGCGGCCAATAATTTTTTCATGGCAAATTCAGGGGATGTTTGCAGATAAAATTTATTCTCAACACAGTGCGGATCATGAATCAGAACCTGAATAGGATTTAAATACGGCTCCTGTCCGGGTAATCTTAAGGCGACTGGTGTTTCCGCTTCCTGAAAATCTTCAGACCAAAAAAAATTGCGTATTAGATGGGTTATTTCTAAACGCTTTTTGTAAATTTCGTGAAGACGCGGATTATTTTTTAAATCAGACCAGGTTGACATATTATTAAATTACCCCGCAGGTGCGGGGTAATCTTTTTTACTTTGGTATAAAAGGCATAAGCGAGGCCTGTCGCGCGCGCTTTATCGCGCTTGACACCTGTCGCTGATGTTTAGCGCACAATCCGCTTCTTCGTCTGGGCGCTATCTTCATATATGAAGAAACAAAACGACGAAGATTGACGACATCCTTATAATCAACCGCAGTCTTGTTGTTCACACAGTAATGACATGCCTTGCTTACTTGTACTTTCGTAGAATTCATAATTGAACAAAAATAAATATTGATTAAAAAGGAATATCTTCAACTTTTATCTCTTCTTCAGACACTTCCCCCATTGGCTCTTCTGCCGTGGCCGGTGTATTTCCGCCTCCGCTCCATTCACCACCACCGCCTTGTTTAGCCGAAAGCATTATCATATTTTCACCGATAATTTCCGTGCGATATCGCTTGATGCCATCTTGGCCCGTCCATTCGCGAGTCTGCAGACGCCCCTCCACATAAACTTTCTGTCCTTTTTTCAGATATTGCCCGGCAATATCTGCTAATTTCGCCCAAAATACAATATTATGAAATTCTGCCTGCTTTTGTTTTTGCCCATTAGCGTCCGTCCAGATACGATTGGTCGCAATACTAAAAGAAGCTACTGAACGGCCAGTTGGAGTGGTACGCACTTCCGGATCACGGGTCATATTGCCGATGATCATCACTTTATTTAAATCCATAGAAATATATAGTTCTGAATTTACTCCGCCAACCGGCGAAGAAAAATTCGCGGTAATAACATTAGTTTATTTAGATATTTATACTATCGTCGGCCAAAATTTCATCTAATTTTTTATCAATGTCTTTCAAATCAAGTGTTTTCGCTCTCACTGGTGGTTTCGGTTTCTCAATCATTTCCTGCTCAATTTCAGCCGGATTTTCACTAATTGGTTCTACCGTCTCAGTGGCGTTCTCCGGCGTCGACTCTAGGACTGGCTCCGATTCCATATCCTGCTCTTCCGTCTTGTCAATAACAATAGTCCGTGCCTGTTCATCCTGCGGCACTTCATTATTAAAATATGTAATTTTTTGAGACCCGACTACCGCTTTATTAAAATGAGTAACGATCCCACGAAGTAACCCGCGACTCAATTTTAATTTCTCTTCAATCTTCTTCACATTTTCCGGTTCAGCGGAAAAGACAACTGTATAAAAATAGCCATAACGTACTTGCATTATCGGATACGCCAAACGATTTTTTCCCATCACATTCACGTCCGCCTCCTGACCGAATTCATTGACAATGTCCATTACTTCTTTTGTTTTGGCCTCCGCTTCTTTTTCATCAAGCGTTCCAGGCAAAACTAGCAATAGCTCATATTTTCTCATAATATACGTTTTTACAAATTACGGTAAATCTGAAATGTTTACCTTTTTAGCGCATTTAATATAGCATAAGCGTAAAATTAGTCAACCCTGATAAATTCCAGCCAAATAGCATCATCTATTACAGACTTCCTTTAACTGTGCCAAACCCACACATTTTAGCGGATTTTGTCAGTTTAACCCCATAAAATATTGCATGTAATTCAAATAATCCTCTCTAAATAATGACAAAAATTTGATAAAACAAGAATATTTAACAAGCAGGTTCATAACTCTCGCAAATATCCAATTTATATGCTATAATACACTTGAATTACACCTTCACGGTGATTTTTTGCTTATACAATATGCTACCAATAAATATATTAGAGGAGGTTGTAAAAAAATTTGGTCTTTTAAGCGATGAAAAGAAATGGGAACAGGCAAAAAAAGACGCTACCGCGCAAAATAAGGACTTAGTTGAGATCGCCATAGGCGCAAATATTTTAGATGAAAACGCGCTTTTTTTGAAGATAGCTGAATATCTCGGCCTGGAATTCGTAACCTTCAAAGGCCGCGATATCCCGCAGGATGTTATCAATCTTGTCCCCAATCCTCTAGCGCTGACGCACAATGTGGTTGCTTACGACAAGACAAAAAATGAGGTTTTGCTCGCGATGACAGATCCGACGGATATTGAAGCCGCCGAGTTTATCCGCCGAAAAACCGGATTAGAACCAAAAATTGCGGTAACATCTCCGACTGAAATGAAAGGGGCGCTGCGCATGTATCGGACGGGTTTTGAAGAGGAGTTTAAAATTATTCAGGAAAAATCGGCCGAAGCCGCTTCCAGCGGAGACCTAAAAAAAGTAGCTGAAGAACTGCCGATTGTTAATGTTGTTAATAGTATCCTGGAACATGCCATTTATGAAGGTGCTTCAGATATACACATCGAACCGAGTGAAATGGAATTAGGAATTCGTTATCGCATTGATGGTGTGTTGAAACCAATAATGACTCTGCCAAAAAGCTTACAAAACGGAATTGTCGCCAGAATAAAAATTCTGGCGAACCTCAAACTTGATGAGCATATGGCTCCGCAAGACGGCCGTTTTAAAATTAGAATTCAAAATGAAAAAACCGCCTTCCGGGTTTCCATCATCCCGGTGTACGACGGCGAAAAAATCGTAATGCGTCTCTTACCGGAGGGCGCTAAATCCCTGACATTAGACCAGCTTGGTTTTCTTAAAGGGCCAAAAGAAGCGCTTGAACGCGCCATAAAAAAACCAAACGGCATGATTCTTGTTACGGGCCCAACTGGTTCCGGTAAAACCACCACGCTCTACTCCGTATTAAGCATACTTAACCAGCCTGGTGTGAACATTTCCACTATTGAAGACCCGATTGAATACCGTATAAAGGGTATCAACCAAAGTCAGATTAACCCCAGAGTTGGCTTCACTTTTGCCACCGGGTTGCGTTCTTTTTTACGACAAGATCCAAATATAATCATGGTCGGAGAAATCCGAGACCAAGAAACAGCTGAAATTTCTGTTCATGCGGCCATGACCGGACACCTGGTGCTCTCAACTTTACACACCAATGATGCACCTACCACGCTACCGCGTTTGATTGACATGGGGGTGCCCCCATTTCTCGTTGCTTATACCGTAAACCTGATCGTCGCACAAAGGTTGTTAAGAAAAATTTGCACATTTTGCAAATCCGAATTTAAATTGGACAAAAATTCTTTAAATGAATTATCCAAAGTATTCGGCGTAGAGAAAATTATTAATTTATTTAAACAAGCTGGCGTCTTAGACGAGGGAGAAAAAACTCTTGAAGAAATTACTTTTTATCGCGGTACCGGTTGCACAAAATGCAACCAAACAGGATATAAAGGGCGTCTTGGCATATATGAAGTGCTGGAAATTAATAATGAAATAACTAAGAAAATTAATGAACACGCCACAGCAGCCGATCTTAAGACGATTGCCCAGAAATTCGGAATGCTAACCATGTCCGAGGACGGCTTAATTAAGGCAAAAATGGGAATCACCACAATTAGCGAAATTTTACGCGTAACCAAGGACTAAATATTTATGGAGGGCGAAAATAAGCTAACTTTTTGGAAAAAAATAGAATTCTGGCTCACGGACAACCTGACCAGCGTGCCTTTTGTTGAAAAATATCTATTTGTTCATCACCTGCAGATAATGACAAAAGCCGGACTTTCAATTGTGGCCAGTTTACACGTGCTTAGTCAGGAAGTAAAAAATAAAAAACTTAAAAAAATTATTTCTGAAATTAAAGCTCAGGTAGAAACCGGGAAACAGTTGAGCGAAGTACTTGCGCACTATCCCAAGATTTTTCCGAAAATTTATGTCAGCATGATTGCGGCCGGCGAAGTAGCCGGAAAAATGGAAGAAGCGCTTACGCAAATCAGCAACCAGATGAAAAAAAGTCAACAAATATCATCAAAGGTGCGTGGCGCCATGATTTATCCGCTCATTATTATTATTGCCATGGTCGGCATTTCCATATTTGTTGTCTTCTATATTTTGCCAAAAATCATGGTTATGTTTGACGAGATGGATGCAGAGCTCCCGTTAGCCACTCGTTTTCTAATCAGTCTCACAAAATTTGCTCAGAATTATTGGTGGCTGGTATTGATCATTGTCGGTATAATTATCGCTTCATTCGCACGCCTGATGAAACTTCCATCATTTAAATACGCTGTACATTCTTTAAATTTGCGTCTTCCAATCGCCGGGGTCATAATAAAAAAAATTAATTTGGCGCGATTCACATTGACACTCTCATCTCTTCTGGCATCAACCATCCCGGTTGTCGAAGCTGTCAGAATTTCATCAGAGGTTTTGGGCAATGTAGTATTCAGGAATAATCTGCTCGCTACATCAGAAGCATTGAAGCGGGGCGAAGCGCTATCTGAAGTGCTGTCGCGTTTTCCGGTAACTTTTCCGCCTATGGTAATTGAAATGATAATGGTCGGCGAACAATCAGGCCGAATGGAAAATATGCTTGTGGAATTATCGGAATATTATAATAATGAAGTGGAGACAACCATGAATAATTTTACTGCCATTATTGAACCAGTAATTATTTTATTGCTTGGTTTTGGAGTAGCCGGCATCGCTGTAGCGGTCATCATGCCAATGTATTCATTGGCACAAAATATTTAGACTTATGTTTATCAATAGTCCATTCAATGACGCCTTCGGGCTTGATATCGGTGATTCATCGCTCAAACTTGTACGCCTTGAAAAGGAAACCAGAATTGGACGTGTACCACGATATGCGGTACGCGATATCCGAAAGATATCTTTACCGGCCGGTTGTATTTCAAACGGAGAAATTTTACAGGCTGAATTAGCCAAGGAAAAAATTAAAATTTTGTTAAGCAGACAAAAAGACGCTCCGGCAATTCATACGCCATGGGTAGTCGCTAACCTGCCTATTACAAAAACATTTCTAAAGCTAATCCGCATCAGCGCTCCGGAAAATGAAATCAGCGACGAAACAATACGATTTGAAGCAGCGAAGCATTTGCCGATGGATATTAATGAAATGAATATTGACTGGCAGATAATCCGCGGACAAACACTTAAACCCAGTGCCACCTTCGCCCTTCTCGGCGCAACGCCGAAAACAATTGTTGAATCATACTCAAATCTGTTAAAATCAGCTTCCTTATCGCCATTAGCTTTGGAAATCGAAGACCTCTCCATTGCTCGGTCAATGATTACCGCAGACAAAGAATACTCAGGCGAAGCCAGGGCGGTCCTCGACTTGGGCGGGTCCCGTTCAAGCTTGATAATTTATGACAAAGGTTCCATACAGTTCAGTTCACTACTAAATTTTTCCGGAGATTTAATTGATACTTCCATCATGCAGCAGTTCAAAATCGAGTTAGCCGCGGCAACGGCGCTAAAAGATAATAACGGTCTAAACTATTGCGACAAATATCCAGCATATTTAAAAATCATAACTGAACTTAGCGAAAAATTGGTTGATAGTATCTATCAGGCGACAGCTTTTTACCGCGACCATTTCTTCGAGCCAAACCCGGTCACTCACATTACTATGTCCGGGGGGCTTTCCGGGATGTTTAATCTGGACAAATTTTTGTCAGACAAGCTGAAAATTGAATCCGCCCCTGGTAATGTGTGGAAAAATTTATTTAATCCAAATTTGAATAATGAAAAGGGAGACAGCTTGGCAATGGCTTCGGCAATCGGGCTTGCCTTGAGAGCTACCGAATGGCCGCTTATTAAATAGTATGATGCCAATTCATCTAAATTTTTTAAAAGACGAAGACCGACGAGTGGTCAAAACCGTCGCCTTTGCGGCCTGGATTCGCAATGTTATGCGCTGTCTCTTTATTATCCTAATTATTTTTGACGGTTTTCTCGGATTAATATATTTCTTATTTTTTGATCAGGTTAAGATAATAAACCAGCTATCAATGGATTCAGGCCAACGCTACGCATTTTATAATGAAGAAATTCGCAAAATCAATGACCGAGCCGAGCAGCTTAATCTTGCCGGAAAAAATTTTGGCTTGCTGACTTCCCGTTTTTGGTCAATTATTAATTCAGTCCCGCAGGATATAAAAATTACAGGCATCACTCTTGATATAAATGATTTTTCAATAAATATACCAGGCACGGCTAAAACCCGAGACGCGCTTATTGCTTATGAAGCCCGGCTAGCCGCGCTCCCTTGGGTAGAAAAAACATACTTGCCCACATCCCAGCTTCTGCAAAAAAATGATGTCACATTTCAAATCCAGCTGACGATAAAAATGGAAAATAATTTAACCGCCAAATAAATGAATATCGCCGTTAAAAAAACAGTTATTTTTCTCGCAATTTCGCTGACCGCGAATATATTGCTTATTGTTGCTGGAGTTTACATTTCAAACCGAATCAGCACTCAATCAAACACTATCTCCACCCGGATTGAGTCATTAAACAAAAGAAATTTAAGCACTGAAAATTTGCGAGACAGTTTAGCTATGATAAAATCAGTCGGTGGACGCATAGACAGCTTCGGTCAATTTTTATTCACAACCGGAGATGAACTTTCCTTAATTACAGACTTCGAGAACATTGCGGCAATAAATAACGTAACTTATAAAATTGTCAGTTCAAATTTGGATAATTATACCGACAACCGGATTGACATTGTGTTAAATGTGTCAGGTCCGCTGTCTAATATGATCAAATATTTATCTGCCCTGGAAACATATAAATATGTCATATCAATCCAAAAAATTGAGTTTTTACCATCCGGTTCATTAAGCGCGGAAAATAGTGCACAAATAAATGCGAACGTGCGGCTAAATTTATCTCTATATGCCCAACCGACAGAATAAAAAAACCATATTAAAGAGGCCTCTAAGTGCGAGCGAAAAAAATTACATTATTTGGCTCATTTCTTCGCTTTCTGTCATAATCATTATCACCATCTGTCTTTGCATTTATGGAATATCTGTATATCGCCGTGCAGTCAGCCTGTTTAATTCAACCAATGAAAAAATCATTCAAAAAACGGGTTTAGAAGTTACAGCTGATATAAATTCTTCGGCTGTAACGCGAGTAGAAGAAATTATTGATAAAAAAAATAACACCTCACCAATACCGGAAAAAGCGAGAAACATATTTTTTTATAATTCATATATTTATTTGGATCAAAAACCGGTTTCTGAAATTATTATGACAACATCAAGTGAGCCGGCCGAAAACATGATAAATTAATTTCTATTTCATGCTGCGTTCAATTGAAAATGAAAAATGGTTTATTTTAGGATCGTTCCCTGATCTTTCCGCCGCCGAAATATCCGCTGTTTTAGAGCTTAATGGTAATGGAGGTATATACAAACCGCCATTTTTTATTGTCAGCGGAAGAAACTTTGATGAATGTGAGATAATGAAGCGATTGGGGGGCACAGTAAAAATCGCAACTGGCCTTTTCTCAACAGACGACGAAGAATCTCTGATAACGAAAATTTACGAAAATTTAAACACTATCCCGGGAAAAGTAATATTTGGAATAAGCAACTATTGTGCGGGAGGAAACGCAAAATTTTCTGAAATAATAGGCAAAGAAGTCAAAAAACGACTTAAACAATCAGGGATTTCAGCGCGTTATGTTTTCAATGGGGAGGCTATTTTATCAACGGTAACTGTGGAAAAAAATGGTCTGGATAGACGAGGCAGGGAATTTTTAATCTCTCAAGAAGGCAGTAATTTTTTTGTCGCGAAAACAACCGTGATCCAGCCGTTCAAAGAATGGGGCGACCGTGATTTTGGCCGGCCGGAACGCGATGACTTAAGCGGAATGTTACCGCCGAAATTGGCGCGCATAATGCTAAATTTATCATTTATCAAAAAGAGGGATACAATTTTAGATCCTTTTTGCGGTTCAGGTACCATTATTACTGAGGCGATGATAATGGGTGTAGATAAAATTATTGGTGCCGATAAATCAAGAAAAGCCATTGCTGATACACAGTCAAATATTGATTGGCTGATTTCAAAAAATGTAGGGCTGGAAAATATACAAATAGATTTGCACGAATCCGACGTTTCGTCCCTTCCAAAAATTATTGGTTCTGAATTAGTGGATAATATTATTACCGAGCCATTCCTTGGAAAGCCACTCCACGGCAAGGAAAACACGACTGAACTACGCAGACAAGCATCCGAACTCTCCGTACTTTATCGGATGGCATTTATATCTTTTTCAAAAATTTTAAAAAAGGGCGGGCGGGTTATTATTGTATTTCCGAGGTTCAGAGACAGGGGTGAATGGATAACTGTAAATATTAAAGAAAATTTAAAAACACTCGGCTTTACGCCTGAAGCATTACTAAAAACAGAGAATCGAATCAATGATTCCCTGTTATATGTCCGTCCGAATCAAAAAGTCGGACGGGAAATTTGGCGATTCAAAAAAAATTGATTGTCTTCAGTAGTTTTTTCGCGGCCCACCATTCGGACCGTTTTTTATTTCTGTGGCACTCTTTCAGTCACCACCGGTTCTGTCGTTGTACTGGTATCAGTCGGAGTCACACCTAACAAATCAATACTGTCATCACTTTGAATTGTTCTGTAAGACGAATCATCGCCGATATTTAACAACTCAAATTCTTTTATTGTTTCACGATATCTTTCAAGCGCCTGATCGCTTGTTAAACCGCTTTCTTCAAAACTCTGCAACCGATTATTTATTTCCCGGTCGGCTTCCTGCGAATTCCTTATCCACTCTTCGCTGAGTAAAACATCATTTATTTGCTTTATGCTATCTGTCAGATATTTCTCCCCACTGGCATAATTAAGCGCCAAAACATCTGATATCTCCAAATATTTTTGTTCCTCAACTACTACGCGTTGGCTTTCAATAACATCTCCCGTCTCCGGATTAACCGGGTTAACTTCAATATTATGCTCTGATCCGATCACTCTGGTATTTCCTTCAAAAAAACTCATGCCAAATGCTGTGCCACGAACCGCGGCGACTGCATTAGTGGTCTGAACTTCCCAAACAGATTCTGGCGTTGCCAGCTTCATAATTTTTGACCATAAATTTCCGGCAACTAATTTTATCCGGACTGTTAATGTTTTAGTTTTTTCATTAAAATCTCCTGTTAAAACCGTAATTTTGGTCTGCGAATCAAGTCTGGCTACTGATCCGTCCGGAAAAAATACATTAGCCAAGCCATGCTCGTCAGTTTCAATTGTCGCACCATTATCTATTTCATCCCCTGTTTTCAAAACTTTATTTTCCGCGTCAGCTACAACTAAAAAAACACCTTCTTTTACTACTTGTATCCAAGGCTTACCGATAATAAATTCTGAATTGTCAGATTGATCTTCAATTTTCTGAGTATTCCCGTCCTTAATATCCGAATTATCAGATTTCTTTCCGCACCCGCTAAACAGCATCGCCCCAGCGATAAGAACGATAAATAACGCCAATATGCCAATTGTTTTTTTCATAAATATTATTTATGTATTTACCCTGTTAAGCGCCACTTTCAGGCAATTTGCAGAGTACATTATTTAACGGTATTGATATGAAAATATATGACATCGCCATCATTAACTATATATTCCTTACCCTCCAATCTCATTTTCCCGGTTTCCTTTATCTTACTCCAACCTCCAAATTTTACAAAATCCTCCCAATTCACTACGTCGGCCTTAATAAAACCCTTTATAAAATCCGTATGAATAACACCCGCCGCTTCAGGCGCTTTTGCGCCATTTCTCACCGTCCAGGCGCGCGTCTCCGGTTCGCCACTGGTCAGAAATGTTACCAAATCCAACAAATTATAACTCGCTCTGATCAGTTTATCCAATCCTGTCTCCGCCATGCCAATACCTTTCAGATATTCTTTTGCTTCAGCTTCATTTAGGTCTGCCAATTCAGACTCCAACTTTGCACATATCTCAATTTGAACTGTGCCTTCATTAATTTTCACCGGCACGCCATTTGCTGATCCGGCCTCGTCAACATTCAGCACAAACAACATCGGCTTCATTGTCAAAAGACATAAATCTCGCATTATATTTTTTTCATCTTCTGTATATTCAAGTTCACGGGCCGCTCCACCATTTTGCAAATATGCGTAGACTCTCTCCAATAATTCAATTGCCTTCTGCGCATCCTTTGCGGCTGCGCCCTTGGCGTTTTTCTTTACTGAGTCAAGACGCTTGCTAACTGTGCCTAAATCGGCCAGCGATAATTCAAGGTTAATAATCTCTGCGTCTTCTTTGGGATCAACCTTATTGCTGACGTGTAATACATTTGAATCTTTAAAATCCCGCACAACCTGAACAATGGCATCTACTTCCCTTATATGCGATAAAAATTGATTCCCCAAACCTTCACCTTTCGAGGCGCCCGCAACCAGACCGGCGATATCCACAAACTCAATCGTCGTCGAAATAATTTTTTGTGATTTTGACACTTCAGCCAGCTTGGTCAGACGTTCATCGGGCACTTCAACAACACCGATATTTGGATCGATTGTACAAAAAGGGTAATTTTGCGCATTGGCCAGCTTACTGCGGGTCAAAGCATTAAAAAGCGTTGATTTGCCGACATTCGGCAAACCGACGATGCCAACGGATAAGGACATAATATTAATAACTTGAGACGCACTCTCATGCGTCTCCTTAAACATTCTGGTGGACCGTAAGGGATTCGAACCCTTGGCCTCTTCCATGCCATGGAAGCGCTCTAGCCAGCTGAGCTAACGGCCCGAAATGCAAAAATATTATACTCCGCCGGTAATATTTGTCAAGATAATATGTATAAAAAACGCCGCCAAATGGCGGCGTTTTAAATTATTTTTACACTGGCGGGTCCAATGGCAAATTAGCCGGTGGTGTTTCAGACGCTGAGGCGGCTGTTGTCGGCGAAGATGGCAAAGACGGCGTCTGTGGCGGAGATTCAGGTGATGTTGTCATGCCCGGTGGAGTATTCACTTGCGAAGGTGTTTTAGGCATCAACCCCGCTTTTTCCATTCCGATATCAACCTTTACCACTTCATTTTTTTGTTTTATTTGGATATCGGAACTTACCAATTTATCATACCCGTTTTTATCGAAAGTTATAAAATACTCATTCGGACCGACCATAAATGAATATCTCCCATTATTATCCGTCACCTCGGTCGCAACCAGTTTGTTAAACTGTTTACTGAACAATCTTGCTACAACTCTGTTAATTGGTTTCTTGTCTGTCTTGTCATAAACAATTCCCCAATTCTTTGGCTTTTTGGCAACAGATAAACGTTTAAATACATAATACAAGATAATCTGTAATGCCAGCAGTGATATGGTCCACCAGCTCGGTGAAATAACCACGGCGACGATGCCGGCGACAATGCTTAGCGACGCAACAAATTTTTGCGCATCTCTCAACCATCGCTCAATGATAATCCGTCTCGGAGTTTTTTCTTCAACTCCTGCCGGGTCAACAGGGATATTGGCGGCGATCGCCACATACTTGTCATCAACATGCACTGGCTCGCCATGATATATGTCTAAAAATCCGGTGTCCTCCCTAAACTCCTGCAATATTTTAGTTGGGAATATATAGCCGGATTTTGTCACTTCCAGGCGATATAGGCCAGGCTCTACAAAAAATGCGTATCGGCCCTCATTATCAGTAACTCTGGATTGAATAATTTTATTTGTTTTTGCGTCTATCACACGGACAATGGCAAGATCAACCGGTAATTTACTAAGCGAATTATATACAACCCCCCATTTCTTTCTTTTTCTTCTGCCAAAGAGGAATATCGGTTGCAAGAATAGAAATCTTAAGTATGAAAGAAGACTTAACATGGACAATGCAGGCACCGTAGCCAGAAGTGCAGAACCCAAAGCAATTGGGGCCACCGCCTTCTCAGCCGCATTTTCAACATTTGGATTATCTGCGCTTTCAATTAACTTACTCACCTGGTCTTGAGCCACTGAAGCGATATAGCTTGCTTTTTCTGTTAATGGCACTTCAGAATCAAACAAATCAACCGACTCGGTCAATTGAAATGAACGGTTAATAATGTGATTGGTAAGCGCGAAGCCGCTCGTCTGTTCGGGCCGGAAACCATCAGCTTCCACTCTTATTCTAAATGTACCATTTGGCAATACAAAGCCATACCTGCCGTCAGCCAATGTTTCCACTTTTGCCACCTGAACATAATTTCCGCCGGCATATTGTTCCGCTATCACACTAGCTCCGAAAACAGGTTTGATTCCATCTTTTGTTTTCCCATTTACAACTCCCTGCGCTAATACGGAAACGGAAAATGGAATAACAATTTCTTCATCTATTCCATAATCAATAGTCAAAGCCGCGTTGCGCAAGCCGCTTCCACCCAAATCCGTAATATCAACGGCATACATTTTTAAACCATTATCATAAAAAAGACGGTGCGTGTTCTCGCCCAATAACAAGTTCACTTCAGAAACCTGTTCGGTTATTGCGCTGATATTTGCCGCTACCGTAAGCGAATAGCCATTTAACGCTTCAACTGCACCAGCCGAGTTCAGTCCGGTTTCAACTGTCCTGTTGACCAGATAAAATTTTAGATTTGCAATTGAGACAAGTGCGCCGGATGTCGGCGGCTGAACAATTTCTACTGTCGATGTGGCAGTTGGGCATTGAATCTCGCCAAAAACAAATTCATTATTGTCCATTTCATTCTCACAACCGGGATCAGCTAAATCAATCAGATTATCATTGTCATTATCTACCGAGTCATTACATTGGGTTATCATGCTACAGTCAGAGACAGTCGAAGTGGAACAGACATAATCACCTGTCGCGAATTCATTGTTATCATCAGTATCGGCGCATCCTTCATCAGCAGGGAAATCAATTTTCCCATCATTATCATTGTCAATACCATCCAGACACTGTGGCGTGACGGAACTTACCGAACAGCCAAGCTGCGCACAAGTCAAATCGTTAAACTGATAAGTTCTTGACATGGTGTTACCCGCCTTATCGGATGCGGATACTGAAACAACGACTTTTACCTCCGGTGTAAGGTTATTTACCGGATTTATGTCAATTGAGAACCATTTATCATCTGTGCCGTGAGCCGTTTGAGTAATAACAATCGGTAATTCAATACCATTCTGCTTCACTGTAACGCCAAAAGTGCTCATGTTTAAACCTGATCCGTCATCTTTAATATCAAATTTAATATTTTGCCCGACCGGATGATTTGGTTTGTCCGGTACCGGATCTAGGCTAGTAAGATAAGGGGGCTGTGTTTCACAATAACCGTCTATCACCGTATAACTGCCGGATGAAACGCTCGTCAATATATTTTCACTTGTTGGATGGGCCGCGATTTTACTTGTAATATCTCCGGCATTATATTTTATCGTTAAATTTAAAGATCCGTTAACATTACTCTTTACATTAACGGTGGCATAGTTCAACCCATTACCATTTACGATGCCGCCATAACCAAACAGCCCGACTGAACCGGCGGGGACACCCGGGGGAGTACCATATGTGCTAAAAATACCTCCGCCAGATAAGCTGATTGAACCTCCACCTAAAGCTCCATAATCGACATAAACTTGTGCCCCATTGGAAGCTTGCCCGTCAGTGCTCATTTTTACGCGAATCTGAGCGGTACATCCTTTAATCAGATTGCCGGATGCAGGTTCAAGATAAAAACTGGCAGCTGAAACAAAATCCGCTTTAGCAAAAATCAATAAAGCAAGAGCTACAAATATCCAGCGGATGTATTTATACATATAATTGATAATTCATTATTGAAAAATTATGATACCGGATCGCCTTTTTTATTGTAGTTCACTAAAATTGCGCTCATATCAAGCACGTCCACAATGCCGTCTCTGTTCAGGTCAAACTCCAAATTGGTCGAATTAAATTTTATATCCTCAGCCGATATATCAAGAATATCAACATAATTGTCTTTTAAACCTGTTCCTTGCACATCACCGGCCAGCAGCGCATAAATTCCGGCGTCAGAAAAATCTAAAACAGCGTCTATGCCATTTTCCAAACTAACTCCAATAATTTTTTTTGCCAGGTGTGACTGGCCTTTTAATACTGCCTCAAAATTTCCGGTAGGAGCGCCAATATTTTGCAACGTAGAAGATCCGATGCTATTAATTGCGGTCGTATATGTAAAAACCTTGCTTTTGCTCACTGAATCATAAAGAACCAAAGTGACATCCAGATCAAGATTACCACCCGTTTTAGGTACGCGTTTCTCAGGTTTCGCAATAATTGTTAATTTATTCTGAAATTCTGCCGACAGGGTCATAAATGTTCCCGTGGCGGTTGAGAGATTACTTTGATCGGCGCAGGTAATCAAAAAATAATACGGCGTTCCGGTGGTTAACCCGGTTAAAGACACGTAAAAATTTGAACCGCTAAAATTTGTACCGCCTGAAAATCCATATGATCCCGTTGGTCCATAATCAAATGTGCAGTACATAACGCCAATATTATCGGTCGCAACCCAGCTGACAGTCGCCGTAGTAAAAGACGAGACCGAAGCAATATCGGAGATGACCGGCGGTATCCCGTCGCTCGTTCCTCCTCCACCACCGCCTGTAGTGGTCGTTGGCACTGTAAACTGAACGTTAATATTTCCGTTTTCTTCCGCCGTAAACACACTGCGGACGAAAAAAAAGCAACCGCCCAACAAAAGAAGCAGTAAGACTACTCCAATATTGTAACGGTTATTTATCATAACTATATTTATTTTCTTTTTATCATCATAACGGCACCCAGAATAATCACTATTGGTATTATTATCCATATATAATATGGAAGATACCAAATTCTTTTCACTGCCACTGATGTTTGATTGGTTAAACCATACCTAACATTAATCTTTGCCTCATAAGGACCGGGTAGCAATCTTTCCTTTTGCATTGGTATAATTGCGGAATAATTTCTGCCTGCTGACGGCAAAAGCGCTGATCCAAGATTTATACTCTCACTTGCCACTTTCCGACCAAGCCAATCATGCACAGATATTTCACCGCTAACCGGTAATTCAACAACACTTGTATTTAATAATGTTAGTATCGCCGTCCATTTTTTACCGAATACGACACTCGGAACCGACCATTTTTCAATACTTAATGATTCATTAACGACGCCGGCAACCTGTAAAAGCAAAATTGATACTAACTGACCGGATACTCCCACCTGTTCTTCTTCACTATTAGGTACAGTTTCAGCTGCCAGCCCCAGATAATATGACCCGGCCACCGCGTCCTTTGGAATACTGATAAGAAAATTTATTTTTTCTTCCGCATTCGATGGAATCTCAACAGCATTGATTTCCGGCTGCACCCATGATTCAGCTGGAGTCTGTAATTCGGAAAATATTAACTGCCCGCTTTGAATTTGTTCTGCCCCTAAGACTTTAAAATTAAATAATTGTTTTTCTGATGATGAATTCTTTACTGTCAGCGACAACACGTAATTTGTTACTCCGGGGGTAAGCGTCAAGTGAAATTTCAATGGACTGATGGAAAAAGAATGGCATGTGACAGTAATAAATAAAGCACCAATAGCCACGGTAAAAATTATTTTTTTCCAATAATTCTTCAACATGCACATTAGATATTAGCCGAAGCCGATACTGTCACGGTCTGGCTATAATTTCCAGGCGCTGACACAGTATTCATTGAAGCTTTAAAAATCAGATCAGTAGCGCTGGTATAAATTGCCGATGAAGTTGCCGCAATCATTGTTCCTGCGATGACTCCCACATCACCAACTACCTGATTTTCAGAACCACTGGCGGCGAAACCATATTCTTCGGATCCGGCAGAAACTGTTCCGTCAACTACTGCGCTTAATCCGGCCCCAACAACAACTGAAATTGACATTGAATACCCGGTAATACTGTCGGTACTCACTGTAACAGTGGTAGAAGCAGTATTGACGGTGGTAGTGCTTAGTGTGCCCAAATTAAGCGAATTATCACTAATGTCAATCGACAAATAACCACGCTCCATATGCTGATAACCCGCCCTAATTTCGTAGGCACTACTGCTGGAAAAACTTGCCGGAGATTCTCCTATTGTACCTTCCAATGAGTAAGGACCGCTTGCGCTAAAACCGCCGCCTGTTTCAACAGTATCAGCGTAAATAAAATAGTTCGTAGAGGACATGGCGGCGAATACATTAAACGGTATGGCCGCCAAGGCCAGAGTCAGTAACGCCGCATAAAGCCGCATAACGATTTTATTGATTTTCTGGTATTACTTCTGGAGTAATTGTTGGGGTTGGCGCAGGAGCGGCACCACCGACAAGAGATCGTATTTTGCTCGCGATATCTGCGTTGTCCGGATTCAAATCTTTAACTTTGTAATAATATTGTAGAGCAGTTGTCTTGTCTCCCTTTGATTCGTATAACAAGCCTAAACTATAAAGCGCGTTTGAATAATTCGGCTGCAGACGAATAGCATTAAGCCAAAGCGTTTCCGCATCGGCACGGTCGTTCTCACCGTTACGGTTATATAGCAGACGCCCAAAATCAAACAATAATTCCGGGCTATTTATTCCACCATTTGACATCGCTCCCTTATAAGCCTCGACCGCTTCATCAGCCTTATTTTGCGATTCATATACTCTTGCTAAGCCAACATATGCATCGAGGTAATCCCTCTTGAGAGTATTTGCTTCTTTATAATTCTTTATGGCTTCATCCATGTTATTTGAGAGCGCGTAGTTGTTCGCAAGACGCCAGGCAAGAACCGGGTTTGTCGGTTCAAGGTCTTTTGCTTTCTGCCAAGACTTAATCGCCCACTCGCGGGCTTCAGGCACAATCACTGCGGCATTTTCATACATGATAGCTAAATTTTCCCAAATAGCGACAGAGCGCGGTGATATTTCTGTGGCAGTACGAGCTTCGTTAACAGCTTGCGCCACATATGAACTTACCGCCTGCAGGTCCTCGCTTCCGGTATTAACCAGATTCACCGCTTGCATCAGATACACTTGAGCCAAAGCAGCATGGTAAACATCAGAACTGCCTCTTTGGAAAAGAGCCTGACTTAAATTCGCTTGAGCTTCATCGTAATCCTTGCTGACAATCGCTTTGGCATAGGAAACTTCCGCAAGATATAGTCTCGCGCCCCATACACCGACCATTATCAACCCGGCGAGCACCACTATCATAACAAACGAAAATGTCAGGCTGTATTGCGGCGTATCTTCCACTTCCCATTCTGTTTGCCTGATAACATCCGGATTAATAAATGATAATCCGGTAATAATTAAGCCCAACATCAACCACCATACCCACCATAGCACCGCCCCAAAGAAGACAACGGCCATCGCCCCCGTAAGGACAAGCCATGCTGCAGCCGTGATAAATGTATCAAGCTTTGTTTCAGCCGATTCATCCATGTCCATTCTAGAGGTGGAGAAACCGCCCCTCTTAAACCACACATTAAATACATGGCCGATAACATAAAGAACCGCGAACAAAATAATCAGTGAGACAAGTACTCCACCTTCTGCGAGAAGCGCCATAAAAGTCGAAAGCGGCTGGCTGAAGCGAAGTGACCACGCCCACGTATCATTGTTGAAATCAACGGAACGATATTGTGAAAAATCAACATTAAATGTGCCTAAACCACTTCCCAATAAAAATCCCTTTGGTCCGGAAAAAATTGAATGACTGGTAATAGACCATGACGGACTTGCCCCAAGCGAAATTTCAGCCGGTACAGCCGATTGCAGATATCTGGGCGTTCCGAATGCAATAAATATTACGGTCAGTATGAGCATAGCAAACAATGCGGAGACCCAGCCGAGACGGACTTCTTTCATAAAACTTACGCCAACGAGCAGAAGCAAAATTAGACCTGCCAGCACTATCCACCAAAGAATATTAAAACTCAAAAGCACCAGCGTAGCGAAACAAATTAATGTAACGAAGAAATAGGCAATAGATTTTCCGACTATCATGCTCTTCTTCAACAAATGTCCGGCTGCCAATAATAATACGACAATGATCCATATGCCGAAAGGCGTATTTATTTTATCTATTGTATTCATGGCGCCGGGGAAAAGCCATGATAGTAAATCGAGTTTAAATACGGCATTCAAAATAAACACGAGTGAAGTCAAACCTCCCGTGTATACTACCGCATCCACCAATCCGCTCCATCGTGACCGAGAGTTGATGAAATTCGTAATCAGGAAATAGAAAACCGACAAGAAAATCAGGTATACAAAATTAAAAACGAAATATTCATTTCTTCCGAGAAATGAATCATAGTGATTAACTGAAAATATTGAAGAAAACAAAGCAAATAATAAAATGGCCAATATCGGCAAATCCATTATTGAACGGCGGTATGACAATGTTTTTGACAGTATCATTTTCGCTACAAACAAAATTACATTTACCAGTAACAAACAAATAAATGCATACTGCTTTGGTATGATATAATAATTAACCAAATTCTTATCCATGAACAATGGCACAGCCACCACATTGATAAGCAAAAAAACATACGAAAATATGTCTACAAACTTAAGAACCTTCTGATTTCCCATCATAAAATATTATTTATTGATAAAATTTTTTTATTTTTTCTAACATGGCGATACGACCGAATCACCACATTAATTATAACACAAATTTGAAAGACATAAAACTGTGAATAAGTCGCTGCTATATTGTCGAATATCTAAAGCAAATTTTAAACGGCGATTTACACTAATTATTTATTTTGTGAAAAAAAACTTGTAAAGAAACTCTAGCAACCGGAACCATGTAGCCATTCAGTATGGATGATCACGGCGGCAAATGACATTCAGAGTTGTGGATAGCAAAATTTGTATACACTAGTGTATACAAAACGATGATATATGCACCTGCTACTCACAATTCTATCCACAAAAATATATACCCAATGATGGGTATATTTTCTTTACGGTGAATAACGCTTCTTTATAAATACGCCTCAACCAAATAATATATGTGGACTTACCGGGAATTGAACCCGGGTCTCCGCAATGCGAATGCGGCGTACTACCGCTGTACTATAAGCCCATAACTGCCTATATTCTATATAAGGATGGATAAATGATATTTAAAAGCTCTAAATATTCGGCCAAAATTGTTTCACGTGAAACAATTCTTACTAATATGGGCCTATTATAGCACGCTTTTCGAATAAATCAAGGTCAAATTGTGCACAATTTACGACCACATACATACGAAACCGCTATCTTGTTAATTGCCACTCAACGCACTTCTTTTTGACAATTATAGGGATTACTACCTGAAATATTAAAGAATTGATCATTATAATGAGATTGATAACGAAATGGCGTTTTTGCTTTCTTTTCCTCCAGCGAAGCATGTAATAACCTCTATAGTATCTGACACATTTCTGCGTACCCGGCAACTTTTTCTCAATTATTCATTTATTCCTCGCCTTAGCCCTTAGATATCGCCATAGATAAAAACCTTTGTATATTTCATCATTTTTTTTAAATCATTAGAAATATGATAGCTTTCAAGCAATGATGAACGCCAACCCGAAATTTCTCTATATATAGATGTACGAAAAACACCAATATTAGTCAAATAGAGCAGTTGAGAATAATTGTTTCACGTGAAACAATTATGAGGAAGAAGTTTACATCTTTGGCTAATATCAGCCAAATTTGTGTCCTCGCCAGGAATCGAACCTGGATCCGAGCGTTAGGAGTGCCCGGTTCTATCCATTAAACTACGAGGACTACAGAAATGTTTCACGTGAAACATTGCTAAATATTTAACTGCTCAATAATCATTCAACGCCGATAATTATCACATACGCAGACATAAAAGTCAATTATCTGAAGATTTGTATACACTAGCGTACACAAATCTTCAGTACATAGCATAAATAATCAATGGCAGACAAATACTGCCTATAGCTTGTCTTGTAGAAATTGTGCATTGATGGTAATATTTTACTATAAAATATATATTATGACTATACAATTCATCGCGATAATAGGACTTGCAATTCTGACTTCGATACTATTAATAATTATCCTGATGCGGAGCACAAAAGACAATGCCGGTAAAACCGATAATAACTTGTACTTGCTGATTCAGAGCCAGATACAGGACCTTTCCCGTTTAATGGATCAAAAAATCAGTGAAACAAACAAGACAATGAATGAAACACAGTCCTCTTTACACAGAACAATACAATCTCAATTCGGACAAAGCGCCAAAATTATCACCGACGTTACCGAACGGTTAACAAAACTTGACGAGACAAACCGGCAAGTTATCGGCTTTGCGGATCAGCTTCAAAATCTTGAAAATATTTTACAAAACCCAAAGCAGAGAGGGATTCTTGGAGAGTACTATTTAGAAAATGTATTGAAAAATGTTTTACCCCCGGGCGGTTATGAAATGCAATATAAATTTCCGGATGGTGACATTGTTGATGCTGTTGTGTTTGTAAAAGATAAAATCATACCAATTGACTCCAAATTCAGTTTGGAAAATTATAACCGGGCGGTAGAAGAGCGAGACCCCGAGCGCAGAATGCAACTCGAAAATGATTTCAAGAACGACTTGAAGAAGCGCATAGATGAAACAAGTAAATATATCAAGCCAAAGGACGGCACAATGGACTTCGCCTTTATGTTTATCCCCGCTGAAGGTATTTATTATGATTTGCTAATTAATCAAGTCGGCGCAATGAAAGTTAATACGCACGATTTGATTGAATACGCCTTTAAAGAAAAGCGCGTTATTATCGTCTCTCCCACATCATTTCTGGCTTATCTTCAAACCGTAATGCAGGGCCTGCGCGCGCTTAAGATTGAAGAAACGGCTAAAGAAATCCGCAAACGAGTTGAGGATTTAGGAAAACACATTGCCGCTTATGATGAATATTTAAAAAAACTGGGAAACAATTTATCTACTACTGTAAATTCGTATAATTCTGCTTATAAAGAATTTAATAAAATTGATAAAGATGTTATAAAAATTTCCGGTGGGGAAAAAATTATTGAACCGCTGTTAATTGACAAGCCCTCCGCCGATAATTAAATCCTTGACAAATCACGAATAAATGGTAACCTTTTGTTAAAGAGATCTCACTCAAACCTATAGGGAAGCGCAAAGGAGGCGACAATGACGGAAACAAAGTTTTTTGTGGGAGAATTGGTCTTGTTCTTTACGGACGGCGGAGCGTTAATAAACCCGCCCACACATGAGGAGGTCACCGACGAGGTTCTAAACCGCGGCACGTGGGGATCAATTGTAAGGGTCGACCCTCACGCGGTTACGATTGATACGGGAGAGGAAACGCGCGTAATTACGAAGCCCGATTATGAAAAAATCTGGTTTTCGTACGACAAAAAACGCGATGCAAAACGTCCTATCCGTACCGCGCTGACCGAGCGTCTCCTTACCGCCAAAGCAGAGGATATAATCAATATCCGCCCAATCGCGGAAGCATGAGATATCTTTTGCCGTTTTTTGACAAGACCCCGCTCGGCGGGGTCTATTCATTTCAGATTCTGAGCTAGAAGTCGCCAATTTTGTTAAGTGGTGATAAATATTGACAAATAATAAATAAACCTTTAGAATAGCTACGCTCTCATTTTTCTTTCATATAACCAAGATATGCCAAATAAAAATAACGCAAAAAAGGCTCTGCGACAAAATGTAAAAAGACAAGAACGAAATAAGGCGAAAAAAACCGCTTTTCGTGAGGCGATAAAAAACGCCGCAAAAGCGGCAACGCCGGACGAAGCCAAGAAATTCGCCCGCGAAGCTCAAAAAGCTTTGGACAAAGCTTCCAAAACGCATGCCATCCGAAAGCAAACCGCTTCCAGACGGCTATCGCGATTGATGAAAAAAATCAATAAAAAGAAATAAAGAAAACATCCGCCATTTGGCGGATGTTTTTTTGTATCAAAATATCCGCACTAAATTTTCCCAACAAAATAGTCAATCAATACCGCCTGATCGGCAAGCCCGGTTTTTGTCTTAACATCAATCTCCAACAATTCATCATAAACCCGCATCAAGTCAGCCAATGTGAACTTTCTCACTAATGGCATGCTTTTTTTCGCCACAAAAGGATGAACTTTTATTTTTTTTGCCATCATATCACTGGTTAACCCGTCTTCACGCTCCCAGAGATCTCTCATCTGAAGCAGTATTTTAAATTGTCTCATAATCATTGCAAACAAGAACGATTCTTCCTCGCCCAGCCGTCGCTGCTCATTAATCAGCTTAAACGCTAATTTTTTGTTTCCGGAAATTATTGCATCGACCATGTTGAAAATATTGTCATCGATTTTTTCGTCAATAAATAACCTGGCATCCGCAGAGCCAATTTCAGATCCATTTTTGTAAGCAATAAGCTGGTCAATCAGTGAATTCAACAACCAAACATCACCGGCATCAACCGCTAAAGCGGTAGCCGCTCGCTTGTCAATTGATCCACCCCGTTCCTTAACCTCCTTTATTATCCACTTAGTCATCTCCGCCGAGTTCATGACGCTGAACTCATAAGTGTATTTTCCTTTCGCCAACCTATCATGTAATTTATTTGCTTCGCCTAATTTTCCCGGCGATTCAGCCTGCCAGATTATTACAACATTCATATCGGGGATCCTTTCACCTTCGATCAGTTCTCTGACTCTTTCCAAAAAATCTTTTCTTTTGGCACTAAGCAAATTTTGTACAACAATCATCCGTTTTTCAGCCAAAAACGGCAATGCCATCATATCCTGAAGAATTTTGTCCGGATCATCCGATTGCGCATCAAAAATCAGGGTATTGTAACCCTGCGGATCCCGCTTCACCTTGAACTCGCTGATGCTCTTTTTTAAAAATTCACGGCTGCGGAATGTGTCATCACCAAATATATATATAATCATGTTTTTACTTTATATCCCCCCAATTTTTTGCCGTATGTACTTCGGCAATCACCGGAACGCGCAGATTTACGACCGTTTCCATGGCCTCTTTAATAATTTTTGATACTTCACCCGCTAATTTTTCCTTGACCTCAAAGACCAATTCATCGTGCACTTGTAACAACATTCTTACATCGGACAAAGGATATTTTAATAATTTTTTTTCTATTTCAATCATCGCCATCTTCATCAAATCAGCCGCCGTCCCTTGTACGGGATGATTGACCGCCATTCGTTCTGCTGCTGAACGCAATTGAAAATTTGACGCATTCAGCTCAGTTATATACCGTCTTCTCCCGAATAATGTCTCACAATATCCTTCTTCTTTTGCAAAAGTAATAGTGTTTTCCAAATATTTTTTTACTCCGCTGAACTCGGAAAAATAACGGTCAATAAAATGTTTTGCATCCGATTGCGTCAGGTCAGCCCGCCAGCTTAATCCATATGAACCCATCCCATAAAGCACGCCAAAATTAACTTCTTTTGCCGCGCGCCGCATTTCTTTTGTCACTCCTTCGAGGGGTACGCCATTAATAGCCGCCGCTGTGGCCCGATGTATATCTTCACCTTTGTTAAAAATTTCTATCATTTTCTTATCATCGGCCAGCGATGCCACGATCCGCAGTTCAATCTGGGAATAATCAGCGCTGACCAAAACGTTTCCTTTTTCAGCAATAAATGTTTTCCGTATTTCTGCTCCTAATTCCGAACGGATCGGTATATTTTGCAAATTAGGGTCGGAACTGGACAGTCGTCCGGTTGCAGTCACCGCCTGATTGTAAGTGGTGTGCACTCTGCCGGTTTTTGGATTTACTAATGTCGGCAAAACATCGACATAAGTATTTTGCAGCTTCGTCAATTCACGCCAGCGTTCGATCTTGTCAATAATCGGGTGAAGCCCCCGCATTTTTTCCAATTCCGCGGCGGCAGTGGATAGCCCCGTTTTTCCTTTTTTTATCCCCAAGGCCGGTATATCCATTTTTTCAAACAACACTTCGCGCAACTGAACCGGCGAACCGATATTAAACTCTATGCCGGCCATATCATATATGGCTTCAGTCCCTTCCTTAATTTCAGCGGCGATATGCTTCGAAAGACGCCCGAGTTCAACCAGATCAACCGCTATACCGTTTATCTCCATACGCGCTAAAATTAACGCCACTGGTATTTCAATTTTTGTCAGCAAATCAAAATTGTTTGCTTCTTCGAGTTCTCTCTGTAATCCATTTTTCGCAAGCGAAAGCATGTGCATTTCCTCGGCAACCGCACGCGCGTCAGGACCGAATAAACTGTCTTGGCCGTTTGACCCGGGCAATTCCTTGCCCAAATATTTTAAAACGATACTCGCCGGATCATGCGCCCGCGAGCCGGGACTAAGCAGATATGATGCCAGCTTCAAATCAAAAAGCTTATTCCGAATATTCCATTTTTTCATCAATAAAATTTTCACTAATTTCTTAATATCATGCGATACGAGAGTAAGGGCTTCGTCCTCCAATAGCTCCTTGATCATATCGGCGCTTTTCCCACGCAAATAATAAGCCTGTTCACCAAAAACCACAATAAAACCCGACAATTTTGCAGAAAAAACATCTTCACCGGACGTTATCGCTCGGCAACAATATGTTCCAACTTTACGCAGTTTGCCGGCCATATCACCAAACGACTTATCATCTTCAATTTCATCAAAAGAAATTTTTTTCAGTGCACCTTGCTTAGATTTCTCCCTTTTAATTGTTTTTACCTCGGCCGGTTCGCCGGGAAGACGCCTCAAGAGTGAGACAAAATCTAGTTCTTGAAACAACTTAACCACTTTCTCTCTGTCAAAATCTTTAGCCCTGCAATCTTCCAGATTAAAATCTACACCGGGTACATTTTGGTCGATGGTTGCCAAATCAAAACTTATTTTTGCGCTTTCTTCACCGTCCCTTAATTTTTTCACGACACCAGGCCTGATCTTTGTTTCAATCCCTTTCTTATTTAATTTTTTATAGATTTCTTTTATACTGCCAAACATTTGTAACAATTCAACCGCGGTTTTTTCACCGATGCCAGGAACTCCGGGAATATTGTCGGAGGAATCGCCGCGCAAAGCTTTATAATCAATTGTCTGTTCCGGTGTAAAGCCAAAATTCTCTTTTACCGCTTCCGCATCGTAAATAACTGTATCGCTCATGCCTTTACGCAATGTAAAAACTTTTACGTTGTCATCAATCAGCTGGAGAGTGTCTTTATCACCGGTCACAATCATTATTTCTAAATTAGCATCACTTTTATTTTTCTTTACCACGGTTCCAATGACGTCATCGGCCTCATAACCTTGCTTTTCAAAAATTGGGATATTGAAGGCAGATACTAAATCATGAACCAAAGGTATTTGGTCATAGAGCTCTTGGTCTGCCTTTACCCTAGTGGCCTTATACTGCTCATATTTTTTATGCCGAAAAGTCGGTCCGGCCATGTCAAAAGTGACGGCAATATATTCCGGTTTCAAATCGCGCCATACTCTTAAAAGCATAGACGTAAAACCATAGACCGCATTCACTAACAACCCTTTTTTTGTGGTCATTGGCGGCAGAGCATGGTAGGCCCTGTGTATTATCGCATTACCATCTATTATGATGAATCTTTTCATATTTATAACCATTTTACGCTTTTTTTTGGCCAAACGCAATTGCTGGCCCGGCAAAGAGAGCCGTCATGATTTCTGTCTTCCTGTCCGATTCCAGCCAAAATCAAAATCCCGACATCATCGGGATTTAAGAGGTACCGGTGGGAATCGAACCCACGATAAGAGTTTTGCAGACTCATGCCTTACCACTTGGCCACGGTACCATTTTTTGTGTTAGAAATATAGCACAAAAAAGATATTTTTTCAAGACTGTTACTTAATATATGTCAGCGGATTTACGGTCGCGCCATTAACACGTACTTCAAAATGCAAGTGAATGCCGGTGCGGCCATAAACCAAGCCGGTGTTGCCCATTAGACCAATAGTTTGACCGGTTGTCACACGGTCGCCAACGCTCACCAGAAGCTTATTGTGGTGGCCGTAAAGTGTAACAACTCCATTGCCGTGGTCAATCATAATAACGCAGCCATAACCGCTGTTCCACCCACACTGGGATTTGATAACCGTACCGGCGCGCGCCGCATAATTGGGAGTATTTAATGGACCGGCTACATCTAAGCCATGATGGCGCCAACCATAATACTGCGTAATCGTTCGCGCAGCTGAAGGCCAAACATAACCGGCCAAAGTCGGAGCTTGAGAAGACGAAGCCGGTTTTGACCCGCTATATGAACCCTGTGTTGGAATATACCGTGACGGAGTTCTGACTGCCGGCGCCTCCTGTTTAACCCCACCCGGCACCATAATTTTCTCACCAATAATTAAATCAGTCCCGTCTTCCTGCAAATTGTTAAATTTAATAACCTCTTCCTGTTTAACCCCATAGGCGGAAGCAATCTTGCCCAATGTATCTCCTTTTTTGATTGTATGCATGACGCCTGTAGTTGGCGGAATACGTATTATGTTCCCAGGTCTGATAATCGAGTTTGCGCCGAGACTATTTTCCCACATCAATGTGGCAACACTGATACCATACCTATATGCAATACTCGAGAGAGAATCTCCCGGCTCAATTGTATAATCAATAATATTTTTACGCTCCGCCCCAATAACAACAACACCGGACATAAGAGACGGCTTGTAAACTGCACTGCCCCCCATCGCCATCATCCCTAATTCGCTAAGTATTACGCCATCCTGCGAACCTCCGCCGGATAATTCGCTTTCAACAGCCCCCGACCGCCAAGCCGAAGCAACTACTGGTATAAAATCACTGTCTACGCCAACTGAAATTTCCTCAACTCCGTAATCTTCACCCGGCCCGAAAAGCTGATAAGCGATTGTGTCCTGTCTGGTACTCGTACCAATTTCTTTTGAAAGCAATTTTGTCTGCGGCAAAGCGGAAATAAAAAGAACCGCCAGAAGAATTATCTGCAGATTATCACGTTTAAGCCACCAAATTTGGTCTTTCCCCCAACCAACCCGCCTTAAATAATATTCCAGCTTATAATTCCAGAAAGCAAAAAAATGCCAAATTTTGGCGGAAAATTTGGCTAATATATAATATATCTTTGGACCTAGCCACCAGAAAAACCTTTTTATCCCAATCAGCAAATGCAGAATTTTTAATAAAACCTTATATTTCATATCTTGACGATACGGCTCTAATAGCATATTATATTTATCGCATAAAAGCAAGATGAGAGAGGCTAAAAAAAATGTTTATTTATTAACTATTTCTTATGACACCGAGTGTCATTATCGCTCTTGGAGCAATCGTCCCGGCCTTAGCCGCGGTGATCTACGGCGTGATTCTTATTCGCTGGATTAATAAACAACCTGCCGGCGACGAACGTATGCAAGCCATTGCCCGCGCTATTCAGGACGGCGCAAAGGCATACTTAAGCAGACAATATAAAACTATCGCTGCAGTAGCCATAGTAATGTTTTTTATTATCGGTATCGCCGCAGACTGGGTAACGGCTTTTGGCTTTTTAGTTGGCGCTCTTCTTTCAGGCGCAGCCGGGATTATCGGCATGAGCATTTCGGTCAGAGCCAATGTCCGCACTGCTGAAGCCGCGAAGACAGGATTTAAGGAAGCATTAAATATGGCCGTCCGCGGAGGATCAATTACCGGACTATTAGTCGCCGGTTTAGCGCTGTTTGGCGTAGCTGGTTTTTACATTATTACAAAAGATGTCTTCGCTCTTGTCGGTCTTGGCTTTGGCGCAAGCTTAATCTCAGTCTTCGCCCGTATCGGCGGAGGCATTTTCACCAAAGCGGCTGACGTTGGCGCCGACTTGGTCGGAAAAGTTGAGAAAGGCATTCCTGAAGACGACCCGCGCAACCCTGCTGTAATCGCGGACAACGTTGGCGATAATGTCGGTGATTGCGCCGGTATGGCCGCTGATTTGTTTGAAACATATGCTGTCACAGCCATAGCGGCTATGGTACTCGCCTCGCTTATTTTCCCCGGCAATATTAAAATATTAATTTTGCCGCTTATACTGGGCGGAGTATCCATGATTGCCTCTATTATTGGAACATTATTCATTCGCGTCGGAAAAGACAAAAAAGTAATGAAGGCACTATACAAAGGACTCGCTGCTGCCGGGATATTAGCACTTATCGGTTTTTATCCGATAACAAAATGGCTGGCATCGGGACTCGAGGGAATAAAAGCCAACAATCTATATCTAACTGGTATCATTGGTCTGGTTCTAACCGGAGTAATGGTACTCGTTACTGAATATTATACTTCCCAAAAATATAAACCGGTACAATCAATCGCCAAGGCCTCAACCACAGGACATGGCACAAATATCATTTCCGGCTTGGCTGTTTCAATGAAATCCACCGCGTTACCGGTACTATTTATCGTAGCCGCCATTCTTTCCTCTTTTTGGTTAGCCGGTATATTTGGGGTCGCGATTGCGGCTGTGGCGATGCTTTCACTTACCGGTATTATCGTTACAATTGATGCGTATGGCCCCATAACAGATAACGCCGGGGGCATCGCCGAAATGGCCGATTTGCCAAAAGAGGTTCGTGACATTACTGACCCTTTGGATTCTGTCGGCAACACTACAAAGGCGGTGACAAAGGGTTATGCTATTGCGTCTGCCGGCTTAGCCGCGCTCGTATTGTTTGCTGATTATACGCATAAACTTCCATCCACGATGCAATTCCTGATCAATGACCCAAAGGTTCTGGCCGGATTATTCATCGGCGGCCTTCTGCCATATATATTTGGCGCCCGCTTGATGGAATCCGTCGGAGTAGTCGCAGGTCAAGTCGTGGAAGAGGTCCGACGCCAATTTAAAGAAATTTCCGGAATTATGGAGGGTACGAATAAACCGGACTATGGCAAAGCAGTTGATATCGTAACCAAAGGGGCAATCGGCCAAATGGTTCTTCCGGCGTTAATTCCCGTCTTCGCTCCGGTTATCGTCGGTTTTGCTCTTGGCCCGCAGGCCTTGGGTGGTATGCTCGTGGGCACAATCATCACCGGTTTATTCATGGCTATTTCAATGACTACCGGCGGTGGCGCTTGGGATAATGCCAAGAAGTATATTGAAGAGGGCAACCATGGCGGTAAAGGTTCATTTGCCCATCAGGCTGCTGTTACCGGCGACACAGTCGGAGACCCCTACAAAGATACTGCCGGCCCAGCAATAAACCCAATGATCAAGGTGGCGAACATCGTCGCACTCCTCATTGTCGGTTTGCTGATATAATAAAACCGGCCCATCTCAATACAGGGCTATATGTAACGATTCAAAACACCCCGCTTCGGCGGGGTGTTTTATTATTGACAAATTAATCAGTATATGGTAGCGTTACGTGTCGATCTTTCCAACAAGGGGAGGCAAAAATGTCTCAGCAAATTGATGAGATGTTGGCATGTGTCAGCCAAATCATGCATCAGATTGAGCAGGGAAACATTTCTGAAACCGAAATCGAACTGATCGTTTCGCTGTTTGCCAGCCTGACAAAGCCCGAAACCCGGGCCTTGACCCTCCGCTCGTTTACGCGAACCTTCGAGACCATCCCACCGCCGCCAATTATCGTTGAATCGGAAAAAAACCCCGGCGGAAGTGAAGAAACAAAGGCCATCTCCGTTGAACCGCTACCCGCTACCCCGCATATTGGTGTGAAGCCAAAGGTCTCCACGACTTACAACATGGTTGGCCCTCGGACCAGTCGCGATCTTCGCGACACGGGTCTGCGCCCCACTCGGCTCGATGACGAGACGACCAAGGATCGCTGCTCTATTGACCTAAGCGCCATCCGCGGACGCCGCGACTAAGCGCCCCATCTGCAAAAAGGCATCTCTTTAAACCAGTCTCCGGACTGGTTTTCTTATTTAAATTGACAGCCCGGCCATTTTCCGCTAAACTGCCAATTGCTTTAATTAATATTTACATATGCCACACGAACTTAAAAAGCTTGATAATTCGGAGGTTGAGTTAACCATCACTGTTGAGATGCCCGCATACCAACAAGATCTGGAACACGCGGCAAAACGCTTATCGGAAACTGCCGCTATTAAAGGATTCCGCCCTGGAACAGCGTCGTATGAAGTTGTGAAACAACAGCTGGGTGAACAAAAAATTCTTGAAACCGCTCTCGAAGAGATTGTGCGCAATAATTTCTATAAAGCGGTTGACGCCGAAAAATTACAAACAGTCGGCATGCCAATGGTGACGATCGAAAAACTGGCTCCGGGCAATGACATCGTATTCAAAGCAAAAGTGGCTTTGCTGCCAAAAATTAAACTGGCTGATTTTAGCAAAATTAAAGTTGAAACAAAAAAAATTGAAGTAGGAGATAATGAGGTTTTAGCGGCTCTAAACGATCTCCAAAAGATGCGAACTAAAGAAGTCTTAAAAGATGGCGCAGCCACTAAGGAAGACAAAATTGTCGTGGATATGGATATGTTCATTGACAAGGTCCCTTTGGAAGGAGGTCAGGCTAAGGATCATCAGGTGTATTTAAATGAAGAGCACTACATCCCGGGTTTTGCAGAACAGCTTATTGATCTTAAAAAGGATGATGAGAAGGAATTCAGCTTAATATTCCCGAAGGAACATTTCCAAAAAAATCTTGCCGGTAAAAATGTTGATATCAAAATAAAAGCAAAAAATATATATTCTCTGAAACTGCCCGAACTGAATAATGACTTTGCCGTAAGCTTAGGACAAAAAGATATTGAAACACTGAAATCTTTACTTCGGGAAAATTTAGCACACGAGGCGGAGCACAAGGAATCACAACGCTTGGAGGCCGCTATTTTGGAACAAATTATTGAGATGAGCGAATTTGGCGACATCCCGGAGGTACTGATCAAATCGGAAAAGCAAAAAATGTTCAACGAGTTAAAACATGACTTGGAACACAGGGGTATTGAAATGGGAAAATACCTTCAGGACCTAAAAAAGACAGAGGAAGAAATTTATCGTGATTTTCAGGATGGCGCCGTTAAAAGAGCAAAAGCTTCGTTGATTGCGAGAGAAGTGGCGATTGAAAACAATATTGAAGTTAGCAAGGAAGAATTAAATAAAGAAGTTGAGCTGATAAAAGCCACGTATGGGAATGATCCGAAGGTCGAAGAAAATCTCAAACGGCCGGAGGTGCTGGACACGATTGCGCGCACAGTGCAAAATAGAAAGGTAGTGGAATTCCTCAAAAAACAAATAATTAAATAATATGTACTTCGGGGCGCATGTTTCCATAGCGGGAGGGCTTGTGAATGCCCCTTTAAACGCGGCAAAAATCGGATGTGAAGTGTTCCAAATGTTCACCCGCTCTCCGCAGGGCGGCTGGACCCCGGAACTAAACAAAAAAATTGCCGCTGAATTTAAAGCTAACTGCAAAATTGCAAAACAAAAGGAGTGGTATGTCCACACTCCGTATTTTATAAATTTTGCATCCGCCAACCCGCGCATCAAACATGCTTCAATAAGCATTGTCCGCCAAGAACTGGAACGCGCCACAATTCTTGGCGCTAAATATTTGATGACACATCTTGGCAGTTACTCCACTCTCGGCAGTGAAAAAGGATTCCAACAATTGGTTAGCGCGCTGGAAACCACACTCGCCGGATATAAGGGCTCAACACGTTTTTTAATTGAAATATCAGCCGGCGCCGGCGATATTATCGGCGGAACATTTGAAGGTATCGCAAAAATTATAGATCATCCAAAACTTAAAAAATACGACATCGGCGTATGTTTTGACACCCAGCATGCGTTTGCTTCCGGATATGATATTCGCGATATAAAACATGTCGCTGAAACATTAAAACATTTTAACAAAACGATAGGTTTAAAAAGGCTTAAGATGTCACACTGTAATGATTCAAAAACGGAATTTAACTCCCATAGCGACCACCATGAACATATTGGAAAAGGAAAAATCGGCGTCGAGGGTTTTAAGGCATTAATTGGCAATAAGGCTCTCGAAAAAGTAAATTTTATTTTGGAGACAAAACCGGACATGGTCGAAAAAGATTTAGCATTACTAAAGAAAATACGCGCCAATCAACAGTATGAGAATTAATATCCATGTTATACCACGCTCTTCAATAAATAAAATAACTGAACAGCCCGACGGCTCTTTTAAGGTGAAATTGACCGCACCGCCGGTCGAAGGAGCGGCAAATGAAAAATTAATTGAACTCGTCGCCAAAAAATTTGATGTTGCAAAAAAGCACGTCAAAATAATTAAGGGCGTAAAAGGAAAAAATAAAATTATTGATATTATCTGACCTGATATGTTACAGCCCGAAAATCGTTTGGCAAAAACAAGAGATTTTAATCTGCTGATTAAACACGGCTATTTTATCAACGGTTCTTTTTTATCATTAAAAGCACTCCAGCTATCAAAGGCAAAACAACATTTCCCGCCAAAAGAAAACCCGGAAAAATTTGAAACACAGCTCCGCGTCGCTTTCGCTGTGGGGTTAAAAATATCCAAGAGCGCGATAAAGCGAAACCGTTTTCGCCGGCAACTGAGAGAATCAATACGCCTGCTGATTAAAGGCTCTAAAATTAATAATGGTTATTATTTATTGTTTATCGCCAAGTCCGGATGTTTGGACAAAACATATGAAGAAATTGAGAAACAGGCGATAGAATTACTGAGCAAAGCAAAAACCCTGAAATAATATGCGAAAACCACTCGATTTTTTTTATAAACTGATATATTTGCCACGGATACCGGTTTTAATAATCATAAGGTTTTACCAAAAGACTTTTTCGCCAGACCACGGACCACTAAAACGTCTGTTCCCTCATGGATATTGCCGTTTTTATCCCAGTTGTAGCGAATACGGGCATGGAGTAATAAAAAAATATGGTCTTTTTGTCGGCATTCCCAAGGCAATCTGGAGAGTAATACGCTGTAATCCATGGAGCGCCGGGGGCGTTGATCTGCCCTAAAAGACAACAAAAAACCCGCTATTTTAGCGGGTTTTATAATCTATTCTGCTGACACTACAAAGAATATATTCCGTGTTGACAATTATCTGGTTTTTCGCGTACGCTTCCCCTTGCGTTCGCTTGAGACAGTGAGCTTCTTTCTGCCTTTAGCGCGCCTGCGGCTTAAGACATTGCGACCCCCCTTTGTCGCCATTCTTTTCCTAAAACCGTGGCTTTTTGCTCGTTTTCGCTTGTTTGGCTGATACGTTCTTTTTGGCATATTGAAAAATATTAGTAGAATGATATAAGCATAGCTTATCTTGGGAGTCAAGTCAAGGTTTGTCTTCGTTTTCGCTAATCTTATCCACATTTCTTCCACATATCCTACACTTTGTAAGTTCGATTATTTGGCTCTGTTGTGATAAAATTCAATAAATTAAAAACTACGGTGCTAATAATTATGAACAATAACGAAATATGGCAGGCAGTGCTTGCCGAACTGGAATTATCAATTTCAAAAGCCAATTTTATTACCTGGTTTAAAAATACCGGCATTGTTTCGGTCCAAGAAGGACAGGTTCTGTTGTGTGTGCCGAACACCTTTGCTCGCGCGTGGTTTGAAAAAAAATATCACCATATGATAATCAAGTCCATGGAACGCATCATGGGAAAGCCGGTAAGACGTCTTGAGTACAAAATTGATAATATAAAAAATTTAGTGGAGCAGGCCGCCAACGAGCTTGAAAACTACGCGAATACCTATGCCAGAGAAAACGACCCATCGGATGCAGTACGGTCACAAACAAAACCGGCTACGCAAAACGGTGGTTTTGCTTTAAACCCAAAATATTCTTTTGAAAACTTTGTAGTTGGCAGCGGTTCGGAGTTAGCCTACGCTGCGGCCAAAGCCGTTTCCGAACGGCCGGGTGATGCCTATAACCCTTTGTTTATTTATGGTGGCGTCGGTCTTGGCAAGACCCATTTAATCCAGGCTATCGGTACGCAAATATTAAAAAATAATCCCAACGCTGCGGTTCTATATGTCAGCGCGGAAAAATTTTCGAATGACTTTATTCAGTCGGTCAAAGAAGGATCTGCCAAAGAGTTCCAAAACCATTACCGCAATATCGATTTACTATTAATAGACGACATCCAGTTTATCGCCGGCAAAGACAGAACTCAAGAATCTTTTTTCCATACCTTCAACGAACTCCACCAACAAAACAAACAAATTATATTAACCTCCGACCGGCCACCAAAAGCAATACCAACATTAGAAGACAGATTGAAATCGCGTTTTGAGTGGGGGATGATCGCTGATATCACAATGCCTGACTTTGAGACCCGGGTCGCTATTTTACAAAAGAAATGTTCTGAAAAGAATTTTGACTTGCAAGAAAAGATTTTGCATACAATCGCCGCCTCCGTTCAGTCTAACATCCGCGAGCTCGAGGGCTCATTAAATAAAATTATTGCCTACCACCAACTAAAAAATCTGATACCATCGGTTGAGTCGGTAAAATCTTTGCTATGTTCAATCGAAACGGCTTCAATGAAGCAATCGCTGTCCCCGCGCCAGATTATCGAGACTGTGTGCCAATTCTATAGCATACCCTCGGATAATATTTCCAATAAAAGCCGAGAGAAACGCGTTTCCTACCCGCGGCAAATTATTATGTTCCTTATGAGAGAGGAAATAAAAATGTCTTACCCGACAATTGGCGGCGAACTTGGCGGGCGCGACCACACAACTGCAATGCATGCTTATGAAAAAATACGCCGCGATGTTGAAAATAGTCCTAAACTAAAGCAAGAGATAGAATTAATAAAACAGCGTTTGTATATAAATAATGTCTAATTTTGTTTATATTGTGTGGATAAACCTCTAAAATTGGTGCCTAACTTTTAAACCTTATCCCCCTAACCCGGTTGCTACACACAAAACAGATAACACCTGCTATTTATCCTCACCATCTGTCCCTCGACGATTTCATGACTGTACACATACTACTAGTATAAAATCCTTTTAAACAAGCTAAAAAATTCAATTATCCCCACTATTAACACCCCTTATTATTACTATTATATAAATATATAAAATAATACCAATTAATAAGATATGAAGATTACTTGCATAAAAGAAAATTTGGCAGCCGCCCTCTCGCTGGTAACAAATTTGGCTACAAAAAGCGTAAATTTGCCAATATTGAGTAATGTTTTAATAAAGGCCGATGAACAAAAGGTTGAAATTATATCGACTAATCTGGAATTAGCCATTATTGTTTCTGTAAGAGCGAAAATTGAACAACCCGGCTCTTTCACAGTTCCGGCAAGGACACTGACAGATTTTATTAATTTACTGGCAGATGAAAAAATTGATATTGAATTAAGCAATAATGAGCTTGTTTTGTCCTGCGGAAAATCATCAACAAAAATTAAGGGCATACCAGCTGATGAATACCCAGTAATTCCGGCGGTTGGAGAGGGCCAAGGGTTTTTGGTGCCGGTTGAGGATATGAAAAGGGGTTTATCACAAGTAAACCTCGCAGCCGCGCGTAATGATATTCGCCCTGAACTCTCCGGGGTTCTATTTGCTTTTAATCAGGAAGACAGCGGCCAATTGGTAATGGCAGCGACCGACAGTTATCGCTTGGCGGAGAAAAAAATTAAATTATTGCAAGGAAAGGAATCTTTCAGAGTTATCGTCCCGGGTAGAACATCACAGGAAATAGCGCACATACTTTCCTCAACGAGCGAACTGGAGCCGGAAAAAAGCGTGCGTGTCATTTTAAGCGAAAATCAAATTGCTGTTAATTACAACAGCGTACAGATGATATCGCGTTTGGTTGAGGGGCAATATCCGGATTATACACAAATTATTCCGAAAGATTTTAAGACGACAGCAGAGTTCTCAATCGCGAAAATGGTAAAGGAAATTAAGGCGGCGAGTTTGTTTACTACAGTGGGAGTGAATGCGGTTGCGTTTGATATATTACAGGCTGAAGGAGAAATAAAAATTGCATCAACATCAAACCAGACAGGTGAATATCGGTCCGGCATGGAGGCGAACATCAAGGGAGAAAAAAATGCAATACTTTTAAATCACAGATATTTATTGGATGGATTAAACAGTATTACCGGCGAAGAGGGTACTTTAAAAATAATCAACGGCGACAGCCCGTGTGTGTTGGTGGGAAAAAATGACGAAAATTATTTATATATAGTTATGCCAATCAGGCAATAGATAATAAATAAAAAAGCACTCGCTTTTTCGGCGGGTGTTTTTATTTTTGAATAAATATATTTATTCAACCTGAACCTCTAAAGTTTTTGAAGATGTCTTACCGCTTGTATCGGTTAGTAAACCTTCCAGCTGGTATGTCCCTGAGCCGGGGGAATTTTTCCAGGTGAAATTTAGTTTATCAACCAACAGTTTGTCATTGTGGTCAAATGTATATATCAAAATGTTTTTGCCGTTGCCTGTAAGCTTAATCTGGATATTTTTAATGTCATCCCAGCGGAATGGAATTATTCCGATTGAACGTGGGAAATCATCGTTGCGCAACATAATTAACGAGCCGTCAACCCAGCTGAAATCGGGAGGGTCGAGTTCAGCTTGCAAATCAAAAGTTATTTCCTGAATAGCGCTGTTACCAATATCGTCGCTCGCAAGCACGGAAAGAGTATGGGAGCCCTTATTTAAACTTTTTAAATAATAATCTATAGTGAACGGGGGGGTATATTTAATTGCAATTGTGTTGTCGTCCAGTTTGAATATAACCTGGGAAATTCCGCGAGGAGCAGATGCATTAACTGAGATACTCATTGTACGCTCTAAAATTGTTGAATTGGCTGAGGGTGAAATTATTTCTATTGTTGGTGCCAGAGCAGGGTCAGCGGAAAAAAGATCAACTTCTGTCGGTGGTTCTGAAAAAGATACGAAGCGGCCTGCTTCTTGTTCGCGCCTTGCCCAATCCTGTAATGCGGTTTCCCAGTTTTCATATTGCGGGTCGTCAGCTGGAAATGGTGGAATTGGACCGCGGGGGTCGTCTTTATTTACATAGTACAGAATATCGTGGGGTGGCAAAAATTCTTTTTCAACAACCAACTCTTCAGGAGTAGAGGATGTTGCCAGCTTTCCATTCAGCCGGTTGACTTTTATTTTTATTACACCATCTCCGCCGCGAAGCACGGCTTTTTCGGCGTCGTTTACCGGTGGTTCGGGAAATGTTTCGGGTGAGGTGGATGCCAGCGACTCTTTCATAAACCTGTTCCAAATTTGACCGGCCAGCGCATTGCCGCCGCCCTTCATCGGGGCAGGTGTGGTATTACCGACCCATACTCCGGCTGCGAGAGAAGGTGTGTAGCCCATTGTCCAAGCGTCTTTATAATTGTTTGTGGTGCCGGTTTTGGCGGCGACCGGGCGGTTAGGCAAAGTCAAAGTGCCACCACGGCCAAAAACATACGAGCGGGCGTTGTCATCCGACAAAACACTGCTGATTAATGCGGCCAGCTCCGGCTTAATGGCCTCGCTGCCTTCGTTTTGCTTTGTCTCAAACAAAGTACTGCCCTTATCATCAGTTACCTTTAATATACTGCTTGGCTGGTGGTAACGCCCATTATTGGCCAGTGTGGCGTAGGCATTTGTGTGTTCAAGAAGGTTCACTTCCGCGCCTCCAAGCACCAAAGACAGGCCGAAATTGCCGTCTTTCAGCGTGGTATAACCAAAACGTTCCGCAAAGTCAGACATATATTGTTCCCCGACCAAATAGAGCGTTTTTACGGCAGGAATATTGAGTGACCCCTGCAGTGCTTTGCGTAGAGTTACTAACCCTCGCTCCTTGCTGTCATAATTTACCGGCGTATAATCGCCGCCCGTGCGCATATCGAAATTCGTCGATACATCATAAAGCACTGTTTCCGGGGTGAAACCTTTTTCAAATGCAGCCGTATACACAAACGGTTTAAAGGATGATCCAGGTTGGCGTTTACCAAGAACCGCCACATTAAATTGTCCGTCTATTTCTTCGTTTTGGAAATCCCTCGAGCCGACCATGGCCAATATTTCTCCGGTCGCAGGTGCGATCGCCACCAGGGATGCATTATCAGCATTGGCATCTTTGGCAAATTTATCACCCAATTCGGTTATAGCCGCTTCAGCTATTTTCTGTTTATCATAATCGAGGGTTGTAATAACTTTTAAGCCGGACTGATCAACCATTTTTTCGCCAAACTGTTCAGCCAGCAGTTGTTTTACATATAAAACAAAATGAGGGGCATCCATTATACCGGCGTTGCGGATAATTTTTAATTCTTCCTCCTGTGCGGCCGTCTTTTCTTCCTCTGTGGTATATCCTTGTTCAAACATTAAACGGAGCACGACGTCACGGCGTTCCTTCAGCATCTCAAGATTATTTAAATAACGCGTCGGTTGTTTTAATAAAGCGGCGAGTGTCGCCGACTCGGCTAATGAAAGTTCACTTGCTTTTTTTCTGAAATAACTTTGCGAAGCCGCCTCGATTCCATAATTTGTTGAACCGTAAGGAATTTCATTTAAATACATTTTCATTATTTCGTCCTTGGTATATTTTTTTTCAAGCCGCAGGGCAAGTATAGCCTCTTTGATTTTCCGAAAAATAGAATGCTCGCCGCCGATAATTGTGTTTTTTATTAACTGCTGGGTCAGGGTCGAAGCACCTCCTGAACCAGCCTGTCTTCCTATTAGATTGTTAACACCGGCGCGGATAATGGAAATTAGACGTACGCCCTTGTGGGTATAAAAATTTTTATCTTCGACAGCGACTGTCGCCTTGATTGCATTCGGTGCTATTTGGTCAAGTTCAACCATGGTCCTCTTTTGGTCTTGGTAAACCTCATAAAGCAGATGTTCTCCCGTCCGATCGTAGATTTTCGTGCTTTGAGCGACCTGGCGTTCTGACAATTTTTGCGGGTCGGGCAATTCACGGCTAATTACGACAACTACGATAGTGCCAATAATAAAACAGGCGATACAAAAAGCTACGCCGCCCAAAATAGCAAATTTTAACCATTTTTTACTTTTTTTTGTCTGCCGGCGCGAATTCTTTTCAGGTTCTGGATTCCTATACGCCCGGCGCTCTTTTTCGATTAAATGTTTTATTGGCATAAGTAAAAGTACCTCTTTTGTGAGTCTGAACCATATCATTATAGCAGTAACGCTGACTCTTGACAAAAACCCTATTTTGTGATAGTATTACATGTTAAAATAATCCAGCGAAAATATCCCATATAGGATATTTTTTGCTTAAATAAGCGATTTATGGACAATACATTAAGAAAAAGCTTGTTTTCCAGCAGCAAACTGTGGTTTGCTTCTGCCATTGTTGTCTTTGCCTTTATCCCGACCGTTACCTTGGCTAATTCTAGTGAAATCCTATATTCCTATACCTCATTAGACCATTATTTGGCCCTTTATTACAAACAAAATAAGGTTAAAGAGCTAAAAGAAAGTCAAAAAGATAATAAAGTGCTTACTTTAGCCAAAATTGCTGAGAAAGCCATTGTTGAAGATAAGAAAGTGGCTAAAATACAATCAATTGATCAGTTGGAAAAGGATATTATTGTAAGATTAGCCAAAAAAACTGTGCCTACAGCGGTCGCTGGCAAGAGGGCAGAAAATACTAAGCCGGATAGAGTGGTGAATGTGGTGATTACTGCCTATACATCTACACCGGACCAAACCGATGATACTCCAGATATAGCAGCTTCCGGCAAACATGTCTATGATGGCATGATTGCGGCTAACTGGCTACCGTTTGGTACCAGGGTTAAAATTCCTGCGCTCTATGGTGATAAAATATTCACTGTAGATGACAGAATGAACAAGCGCTATGGTTATGGCCGTATGGACGTCTGGCTGGATACTTCAAAGTCAGAAGCTCTAAAGTTCGGCGTTAAGCGTGTGGCGATAGAAATCTATAATAAAGAGAAAACAAAGCAACTTGTGGTGGCTAAATAACCGCTCAAGTCAAAACACCCCATCTCTGGGGTGTTTTGTTTTTTAAGATTCTTTTGCTCTGAATTGCAGAGCCTCAGCCACGTGCTCTTCACTGATATCAATTTTATTATCCAAGTCGGCGATGGTTCTTGAAATTTTTAAAATACGATTATAAGCGCGTGCCGATAACCGCATCCTGGTTGTGGCGGCCCGGAGAATATCTAATGTGGCGATATTTATTTTGCAATATTCTTTTATTTCAGCATTAGTCATTTCGCCGTTTGTATGAATGCGCGTTCCGGCAAAACGAGTTTGCTGTATTTGCCGTGCACCACATACGCGGTCGCGAATTTTCTTTGACGGTTCGGCCATTTCGACAGATGTGAGTTCGGAAAATTTTACCCTTGGCACCTCGACGTGTAAATCAATCCGGTCCAGTATTGGGCCGCTGACTTTTTTCTGGTATTGGTTTATCTGTGAAGCTGTGCAAGTACATGGTTCTTCGGGGTCTGTGGCGTACCCGCAGGGGCAGGGATTTTGGCTGGCAACCAAAATAAATCTCGCCGGGAATGTCAGTGTGCCTTGCGCTCTTGAAATTGTAACGGTGCCGTCTTCAAGCGGCTGGCGCATTGCTTCTAAAACCTGTCGCGGAAATTCAGAAAATTCATCCAAAAACAAAATGCCTCGGTGGGCGAGAGATATCTCACCCGGCTTGGGTAATCGTCCGCCACCGACCAACGCTACGTTTGAGATCGTGTGATGTGGCGCGCGAAACGGGCGTACCCGGACATATTCCCGGCGAAGAAGTCCTGCTATAGAAAATATTTTTGTCACTTCCAAAGATTCTTCTCTGGCCAGCGGCGGTAAGATTGACGGCAATGTCCGGGCCAGCAATGTTTTGCCGGATCCGGGAGGGCCGTTCATTAGGATATTATGTCCACCGGCGGCCGCTATTTCCAAAGCGCGTTTTGCAAATGATTGGCCTTTTACGAGCGCCATATCAAGTTCGTGCGTAACAAATTGTTCCTGTTCCTCATCGATAATTTTTTTATATGGTTCTATTTGCTCCAGTCCGCTTATGTGGTTTATTAATTGTTTAAGATTCTTTAACGGATATATCGCAGGCCCATTATCAACCATGGCTGCTTCAGGGGCATCTTCCTCAGGGACGAAAATACTTGATAAACCGCGTTTTTTAGCATAAATCGATAGCGGCAAAATTCCGGTTACATGTCTGATGGCCCCATCCAGAGCCAGTTCGCCTATTAAAATGGCATTATCGAGATTGAAGGGCTTGTTCATGCTGGCGCCAATTACTCCCACAGCCATCGGCACATCATATAGGGCGCCTTCTTTTTGCAGGCCTGCCGGTGCCAGGTTTACCAAAACGCGAAAATTATACGGATAGGTAAAGCCGGAATTTTTTATAGCAGAATATATTCTTTCTTTAGATTCCTTTATTGATGCGTCGGGTAAACCGACAATGCCAAAATTTGTCTGTCCTTTGTTGATATCAACCTCAATATCAACCGGTTCGCAATCAAGACCGACGATGGCGGCCGAGTTAAGTCTGAAAAACATAATTTATTTAATGGTTTTTCTGCTGTACGCGTAGATAGCGCACATTACAGCGCCCGTCACGATCAATATGTCTGCAATATTGAATAAGCTAATATATAGGATAAGATAATCAAATGTTTTTCCATAAATTAGACGGTCAAATAAGTTTGAAATAGCGCCAAGCAAAATAAAAAAAATTCCAAAACGCAGAAGCATATTTTCATTGCGTCTGAAATATTCCAATAAAAAAATAATGAATAGTATTGATAAAAAGATGATTAATATTTGAGGTAATTTTAAGCCGAAAGCGATGCCGGAATTTACAGAAGGAAACCATCCGAAGAATCCGCCGAAAATATTCTCTTTACTAAACGATGATGCGGACAATGATTTGAATATACGGTCGGCGCAAAATAAAAAACCGCCGACAATTATTAAAGTCAGGCGGGTATTGTTTGCCATAATTATATTACTCAAAATTACAATTCTTGAGTAATAGTTTTTTTACACTCAACACAGGCACTTGATGTCGGTCGCGCTATCAGGCGTTTCTCTTCAATTGGCTTACCGCAATATTTGCATACGCCATAAGTTCCTTTTCCGATGCGCTCAAGTGCTTTATTTATGTCCCGTAATGTTTTTTCCAGACCCTCTTCAATAGGAAGGTTGTTGATATATTCGGCAACCTCGGCCGCATTTTCATCTTCCTTGTCTCCGTATTTTGGAAATTGAGTATCAAAATCATCAGCTACATGCTGGCTCTTTTTTGTAAATTTGCCTAGCTCGCCTTCAAGCTTGGCTTTTTGTTCCTCAAGCTGCCCTGATATCTGGCTCAAGAATTCCTTTGAAAAATCCAATTTCTTTGTCATATGATTATTTTTTTGCGCCTCTTGCAAAAATGTTCTATGTAATTATTATACAAATTTTTCGCTATCTGGTCAAGTGAACCGGTTAACTTTTATAAATATAAAAGGCCGATGTGCCCGTATAACAATGTTGTTTTAAGGCCTCGGCCCTTTTTTTGTCTACGTGCAAGCTTTCTTTCCCCTTTCGGGGAATGTCGGCATTACGCCGTAGAATGATGATCCCAACCGCTTGGGGGTAGAACTCCATACTTACTGGTCGATATACGACACAATAAGCCAATATCGGAGATACCCTGGTTGAAGTCGGAATGCCAAGATTTCAATTATTTTTGATCGTGGTATTTCGGCTTGTATTTTTGCAGTTTGGAATCAGTAGTGGATTGTGCAAAGGAACGACGGTTACTTATCAGACTACCAATATATTATATCACAATTTTGCGTTCTTGTCAAGGTGGGACGATTTATGCCGTATTTTCTTTATAGTTAGCCAAAAAGTGATGAATTTTTGCAAAATTTTTGTATACACTAGTGTATACAAACTGAAAAAACGCTAATTATAGAGAAATAAGTGACTGTTTTAGCGTTTGCTGTCCACATATATGATGAGTTATCCACAGAGATATGCACTTTTGTGTACACAAGCGTACACAAATTTCATAATTAAGTGACATTCATAAAATATATAATATATATCTATACAGATGAGAGAGTATGGTTCTTATCCATGATACTTGCCCGAAAAATGAATTTGAGCTAAACTATACTCCGTATGAGTTATGTTATATCAATTATTTTTATCGTTTTAGCGACTATTAGCATAGTGTTCGCCAGTCATTTTTTTGTTTATTACTCATTAGGCCATTTTTTTAAGATCATCAATCCGGACGTAAATATGGCAATGGCCATTCTGATTTCTATTTTGGCTGTTAGTTTCATCATCGCTTCCATTCTTGCTCACTGGAAGGAGAATATGGTCACAAGAGCGATTTATTTTACCTCCGGCCTATGGCTGGGGTTATTAGTCAATCTGATTATGGCCTTGCTTCTCGGATGGGTAGCCTCAGCATTGCTTAATTCAGCCGGTTTTCAGCCCAATTTAGCGATTATTGGTCTATTATCTGTTGTGGCGGCGCTTATTTTCACATTATGGGGTGTGTGGTCCGCATTTAATCCGGTAGTCCGCCATGTCAATATTTCTATAAAAAACTTGCCTGATTTTTGGAAAAATAAGACGGCTATACATATTTCAGATGTTCATCTCGGACACGTATTTAATCAAAACTTTTTAGACAAGATAGTTGATAAAATTAATTATGAAAAGCCCGAGGCTGTCTTTATTACAGGGGATTTATTTGACGGGATGGACGGCCAGCTGAATCTTCATGTGAAGCCACTAGATAAAATAACTGCGCAGTTTGGAACATTTTTTATTACCGGAAATCATGAGACATATTTTGGTGTTGGCAGGGCAAAGCAAATACTCGACGAAACGAAGGTCCGTTTTTTATCTGATGAAACGGTGAGTCTGGAAGGGCTGCAAATTGTCGGTTTAAATTATTCTGATCGTTTTGAGAGTCGCGACCTGGTAAAAATTATTAATGAGCAAAAAGATCTTGATTTGGATAAGCCGGCCGTTCTGCTTTATCACAGTCCTGTGCAAGTTGATAAAATAAAAGAGACAGGAATAGACCTCCAACTGTCAGGTCATACTCACAAGGGCCAGATATTTCCTTTCGGCTATATTACTAAGATGATTTTTAGAGGTTATGACTATGGGTTGTCAGTTGATGGTGATTTTTCAATTTATACTACTAGCGGGGTTGGGACATGGGGACCGACTATCCGTACCGGCAACCGTCCGGAAATAGTGGTTTTACATTTTCAATAATTTGCTTATGAGGAGGGAATTTTTTCCGGCATCGGCGCTGGCTATTGTCGGTTTTTTTGTTTGTGCGGCAGTCGCATTTTCGGCGAATAGCGATATTATAATAAATGAAATTGGCGCGTATGAAGCCAGCGGCCATGAATGGATTGAAATATGGAATAAGGGTTCTGACCCGGTAGATTTAGGAGCATGGAAATTTTGGGAAGATAGCACGAATCATGGCTTAACAGTAAGTAGCACAGATAGCATGATTGATCCGGGAGAGTATGCGGCAATTTGCCAGAACAGTGATCTTTTTTCTGTGGATTATCCAGCTTTTTCAGGGTCAATTTTTGATTCATCATGGGGTAGTTTAAGTGAAAGTGGGGAGGAAATAGGACTGAAAGATGCGGATGGAAATTTTGTTGAACAATTTAGCTATATTGCCGCGCCAAGTTTTTCATTGGAGCGTGTTAATCCGTACGAAGCTATTTATGATAATACAAATTGGAGAGAGCATGTAACGGGCAACACAATCGGGCAAATAAATAGTGTCTTTGCCACTTCAAGCGGCGTTATCTCGCCGACAACAACTCCAACACCGACGACAACACCGACCCCTACAACAACTCCGGTTATATCTACGACGACGTTGTGGGGGATGATTAGGATAAATGAATTTGTTTCTGACCCGCAAACGGGAAGTGAGTGGGTCGAACTTTTTAATCCTGGAACCAGTTCGCTTGATATGGACGGTGGTGTAGTTTGCGACTCCAGAGAAACCGGGTGCAAACCGGTAGCGGGTTATATTTCTGCAGTCGGCTGGATGTATTTGGATCTTTTGACTTCCAGTTTTTTAAATAATAGCGGAGATAGTGTGATTTTAAAAAATCCGGATGGGCAGATCGTCGATAGAATTGATTATTCTTCCGATTTGTCGGCTAAGAAAGGGCAATCATTAGCGAGGCGGGTTGATGGGTTAGACACAGATAGTGACAGCGACTGGGTGATTACCACCAGTCTTACACCGGGTGCGGCAAATATGATTACTGCCCCGCCGCCAGTATCCAGCGGGGGGAATGGAAGCGCCCAAGATACTGTAACAGAGCAAATTATAACAGCGACGACTTCAATAGCTACCAGTTCAACTTTCTCCGCCCGGGTAGTAATAAATGAAATATTTCCTAATCCGGCCGGGTCTGACACTTCTGATGAATTTATTGAAATAAAAAATTTAGAGGATGAACCGGTGGATTTAAATGGTTGGAAAATTGGCGATGCGGTGAAAACTTATTCCTTGTCCGGCATGCTCCCGGCTCAGAGCATAGTGTATTGGTTACGCTCGGCGACAAATATTTCGTTCAACAATACAAGCAAAGAAGAAGCCGTGTTAATTTCACCGGCAGGAGAAGTAATTGATAAAATTGCATATGATAGTGCTCCGGAAGCGGAAAGTTTCGCCAGGACTGCATCAGGCACATTTGTGTGGACGGCACAACCTACGCCGGGACAGGAAAATGTTTTCAGTATGGCCGATTCTGGAATTGTCTGGAAAATCATTGCGCCTTCGACAGCTGAAATCGGGGAGATGGTTGTGTTTAACGCTGATGATTCTGCTGACGAACGGGGCGGTATGTTATCGTTTAGATGGGATTTTGGCGATGGCAATGTGGCTGAAGGCGGAGAATTGGCGCATTCTTTCGCTTCTTCAGGAACTTACATTGTTATAGTTTCTGCTTCAAGCACGCTTGGCAGTTTTGGGCAGAAAGAAATCAGTATTACGGTTGGCTCAGGGTTGGCGCTTGGAGAGACCGGAATCGTGGTATGTGAAATTTTCCCCAATCCGCCCGGTGTTGATACAAAAGAATTTATTGAATTATGCAATGTATCTGAAATTTCTGTAAATTTATCTGGCTGGGCGCTAAGAGTAAAAGATAAGGATTTTGTTCTGCCGGATAATACAATTATTAATCCTCAGTCACAGCTGGTATTTTTTCGTGCAGCTACGGGATTAGTTCTAGATAACACTGGCGGTCGTGTCGAGCTAATTAACCGCGACAACAGTGTGGTGGATTTGGTGAAGTATGGTAAAAGCGTTGAGGGCATGAGTTATGCGTTTGCTGATGAGTGGCGCTGGGTTGAATCACCCTCGCCCGGAAAAGAAAATATATTTTTACCGGATATTTCGGCTATTGGAGTATTGGCTGCAAAAAAAAGTACAAATAATTCAACGGCAGTATATTATCGTCCGCTGTCAATTCAGGAAGCGCGGCAAGAAAACGCCGATGCAGGTGTTATTATTCGTGGCATTGTCGTTGCCTTACCGGCAACTTTTGGCAGCCAAATTTTCTATATATATGACAATATAAGCGGAATACAAATTTATCAGTATAACAAAGATTTTCCCGGATTAGCGCTTGGTGACTCCGTAGAGATATCAGGTATTATTTCAGAAGCAAGCGGTATCAAAAGAGTAAAAATGAAAAATCAGCAGGCGGTCGATATCTTAGAAACTAATAAGCAAATTAAGGCAAACATTCTTGAGCTGGACGAAATAAACGAAGAACATGCCGGGTCGCTGGTAAATTTTAGCGGTGAAATTACAGAAATTAAAAGTAGTTATATGTATTTAGACAATGGCGCCGGAGAAATAAAAGTGTATTTTAAAAAAGGAGCGGCCATTGATAAAAATGCATTTGCTGAAGGAGAAAAAGTCGAAATAACCGGAATAGTTGAATTGTCCGGAAATGAAATTCAGGTTTGGCCACGCGGTAATTCGGATATTATAGTAACTGGTTTATCAGAGGAGACTATAAAAAATGAATTGATTGTGACGCAAAACAATTCAAAAGAAGTGGCGGAAAAATATTTTACCGCTACAGCCGGCGGGTTAACCGCCCTCTTGCTTGGTTTTTTTGGGCGTGCAAAAAAGAGTGTAATAATTGGTGCCGCAAGAAAAATAATATCTTTTGCCTCCGGTATTTGGAAACGCGGATAAAAAAACGCCGTAGCGGTTTCGGCGGAAAAGAATCGCGCCAAATACCGTTACGGCGTTATGAAATAAATTAAAGAACAGCTTGTCCCGTCTAGCGTCCGGCCGAAGCGCGTCTCCGGTTGCGCTCGTCTGCTCCGAAGAGAGACGGTGAATCGGGCCAGTCGTCGCCGGCGAGTTTGCTCAGGGCGGTGATCTGGCGTGCGGAGAGCATGTCCACGCACTCGCTGAGGTTGAACCGCCACTTGATCACCGGGTGTCTGGTCGCCCGCTCGAGACCGAATATTTTTTTCGCCATGATCAGCGGATTGGCTCCGCGGGCGAAGGGGATGACCACTCTCGTGAAGAACGCCGCCTCGTCGATGAGAACCTCCGTGTTGTCGGGGGCGATCATCTGTACGGCGGAAATCAACTTGCCGAGAATGTCGGCTCTGGTCAGCTGTCGTACGATCGGGGAGCTCGGCCGGCAGATGCACTCGAGGAGCTCTTTTTGGCTGTTCTCGGCCTTGTCTGTGAAGACGGTCAGGTTCAACCGCCATTTGACCGGACCACCATCATGCCTGGTGAGGCCGGGGATCCTGCGGTAGCTGTTGTTCGTCCGGGCGTTTTTTCCCGAAACCCTGGCGACGAACTGGCTGAAGAAGAGTTCCTCGCGGATGAAGAGCGTTTCGTCCAGGCCGACGATTTCGACCCTGGACTCGGCGCTGCCCAGCACCTTGTTGGCGATGTGGCAGACCGGCCGCTCCTCCCTCTTTTTTATCTCTTTTGCCAGCACCTTCCGCTTGATCGGCACGACCTTCCTGTTTCTATCCATCGTTACTCCTTCTGTTTGGGCATTTTTGCCCCTGTGAAAAGAACTCTGGATCTTACCTGTTTTTTTGTAGAATGTCAAGGGGAGCAGAACTGCTATTTCAGCAGGTCGGTGAAGACCTTGCACGGACCCCAAGACTGGATGCTCGCGCCAAAGCGTGAAGGATCGAAAAGAAAACGGATGTGCGGAAACTTTTTTGACCGATAGGGGCGCAATCCGGGCAAAGGATTCGGAACGTTTTCGTGATTTACGAACCGGTCGAAGAAAATCCGCATGCGAACGTAAACCACAAATTTGTTTCCATCCTCATTTTGGCCGGCAATCATTACCGTGTCGGATTTTCTGATATCAATCGTTTTTTTGGTAATCCCACAGGTAAAAACATGACGCGTTCCCATTTTTCCTCCTTTTGTTGGTTTTAAAAATATTGATTGATATGATTCAATCAATATTTCGTCGGGGCAACAGGACTTGAACCTGCGACCTCCTGCTCCCAAAGCAGGCGCTCTAGCCAACTGAGCTATACCCCGGTGGTAAAACACCACCGTCACTGCGGTGGTGCTAAATTTTATGTGTCGCTTACGCGACACAACTACAACGCATAACGTTTGTGCCGAGGGTGAGGATCGGACTCACGACGCAAGGATTTTCAGTCCTTCGCTCTACCACTGAGCTACCTCGGCATTTTATTTATAATGTGGAACGTTCATCGCCTCCATCACAACGCTTAGCGTTGTGGACCGACGGGGATTCGGCCTCGACTCGCCTAGTCTTCCGGCTCGGCGGTCTGGCCACCGGCTCGCGGTCGCGCTCTTCAGCAAACTCGCGCGACATCGCTCCGCCGTTCTCATCCCCGCTCGCAATGCAAACTGTTGCATTGCTCGTGGACCGACGGGGATTCGAACCCCGGACCTCCGCGTTGCAAACGCGGCGCTCTACCAGCTAAGCTATCGGCCCATTTGTTTGCTCATAGGTTCGAACCGAAAAATTGAAAGTAAAAGGATTATAGCATATTTTACGGGAAAGTCAATAAATGATACAATATAATCCCAGTTAATAATTAATTCAAAGTATATGGAACATGAAGCCAATTCCAAGGAAAAAGCTTCGCCCAAGCATGTTTTTCTCCATTTGTTTGTTATCATCATGTTGTATTACAGCACGGTGAATTTTTTGATTTTGCTTTTTCAATTTATCAATTACTTAATTCCCGACTTGTTGTCTCAGACGGATTATTATCAGATGATTTTCAGTTCCGGTTTAATCAGGTTTGCCATTGCTTCGCTAATAATTGTCTTTCCGGTTTTTATTATTACTTCAAGATATTTAAATAAAAGTTACGTGAAAAGTCCGGCCATACGCGAAATGAAAATAAGAAAATGGCTGATATATTTTACTTTGTTTGTCGCGGCACTGGTTATGATCGGCGATCTGGTCAGGACCATTCTGATTTTTCTTGAGGGCGAGATGACAGTGCGCTTTATTTTGAAAGCGTTGTCGGTTTTGCTTGTCGCCGGAATGATTTTTTTCTACTATTTGCGCGAATTGAAACACGATAAACCGATGAAATCCACAAAATATTTTGTTTGGGCAACTATTGCCATAGTCACAGCGGCAGTTGTAGCCGGTTTTTTCATTATTGGCTCGCCCAAAACAGAACGTCTGCGCCGGTTTGATTATGAGCGTGTAATTCGTTTACAGGACTTACAAATGCAGGTGATAAATTATTGGAGGAGTAAAGAATATTTGCCGGCAACATTAACGGACTTGGATGATAAGATCAGTGGTTTTGTCGTGCCGACTGATCCGGAAAATAACACAGCATTTGAATACGCTGTTAAAGGATCGGAGACATTTGAACTGTGCGCCACATTTAATTTGGTGAGCGAAGAGAATAACATGAATTCACCGGCCGTAGCCATGCCGGCGTATAAATCCGGGTCTGAGAGCTGGAAACACGGAGTTGGCAAAACTTGTTTTGAGCGTACGATCGATAAAGAGCTGTACCCGCCATATCAAGATCAAAAAATTCAACAATAATTTTCTATGGACAACTATAATTGGCACAATGTTTTACCTCAGATTTATTTTCTTGGTCAGATGATACTTGCTCTTATACTTGGCGGGGCGATTGGCTGGCAAAGAGAAAAATTGGGTAAGGCCGCAGGAGCCCGGACATATGCGCTGGTAACAGTCGGCTCAGCTTTATTTACCATTCTTTCAGTCAGCGCCTTTCCGGATGATCCGGCCCGCGTTGCCGCCCAAATTATTACCGGAATTGGTTTTTTGGGGGCTGGTGCGATATTGCACAAGGAAAGCCGTATTGTTGGGCTAACAACAGCCGCCGGTTTGTGGATTACAGCCGCGATAGGCATGGCAGTTGGTTTAAGATACTACTTTCTGGCAGTTGTCGGTACGTTAATTATACTAGCTGTATTAATGATAAATGAAAAAAAGATCGTCCATGCGGGCGGTCGGGAGCGGGATGAAATTGAAGAAGCCTGATAAATTTGGTTTAATAAGAAAAAACAGCGTTAAGACGCTGTTTTTTCTTTGATAAAATCGGAGGAAGCGATGATTGTTGCGGCAATAAGCCAAAATATTACAGCCAGATCATTTTTAAAATAAGGGACATCAACCAGGCCGTGAATGACAAAGGCGATTAAAGACGCGGCTATGGCCGCACCAAGTAGGTGATCTTTTTTAAAAATTTTTAGGCCGATGTAAAAAAGATAAAGTAGAATACCGATAAAAGACAACATCCCAAGCAAGCCGGTTTCCAACCAAAAATTTAAAAATAAATTATGTGGATAAATCAGGCGCTCCATTTCTTTGACATTATAATATGGTTTTTGCACTTCAGTAAAAAAACGGCGTAATCCGGAGCCGAGAACAAAGTTGGTCGGAGTTTTTGTCAGATACTGCGTAGAATATTTCCAAAGGGTGACGCGGTTTTGTCCGGCCTGATCTTGGAAAAGAAAAGCTTGCCTGATATTAGGCGCGAGCAGTAGACAAAGAACAAGAACAATGAAAGTAGAAACAGCGAGGCGGCGCTTGCCAAATAAAAAAATAAAAATAATAAAGCCGACCGCAATAGCCGCCCAAGCACCTTGTGAAAAAGATAATATCGTGGCAAACAGGCCGGTTAAAAATATCAACAATATCAATGAATCTCCTGACTCGCGCTTTTTTTGCAGTATGCGGATAACTGACGGAATAAGCAACAGCAGTATTGGCACCAGATATAATCCGATAGCGTTAGGAGTTGTAAAAAAAGACGTTGGACGGCCGAATAACTCGTCATTCCACAAGCTGGGCGGATAAAAGTTACCGGTAATTTTTTGGATAATCGCCAGCAATGAAATACTGACGGTTGACCATGCTAAAAATTTTATCAGGTCTTTTGGTGGCGCCTCTTTGCTTCTGCCGGCCAGTATAAAAAATACTATTATCGGCTCAAAAAAATATGCGCGCCAGATGCCAAGCGCTTTAAGGGGGATTGGGTTTGCAAACGCGGCAATAAGCGTGGAAAATAGAAAAATAAAAATAAGTACAAACAATACTTTGTGCTGTTGAAAAAAATTTTTTATTTCACACCAGTCTTTGCGGGCATATTTTATGAGCCAAACTAAGGCGAGCGAGCCAAAAGAAATTTCCAGCAATGTTGAAGGCAGAGGGCCAAGATAAAAACGGATAATATAAGCCGGCAGAAGAAGAATAAAAAAGCATAATGCATAGCGAAAATTGATCCACGCAAGGCAGGCTGAAAAAATGAAGAATGCCGATATTAAAAGTATTTCCATATTGAATATCCAGTAATTTTTTGCTATAATAACAAAAAATCCGCCTGTTGTCCAATATGAAAAAACAAAAAAAAATCGGTTTAGCCCTAGGTAGCGGCGCGGCGAGGGGACTATCCCATATCGGAGTTTTAAAGGTGCTGGAGCGCAATAATATTCCGATTGATTATATTTCTGGATCATCAATTGGGTCTGTAATTGGCGCATTGTATTCTGTCACGCGTAATGTCGGTCAGATGGAAAAAATTGTTAACTCGGCAGATTGGAAGCTATTCTTGTCATTGCTTGATCCGAGTTTGTCCCAGGGATTATTAAGAGGTAAAAAAATTAGGAAATTTTTAATTGATTTTTTAGGCGGAGCCGGTTTTAAGGATTTAAAGATCCCGTTTGTTATTACTGCTACAGATTTGATTACAGGCGAGGCGGTTTTTTTGGAAGAGGGCGATTTATGCGAAGCAATAATGGCATCTTGCGCCATTCCGCTTATTTTTCAGCCGGTAAAAATTGGTAATAGGGTTTTTGTTGATGGTGGGCTATCCGCTCCATTGCCTATCAAACCGCTTAAAAAAATGGGTGCTGATAAAATAATTGCGGTAAATTTGGACGGGAATTTTTTTGCCACCGGAAAAGAAAAATTTTCAGTTGGTGAGCTGGCTTGGCAGTCAATTAATTTATTGCGCTACCATCTTGCCGAACGGGACGCCGCTGAAGCCGACGTGGTAATCGTGCCTGAGGTTGGAGATATTTGGGGTCATGAATTTCTTAACGGAAAAAAAGCTATCGCCGCAGGCGAAAAAGCGACAAAAAAAGTTTTATCAGCAATTAAAAAAATAATTTAATATGACCGTATTTTTTTGGATATTGTTAACGACATTTATCATTAGCGCGTGTGCCCTGGTTGGGGTTTTTACGCTGAGTATGAAGGAGAGTTCGTTGAACAAAATTTTGATGAAATTGGTAGCATTGTCTTCGGGCGCTTTGCTTGGAGGCGCGTTTTTGCATCTGATGCCCGAAGGCATTGAACAATTAAACGCAAAATTATTTTTTTCATTGGTGCTATCCGCCATTTTGTTTTATCTTTTAATTGAAAAGATTTTGCACTGGCGCCATTGTCATAAGGGAGGTAATTGCGATACCCATCATTCAATGGGGTATATGAATCTGATCGGAGATTCAGTCCATAATTTTATTGATGGACTTGTGATAGCGGGTGCGTTTGTTGTGGATATACGGCTGGGCCTGATTACCGCCGTGGCCATGGGTTTACATGAAATACCGCAGGAAATAGGGGATTTCGGAGTATTGATTTATTCTGGTTTTACAAAAAAACGCGCCCTGTTTTTGAATTTTATGACGGCGCTTATGACTGTGGCCGGGGGTATATTTGGATGGTTTCTATCTCAATATTCGGTTGGCATCGAGAAATATTTATTGCCAATCGCAGCCGGTGGTTTTATTTATATTGCCGCGAGTGACCTATTGCCTGAGCTGCGTAAAAATTTAAGTTTAAAAAGTTTTTTTATTGATTTTCTTTTTATGCTTTGCGGTGTTGGCGTAATACTTTTTGTCAGTTTATTGGAGTGAAAAATATTTTTTACAGTAATCGGCGGCCGGCTTCGCGCAAGGCCGCTCTTCTTTTTTTATAGTCAGGAATTGTCTGCGCCACCAGCGCCCAAAACCGGGGGGCGTGATTCATCTCCTTCACATGGCATAGTTCATGGACCACCAGATAATCCAGAAGTGGCTCAGGTAAATAAATTAGCCGAAAGTTGAAGCTAAGGTTGCCACGGCCCGAACACGAACCCCAGCGTGTTGACTGATTGCGTATAAAAATTTTGTTTGGCCGAAGATTATATATGGAACCAAAAACAATAATTTTTTCATTTACCGAGTGAAGCGCTCTTTTTTTATTTTTATGAAAATCATTTTTTGATATTTTATTTTTTTGAGGGTCGTCCGGGTGGCATTTGGCGAGCATGTTTTTGATCCAGTCCTGTTTTTTAATAATAAAATTGTTGATAAATTTTTGGGATGTAAAATAGGGGGTGCTCACTGTGATGATTCCGTTCGGGTGTATTAAAATCCGCACCTGTCGAGCCCGGCGGTTTCGTTTTATTGAATATCTGATTATTTGCCCATTAAATTCCACTTGTTTATTCATACAGCGCGTATTTTAGCAGAAATGTGCCTTGAAGTATATAAAGAAATTTAGGAAGTGTTGGGGTTGATTTTTTTATGAAAATGTGCTAATATACGGCAAATTGGAGAGGTGGCTGAGCGGTCGAAAGCGACAGTCTTGAAAACTGTTGTCCATGAAAGTGGACCGTGGGTTCGAATCCCACCCTCTCCGCATTTTCTATCCACGCTTTTTGGCGTAGATAGAAAAATATGGATGGAGATGGGATGAGAAGTTTATGCCCCGAGAACGGAGTGAAGGGGTAAATCCCACCCTCTCCGCATTTTGACTGGCGGCATCATCTGGAAGGGTGTCTGAGTGGTCGAAAGTGCGGCTCTCGAAAAGCCGTGTCCCGCAAGGGACCGTGGGTTCGAATCCCACCCCTTCCGCATTTAAATAACAACACCCCAATATGGTGTTGTTGTTTAAATAGAAAACAATCGAGATAATTAAAAGAGAAGGCGCTTTCGCCTTCTCTTGGGAACGATCACGTAATCTTATAAGTGCGTAATGATTGGCGATTTTTTAGCGCCAATCGTCGGGAACGACGAGTGGGAAGCCGTAGGCCCAAGGTTCAACATGTTTTTGCAATACGTTCAGACGCCGGTAGGCGTCGAGGACCGCCATGTTGACATCGTTAAAGCTAGCTTTTGTCGTTTTAGCGTGTGGAACAAAGATTGAGTAACCCTCCCAATCTTGCAAGTCGACAATGTGGTGGCGATAACTTTCCCAGTCCTTAGTCCTCGGCAAATATGATAAACCGAATATCACAACCTGGTCGACGACCCCCTCTTGAAGGAGTTTCTCGTAACAAACCGTATTAGCCTCCATGTCTTCCATTCCCTGGTCAACGTGGCCCCAGATCCAGGAAGTGAACGTGTATATATCGTTCTCCTTCAGACGTTTCAATAGGTCGAGTTTGTTATTTCTTGTCCGCATATTCCTCTCGGCCGATCGATTGTCGCCGATATATCGAGGGTTAAAAGGAATGTAGAGTGCGGTGCAATTCCCCATGCCAGGTTCATGGTTGAGACGAATGATGTCAGCAACGACGCGCTCATTCAATCTCTCGAACTCCACGCCCCCGTTGTCGTGCCAATTCAAGCCGTACTTTTTCATAAGCTTGGCCACTTCCAGGAAGAAATCTGCCCCGTCGTTGTTGGGTCCGCCGAGCAAGCTGTCGTCCTGAAAGATAATTTCTTCGTAACCATACGCTTTGAAGAGCCGGAGCTGTGCATTTACCTGTTCAAGCGTTAAGTGGCGATAGCCGCTATTTATCGAGCCTTCGCGGCAGAAGTCACAGTGTCTGTGGCATCCCGAAGAAAACATCCAATCAGTGTATTTGCGACCCTGAGTACCGTAGGAGTGGGTCGCCGGCAACGGATATGCTATGTGGGCCAGAAGTTCCGGGTTGAATGGCGGTAGAATATGAATCGGGGTGAGCGGCGCGTCAGGTCGCTCCACCAAGACACCGTTTTCCAACCAAGCCAATCCGTGGTCACAATTCTGTCCAGAGAGCAATTTTTCGAGAACGAACTCGCCGTTGCCTTTTACCACGAAATCGATACAGCTTTCGGAATCACGCAGCACAGTTTCGGCCATATCAGTTGCATGCTGCCCTCCAGCCACAATTTTGCTCTCCGGAAACTCACGCCGCAAACGCTTGACCAACTCCATGGCGCCACGGTGCTCGCAGGTAGCAATAATCGAGATGCCGATCCAGCCCGGATTAAAATCGCGGATTTGCTCCACAATCGTATCGCACGATAATCCAGTTCGGACCAATGCCCGGTTAATTCTACCCTCCGCATCCGCAACTGGATACTTGCGAAGAAAATCAGACGGATTCATAGAGCGAAGCGCTCTGGCTTTCTCACTAAGATGTTCGCGATGCGAGTAAAGAGCTTCCGCCGGCATGAGAACCTTGCGATCCCAGCCTTCAATGACGCCGTCAATGATTTTAGCTTCGTAACCCTTGGCTTCGAGATAACTGGCCAGTCGCCAGATTCCCAGCGGCTGAGATGACCTGATGGGGGCAAACGTTGCGCAGGTATACAGTGGCGGCTTGATAAGGACGATGCGACGGTTGTTCTTTTGGCAACTCACTTGTTTCCTCCTTTTAAAAGGACAGACAATTAGTCTGTAGGACAAATATACCAAAAAAATCGATTTTGTCAATGGGTATTAGCTAGTATACTATGCAAAAATATAGCAATATGGTACAATATATAGAGAATTTCAATGATATGCACAGTATTGCATAGTATACTAGTCATTATCTAACAAATATCTATGATAATAAACAAATTTTCGGACTTTTTGAAGAAAAGCGGAAAAAAAATTGCCGATGTGGCCAAAGAAACCGGCTTAAATCGCAATTCCGTAGCCGCGCTTTACTATGGTAAAGTCAACGGTATTCGATTTGATACGCTTAGCCGGCTTTGCCGTACCTATGGCCTGAATATTACCGACATAATTGAAGTCGAAGAGCTCACGCAAAAACCGTTAGCTGAACGGCTGTATCGTCAGGAGGGTGCCGGGGAGCTAATCAATCTTTGGCCGGCTGCATTTGCCTTTAACAATATGTTAGTGTCATCGTTTGGCCGAAATTTTGGCCGCGCCTATCTGTATCTGAAACAATCGTATTTCTATTTTTATATTAATTACAGTAACGCCAATGACATTGCCGCCTATTGCTATCGTCGTTACGAAGACCAAAATGAGTCGGAAGCGCTACATGAAAAATTTGTTTATGCCGGTAAAGAAATGGAGAATTTGTACTGGAATAGTTATAGTCGCTCATCTTTAAATCAGGATTCCGCGGAATTTGAAGAGCACTTCCGATCAGTGAGAAGTGCTTATGACCGATTTTGGCAGTCAAGTATTTTTATTGACGCTTTTGATGCTGGTTTTGATTTTTCGCGCATGCACGAGATCGCACAGCAGCAAGGTTTAGATAAATCAGAAGTGGCCGTGCTTTCAGCGCCAAATTCCTTGACCTTGCCGAACGAACGTCAGTTGATGCTGCTGAGAATGGCCGAAAAAATGTCCGGCAAAAAAATCTCAGTCAGGAAAATGCGTGCGCACATTGTTGAATTTCTGCAAACAAAAGAGGTGTTGCGATATCAACGCCAATTTGATTTTTACCAATCTAATTACGGGAAAATCGCCCATATTTCGTTGCAGGAAACCGCCAAGGAATTGGAACGCTATGTGACGAATTGGAAGCAGATATATCGCGACATATGCCGTCGGTTGTCTGATTATCCGTCAGCTCAAGAGGCTCAAAAAAAACAAATTTTAAAAAAGCACGGGCTGAAGCAGAATCCCCTGGATTTCTTTTGCCGTTTAGCCGAGTGGCGGGAAGAGCGACGCAAAATAAATCTTATGGGATTTCATATTTTGGATGGTGTTTTGGAAGTGTTGTCCGTTAAATCTGGCATTCCTAAAAAATTGTTAGGGAGCCTCTCATTTGACGAAGTAAATTTAGCATGGCGTGGCCTGATCGGTCGTGATACGTTGGAGAAACGTGCCGCCAGCGGCTTGTTGGTCATTCTTGAAAAAGGTGATTATAAATTACTTCACGACGTGGAGGCTGATTCCTTAAAACGCGAATTGGACGCTACAACTGGGGAGGTAGCAAGTTCGGAGGATTTGATTTATGGTCAAACGGCTTGCCCTGGTTATGCCAAAGGAGCGGCTAAAGTTATTTTGGATGAAAAAGATTTTCTTAAATTTAAACCCGGTAATATTGTCGTTACTGGCGGTATGACATGGCCGGCCTTTATTCCCATTTTCAAGAAAGCGGCCGGCATCGTGACAAACGAAGGCGGCGTAACTTGTCCGGCCGGTATTATTGCCCGTGAGTTTGGAATACCTTGCATAATTGGCACAGAAAATGGTACTGAGCGGATACATGATGGTGATGTGGTCGAAGTCCGCGCAACGCACGGGACAGTCAAACATCTAGTCTCGGCTGAGTAGCCCGTAATACTGGGATTAATTATTACAAGCCCAACAAGCTCTCCGCCCTCGACAAGATGGCGGATTTTTTATATCATAAAGAAACTATAATATTTGCGTCAACCTACCGGCGAGCACCCTATACAACAGGGTGTTTTTGTTATATCCTAAATATACCAATATGGGTATTTTATTCGCGTTTATCGCATTAATTTGTTGGGGGGTAGGGGATTTTTTAATCCAAAAAAGCAGTCGTGAATTTGGAAAATGGATCGCTTTGTTCTTTATAACTTTTATTGCGTCTGTTGTATTATTCCCCCTAATATACAAGGATCTTGCAGGTTTGATCATTAATTTTCCCGCCCTTTTTATTTTATTTTTGGCCAGTATTACAATATTAGTAGCGGCCTTGTTAAATTTTCAGGCGTTAAAAGACGGGAAAATCAGCGTAGTTGAACCGATCATGGCTTTTGAAGTGGCGGTTACCGCCATTTTATCCTTTGTTATTATTGGGGAAAGGTTGTCATGGTTACAACTCGTGTTTATCGTCTTATTGATTATTGGAATTTTCTTGGTATCAGTTAAATCTTTCAGTCATTTAAAAAATATCAAGGCAGAAAAAGGGGTTTGGCTGGCATTTTTTGGCACCTTATGCATGGGTGCGACAAATTTTCTTTTTGGCGTAGGCTCAAGAGAAACCAACCCGCTGCTTATTAATTGGTTTACCAGTTTATTTTTGGCATTAATCAGTTTTATTTATCTTGCGTCACAATCAAAAATAAAAGAAATTTTTAGAGATTGGCACAGGGATAAGTCGTTAATTATTGGTGTCGGTCTTTTGGATAATGCCGCCTGGATTTCGTATTCCTATAGCACCCTATATATACCCATAACAATTGCGATCAGCATCAGCGAAAGTTATATTGCTCTGGCCGCATTGTTGGGCCTTGTATTTAATAAAGAGAAGTTAAAAAAACACCAGTATGCGGGGCTCATTCTTGCAGTCGTTTGTGCCGTAGTGCTCGCAGCTGTGACTCCTAATTAATTATTAATAAATTTTTTATGTTAGCAAACATATTACGTTTGATTGTATCCATCGTTATTTGTGAAAGCGCCGGCATAGTCGGTTCTTTATTTACCACTCCTTCGATTCCAACATGGTACGCATCGCTTGCTAAGCCATCATTCAATCCGCCTAATTGGCTATTTGGACCGGTTTGGACCATATTATTTTTAATAATGGGCATATCAGTATTTCTGGTTTGGAATAAAGGTATTAATCGGAGCGATGTTAAAATTGCCTTAATTATTTTTGCGGCTCAATTGTTGCTAAATATTCTTTGGTCGGTATTATTTTTCGGTTATCATTCGCCATTTGCCGCGTTTGTAGCCATAATATGTCTTTGGATGACTATTCTGGTCACGATTGTAATTTTTTACCGGATTAGCCGGGTATCTGCCTGGTTGTTAATTCCATATATACTTTGGGTTAGCTTTGCCGCCGTCTTAAATTTTTTTATTTGGAGATTAAATATTTAATTTTATTCTATGAAAAATCAAAAATTTGCGGCATTTGTAAATGCGTTCGGCGTCGCAGGCTACACAATAGTGGTCGCGTTTATTATGCAGAACGCGGAGGCAATTTTTGGCAAAATGGACAATTTGCTCGGTCCGGTTTCTTTTCTGCTGTTATTTGTTTTATCGGCCGCAATTGTCGGTGCTTTGATCTTGGGAAGGCCGGTAATTATGTATTTGGAGGGACAAAAAAAAGACGCAATAAAAATGTTTTTTCGGACCGTTCTTTGGCTTATTGTTTTAACTTTGATAGCGCTTTTTGCACAAATGATAGTTTAAATATATATGGAAGAATAATTTACTTAGTAGGATTATGAAAATCGCCATCATCGGACAAAAAACAGTGCCATTTATCGGCGGGAAGGGCGGCGGAGTGGAGCGTCACGTAGAAGAGCTTGCGACGCGGCTTGTAGCTAAAGGCCATGAAGTTATTGCGTATTCGCGGGGTTATTTGGTTGAAAAAAAAGATGCTGTGTATAAAGGAGTTAAAATTATTTATACTCCATCTATCCCGACAAAAAATTTTGATACAATTACGCATGTATTTTTTTCTACCATTAATGTTTTATTTCAAAAAGTTGACGTTATTCATTATCACGGAGTCGGACCGTCAACTTTGGCCTGGATTCCCCGAATATTTAAGCCGCGCGCAAAGGTAGTCGTAACATTCCATAGTATCGACCGTTTTCATAAAAAATGGGGCGCTTTTGCCAGGTGGTATTTGGGCTTTGGAGAGTGGGCCGCGGTTCATTTTCCACACGCCTGCATCGCGGTATCAAAATCCATCCAGCAGTATTGCCGGCATATGTTTAACAAGGAAGTTATTTATGTTCCAAATGGCACTGACCTTCATAAGACTGGTGAAGCGCGTGATGATAAAATCCGCCAATTTGGAATTTCAAAGGATAGTTATATTTTGACTGTCGCCCGCCTGATTAAGCACAAAGGAATACATTATCTCATTGAGGCATATAAGAAATTGGAAAAAATGCATGGTACAAATCAGAAAAATTGGCCGGGCGGGAGACTTCGTAAATTGGTGATAGTCGGGGCGCCGAGTTATAGTGATGATTATCTTGAATATTTAAAGAAAATTGCCGCCGATTCGGCCAATATTATTTTTGTCGGTTTTCAGCAGGGGGAATCACTGGCCCAATTATTTGCCAATGCGTATTTGTATGTTCACCCCTCGGAGGCTGAAGGGCTCTCAATTACTATTCTTGAGGCCATGAGCTATGGCAGGTGCGTGCTCGTGAGTAATATACCTGAGAATCTTGAAAGTATTGATCACGCGGGATTTACTTTTGAATCAAAGAATGTAAATGATCTGTATGAGATGCTTATTTATCTTTTGGATTTTCCGGAATCAGTAAAGCGCCATGGTGAAAAAGCGTTAACCTTCATAAAAAAGAATTTTAATTGGGAGGACATTGTTGATGATGTTGAGGCTGTCTATAAAAAATAATTTGTTCAATTTTTTGTTAGGTATGAAAATAAATAAGAGCGAAGCCGTATCTTTGTTAGTTGTGCTGATGTCCGTCATTATCGGTCTGATTTTTTACCCGGTTCTGCCGGAAAAAATGGCGAGCCACTGGAATTCCGCGGGTGAAGTAAACGGCTATATGTCGAAGTTTTGGGGTGTTTTTTTAATGCCGATAATATCTATGGCAATGTATATCATGTTGTTAGTGGTGCCACGCATTGACCCTAAAAAAGAAAATATCGAAAAGTTTCGCAAGTATTTTGACAACTTTATTATTTTACTTTTTATTTTTCTGTTGTATCTCTACGTCCTGACATTATGGTGGAATATCGGCGGAGGATTTGATATGGTCAAATTTTTGATACCGGCATTTGCGGCTCTATTTTATTATGTCGGAGTGATGATAGGGAAAGCGCAGATGAATTTTTCTATTGGCATTCGTACGCCGTGGACACTAAGTAGTGAAGAAGTATGGAAAAAAACGCATGTTTTGGGTGCTAAATTATTTAAGGCAGCGGGCATAATTTCTCTGCTCGGGATTTTTTTCACGGATATTGCCATCTGGATTGTAATGGTAACTGTGTTATCCGCCGCGTTTATTCCGTTTGTATATTCTTATTTTTTGTACAATAGACTGATAAAAAAATAAGAAAATAAAAAAACACCCCTGGACGAGGAGTGTTTTTTATTATTTAGAACTTGAACATGTCTCCCAATTTGCCGATCAGCGGCAATTTTTCCTGTTTGCCGTTGGCAGCGTTGACGATGCCGATAATAGCGAATACCAGAATGGCAAGACCAACCAGATTAAATATCCAATAAAAATTCCAAAGCCAATACCATGGCATCATCATGCGGATTACCCATAGAATAGCGGCAAGCCCGAAGATTACGATACCTTGCTTCACGTGGAATTTTACAAACGGATCATTTTTCGCGTCAGTCAAAAGTGGGATGAAAAATAATATGTATGCGACTATCGCCATTCCTGAGTTTGGCTGGTTTCCAGCCGGATGAGATGGCGCTGGGGCCGGTTGCGGTGCCGGAGCCGGAGTTGGCGCTGGGGCCGGTTGCGGCGCAGCTGGCTGTTGATTTAATTGCTGTTCGTCCATATATAAAAATAATTAATTAACAAATAATTTATTCCGAAGCGCCGACCTCGCCTTCGGTCTTAATAATAATCACTGTAATCTCTTGCTCGTCTTTATTATAGCCTACAGTATAAGTCACAGAATCCTTTTGCGCCATAATTGTGGCAGATTCACTTTGCTGTCCGGTTGTCATTATTGTGAATCCGTTATTTTGGAGTTCTTTACTTAAATCATTTATATCATTTAAGGCGAGAAGTTTTGGCACTGTATATTGTACCACGCCTGAACCGCTGTTCATACCCATATAGCCGCTGGTAAAACCTGTTACTTTGGCATCATCAAAAATCTTTTTTATAGCATCTTCTATTTCTGACGCCAATTCACTGTGGGAATCATTGGCGATTTCGATTACCTCAGCATCTCGAAATTTATCAGCCGGACTTTTGTTTGCTTCTGCTTCTTCTCTCGCCGCTTCCTTGGCCATTTCATCGGCAAAATTTGCCATGCCTTCACCAAGCATATTGGCCGCTCCGCCATCCATACCTAAACCCTTTAAAAGATTTGAAACTGCGCGTTGCTGCTGCCATCTGTGGAAAGCCCAATAACCGCCTCCGATTACGATTACTGCAATAATCACTATTATCAGCGTTTTATTATTTCCGCCTCCATTGACCGGGCCGACTGGCGATGGAGTTGTCTGAGGCGTAGGAATTGTTGCGTTATCCATAATTTAGAATGTATTTTACGTCCCAAAATACAAATTGGGACATTTTTTAATATTAAACCAAGTTTATCATAGCTCCGAGAACCGTGCAAGAACAGGAAAAGGGTTGACAAAACGATAATAATGTGCTATTCTTTATGCGGTATTTCGTTCTCAAAACAGTTTTTTAAAACCAGGAGGGGTGATGACGGATAAAAAAAGGCGTGTTTTGGTCATGGATGATATCGAGAGTGTGCGACGGGCGGTTAGAAGGATGCTGTCGCGAGAGTTTGAAGTGGTGACAGTGAGTGACCGTTTTGATGCCGTAAACGCATATGCTACGGCACGCACCAACGGCGAACCATTTGACCTCGTCCTACTTGATATGCAGGGCATACATGAAAAGGATGAAGGCAAGATCGCTGTTCACCAACTGCTCAAGATAGACATGCGCGTCAGGGCGATATTGTACTCAAGCGCAGTCGCTCATCTGAGCGCGAACGAAATACGTTCATTTGGTTTTGTCGGCGCCATTGAGAAGGCGCCATGCCCCGCAAATGAATTCCTGTCCAGAGTCCGCTCCTTTCTCTGATACTCCAATCATCGAAGCACCTTTCTTCAACCAGCCGTCCGGCTGGTTTTTCTGTTAATAAATGTTTAATTTTGCTATTATTCATAATATGAAAGAAGTTGTCTTATATACAATAAAAGATAAAAAAGCTGTTGAGTGCTCAGCTTGCTCTTGGCGTTGTAGTATCGGAGACGGTAAAAGAGGCGCCTGCGGGGTGAGGCAGAACATCGGGGGGAAATTATTTTTACTTGTTTATGGCCGGGCTGTTTCGGCAGGTGTTGACCCGGTGGAAAAAAAGCCTCTATATCATTTTTTACCCGGCTCAAAAATATTTTCCATTGGGACGGTCGGCTGCAATTTTGGCTGTGAGTTTTGTCAGAATTTTGATATTTCCCAGGCAAGCAGAGTTGGTGGCACCGGAGAAAATATCACCAAATCAGGCGAAGAATTATCTCCCGAGGAGGTTGTTAATTTTTGCGTTGAGCATCGCATTCCGGCGATTGCTTTTACGTATAATGAGCCGGCAATTTTTGCTGAATACGCGGCTGATGTGATGAAACTGGCGAAGCTGCATGGTATCAAGGGTGTATTTGTTTCCAATGGTTATGAAACAAAAGAAACGCTTGATTTTTTGGAGCCGTATATTGATGCATATAACATTGATTTAAAAAGTTTTAGCGAAAAGTATTACCAAAAAATTTGTAAGGCAAAACTTGCACCCGTGCTTGAAACGATTCGGGAAATTCATGGACGCGGGAAATGGCTTGAGGTCACCACCCTGCTTGTACCGGATAAAAATGATAGTGAAAAAGAATTGCGTGATATCGCAAATTTTATCAAAGATATTTCAGCGGATATTCCTTGGCATATATCCGCGTTTTACCCCGCTTATCAGATGGCTGATAATTCGGCCGCTACTTTGGCGAGTCTGGAAAGGGCTTGTAATATTGGGATTAAAGCGGGCTTGCATTATGTTTATGCCGGCAATATTTTTGATAAAAAGATGAGCACGACGATGTGCCCGGTTTGTGGTGAACCGCTTCTGGAGCGCCACGGTTTTTCAGTTGAAAAAAATATTTTAAAAAACTTCTCTTGTTTAAAATGCGGTAAAAAAATAGTCGGTGTTTGGAAATAAAAAAACCGCCAATTTCAGGTTGGCAGTTTTTTTTATTTTATTCTTCCGTTGGTAGCGGCGCATCTTCATTCGGCGGCATTACGCCCTCACCCTCCAGAAGTTCACCCTCTTCGGATTTTTTTATAGTCGCCTTTTTTATCGTTTCCAGTAATTTTGGATTTGCTTTCAGATAGTTCTTGGCGTTTTCTCTGCCGACACCGAGCTTTTCTTCACCAAACATATAACTATTTCCTCTTTTGTCAATCACTTTATAGTTTGTTGCCGTATCGAGCACATCGCCGGAAATAGATATTCCTTCATTGTACATAATATCAAACTCAGTGGTTGTAAACGGAGGAGCCACTTTGTTTTTAACGACTTTCACTTTTACCCGATTGCCGATAATTTTATCACCTTGTTTAATCTGGGCCGAGCGACGCACTTCAATTCTGATGGATGAATAGAATTTTAAGGCGACGCCGCCGGTAGTTGTTTCCGGATTACCAAAAACAATCCCAATTTTCATGCGGGTCTGGTTAATAAAAACCAACACGGTTTTTGACTTGGAAATGACACCGGTTAGCTTACGGAGTGCTTGGCTCATAAGGCGTGCTTGCAGACCCATGTGTGAATCGCCCATATCACCTTCAATTTCCGCTTTTGGTACCAACGCGGCCACCGAATCAACTACAACAATGTCCACAGCGTTTGAACGTACCAGCGTTTCAACAATCTCAAGCGCTTGTTCGCCGGTGTCGGGTTGTGAGATTAACAGTTCGTCAATTTTGACACCTATTTTTTTTGCGTAATCAGGGTCCAGAGCATGCTCGGCATCGACAAAAGCGGCGATACCACCTAGTTTTTGAACTTCAGCCACAATATGCTGAGCCAAAGTGGTTTTACCGGATGCCTCCGGACCGTAGATTTCAATTACGCGGCCGCGCGGTACACCTCGTACACCCAGAGCGATATCAAGTGATAAACAGCCGGTAGGTACAGTGTCTACCTGCATTGTTCTTGATTCGCCGAATTTCATAATTGCGCCCTCGCCAAATCTTGATTTGATTTGTTCAATTGCACTTTCAGCCGCCTTTAATTTATTTTGAACCTCCTCGCTTACTTGCTTTGCCATAATTTGTCCGGTTAGTTTGGATAAAAATAATTTAAAAAACTAATTTTTCTTTCTATATATCCGATATTTTTCACTACAATGTGCCGCGTTACCGTTGAAATTTTTCCGTGTTTTTTTGTGGCGGTTATAACGATTGTATTTAATCCGTCAGAAAGGTCCACTTGCAGATTAAAACGTCCTTTTTCATCAGGCATTATTTCCTGCCCATTAATTGCCAGTTTGCATTCCCTTTCCGTTTCGCCCTGTACCGCGACCGTTCTTTCAGTCATCGTTATACCTTCCGCAGGATTGTACACGATGAGGCGGGGTGGTTCAAGTACCCGCTTAACTTGCCATGATAAATATCCGGCAAAAAGCAGGATAAAACAGGCGATAAGCAGGTTGCGAGCTAAGATTGAGATTGAAAAAAGCGGAGCATTTTTTACTGATTGTTTGGGATGTGCAATATCAATACCTTTAAAACCATTTTCATTGGAAAATTGTTCAAGAATTTCGTCTTCATTCAGGTGCAAAAATTTCGCGTATTCTTTTATATAATTTTGGCGGTAGACCTTTGCTTTGGGTAGCTCGCTAAAATGATTTTTTTCCAGCGCTTCCACATATTTTGCCGGAACACGTATAGCGTGAGAGGCCGTTAAGACATCAACGCCAAAAGCCTCGCGTGTTACGCGCAATTTCTGACCCAGCCGCTGTTTGGGCGGGTTTAATTTTTTGAAGCAGAATATTGACACAGATTATTGTATTGTTTCTTCATTTTCGGCCGGCAGCTCTTCTCCGTTTTCAGGCAGGTTTTCTTCTGTCGTGTCTTCCCCAGATATTTCTTCTTGTCTTTCCACGTCATCAAAAATTGTACCTCCGGCATCCATTGTCGCTTCATCTGGTGGCATCTCTTCTTCAGGTTCCGGGGATAGATGTTCAGTAAAAACTTCCCTGGGTTTTGCGCCGTCCGCTGGTCCTACTATACCAGCTTCTTCCATCTCGTCAAGCAGTCGCGCGGCTCGTGCGTATCCCACCTTCATACGACGCTGTAGAAGCGATGCCGAAGCTTTTTTTGATTCAATTACAATCGCTTTTGCTTCATCAAAAAGTTGATCGCGGTCATCACTCGGGCCTCCGAATAAATTCATCGTGCCTCCGGCCGAAGAAGTCTTTGCAACAATTGTTTCATCATATACCGGCGGTTCATCTCCTTTTACGCAATCAACTACGCGTTTCATTTCCTCTTCAGACACAAATGCGCCTTGAACACGTTTTGGTTTGGACAGATCGGCTGTCAGATAAAGCATATCTCCGCGTCCGAGTAGTTTTTCCGCTCCGGGACAGTCAAGAATTGTCCGCGAATCAATTAGTGACGCAACAGAGAAGGCAATGCGCGCGGGGATATTTGCTTTCATTAGGCCAGTGATAACTTCAACACTCGGTCTTTGCGTCGCGACTACCAGGTGAATGCCGACCGCGCGCGCCATTTGAGCGATACGAATGATTCCAGCTTCAACTTCAGAAGCGGCCATCGCCATCAGGTCGGCAAGTTCATCAATAACGAAAACTATGTTCGGCATTTTTTCTGAGGAGCGTTTGTTATATGAGCTTATGTCCCGGCAGCCGCTCGAAGCCAACATGTCAAAACGTCGTTCCATTTCATTAATTGTCCATTTTAAAGCGGCCACTGTTTTTGCCGGGTCGGTAATTACAGGAGTAAGTAAATGAGGAATGCCATTATACAGGGTTAACTCGACTCTTTTGGGATCGACCATAATAAAGCGCAATGTTTCCGGAGAATTTTGATACAATAAACTTAATATTACAGTATTTATACAAACGGTTTTTCCTGAGCCGGTAGTTCCGGCAATAAGCAGATGAGGCATTTTTGGTAAATCGGCAAACCATACTTTCCCGGCCACATCTTTTCCAAGAGCGATTGCCATATTGTGGCCGCGTGTTTTGTATTCCTGACTTTCTAATAGTTCCCGGAGCGTGACCATGGCGACTTTTTGGTTTGGCACTTCAATACCGACAAGCGATTTTCCGGGAATCGGTGCTTCAATGCGTATCGGGTGAGCCGCAAGTGCTAAAGCAAGGTCGTTTGATAATCCAGTGATACGCGCAAGTTTTATGCCTTTAGCCGGTTTCAGAGAATATTGTGTTACTGTCGGGCCGACACGAATCTCGCCCATTTCAACCTCAATTCCAAAATTATGAAAGGTGTCTTTAATGACCTCGGCGTTGCTTTTAATATCGCCTGATGTCGGTTTTGACTTTGAAGTAAAAAGTAAATCAAACGAAGGCCATTTATAGTTTGAGTCAAGAGTGGTTGGCCTAACCATCTCTTTGCCGGTGATACTTTCTTTTTCTTCCTCATCTTTTTCGATTTTTTGTTCTTTAGCAATTAATTTCTTTTCAAAAACAGGACGTTCGTCGTCATCATCCGCCTCTTCTTCATCATCCTGAACGGGGTGTGGTTTTTTGGCCTTTACCGGCTCATATTCACCCTCAATGCGCATTTCCAATTTGTCATCTTTCTTAAATGCGCCAAAAAAAGTGATGATTTGTTTTCCAAACCAGCCGAGAGCCAAAAAAACTTTTTTGTTTAATGCGACCAGCTCAGCGAGCGAAGTGTTAAAAATAAAAATTATTGATATTAAAACTAACCCGGCCAGGATAATAAATCCTCCCCAAAAACCGACATAATTTCCCAGTGGCCAGCCGAATGCCAATCCTACGAGGCCGCCACCATAGCCTTGCATCGCCAAATCGACCATTTCTGCTGCCGGTTTATATAGATGGACAATACCGTTAAAGCTAAGAAAAAATAGTATTGATCCAAGTATATGGGTGGACCGATATTCATAGTCGAGGTCTTTTATCAGAAGAATGGCGACGATAATAAGAATTACGGGGAAGACATAGCGAACCTGGCCAAAGGTTAGAGCTAAAAGAGAGTCAATAAATTTTCCGGCTACTCCGGCCATGTCAAAAAAACTCAAGGTGGCCAGACCGGCGACAATAAAAAGCAAGATAGATAAAAGACCATGGCTAATTTGCGGGCCAAGGTTAGATTGCCGTTCTGAGATAGTTTTGTTTTTCGGAATTCTGCTCATAATAGTTGATGATATTTTAGCATTTTTTAGCGGTATAAACAAATAATATCGTGTGTATAAAAAAACCCGGCCAAATTAAAGAACCGAGTTTTACCTCCATGAAGCTGCGAAAAGAGCTGCATGTATTAAGAGACGAATCTTTCTAGACGCGCCACCCTAATACAGCTAAAAAGCTGAAGAAGGGTGAAGAGAGATTGCTTCTAAAAAATGATTCGATTAAGACATCAGCTCCACCGCAGCTTTATAGAGGTAAAAAATTTTTAACGTTGTTAAATATTTTAGAAGTGAATCCGGACAATGTCAATTGTGGATAATTATTTCTTGAAGAAAAATGTTAGTTTGGCCGTAATTTCAACGTGCGCTGATAACAAGATGAATATAGTCTCGGTGGAGAAGTTATTGAGTATCTAGGGGTGTTTCAGTGGACTAGCTGTGGATAACTTTTTTGGAATATTTTAATATTTGGCTAATATTAGCAGAAAAAGTGGGTATTCTTGACAAACAATTATCCACCGTTCAAAGTTGACAATTCGCTATTTTTACGATAAAATCAAGCTACTTTCAATAAATTAACCGCTAGCGCCAATTGGCAAGGCGGAAATAAATAGCCAGTTTTTGGCTAAGTGTGGCCATTTATCATTTATAGATGAGCTGCGCGCAAGGTAAAAACAATTTCATGTCAACCTTGCTATCAAACTAAAATACTGCATTCTTCGAAAAAAATCCTGATCACAGGGGGATTTTTTTGTCCACTTAAAAATTTTTAAATAATTTATTCTCAATTTTTAAAATTTTTATTCCTATGCCTTCATATAAATACCGCGGAGTGACTCCAGAATTGCGCAGTTTTTTCACTCCGGTGAAAGACGCTATGCCCTTTCCCGATCTGATCGAACTTCAAAAAAATTCTTATGATCATTTTTTGAAGTTCGGTGTTAAGGATCTTTTTGAGGAAGTTTCTCCTATTACCGACTTCTCTGAAAGAGATTTGGAACTATTTTTGGAAGAATATTATTTGGATGAACCGAAATTTGATGAAATGGTATGCCGTGATCGCAATATGACTTTTGAGGCGCCATTACGGGTTAATGCGCGTTTGACAAATAAAAAGACCGGTCAGAGCAAAACTCAGGAAATTTATTTGGGCGACATGCCGGTGATGACAGAGCGCGGCACTTTCATCGTCAATGGCATTGAGCGCGTTGTTGTATCACAGCTTATCCGTTCCGCTGGTGTATTTTTTACCGGTGAAAATGTTCGTGGCCGCAGATACTATGGAGCGAAAATAATTCCAAACCGCGGCGCGTGGCTGGAGATTGAGACAGACATGAATAACGTGTTATGGGTAAAGATTGACCGCAAGAGAAAAGTTGCCGTTACTTCTCTTCTTAGGGCATTTGGTTATGACAGCGACGACAAATTGAGGGAGGCATTGAAAGACGCAAATGTGAATCCGCATGTTGATTACGTTGAGTCAACGTTGGCAAAAGATTTAGCAAAAAATACAGATGAGGGCTTAATTGAAGTTTATAAAAAAATTCGTCCGGGCGACTTGGCTACGGCGGATAACGCTAAATCGCTTATCTACGCCATGTTTTTTAATTTTGACCGTTATGATTTATCTCCGGTCGGCGTATATAAATTCGATACAAAATTTGACCTTAGTTTATCATCTGAGGACTATCAGAAAAAAGAGAACCGTGTTTTTTCTCCGGAAAAATTATTGCTTGTCGTAAAAGAAATTATTCGCCTGAATTCAACACAGGAAGATCCGGATGATATTGATCACTTGGGTAACCGCCGCATTCGCGCGGTAGGTGAGTTAGTGCAAAATCGTTTCAGGGTTGGTTTGGCCAGAATGGAACGCGTGGTGAAGGACCGTATGAGTACATATGAAGTCGAACAGCTGACACCAAATAAATTGATAAACGCCAGGCCGGTTATTTCCGCCATTAAGGAATTTTTCATGAGTTCGCAGTTGTCGCAATTCATGGATCAAATTAATGTTTTGTCCGAGCTCGAACATAAGCGCCGTTTATCAGCTCTTGGTCCGGGAGGATTGTCACGCGACCGAGCCGGTTTTGAAGTGCGCGATGTGCACAATACTCATTACGGGCGCATTTGTCCGATTGCCACTCCGGAAGGCCCGAATATCGGTTTGGTCAACCACCTTGCCAGTTTTGCCCGCGTGAATGAGTTTGGTTTTATTGAAACACCTTATAGAAAAGTTTTGAAAGAAGTGGCAAATGATGCCTCTCTAACTGAAGGTGAAATTTTACGGGGCAATATCGGCGGATATAAAGATGGAACTCAAATTACAAAAGATGTTGCTAAGAAATTGAGTTCGTCAAAAGAAAAATTTATTCCGGTGAAATCCCGGCTGACAGGAGAAATTGTATATTTGAATTCTTTTCGCGAAGAAAAATCCGTTACTGCTCCGGCCACTACTCATGTTGATGAGAAAGGATATTTTACCGAGGAATTAGTTTCAGCGCGCATCCTTGGAAAACCGGGTGTTGTTTCCTCCAGTGAAGTTGATTATGTTGACGTGTCTTCAAATCAGATTATTTCAGTTGCGACAGCGTGCATTCCGTTTTTAGAACATGATGACGCTACCCGCGCTCTCATGGGTACAAACATGCAGCGCCAAGCAGTGCCATGTATTAAGCCTGAGCCTCCTTTAGTCGGTACGGGCGTTGAACGCGCTGCGGCGGAAAATTCCGGCTATATTATCAAAGCCCCGGTTGAAGGAGAAATTACCGAATTGAACGGCAGCCACATTGTTTTAACTGACAAGAAAGGTCAAATATATAAATTTCTGCTTAAAAAATTCTTGCGTTCAAATGCGGCAACATGTGTAAATCAGCATCCGGTTGTGAGTATTGGTGAAAAGGTAAAAAAAGGACAAGCGCTTACTGACGGCCCGTGTATCAAAGACGGAGAATTAGCTCTCGGGCAAAATGTTCTTGTCGCATACATGATATGGGATGGCTTTAACTACGAAGACGCGGTCATTTTATCCGATCGCATCATGAAGAAGGACCGGTATACCTCTATTAATATTGAAGACTATACCGTCGATATTCGCGAGACAAAACTCGGGCCCGAATTGGTTACTTCCGACATTCCGAATGTTTCAGAAGAAAAATTAAAAAATCTTGATGCTGAAGGTATCGTAAGAATTGGCGCTGAAGTTAAGTCCGGCGATATTTTGGTCGGTAAAATCACGCCAAAAGGAGAAACTGAATTAAGTGCGGAAGAAAAATTATTGCGTGCCATTTTTGGGGAGAAAGCGCGTGATGTCCGGGATTCTTCTTTATATCTTGAGCATGGCGAACACGGCAAGGTGATTGATGTGCAAGTTTTTTGCGCCGAGAACGGCGACAAACTTGAGCCTGGTGTGATAAAACAAGTCCGCGTCCGTGTCGCTGACATGCGGAAAGTGCAGGTTGGCGATAAAATGTCCGGCCGTCATGGAAACAAGGGCGTTATCTCCCGTGTAGTGCCGGTGGAAGACATGCCGTTTTTGGAAGATGGCACTCCGGTTGATATTATCCTTTCACCGCTCGGCGTTATCTCCCGTATGAATTTAGGACAGATTTTGGAAAATCATATGGGCTTAGCTGCTAATGAGCTCGGCTACAAAGTAGCTACGCCGGCATTTAATGGTGTAACTGAAGAGCAAATTAAATCTGAGTTGGGCAAAGCGGGTTTTCCGCTTGACGGTCAGTCGGCTCTTTTCGACGGTCGTACCGGTGAGGCATTTGATCATAAGGTTACCGTCGGCTACAACTACATGCTAAAACTCAACCACATGGTTGAAGATAAAATACATCAGCGTTCAATTGGTCCGTATTCTCTCATCACTCAACAGCCGCTTGGCGGGCGCGCCCAATCAGGCGGGCAGCGTTTTGGTGAAATGGAAGTCTGGGCAATTGAGGCATACGGTGCGGCACATGTGTTGCAGGAAATTTTGACTATTAAATCGGATGATGTACCCGGCCGTTCCAAGGCGTATGAAGCAATAATCAAAGGTGAGGATATTAAAGTAGTGAATGTTCCTGAATCATTCAACGTTCTTGTCCGAGAGCTTAAAGGTTTGGGTTTGGATGTTGAACTCTTAAAGAGGGATAATGTTGGAAATTATGCACCTGTAAAAAATGAACCGTCTGAGGCGCCGAAAGAGGTCGAAGCGCCGGTGAAAACGGAGAAAGCTGAAGTGGTTGAATAATTTACATTAACCAAAACAATAATTATATGTATAGAGATGTTCAAAGCACTTTAGACTTCGACGCGATCCGGCTTAAAATTGCTTCGCCGGAAATTATTCGCGGTTGGTCATATGGAGAAGTGCGTAAGCCTGAAACAATAAATTACCGTACGCAAAAACCGGAAAAAGGCGGTTTGTTTGCAGAAGAAATATTTGGCCCGACAAAGGATTGGGAGTGTTATTGCGGAAAATACAAAAAAATTCGCTATAAAGGCATTGTCTGCGATAAGTGCGGCGTGGAAGTTACCACATCTCTTGTCCGACGCGAGCGAATGGGCCATATCGAGCTGGCTACGCCTGTTGCGCATATTTGGTTTTTGCGTTCTGTGCCGAGTAAAATTGGCCTCGTTTTGGATCTTTCCGCCCAAGCTTTGGAAAAAGTAATTTATTTCGCTTCATTTATTATTACGAAAGTGGATGAAGCAGGAAAGAAACAAACTTTTGATCTTCTCCGCCAGGAATTTAAGAGCAAAAAGAAACAGATAGAAAATGAGTATAATAATGAGATTAAGCAAGCCAATGAAAAGAAGGTAACAGCGGCCGCGATGGACAAAATTCGCGAAGAAAGCGACCGGAAAACCAAAGCATTGGAAGCGGATTTTCAGGCTGCTGAAAAAGAATTGCGCGAATTAAGTGTGATGCACATTATATCCGAAAATAAATACCAGGAATTATCTTTGCGCTATGGCCATTTATTTGAAGCTGGCATAGGTGCCGAGGCTATTTTTGAACTTCTGGCGCGCGTTAACCTTGATGAAACAATGAAGCTCATGACCGAGGAGCAGGCGAGTGTTAAAGGAGCAAAGTTAGAAAGAATAATTCGTCGGAAAAAACTCCTGAAGAGCTTGTCAATGAATAAAATTCGTCCGGAATGGATGGTAATGAAATGCATACCGGTAATTCCACCGGACTTGCGTCCAATGGTGGCGCTGGATGGCGGACGTTTTGCCACTTCTGATCTGAATGATTTGTATCGTCGCGTGATTAACCGCAATAATCGCTTGACCCGACTGATTGAACTCAACGCCCCTGAAGTAATTTGCCGTAATGAAAAGCGTATGTTGCAGGAGGCGGTTGATGCATTAATAGATAATAATGCCCGTCACGCCAAAACAGTCACAGCATCAACCGGACAGAAGAGGCAATTACGATCCCTGGCCGACATATTGAAAGGCAAACAAGGACGATTTCGTCAGAATCTTCTTGGGAAGCGTGTGGACTATTCCGGGCGTTCAGTTATTGTTGTGGGGCCGAATCTTAATATCGATGAATGTGGTTTGCCGAAGCGCATGGCGCTGGAGCTTTTCAAGCCATTTATTATGGCTGAAATTATTAAACGAGAATTGGCTCATAATGTCCGCTCCGCCGGACGGTTTATTGAATCGGAACGTGATGAAGTTTGGGACATATTGGAAGGATTAACTCAAACTACTCGCGTACTTTTGAATCGTGCGCCGACTCTTCATCGTCTTGGAATTCAAGCATTTCACCCAAGGATGATTGAAGGCAATGCCATTCAATTGCATCCTCTCGTTTGTACTGCGTTTAATGCTGACTTTGACGGCGATCAGATGGCTGTGCATCTGCCTTTATCAAAAGAGGCCCGATGGGAAGCTGACAATCTGATGGCGGCTGAAAAGAATATTTTAAAACCGGCAACAGGCGCTCCTGTTATTGCGCCAAGTCAGGATATCGTCCTTGGTTGTTTTTATCTCACTCGAGCTGATGAAAAAGCATCAAAGGCAGTGATGGCATTTTCAACCGAGAAAGAAGCGGTGTTGGCGTACAAGAGCCGGGTTATAACCTTGCATCAACAAATAAAAGTTCGTTTTACCGATTTGTCAAAGTTTACCGAAGATCAGGGGGCAATCGTTGAGACATCTATCGGACGCCTGCTCTTTAACTCCGTTATGCCTGATAAGATGCCATATTACAATGAGCTGATTAATAAAAAGAAACTTGGTAAGATTATTTCTCTGCATCTGGAATACTATGGCCAGGAAAAAACAGCCTTGTTTTTAGATGATTTAAAAAATCTTGGTTTCCGTTACGCCACAAAAGCGGCGTACTCGTTGGGCATGGATGACTTTCCGAAAATTGTGGAAAAAGATCCGATAGTCAAAGAAGCGGACGGTAGAGTCCAACTGGTTGAAGAACAATATCAGGATGGTCTTTTAACTCAGGCCGAACGACATCAGAAAATTATTGAAATTTGGGCGGAAACGAAAGATAAGGTAGTCACCGGCACAAAAGATATTTTGGATGAGAATGGACCGGTATTCGCCATGATTGAATCGGGAGCGCGAGGTTCTTGGGGTCAGCTAGGCCAGGTTATCGGTATGAAAGGTCCGGTGGCTTCACCTTCGGGCGATGTTATTGAATTGCCGGTTAAAGGCAACTTTAAAGAGGGCTTTTCCGCAATTGAATACTTTATTTCTTCTCATGGTACGAGAAAAGGTTTGTCTGATACCGCCCTGCGAACCTCTGGCGCCGGTTATCTAACCCGACGCTTAGTGGATGTTGCACAGGACGTTGTAGTATTGGAAGAAGATTGCGGAGATAATATCGGTGAAATATTTACCGCCGAACAGTCGCAAGAAATGGGTGAAAAATTATCAGACCGCATCTGGGGCCGTTATGCTTTGGAAGATATTAAAGCCGGCAATAAAATTTTAGTAAAGTCAGGTGAGGTGATTGATGAAAAAGCCGCCAGAGCAATTGATGACAGTGATGTCAAGTCAGTGCATGTAAGAAGTGTATTACAGTGTAAATTACCGAAAGGTGTTTGTCAGAAGTGCTATGGTTTTGACTTGTCTTACAATAAACCGGCGGAATTGGGCACTGCCGTAGGCATTATCGCCGCCCAATCAATTGGCGAGCCGGGCACCCAGCTTACTCTGCGCACTTTCCACACCGGCGGTATAGCGGGTTCTGATATCACTCAAGGCTTACCTCGCGTTGAAGAGCTTTTTGAGTGCCGCAATCCAAAACATCAGGCATTTTTAGCTGATGTTGACGGTACAATTGAAATTGAAGATGCCGATGGGAAAATTATTACTTCGCCATCCGGCAAGAAAATATTTGAAGGCCGTCGCGGTCAAAAAATTATCAGGATTCACTTTGAAGGCATGGATGAAACAAAAATAAAATTCGCCGCCGAAGATGAAGTGTTGGTTAAAGATGGGGAAATGGTTGATTCTGATGCTGTTCTGGTTGTGCGTGGTTCTTCAGGCGACGAAGTAAAAGCTAAATATCCAAGCCAAGTAAAGGTGGGGAAGAGTACCATGACTTTGTCGTATAATGGTCCGAAGGTGCGTGAATATATTATTCCGCTCGGATATAAGATGTATGTTAAAAATGGCGATAAGGTGGAAAAAGGTACCCAACTCACAGATGGCTCGGTAAATTTGCATGAACTGTTTGACTTAAAAGGACGTGCCGCTGTACAACGCTATGTGCTTGAAGAAACACAGAACATCTATTCTTCCCAAGGCCAGAAAGTTAATGATAAACACATGGAGCTTGTTATAAAACAAATGTTCAGCCGTGTTTATGTTGAAGATGCCGGTGATACTGATTTGCTTCCGGGTGAAGTCGTGGAGAAAGCACAATTGGAATTTTCGAATCGCGTAGCGCGCAAAGATGGAGGTAAGGAAGCGACCGCCCGTGAATTATTGCTCGGCATTTCTCGTGTTTCGCTCTCAACTCAAAGCTTCCTTTCAGCCGCTTCGTTCCAGGAGACAGCTCGTGTGCTTATCAACACTGCTATTACCGGTAAGATTGATTATTTGGAAGGTCTGAAAGAAAACGTGATTATCGGCCGGCTGATTCCCTCCGGTACTGGCTTTAAGCGATAAAATGAAAAAAAAGCCGTCGGCATTGAGCCGGCGGTTTTTTTGCTTGATTTTTGAACGTTTTCAAAGTAATATAAAACAAACATGCATAGTAAATCATAAATAAAATTATGAGCGGGCATAGTAAATGGCACAATATACAGGGGCGCAAGGGCAAACAAGACGCTGTGCGAAGCAACATGTTTACCAAGGTCGCAAAAATACTCACTGTCGCCGCCGGTAAAGGCGGGGGTGATCCTGCTATGAATTTTTCTCTGCGTTTGGCGATTGAAAAAGCCAAATCCGCGGGTATGCCAAAGGATAATATTGAACGCGCCATAAAAAAGGGAACAGGTGAATCCGGAGATGGCGTCCGGATGGAAGAAATTTTATATGAAGGATATGGTCCCTCAGGTGTGGCTTTGCTTATCAAAACCGTCACAGATAACAAAAATCGCACGGTACAAGACGTAAAACATATTCTTTCTGATAGTGGAGGCTCACTCGGGAGTTCCGGATCAGTTCTTTGGATGTTCAATCAGTTCGGGTGGGCGCAAATTATGAACGAACAGGTTGCAACAATGAGTCGGGATAATTTTGAATTATTAATGATTGATGCCGGAGCGGAGGAAATTGAGATTGGGGATGAAGGTGTTGTTGATATTAAATCAAAAGTTGAAAATTTTAAAAAAGTTTTAGACAAACTTAAAGAAATGAACATTGAACCGAGAGATTCCGGATTAATTTGGGAAGCAAAGGATAAGATTATTGCAGACCCGGAATTGCAGGGAAAATTGGAAAATTTATTTGGTAAGTTTGAATCCAACGATGATATTGAGGATTGGTATACAAACGCCGATTAAGTATAATTGTCTGTAAATTAATATATGTCTGTCGCTAAAGAAATAATCATCGGTATTGACCCGGGTTATGGCCGTATTGGTTATGGTATCATTGAGAAAGACCGGGTTAATGGCTGGCTGCCACGTGCCTATGGGTGTATTGAAACACCGGTCAACGGAGTGTTTGTTGATCGAATTGCCGACTTGCATAAGCAGTTGGTTTTTTTGATAAAAAAATACCGCCCAACCAGAATGGCGGTTGAAGATTTGTTTTTTTTCAAAAACGCGAAGACAGCAATAAAGGTGGGGCAGGCCAGAGGCGTAATACTTTTAACAGCGGTGGAAAATAATTTGCCGGTGGATGAGTTTACACCGCTTCAGGTAAAGCAGGCAATTACCGGATATGGAAGAGCTGAAAAAGGGCAGATGCAGAAAATGGTTGCTGCGATTTTGCGCGTTCCAAAAAAAATAAAATCCGATGATGCTGCCGATGCGCTTGCCGTGGCACTTTGCGCCGGCCAGTCTCTTTGGAAAAAGAAAATCAAAGGAAAATGATTCTTAAATAAAAGAGCGGCCTAGCAAGGCCGCTCTTTTTATATTAATAATTTTCCGTAAACAGTTCAAAGAATGCTTGCGGGTGCTGGCAAGCCGGGCATTTATCCGGAGCTTTTTCACTTTCATGCAAATATCCGCAATTTCGGCATTTCCAGACCATTACACCTTCGCGTACAAACACTTTGCCGGCCTCCAAATTTTCATACAGTTTGCGGTAACGGTTCTCGTGAGCTTGTTCCACTTTAGCAATAGCTTTATAGGTCGCTGCTATATCCATAAAACCCTCTTCTCCAGCCACTTTAGCAAATTCCGGGTAGAGTTTGCTCCATTCTTCCAATTCTCCCTCGGCCGCGGCTTTCAAATTTTCTAAAGTGTTTGCGATAACCCCAGCCGGATAAGTGGCGGTAATTTCAGCAGGGCCTCCTTCCAAGAATTTGAAAAATCTTTTGGCGTGCTCTTTCTCGTTGAGCGCTGTTTCCATGAATATGGCGCTAATTTGCTCCAGCCCTTCTTTTTTGGCGACACTGGCAAAAAAATCGTAGCGGTTTCTCGCCTGTGATTCGCCGGCAAATGATTTAAGCAAATTCTGTTCCGTTTTAGATCCTTTTAGTGTTGGCATAATATAATACTATTAAATTTTTTCAGCTTTTATAAAAATGTAGTCAATTACTTTGTGCCTATAGCCGTATCCAAGGAGCCATGAGATGAAAGACAGCCCGACACCAAGAGGTATCCCCCGAGTTTTAACAGCTCGCAACATGGATTTAATCCGTGTATTATATTTTGCAAACGCCGGGAACACCTTATCACCTATGCGCAGGCACTTTTCCACTCTAAATCCTGCCTGGCGCAGTTGTTCGCAATATTTTTCCACATTTACCCAGTTATCTTTTGGCATGTGCCAGTGACGAGAGCCTAATTCAGTCATTTTTTTTACCAGATAATTTTTACTCGCCGCAACCGGATCAAAAGTGATATCGGTCAGCATTAATTTACCTTTATGTTTTAGCACCCGATAGCATTCTTTAAAAAAATCAGTTCTGGTATTAAAGTGAGCTGGCCCTTCTATACCGACAACATGGCTAAAAAATTCATTTTGGTAGCCTGTCCTGCAGGCATCTTTCTTTTCAAATTTTAATTTATCGTCAAGATGTTTTTGTTCAGCTCTTTTTTTAGCAAAATCAATATGTGCTTGAGTAATATCTATGCAACGCATTTCTTTCGGTTTAAGGGCTTCAAAAAAACGAAATGATTCCGCGCTGTATCCGCAGGCCACATTAAGAACATTTTCCGGGTTTTCAATTTCTCCTTCTTTTAGAAAAAAATTTACTAAATTTTGAGCCGCCTCCAGGTATTCTTCAGTATCTTTGTCCCAGTAGCCAAATGAGAGAAAGCCATCCGCTTCAAGAGAGCGTCTTTTTGATCCATGTGAATAGAATTTTTCTACCCCCAATTCATGCTTGCCGATATTTGTCGTATTTTTGACCATATGTCAAATATTACTTTATGACTATTTTACCTCACTTAATAGCATTTTACACAAATAATTTTATTATGGCAATCATAGCGATTACCACCCAAATAATGTTTAAAATTCCGGGCTGGTAGGCTTTCTTTTTAAAAGATATATACACAATGCCAAGCGCGCCTGTGATATTTAATATTTGGTATATTAAAGTGTCGGAAGCAATAAAGCCAAAACTCAAGAGTGCATATGCCAAAACGATTGCAGTGGTACCGTACCAGCCGATTATCTCATCAACATTTTTTTTGCTCATAATATTGGTTAATGCAGTTTTCAGATTGTTTTCCTGTGACAAATATTATTATATAAGGCAATCATTTTATGAGCCAATACGTCAGACCTGAATTTCTGGGAAGTATTTTTTGCATTTTTTGACATTTTTTTTCTAAGGTCGGTATCGTTCAGTAGGCAACGAATTTTCTCTTCAGCTTCATGAATGTCATTAACAAGAAAGCCATTTTCACCATTGCGGATAATTTCCGGTGCAACACCAATTGGGAAGCTTACCGGGACCAGCCCCTGAGACATTCCCTCAATCAAACTAAGCGAAAATCCTTCATAGCGGGATGTAATCAACAGGATACTCCCTTCATGACTAGCTAATTTATTTGGTATGTCAGTTTTTATTACATTTGACTCAACCTGGTGATTTTGAATATTATTTTTCATCCATAAAATCAATTTTTTATTGCGGGACATTACTATTGATAGTTTTGGCGTTTCCGGAAATTTTTTATAAAAATATATTAAACGGTCTAAACCTTTTAGTTTCAATGTGAACGCGTCATCGCCGATTCTGCCCAAAAAGACAAGCGACGGGTTTAAGGAAAAATCCTGTTTCGGAGTATCAAACCAATAGTCTTCAATCGCGTTATAAATAACTTCAATTTTTGATGCCGTGATTCCGGCTTCAACCAGATTATCTTTTACTATTTCTGAAGTGGCAATAATAAAGTCAGCTTTTTCAGCGGCATAATGTTCAATTGTTACGATGTCATTCAGCGGGCGCCTGGTTTTAATGTTAATTTCAGATATGGCGCCGGCTTTTTTAAGCGCATAAAAAATATCCGCGCATTCCGGTTCGATGTTGTTAGTTTTTGGAACGGCCTTTAAAAAACCTATGGTTGTTGAACCGAAGTGCGATATCACCGGCTTTGAGAAGCGCATAAAAGCAATAGGCGTGTATGTTGTTCCTTGAATTATGTCGCACTTCAATATTTTGTCCCGTTTTTCAAGCAGTGAATAAAAAAAGAGGATATTATTTAGCCCCTTAAAATGCACCGGTGCGTCCGTTAAGATGAATTGCGGATAAAAACTCTGTACATCCACATTATATTCTTGCAGTTTAGACACAATCAGGTCGTTGATATAATGAGAACCTGTGCCGATTTTTTTATTGCTGTGAATATACGCGATTTTCATAATTTTCTATTTAGTCATGATCAGGAAAACGATATAGCCAACATAGGCCGTTATCATCAATATGCCTTGCCATCTTTGTATAACCAATTTTTTACCGACAAACATCGCCAGAAATAAAATTAAACTGGCGAATATCGTCATCAATATATCTATATTGGAGCTGGTGTTAAACGGCAGGGGACGGATGACAGCACTCAAACCGAGAATCCAAAATATATTTAATATGTTGGAGCCGACGACATTGCCAATAGCTATATCTGATTGTTTTTTGTAGGCGGCTACTGCGGAGGTGGCTAGTTCAGGCAATGAAGTGCCGATAGCGACTATTGTCAATCCAATTAATGATTGGCTGATATTAAAAATTTGCGCTATTTTTATCGCGCCATCAACAATCCATTTTCCGCCGAGCGTTAATCCGGCAAGGCCGATAATGATAAACATTATCGCTTTGAAATAACTAAAAACTTCTATTTTGCCGTCATCAGGGATATCACTTTTTGACTTAGTAATACCAAAAGTATAGTAAAGAAAAATTATTAATAGAGACAAAAGAACGATGCCATCAATTCTTGTCAGACCGGAGAAGCCGTTGCCGTCTATTATTCTATCATTAGCCATTACTCCGACTAAGATGATGGCAAGAAGACTGAGTGGAATTTCTTTTAAAACGGTGTTCTTTTTGGCGACGATTGGGTAAATAATGGCCGAAATGCCGAGTATCAGTAATATGTTGGCTATATTACTGCCCAAAATGTTGCCAATAGCGAGCTCGCTGCTTCCTTGAGCGCTGGCGAAGATATTGACTATAAATTCCGGCGCGGAAGTGCCAAAAGCGACGATTGTCAGGCCAATGACAATACTGGAAATCTTCAATTTCTTCGCGATTGATGCTGAACCGTCAACTAGAAGACCGGCTCCTTTGATGAGCAGAAAAAACCCTATGACAAATAATATGTATGTAATCATATGCGTATCATTCATTTTAACACAAAGAAGCAATTATTTGAATTGCTCCCGGCATCATCATATTAAAGATCCCTAGTTTATTATTTTTTTATAATAATTTTTATGGTGCCATCGTTCATTTCCAATTCAACCGCATCACCGTCTTTTAATATGTGCGTTGCAGTACCGGTTCCGATTATACAAGGTTTATTAAATTCTCTGGCCACAATTGCCGCATGGCAGGTCAATCCGCCTTCATCGGTGATAATCGCTTTGGCATTTTTCATATAAGGAATAAAGTGAGGCGTAGTCTGGATAGCTACTAAAATTTTACCCTTTATTAAACGGCTTTTGTTTTTTAATTCAGATTTATCTTTAATAACAATAACTTTTCCTTTTATTATTTCATTTGAACCGCAAGCAGTTTGGCCTTTAATGATATTGGGGTTATTTGATTTTTTCTCCGCTCTATCCAATTTAAAAAAATATTTTTGAATTTTTTTAATTTCCGTAGAACTGTCAATAATCTCACGGCGTTCATTATTTAAATTTAAATATATAAAACCATGTTGTTTTCTTGATTTTATGATGCCTCTTATTTCCGCGTCCGTTAACTTCTCGTTTAACCAATTATTAATCTCATTTAAAGTTAATAATTTCATAAAATGATGAGGCGCAATCTCTAGCTTCCTTTGTTCTGATAAAAATTTAAAAAAATAAAAAAGATTTTCACCCAGCTCTTCTTCTTTAAATGCCACGCTGTTCCTCCATTCATCATGCTTTTGTACAATCCCTCCAATATTTTTCAGGTTATTTATATTTTCAGTCAATTTAAGGCCTAAAGAAAAAATAATAATATACTGCGCGCCGGCAACCTTATAAAGGTTACATATTTTATTAAACAACCCCGCACTTTTGTGATAATCGCAGTTTTTTATTGCCGTCGCTAATCTTTTTCCGTTAGATTCCATTTCTTGGTATAGGCGATTATTTTTAGCGATATAAGTTAATATAATGCGCGGATTTTTTAGAATTTTTTTATTGGAGAATTCATGGAATTTTTTTGCCTGCGAAAGATTAAAAACTCTGATTGGGCGGTTTTTTAGCAAGGGGATGAGCAAAGTTTCCGCAAACTCGGCTCCGTATTCTTTTTTTATGTATTCATTGCATCCGTCCTGTTTTGCTGAATAAAATAATAAAGACTCGTCGGCTCTTACGCCAAAAAACCATTTTTGGCCTTTTATATAGTTCAAAATTGTTTGTTTTCTTTTAGTTGTATTAGGCAATGTGGTAATCGGCCGGCTTTGAGTAATATAAAAATGATTTTTTTCTTTTGCCCATTCAATATCACACGGAAAACCGTAAAGCTTTTCAATTTTCATGATTAGTTTTGACAACTCAACAATCTCTTTTCCAGATAAAACTTGTTTTTTACCTTTTTCTCCCAGTTTTTTCCACTCATTTCCACCACCGGCTTTTTTGTATAATGCTTTTTTTTGCTCATTTACATTAATATCAATTATTTTAAGCCCTTGTTTATCAATAACATAACTATCCGGAGTTATTGACCCGGAAACAATTGCTTCCCCCAAACCAAAGCCAGCCTCAATAATTATCTGGTTTTTATCCTCTGTAATGGGATGGACCGAAAAAGCAATACCTGATTTTTTCGCTTGAACCATTTTTTGGATGACGACTGCAACCGAAATTTTTTTCTTGTCTAACTTATTATTGAATCTGTAAAATATGGCCCTGGGAGAAAATAGCGAGGACCAGCATTTCTTAACATTTTCCAAAAGTGTTTTGCCTGTCGTGTTGAGGTAGCTTTCTAATTGTCCTGCCCATGCGGCGGTAATAGAGTCCTCTGCCGTGGCCGAAGACCGGACCGCTACAAATTTTGAACCCAATTTTTTAAAATTTTTTAATATTTTCGTTTCTATATTTTTTGGAATTTCTTTAGAAAGAATCATTGCTTTAATTCTCTCAGACGCATTCTCGACAGTATGGACTTTATTGATATCAACTGTGTCCAAAACCGCGTCGATTTCAATATTTAGATCCGTTTTTTCAATAAAGACGTCAAATACATTGGAAAGAATTACAAAACCTCCCGGTATAGAAATATTTGCCTGCGTCATCTCTCCGAGTGAAGCGCCTTTGCCTCCGGCTATCTTAGTATCAATTTTGGAGATCTGATTAAATTTTTTTATTAGCATGCCAGTCATAATTTATAAATCAATTGCTTTCTGAAGTTGAGAGGAAGTAAACACTTTCCATTACAAATTATCTTTGCCGCGACAAATTAAAAGTGCCTTTTAATACTCCACCCGGCATGGTTACCGTCATTGTGCCACTTATAATATCGGTTGTAAAATTGCCTTGCATTGTGGCCGTGATGCCGTCAACAGAAATTGTTCCAAAATCCAGAGCGCTTGAGCTTACTTGAATACTGATTTCTTGTGGACCGGTATCGGCCACGCAAGTTTTGGGCACATTAATGACTCCTTCTGCGCCAGGAATGGTGACAGTGGTTTCTCCCCAGCCGCAAAGATTGATATAGCGCATGGTGCCGACTGCAATATTATTTTGAACGTTATTAATAATCAGTTCAATATCGCCGTCTTCATACATGTCAGTAATTGAGCCGTAAGTGGTGTGTCTGCCGTATAACTGTAGGCCTTTGCCGGATAATGATGACTTCCAAGTACCTCGCAGATCACGTGCCGGTGTCAGATTACCTATCGGCGGTTTGGGCGTAATGATACTTTCAATTTTTTCTGTTACAGACTGAAACATCAACGGCTTGGTTCTTGCCAGATAAACTGTACCGGCAGCCGCGACTAATATGACAGCTGCAACCGCGCGCACTGTAGGCGAAGCTTTGGGAAATTTTATCATATTTTTAAGTTAATTTAATTATTTTTTTATTTCTTTATTAATTTTTTAAAAATATCCTCCCGTCTTCTTTTCCAATATTAAATATTTTAGCTTTAACTTTTGTTGTCGCATCAACATATTCTTTATCAAATGAAACAACAATATCATTGTAAGGAGAGCTCACAACAATTCCTTTTTCAAATTCCCTCCAGTATGCGTTGTCCTTCTTATAATATTTTCCAAGAGCGCTCCCAAGTTCAGCATTATACTCATCAAACCACCATGCTTGTCCGTGGTCTCTTGGTCCAAAATCATAGGTAAAATAAGTATTATCATTTAGCAAGCTCAATGTTAAGCCAAGGCGCATTTTTTTTAAATCTTTCTGGCCGGTATCATCAGTATCAACTCCATAAATAACAATGTATTTGCTGTCGGCCGCCGCCAAACCATCTTCGAACTTCGTTTTCATCTGGTTGCCCATGAAATTCTCCATCAGATACCCGTCAAAATATTCGCCAAATTCATCGATATCCTGGATGTCCTTACCGGCATTCATAATAACCAATTTGTCCTTGGTATTAATTTTTTCTATTTTTGAAAAAATGTTTTTCGTAGCGTTGAGCCATTCTTCATTGCTGATCGCTTCGGGACACCACCATTGTTTTTCCGTCACCATGTCCACAATGATACCATCGTGTGTCGCCTGGTCCAAAACGTTTTTATAAAAAGAAGTTATCAGCTCAATCCACCTATCATTTCTCGGGTCCATGGCATAAATTTCTTCGTGCCCCCACTCCGGAGACGCCCAACCGAAAGCGCATCTTTCACCATTAAGCTTATGTAAATACATTTCCTCGGTCATTTCTATCGGCTCTTTTTTTCCATAATTTGCCGCTGTTATCAAAAAAGTCATCCAGTCGCGATTATCCCAAACCCAATTGGCGGATAGTCCTGCTAATATTTTTGCGCTGGGATTTGCTAATTTAATTTTTTCCGCTTCTTCGGGAGTAAACCAGGCCGTCATAATCAAGTCATAAGGATGTTTGCCGGCGATTATTTCATCCTTTTTCGAAAGCCAGCTTGCGATTTTTGGAAAATTTTCTTCCGGTACCGACTCCTGCTTGACATCTTGCAACCCACAGCCACTCAAAAAAATCATTCCTAAAATAGCGAATGTTAAAATTATAAAATTAGGATATTTTGCTTTCATAATCATATTTCGTATAACGTTTCGGCGTATACGATGTTGCGTGGGTGTATAATAGCCGACAGGCTACACCCGTGCAATATGGGCGAAGGTTTGCGGAGCAAACCGTAGCCGTGTATGCCGTGTTAGGTGTTGTATTACGCAGGTAGGCATTAACATTTAAATTTTATCATCCATTCATCAAATATTTTTATTTTGTCATTACCAAATTTTAATAATCCAGTTCTAATCTTATCAAGGCTATTTTCTTTAGATAAACCGCCTTCATATTTTGAAAAAAACTTATCAGCAAAGCAAATAATTTGTTCTTCTATCGAAATTGGAATCATATCTCTTTTAGGTATTGGTAATTTTAGTTCCTCAATGTCTTTGATTGAAATTCCCACCCCAACATGTCTTTCGCAAACTAATGCGTGTTTTGGTAAGCTCTCTTTTTCTAAAAGTTCTTTACCTAAATATCCATGACAGATGTATGGTTTTTTACCAAAACATCCAATTCCAGGATTATTAGTTAAGAACATTCCAATATCATGTAACATGGATGCTTCTTCTATGAATTTCACGTCAGGATGAAGATGAGGATTTTTTTCTGCAATTTTGATAGCTTTCTTAGTAACTGCTTTGCCATGTTCTACTAAAAATTGATAAGACTTTGAATCAACTTGATAATACTTTCGAATTATCTTTAGTGGATCCATATTAAGAAAATATTTGATGAATTATATATTAAGTTTAATGCCTGCCGAGTAATATTGCACCTGATGTTTGTGTAGCAAATATGGGAGAGGGCTTTTATAAAAGCCCGAACCGCATGCACGCTGTTATATGATGTATACTTTTTCTTTTAACCCGTTAGGGTCGCTTCACCAAAATAAATAAAATTTGATTTATCCATATTGACGGGACGCAAGAGGGAAACAAAAGGGGTGAATTGCGTCCCGTCAATTCCTTTTTATTTTCCGGTCAACATTACCGTGTCAAACCATGCGTCAGCTGATTCTTTAAAGGTTTCCTCATTAAGTATACCTTCTTGATTTTTATGTTGGCCTGGATTTGGGTGTCGTGGCATATGTCTACCTGGTGCCATTGTATATGCAGTTTTCTTTACATCTGCACCAGGGCCAAATACCATGAATAATTTAGTAGTGTCTCGTTTTGGCGTATCTACGGTTGGAACGAGCACGGTTCCGCGGACAAGCTGAAACTGTACTTTGCAGTCAGGATTATCTGCTTTGAATTTTTCTGCAAATGCTTTTTTTGCAGCTTCGTCACCGGACTTGTTAAGCTCCTGTACTTCCGCACGAACAGATTCAGCAGTACTCAAGTCTGCTTCGCTTAAAATACCTTCTGTTTTTAATTCTGCCATGCTTGCGATTCCTTCCTTTCCCATGTGCCGTCCCATGTCTACAGCAAAGTCAGACACGCCCGGCGCACTGGCAACTTCCTGTGGTAATTTTTGGGCAACATCCTTAAACAATGCTTCAAGTGATGAATAATCAAACTTACTGCCGGCGTCTTCACCTTTGATGTGCAACTGATCAATGTGTCCAGCTGCGGCCGCAGTGACCGTCATTTCGTTTCCTTCTGAATCACGAAATGTGAAAAATGGCGTGTTAGCGTCAAGATTTTCAGCAACTGAACCATCGGTTTTTGTTACTTTTACTTCGAGAGCTGGTTTCCATGGCTTTGTATCGTCTGTTTTTGTTACCTCCACGTTTTGGAAGCCCAAAAATTCTTGATTAGAATCAAGAGCGTATTTTGACTCCTCACTTTCGCGAGATTCGGGACTCACGACATCCTGTGGTGTTGGTCTTTCGATTGACATAGTTTTATAGTTAACTAATAAATTATTTTCCTTATTTTCCCTTTTATAAAAGAAAAAATCAAATTTTATTTATTTTGGTGAAGCGCGGACGATAGCCCGAAAAGAAAAAGTATATTTCACATAACGTTTCGCGATATCTGACGTTTCATAGAAATGTGGCTTTAGCCCTTGCAGATATCGCGTGTTATGTGATGTTTTATTTAATTTTTTGAGATAGCCAAATTACATTTCCATCAGAATCTTTAAACTGACTTAAGATAATATCTTCTTTCTTTTGACATCTTGTAGTAAATTCAACTCCTTTTGATTCATAATATTTTGTTGCTTCTTCGCAGTCATCTACTTGGAAACCGATACCAGCACAATTTAAATTAGCACCTTTCTCATCTTTTTTAAGTGCAAGCTCTAAATTGTTGTCAAAAGAAAGTTCTGACCATTCATCAGTTTTGTATAAAACTTTTAATCCTAATTTATCACGATAAAAGTTTAAAGATTTTTCCATGTCCTTTACAGAAATCATGAAATGACTTGGTGTTGTTTTCATAGTTTTTTGGTTAAAAATTAAATAAAATGTCATATAACTACCTTTATCATAACTAGTAGCTAAAATGGCTAAAATATGATAAAATTTTTGCTAAATTGAGGTTATAGCCCATGGGGGTATAGCGCATTAATTTTAGCAAATAATATGGGGGAGGGCAACACATTTGAAAATTTATCTCGGGAGTTAAGAATTCGTAATTATAGCCAAAAAACTGCCGATTCATATATCCGTTATAATAATGAGTTTCTGCGATTTTGTCTGAAAGACCCGCGCGAGGTGACGGCCAATGATATTAAGGATTACCTGGATTATTTAGCAGGTTCACGATCAACCAGCACGGTCTCTGTAGCCTATAATGCCCTGTTATTTTATTATAAAACGATTTGGCACCGTCAATTTTTTATCAATTTAATGCATCCGCGAAAGGAAAAGCATATCCCGGTAGTTTTATCTAAGGAAGAAGTGGTGCGAATACTTGCTGCCCCGGTGAATCTGAAGCATAATTGTATTATATCTATGTTATATGGTTGTGGACTGCGGGTGAGTGAATTAACACATGTTAGGATGAAGGATATAGATTTTGATCGAGGATTACTGCGGATATTCCAAGGCAAAGGTAAGAAAGATAGAATGACTCTTTTGCCGGAGTCGCTTAAGGAGATTTTGATAAAACAAAAAAGTTTGAAGCAACCAAATGATTTTTTGTTCACTAATGGGCGTGGCGATAGATTAACAGAGGCGACAATACAAAAAATTGTGGTTTTTGCTGCAAAAAAAGCTGATATTGCTAAAAATGTTACTCCGCATACATTGCGCCACTCGTTTGCCACACATTTGCTTGAAAATGGGACGGATATTAGATATATTCAAGAATTATTGGGCCACGCTAAATTGCAGACCACTCAGATCTATACCCATGTGGCAAATAATAATTTGAAAAATATTGTTAGTCCGCTTGATTTATGAAAGAAAAATTTGTCTTGATTTTACCGGATATTAGAAGCGCGCATAATGTGGGCGCTATGTTTCGGACCGCGGATGGCGCGGGTGTAGAAAAAATATATTTATGCGGATATACCGCCCGGCCCCCCCATCCTCAATTGGACAAGGTGTCCTTGGGTGCGGAAAAATGGATGCCCTGGGAATATCAGAAACAGACCTGGCGTTTGCTTACCCAATTGCGTGAAAAAGGGTATAATATAGTGGCTTTGGAACAGACGAAAAAAAGCCTTGATTTATTTAAATGGAAGCCAAAAAAACCTCTTGCACTTGTTGTTGGTAATGAAAAAACGGGGGTAACAAACAATCTTCTTAAATATTGTGACACAAGCGTGGTTATACCGATGAAAGGCCAAAAAACAAGCCTTAATGTGAGCGTGGCGACAGGAATTGCGCTATACTATCTCAGCCGATATATTAAATAATTTATGTCAAAACACACATTATCTATTTTCCGTTATTTGCTGGCTAATTTGCCGCCACTTTTTCCGGTGGAGATTATTGAAAAAATGAAAGGTGCTTTGGAACAACTGGAAAATGACCCGCGGGTTACGCCGGAGATGGTTGAAAATACGATGATAAAATTCGGTTATGATGTGTGGCCATGGAATGAAGCGTTCCGGGAATTTTTAGGCATCAATGAAGGCCGTCTGGGCGAACAATTTTTTCTTTCACACCTTAAACCAGAACTTGGCAAACACTATATGAAATATAAAGAATACGGTTTGTCCTGGTCAGATTTATATTCCGGCAGGGCCGCTGAGTATTATGACAGTGAAGAACGGCAGGAATTGTCGCGGACATTGGTTGAGACGAAAAATGATTTGATTAGGTTTACCGATAGAGAATTGGTTGGCTTAAATAAAGATAAATATTTATCCCGGGTGGCTGAATATAAAAAAATAATGGGAGAGATAAAATCATTGCTTGGCCATTTGCATGAAATGGCTGATGAAGAGCAATATCATCCGATTTTGGCGGATGAAATGCGTGGCAGAGTGCGGGGTTTTGAAATGGGAATGTGTCTTTTAGGTCCGACGTTCAGTGTTGATGAGGTTGTCAGCTCTATCGAATTTTTTATTGACAGAAAGATGCACCTGAATTTAATGCGTGGGATCGATAAACCTGCATTGGCAGAAACGATCGGTAGCAATCAGATTCTATGAAAAAATTATTGTTGGTTATCGCGCATGAAGGATTCCAACCGGCGGAATATTATGCGGCAAAAGCTGTTTTGGAATCCGGCGGGCAAAAAATATTTACGGCAAGCGATGGAGTTGGTGAAGCCAACCCCGCTTATGACGGGATGCCGGCGAAAATTGATATTTCTACCGCCGAAGCCAGGGCCGCTAATTATGATGGGATATTTGTGGTGGGTGGCCCAGGAGCCCTTGACCACTTGGGCAATGAAAATGTATATAGGTTAGTTATGGATGCTAAAGAAGGAGGGCTATTATATGGTGCAATCTGTATTGCAACTCGCATTTTATCTCATGCTGGAGTGTTAAAAGGCAAAAAAGCGACCGGCTGGGATGGTGATAATGAATTAGGAGGAATTATTGAGACAGGTGGGGGTGAATATGTGCGGGAGGCGGTTGTAGTGGATGAAAATATGGTCACAGCGACCGGACCGAAGGCGGCTGAAGACTGGGGGAAAGCGATTTTGCGTCTTTGTTAGATAAAAATAATTGGAAGGGCCGTCCCGCATTTGGGGGCGGCCTTTTTGCTTGTGCATAACTTCCCGATTTTGACAGAAAATGCCCATTTTACACCTGTTTGCCCGTAGTATCAACTTTTGCTATAATACTATTCCCACACTATATCTAGTGTCTAAAAAATATTTTAATCCCCATATCTAGTATTTTACTTATGATTACCGCTGTTGCCACCAAGGTTTTTGAGACTGATAACGATTTTCAATATAATCACGAAAAAGGCCTTCGTTTTTCCCGCCATTACACCCAAGAAGGGGTTAGCCCCTTTGATATGTTTGAATATGAAATGCGGTCTTCAGTGATTCGCGAGCCAAGCGGTAAGGTAATTTTTGAAATGAAAGAAGTTGAGGTGCCATCCGGATGGTCACAAGTCGCCACCGATATTTTAGCGCAAAAATATTTTCGCAAGGCCGGAGTACCACAGTATTATGCGGATGGAAATTCTAAAATTAAGGCTGATGGCACGCCGGAGCTTGGTCCTGAGACCAGTGCTAAGCAGGTGATGCATCGCTTGGCCGGCACTTGGCGTTATTGGGGAGAAAAGTATGGTTATTTTGCTTCGCCAAAAGACGCGGAAATTTTTTATGATGAGCTTGTTTATACTTTACTCGCGCAAATGGTAGCGCCGAATTCTCCGCAATGGTTCAACACCGGTTTGTTTTGGGCTTATGGCATCAACGGACCAGCGCAAGGACATTATTATGCGGATCCGGTGACTGGTGAAATATTAAAATCAGCTGACTCTTACACAAGACCTCAGCCACACGCTTGTTTTATTCAATCTGTAAAAGATGATTTAGTGAATGAAGGAGGAATAATGGATTTGTGGGTGCGGGAAGCGCGTCTTTTTAAGTATGGAAGCGGAACAGGCACAAATTTTTCAAATTTGCGGGGCAGAGGAGAAAAACTTTCCGGCGGGGGCAGTTCTTCCGGTTTAATGAGTTGGTTAAAAATTGGCGACCGAGCGGCCGGCGCGATTAAATCGGGCGGTACAACCAGGCGCGCTGCTAAGATGGTAATATTAAATGTGGACCATCCTGATATTGAAGAATTTGTAGATTGGAAAGTACAGGAAGAAAAAAAGGTAGCCGCTTTAGTTGCGGCCGGTTATGATTCTTCTTATGAATCAGAAGCGTATCAAACTGTTTCCGGGCAAAATTCCAACAATACAGTACGCGTGACTCAAGAATTTTTAGAGGCAGTAGAAAGAGGAGACGACTGGAATTTAAGATGGTGCACTTCTAGAGAAGTGGCCCGTACCATTAAATCAAAAGATCTTTGGGAGAAAATTACGAAGGCGGCGTGGTCTTGTGCTGACCCTGGCCTGCAATTTGATACTACCATTAACGCTTGGCATACTTGTCCTAATTCCGGACGGATCAACGCGTCAAATCCCTGCAGTGAATACATGTTTCTAGATGATACTGCCTGTAATTTAGCATCAATAAATTTAGCGCACTATTTCAACAGTGAAACAGGAAAATTTGATGTAGATAGTTTCCGCCACACCGCCCGTATCTGGACAGTAGTGCTTGAAATTAGTGTGTTAATGGCGCAATACCCGAGTAAAGAAATTGCCAGCGGAAGTTATAATTTCCGCACACTTGGCTTGGGGCATGCCAATGTCGGTAGTGTTTTAATGACAGCGGGCATTCCTTACAATTCATCGGCAGCATTAGGTTTTGCCGGGGCAATTACCGCTATTATGACCGGCGAATCATATGCGACATCCGCTGAAATGGCGAAATTTGTTGGTCCATTTCCTAAATATGAAGAGAATCGCGAGGCGATGCTTCGTGTTATCCGCAACCATCGTCACGCGGCTTACAATGCAGCGGCGACAGATTATGAAGAGTTGCCGATTACACCTCACGGGCTTGACCAGGCGCATACTCCGGCGTATCTCGCAACTGCGGCGCGTGAAAGCTGGGATAAAGCACTGGTTCGGGGAGAAAAATATGGTTTCCGTAATGCTCAGACAACAGTGCTAGCTCCAACAGGTACAATTGGGTTGCTTATGGATTGTGCCACTACCGGAGTGGAGCCGGATTTTGCTTTGGTAAAATTTAAGAAACTTGCCGGTGGTGGATATTTTAAAATTGTGAACGAAGCGGTTCCTGCCGCCCTAAAAAATCTTGGTTATACTGATGCGCAAATTATTGATATTACCGCGTATATGAAAGGGCATGGTAGTTTGAAAGGCGCTCCCGGGATAAACCATGAATCATTAATGGGGAAAGGTTTTACAAGCGAAGATATGGCGAAAATTGAAACTGCTTTGCCTTCGGCATTTGAACTGGCGTTTGCTTTAAATATTTGGACGTTGGGAGAGGAATGTTACAAACGATTAGGGTTTTCTATTGAGCAGGCAAATGATCCAAATTTTAATTTACTCGCCGGATTGGGCTTTACCGCTGAACAGATTAGTGCAGCCAATGATTACGTATGTGGCACCATGACAATTGAGGGTGCGCCACATTTGCAGATTGAACACTATCCGGTTTTTGATACGGCAAATAGAAATGGGAAAAAAGGAGAGCGGTATATCCATTATTTAGGCCATATTAAAATGATGGCCGCGGTACAGCCGTTTTTATCGGGCGCTATTTCTAAAACGATAAACATGCCGAATGAGGCAACGGTGGAAGATATTAAAACCGCTTATATGACTTCGTGGAAGCTTGGCTTGAAAGCCAATGCCATATACCGCGATGGTTGTAAATTATCCCAGCCGCTTACTACAAAATCAAAAGAAAAAGAAAAAACAGCGGATAAGGAATCGGTCCCAGTTGAAATTAGCCCGGCGGCCAGTCAAGCGGAGCTCTTGCCTTCAAAGGATTTTAAATATAGTTTATCAAGCAGTAGTGAGACCGTAGTAAATCAGATTGTTGATGAAGCGGTGGTACAAGTTAAGTATGCACATGACGGCACTTCTCAGGGTACGCGTATTTACATTCATGGTGAACAACGGCAGTTGCCATATAAGCGAAGCGGTTTAACTATCAGAGTGAAAGTAATGGGACAAAAAGTATTTTTGCGCACCGGCGAATATCCGGACGGGAAACTGGGTGAAATATTTATTGATATGTATAAGGAAGGGGCGGCTTTCAGAAGTTTGCTGAACATGTTTGCCATTTCCATTTCTACCGGCCTGCAATATGGCATCCCGCTTGAGGAATATGTAAGTAAGTTTACTTTTACCAGATTTGAACCTGCCGGAATGACTGATCATCCGAATATTAAATTCTGTACCTCGGTTATTGATCTGGTTTTTAGAATATTAGGTATGGAATATCTGGGCAGAATGGATTTTGTTCAAGTTAAACCGCAAGGCATTCAAAAGAATAGAGCAGAACAAATTGCGAAAATGATTTCTGAGGCGCAGGGGCAGTCAATGCTTGAATTGCAGAAAAAAGATGACGATGATGTGGAAAAAGAAAAAATTATTCTTAAAGATCAGGGGCTTAAAGCGCAGATGGACACAACTGTTACAAATACTGCGGCGGAAGAGACTAAAGCGGAAGCGGCGGTAGGCGGTTCAAATCAACAATTATCCGGTATGATGGGCGACGCGCCGCCTTGTCCGACCTGCGGACACATCACCATCAGGAATGGTAGTTGTTATAAATGTCTGAATTGTGGCAGTACCACTGGGTGTTCATAAAAAATTATAAGGAGGTATGGTAAAAATATACACGAAAACCGGTGATAAAGGAGAATCCGGCCTGGTCGGCGACAGGAGGAGAAAAAAAGATGAAGTCATTTTTTGGGCCATTGGTTCGCTGGATGAACTGAATGCCGCTCTTGGTTTGGCGGTGTCGGAAATAAATGATTGTGTTTTGGAAAATCCTGAGCTCAGCCGGGTAATAACTAGGATTGAAAAAATTCAGACTAATTTGTTTAAGTTGGGAGCTGAATTAGCCGGCTCGACCGGGGAAAATTTATTGATTGACGAGGGAAACATTGGTGAGCTTGAAAATCATATTGATGAATGGTGGAGTGTATTGCCGCCACTTAATAATTTTATTCTACCGGGCGGAAAAAGAGCCGGAGCAATTTTGCACCAATCAAGAACAGTTTGCAGGCGGGCGGAGCGCGACGTTGTCGCGCTTGGCAGAACTGTAGCCCTGCGGCCTGAATTATACAGTTACATAAACCGTTTAAGCGATTGGCTGTTTGCCGCCGCGCGATATATAAATATGCGCCTGGATCATAATTAAAAGATATCTTTGGATTAAAAAACCCCGGTGTTAAACCGGGGTTTTTATTATGCGATCCGTTTAGGAACGGCTGATGAATTTTTTGAAATAATTTGTTTGATTTTTTTCTCGTCCGCCAGCCCTTTTTGCGGGCCATGCTCTGTTATTACAGATGTGCTATTGGCGATACCCCATTTTAGCGCGGTCATAATATCATGATTATTAAATCTGGCGGCCACATAACCCGCTGAAAAAGCATCCCCAGCCCCGGTTTTTGCTACAACTTTTACCGGATAAGTTGGTATGGCCCATATTTCTTCTTCAGTCCCGGCGGAAGCTCCCCGCGATGCATCTGTAATTACCACTTCATTGGCTCCGAGTGAAAGAAGTTTGTGAGTAATAGCCCGCATTGTTTTTTCTTTTTTTAATGTGGTGCCAAGAATTTTTTCCGCCTCTTCAAGGTTAACAATAAGTATATCTGCTTTCGGAATTATTTCTTTTACCCGGGCAATAGAATTTTTTAATTGGAATGAACCGGGATTAAAAACAAGTTTAACACTCTGGTGTTTTTGAATATATTTTAGCAAAGCATCCTGCATCGGTTCAAAACCTTCACTCATGCTGGTGTAATATATCCAGTCGACCGGAGGCATTGTTTTTGGCCAGCGATAGTTTCTTTTTTCGTGATAAGATAAAATTGTCCGTTCGCCCCGAAAGTTTAGGACGACGGAATATCTGGTTTTTGTTTTTTGATCGTACTGAACGAGTGAAGTATTAACCCCGGTTTTTTTTAATTCACTGGCTATTAATTTTCCGTTTGAATCCCGGCCAAGGGTGGTGAAAATCGCTGTATTCATACCCAATTTTGCCGTACCACAGGCCACATTTGCGGCATTACCGCCGAGAGTCTGGAAACTGTCTGTAATGGGAATTTTGCTTGCATAATCAAGACACAGCTGACAGGCGCGGGTATTAACATCGCACTCGACCGAAGCATTGTCGATATTTACATGAGTGTCGATTACTGAGTCGCCGATGGTGATAATATCGTACATATAACATTATTAATTTTTTTCCGGATGTTTATATTTTTCCACCAGTTCCACGCTATGGTGGTGTCTGCCAAGAAGTATCTCAATCAGCTCAATAAAACTGGCGAGAGCAAAACCGCCCATGGCTATTGAAAGAATTGTGTTGCCGACCCAAAGTGCATAAATAAATAAGCAAGCCGCACCTACAGTAAAAACAGCATCCTGTCGCCGTTCCGCTTCCAAAAATACGCCGTAAACAATCATAATGGCGCCCAACCCCGCAACTACATTCATAATAATTTCCAGCGTTGTCCATGGCAATGACGGCAGAATTGAAGATAATGGTTCCATATTATTTAATTCCATTTATTAATGTATTCAATTGCTGAAAGGGCGGCGGTAATACCTTGGCCTGCGGCAATACCGATTTGTTTAAATGGCAGATTTGTGACATCCCCGGCGGCAAATAAACCCGGGATATTAGTCTCACACTTTTGATTTATAATTATTTGTCCGATTTTATCTTTTTCCACATTTAAGAATTGAGAATTTGGCACCATTCCAATATGAACCATCACGCCATCCACGTTTAGTTCATGTTCGCCTTTTGTGTCTCGGTAGCGTAATCCCTGTACTTTTTCTTCCCCAAATATTTCATAGGTTATCGCTTCGTTTACAATTTCAATATTCGGCAGAGAGCGGACTTTTTTTATTAATATGTCTTCGCCTGTCGGGAAGCCGGATTTTTTTTCAGGTGTATCAGGCTCAATAGTTAAAATATATACTTTTGACGCAATTCCAGCCATCATGATGGCTGACTCAAGAGCCGAGTTTCCTCCACCGATGGTGGCCGTGGTTTTATTTTTAAAAAGCGGGCCATCACAGACAGTGCAATAGGTCACGCCTTTATGAGACAATTCTTCCTCACCAGGCACTTTTAAATGGCGCGGATGAATGCCGGTAGCCGTTATTACCGCTTTTGCTTCATAACTTTTTTCTTCGCCCTTGGCGTTTTTCGCCAAAATTGAAAAATAATTTTCTTTTTTAATGATATCTTCTATACGCCAGCCCTCGTCAATTTCCACATTATAGGATTTTACGTGGTCTGCAAATTGCCGGGCAAGCTCAAAACCCTGAATTTGCTTTATTCCCGGCCAATTTTCCACTTGTCCGGAAAGCGCAACTTCGCCGCCGATATTATCCGTAACAATTTTAAAATTTAGATTTCTCCTGGCGGCATATATGCCGGCGCTACAACCGGCCGCAGAAGCCCCGATAATCAAAAGGTCCAACATAAAAAATTTATTTTATTTGAGAAAGTAAATTGTTATAAGATTCTTCAACATTATTTGTTTTTGTAAGCGCACTGCCGATACAGAATATTTCAGCGCCCCACGATTTAATATCCGCGATGTTATCTGCGTTGATTCCGCCGTCAGCACCAATAAGCGGGCGATTTTGCCGTCTGGCTAATTTTCTAATTTTTATGCCCACTTCCGGTAAAAACATTGCACCCTGCTTACCCGGCTGGACGGTCAGAAACAGCACCTCATTAACGTTGTCCAGATATGGTTCAATAGCAGAGAGCGGTGTCTCGGGATTTATGGCGATGCCGGCCTGGCAACAGCGTCCGCTGATGGCGGCGGAGACAATCGTCGGATCATCATCCGATTCAATATGAAAAATTATTTTTTTTATGTTTTTTACCTTCTCCCATTTTTTTATTTCCTCCAATGGATGGCGGACCATTAGGTGGAGCTCAAAATCTGGTAAGTTATCAAGTTCATTGATTTTATTAATTTCCTCAAATGATTTATTGTCCACAAAGTCGCCGTCCATCACGTCAATTTGTATAAGTGGAAAGTGCGGGGACAAAAGAGCCACTTGTTTTTTAAATTCATCAAATGATGAAACTAAAATAGCCGGAATAATAATCGGGAACATATTATGATTCTAACGCGGAAATTTTTTCTATCCGTCTAATATATTTTTCTTCATTTTTAAATTGAGTATCAAGAAATTTTTTTGTTATCGCTTCGGCGTGGTCTTTAGATAATACGCGGGCGGCCAAACAAAGGACATTAGCATTATTATGTTGGCGGCCATATTCGGCACCGGAAATTGAGTAACCGACGATAGCTCTAATACCCTTAATTTTATTTGCCGCCATACACATACCATGTCCGGAACCGCATAATAAAATTCCGCGATTGTTTGGGCTGTCAGCGGTTTTTTTTGATAAGGCCGCGGCAAAATCAACAAAATCATCCTTCTCATCGTATTGATCAGGTCCAAGGTCTTCAACTATTAATTCCAGTTTTTTTGTAAGATATACCAGAAGTTCTTTTTTAAGATGATATCCGGCATGGTCGGAAGCGATATAAATCATATAAATATCAGTTAAATATAGGTATATTATACAGTAATTTGGCTTTTTTTAGCAAATATTTTTTATTCGCTTGTCTTGACAAAGGAAGTTTTCAATGATAATTTGTATAGCCAAAGGGCAATTTCGCCCCGCCGTTCTTTTCAGGAGTTTAAAATGGGCAAAGAATCAAAAGTACGCATCATCGTTCAAGTCCCCACAAACCACACCATGGAAGTGCCACGCGGTACGGAAGCAATGGTCGCCGACTTGTTTGAGGCGGCCGGACTCGAAGGTGAATACACACTGTTTCTGGGTGAATTCGTCAAGGGTGCGGCGCACATTCAAGGCGTGAGTGTCAGGCAGTTGCTTGATGGCCGGATTATCAAGATTCGGGTGCAACCGGGCAACAATGCCACAAGTCAGATGCTAAAAATGATGGTCCCGGAAGGGGAAGCCCCACAGGCCTTCTTTGATCGCCTTAAACAAGCCGAGGGGAAGCTTGAGGTGGAGAGCAAAAGCAATCGCCTGCGGAAAAAAATGCGCCGTTTGTACCGTCGCGTCAAGGGTCAGGATTTTTCGGTCAGCCTCGTACCACAGGATGCGATAGAGGAACTTGATTATGAGACTCCAGAGGCGCTTGACCGGATGCTCCAGAGCCTCGCACGCAACAATTTCATCATCAGAAGCGGGAAGGAGCCTGAAAATTATTTCTGGCTTCCGGGCTTCCGCGAAGAAATGTTGCAATCCGGTTATGACCCGTCAGCGGACGAGTCGGCCGAGCATAAGATATCAAAGGAAGATGAGAGCGAGGAAGACAGAGCGCTCAGCCGCATTTTCGAAATTGAGGAAGAGATCGAACATCATGAGGGCCTCATTGCCGAAATTGTATCTGTCCACGCCACAGCGGCAGGACAATTGCGCTGCGCTGAAGAAGCGCTCAGTACTTTGCTCCGACAGGTGGAAGAACAGAATGCTAACACAGAGAAGGCGCGCAGACACGAACTGAAACTCGCTTACCAGTTGGCGGGGCTGAAAGAGAAGAAAGGGAAATTGAAGGGAGAATTGAATGATTTGAACGAACGACTCGCGGCTCTCGACGAGGAAAGGAAGATTAGCACCGTCAAAAGCCAAGCAGAAAAACTGTTGCTTGGTCTGTCGCCGGCTGAAAGGGCCAACATCCTCTCCGCTCTCGCAGATACACCCGTCTGATTCACCCCATTAATAATTTCCTTCTAGCCGGACCAATTTTTTGAGTCCGGCAATTACAAAAATACATCACATTGGTGGTGTTTTTTTGTTACTTGACAGGAAATAATAATTAATATAGTGTAGCGGAAATTGTAAAGGAGGCGTTCCTTTTCACATCTACGGAGGAGAAGATTGATGCCAAAAGATAAATTGACAAATTTACATCGACTGGTGGATCTGCAAGATGAGATGTCGGGCGTAAAAGTGGACGTTGAAAAGTTGCAGTTTAGTATGAATCAGTATCAGTATCCTGCTTCGATCAAATCTCGTGATTTGTCAATTAAGAAGCTGGAGGAAGAAATCGACAGAAAGAAAGAGGAAAGAGAATGTTTTGTCAGAGATCGTGACAATTTTGCCAATCAGCTCGCTGAAAAAGTTGAAAAACTTGCAAAGTTGAGTGCTGAATTGGACGAGATCCTCAGACCTTTTGATGATATTGTTGCCACTCTTGAAACTGAGATAGATGAGACGGAGGAGAAGACCTTCAATCGGCTGATGGAAACAATGTCCGTCTGTGAATGGAGCGAAGAAGACTGTCGCCAGGCCGCTAAAGAGCACATGAAGAACCATCCCAAGGCCAGAGATCTGGCGTATAAGAAAGAAGTTCTCCGTGCCTATCGGGAATGTCGTATGGGAGCGGCCAGGTCCCAGATGAACGCTTCTTGTACTATTTTTTAGCCCATTCGTTCATTTATTACGTTTTTCTGAACGCCCAACTGGGCGTTCTTTTTTATGTCTCAAGATTGACAAGAAAGCGAGTTTCTATTACAATACCCGCACAATTAGAAAAGCAATATAACCCGCAATCAACGGGAAGCTGAAGAAAGAAATCCGCTATTAAGCAGAAAGTAGAATCTTCCGGTCCGGACCGTAATATCCGGAAATTAAGGCCAATTTGGCGAAGTTGGGATGGTACCACCTGTAATACAGGTTCCCGGCAAAGCGATTGGTTTTTTTGTTTTATTATATATATGTATAATCCAAATCAAGAAGAACTCGAAATATTAAAATATTGGGACGAGCATAAGTGTTTTGAAAAGTCGGTGGAAAACCGCCCCAAAGATAAAGAATATTCTTTCTACGACGGACCGCCCTATGCCACCGGCACGCCCCACTATGGCCATATCGTAGCATCACTCATGAAAGATATCGTGCCGCGCTATTTCACCATGCGCGGATTCAGAGTTGAGCGGCGCTGGGGTTGGGATTGCCACGGCCTGCCCGTAGAAAATATTATTGAGCGCGAATTGCGTTTAAAAAATAAGAAAGATATTGAAAAATACGGCATTGATAAGTTTAATGAGGCCTGCCGTTCCACGGTTATGACCTACGTCAATGAATGGAAACATACTATTAATCGCATGGGACGCTGGGTTGACATGGAGAATGACTACAAGACCATGGATATTAATTTTATGGAAAGCGTGTGGTGGGTCTTTAAACAGATTTGGGATAGGGGGCTGGTTTACAAAGGATACAAGCCGATGCATATCTGTCCGCGTTGTGAGACGCCGCTTTCAAACTTCGAAGTGACACAGGGTTATCAGGACATTGAAGATATTTCCGTGACTGTCCGTTTCAAAGCCATTAGTCCGGAGAAAATGGATTTTTACGAAGAATATGCCGGCCGCGACCTGTATATTCTTGCTTGGACAACTACACCTTGGACATTGCCGGGTAATGTCTTGCTCGCGGTTAATGAACGCGTTGATTACGCTCTCGTAGAAATTGATGGCGAAAAGGATTTGTATGTTTTGTCGCTAGAGCGTGCGCCGGCAGTTCTGCAGGATAAAAAATACAAAGTATTAAAGGAGTTTATCGGCCGCGATATGGTCGGTTTGTCTTATAAACCGTTATTTCCATATTTTAAGGAAACTCCTAAGGCATTCCGTGTTGTGGCGGCTGACTTTGTCACAGTAGAAGATGGTGCCGGAATTGTCCATATTGCGCCGGCATTTGGCGAAGATGATTTTAAGGTTGGTGAACGCGAGGGACTGCCGTTAGTCCAGCATGTGGGTATGGATGGGTTGCTTTTGCCGGAAGTGGAAGATTTTGCCGGTTTGGAAGTTAAACCTAAAGGAAATCCGAAGGGAACCGATTTAAAGATTGTTAGCTGGCTCAAAGAAAATGGAAAATTATTTAGCGAAAAAAAGATTACTCACAGTTATCCGCATTGCTGGAGATGCGATACTCCGCTTTTGAATTATGCGACAGCAAGCTGGTTTATCCGCGTAACTGATTTCAAGCAGGAGTTGTTGAATAATAATCAGCATATTCATTGGGTGCCGGAACACATTAAGGAGGGCAGGTTCGGTCAGTGGCTTGAAGGCGCCCGTGATTGGGCGATATCGCGCAACCGTTTTTGGGGCACCCCATTGCCAATCTGGCAGGCGGATGATGGAGAGGCCTTGAGCGTGGGGTCGGTTAAGGAGCTGGAAGAATTATCAGGACAAAAAATTACCGATCTGCATAAGCATGTGGTTGATAAGATCGTGATAAAAAAATCCGGCAAGGAATTTATCCGTGTTCCGGAAGTGCTTGACGTCTGGTTTGATTCCGGCTCAATGCCTTATGCTCAAATGCATTATCCGTTTGAAAATAAGGAAAAAGTTGAAAAAAATTATCCGGCCGAATTTATTGCCGAAGGCCAGGATCAGACACGCGGTTGGTTTTATACCCTGCATGTTTTAGCGGCTGCGCTGACCCGCTCTCCGAATCCGGCCATTCCGGTTGAACGTGGACAGCCGGCATTTAAAAATTGCATTGTTAACGGCATCGTACTCGCGGAAGATGGAAAAAAAATGGCCAAGCGTTTGAAAAATTATCCTGAGCCGGATGTATTATTGGAAAAATTCGGTGCCGATGCTATGCGATATTATCTGGCTATTTCGCCGGTAATGGAAGCCGAGAATTTAAATTTTTCAGAGACCGGAGTAAAAGAAGCGTTTAATAAATTAATAAATACTCTTTGGAACGTCGTTGAGTTTTATAAGTTGTATACTGATGAAGAAAAAAAACAGGAGAGTGATAATTTGAGTTCGGAAAATGCTTTGGATAGGTGGATCATTTCCAAGCTGAACATTCTTATCACGGATGTTACCATAGGTATGGAGGGGTACAGATTGATTGAAGCCAGTCGGCCGATAGGCGAGTTTGTGACTGAGTTGTCGCAATGGTATGTACGCCGTTCGCGTGACCGTTTTAAGGGAATTGATGAAAGTGATAAACAAGACGCGCTTATGACACTGCGCCATGTTTTGCTTACACTGTCAAAGGTTATGGCGCCATTTACGCCATTTATTGCTGAAAAAATATATTTGGATTTAGGTGGAAAAGAAGAAAGTGTCCATCTGGATATGTGGCCGGAGAGTGACAAAGACCTTGTTGACGAGAGTGTTATTAAGGATATGGCGATTGTGCGAAAAGTAGTGGAATTGGGTCTGGCTCTTCGTGCTGAAAAAACTCTTAAAGTACGCCAGCCACTCGCTAAATTAATTATTAACAATAAACAATTATCGGAGCCAATGAAAAATATTATTGCCGATGAATTGAATGTAAAAGAAGTGACGGCTGAGGCGGGTATACCAACGGATGACAATTGGGCAATAAAAGAGGATGGTATTGTAAAGGTAGCCTTGGACACCAAAATAACGGAAGAGTTGAAAAATGAAGGACTAGTCCGCGAAATTATTCGTACGGTAAATCAAATGAGAAAAGAAATGAAATTAACGGTAAATGATCAGGTTAGTTTAGTTTACTCAACAGACAGCAAAGAATTAAAAAAAATTATTATCGGTAATGAAGATAAAATTAAATCCAGCGTGCTGGCGGCGGATTTTTCCGAGGGGGATGCGAGCGGCGGTATTGAATCAACGATTTCCGGTTTTATGATAATGATAAAAATTTCACGTTAATTCTTTAGCGTGCTATAATCGGGATGAAGCATATTTGACGGTTATTCCTTAAGATTTTATGATTTCAATAATTAGCGGAAAAGTAATTTCAAATAATGGCCCGGAGATAGTTGTAATGACTTCGGGCGGAGTGGGGTATAAGATTCTGGCGAGTGCGGCAAGAAGCGACAAATGGCCGGTTGGTTCAGAGGCACAGATTTTAACTTATATGGTGGTGCGTGAAGACGCGATGGAACTATTCGGTTTTGGGTCTGAAGTAGAACGGCGGTTATTTTTGAAGTTATTGTCAGTCAGCGGCATCGGACCAAAAAGCGCTTTACATGTATTATCGATAGGCGAGGTTGATGAAATCAATACAGCGATCGCGCGCGGAGATGTTGAATTTTTAACCCGTGTAAGCGGAGTGGGCAAGAAAACGGCTGAAAGGATTGTGGTAGAATTAAAATCAAAAATGGTAGATATTAATGATGTGCTTGGCGGGAATAAGGGTAAGGTGGGTGAGGTAATTGAGGGATTGATTTCTCTGGGTTATACGGCGGCAGATGCCCGCGAAGCGGTAAATGGTTTACCTGATTTACCCAGTGAACAATTGATAAGAGAGGCGCTAAAAAGATTGAGCAAATAACGCGCAAAATAAGCCAAAAGACGCCTGACAGGCGTCTTTTTTCTGCCCGAACTCTTGACAAAAGTATCAAAATATGCTATACTACTGTTTTCCTGAAATCGCCTAGCGGGTTTCGGACAGAATGGCCAAAAGCCTTTTTGAGTGACAGCTAGGCCCTCGACAAGGACGGTTCTCGGTCTAGAGAGGGAACAACAGGGATGAGTCCGGCAATTCGTACGTCCCGCGAGCCGGGCAACAAGCAGGGGCATGTTCTTCAAAACGCCCCCGGTAGCTTTGGCTACTGGGGGCTCTTTTTTTAACAAAAAATACCCCGAGTGCGGGGTATTTTTTTTGATTGGATATTATTTCATCTTCTCGCGCATCAATTTTTCCGCCACCACCGGGTCGGCCGAACCTTCGGAAGCGCGCATCACCATGCCGAGCAAAAATTTGATAAGCGGTTCTTTGCCGGCCTTGAACTGCGCAACCTGGTCGGGGTAACTGGTAATAATGTCATCAATAATCGCCCCCAATTTTCCTTCATCGCTCACTTGGCCATAACCTTTTTCTTCCATAATATGCGTCGGGTCCATATCTACTCCTGAATCCAGCATTTCACCAAGAATTTTTTGAGCATTTGTTGAATTTATCCGGCCGGTATAAATTAAAGCAACCAATTCGGCAAAATTTTCCGCTTTAATTTTTAATATTTTTATATCAATTTTTCTTTCGCTCATTGCTCCGGTGAGCTTGGAAGTCATCCAACCACCGGCAAGTTTGGCCAATTCTCTTTGTTTTTGTATGGTAAGATTTTCGGCAATATTTTTTGATTCCGGCAAGCTTTCCAGCCATTCCATAAGTTCGCTCATTACCTGTTCGGCATAATCACTCCAATTTTCATCAGCTGTCAGAATATATGCGTCAGCGTAAGAAAAACCGTATTCCTCATGAAAACGCATTCGCCGCGTTGACGGTAATTCCGGTAAATGAATATGTCCGGAAATTTTTTCCGGTTCAAATGGCGGGATATCCGGCTCGGGAAAGTAGCGATAGTCGGCTGACGTTTCTTTTTCTCTTTGCATGTAGGTTTCACCTTTGGCATCATTCCAGCCACGAGTTTGTTGTTTCCATATTTCGTTATTTTCGATCATTTTTATTTGTCGCTTGATTTCATAATCAATAGCCTTTTCAATGGCACGGAATGAATTAATATTTTTGCACTCAACCTTTGGATTCAATTTGTAATCGCCAATCGGTTTTACAATGCTATTTTCAATTTCAAATTTTCCTTCTTCCTGAACGGAAATATTCGCTTCACAACGCATATGACCCTTCTCCATATCCGCGTCTGAAACACCGAGGTAGCGGAAAATCATCTGTAGTTCCTGACAATACGATTTTGCTTCAACAGCGCTTTGGATATCCGGATCAGAAACAATTTCCACCAGTGGCACGCCGGCGCGGTTGAAATCGACAAGCGTGTTGCCCTTTTCGTCGTGCAGAAGTTTTGCCGTATCTTCTTCCAGATGAACGCGCGTTACGCCTATTTTAGGCGAGGCACGCAGATTGTCAGTAGTACGTAAATCAAGATCTATGAAACCGCGCGCTCCGATTGGTTGGTCGTATTGCGAGATTTGATAGCCCTTTGGCAGGTCGGGATAAAAATAATGTTTACGATCAAACTTGCTCCATTTATTAATTTCACAGCCGAGCGCTTTGGCTATTTTAACTGTATCGGTAATTGCTTGTTCATTCGGAACGGGTAATGTGCCCGGATGGGCCAGGCAGATTTCACAGATATTTGTGTTTGGTGCATCCCGGTCCGGGCTATTTGGACACGAACAAAACATCTTACTGTTTGTTTTTAGTTCAACATGAATTTCCATGCCGATAATGGGTATGTATTTTGGCATATTATTATATATAATTTGAGGTTATTTTAGCAAAAACAAGATAGAATGTCTATAAATAAAAAATCACCGTCTTGAAGCCGGTGATTTATTAGAAAATTTTATTTATTTATTTCTGCAGGCGGCGCAACCGGTGCCGGATTTTCTTTAGCACTGAAATAAAGCAATATTGTGGTGAGAGCGGTAAGCGGAGAAATAACTGCGCTTAAAATGCTCATCAGAATTCCATTTGTTATGATAAAAGTAAAACTGGATAAAAATAAGCTCAATAAATAGGATATTGAATAGCTTAGAACCAGGAATATCAGAGAATAAAAGAAACCCGGCGCGAGAAGTCGCCAAAATATACCCCACCAGCGCCCCGTCACCATTTCTTTGCTGGCTTTGAGCGCGCTTGCTCCTCGTTTTCCTTCCAATATTACCGTGTAAAAAGTGAAAGAAAACCAGATGCCGAAAATAATTCCCGGTATGATAAAGAGGATGGTGCCGCCAAGAATAATCACCATGACTAACAAAGAAGTGTAAATAACAGGCCAGATAAGATGGCTGGTTGTTGAGAATGATTCTTTGTAAGCGAGTGATGTTTTCTTATCAATTATTGATCCCAGATTTTTTGCCAAGGCCATTGACGCCCAGATGGTAAATATAATACAGGCTACAAATACGGCTATAACAATTAAATTGTTGGTAAGAACAAAAGCATCGGTAGTGGCAAAGCGGTCCAGGTACAGACTGATTGCGCCTGTTAGACCAAGAACAAAATTTGGCACAAACAGAAAAAGCATGTAGGGGATTAACTTTTTCCAATTTTCAAGATATGACAACCAGCTGTTTTTTATGATGTCTCCGGCTTTGATAAGCATAAGAACTGATTAGTTTGTTAAAATTCTCCGTAAGAGGATTACGGCCTGCTCCTTCATTGTATCAATTTTTACATTTGTCGGCAACAGCTTGATTTTTGACCCCTTGTCAATAAATAAGTTTTTAAAATCAGGAGATTGATATTGAGTCTGCAGTTTTTTCAAAAAGCCCAGTTTCTCAAAAATGGCGCCGTCTTTTTTACTTGTCCGTCCTTCAAGACGGGCGAGAGCCTCTTCTGCTGAAAGATCACAGAGAACCAGGTAATCCGGGCGGTGTTCAAGCGCCAATTTGTTTCCCGGTAAATTGGCAATTTTTTCAAATGTTAAATCATCTGACTGGAGCGATTGGTAGGCGAGGGAGGAACTGACGCCCCTGTCTTGGACGATGCATTTGCCTTCTTTGAGAAGCGGAACAATTATTTTTGAATATAAAACAAGGCGGTCAAGAGAAAATGCTTCGGCAATAGCTTGAGGCGGATAGTCGGGATGTCGCACCAGTTCATTGCGGATTACACTGCCAACGCCGGTGTAAGTTGGCTCGCAGGAAAAAATAAAATCGTAAGCTTTCATCTCAGAAAGTTCAGGGTAGCGTCCGGTGGTTTGCCAATAATTTTTTAAATCAAAAATACCATTTCCCTGCGCGGCGATGTCGTCTTTCCATGCCTGCAGAATGGTGCTTTTTCCGGAACCGTCTATGCCGTCAAGCATTACAAACATATTTTTTTGAAAAATTATTTAATTATTTTGTATCTCACCTGCAAAACATTATCATCAATTTTTTCCATCGATATCAATTCCAGGCATAAATTTACGTCAGCTCCGTTGAAAAGCGGCAGGCCCTCGCCAAAAATTTTCGGTTCAACTGTCAGCCAAATTTCATCAATTAGATTTTCCTTTAAAAATGACCCGTTAACTGTTGCGCCACCGCCTAATATAACGGTTTCAAATCCGCGTTTATTAAGCATTGAAGATATGTCTTTCGGCGATGCTTTAATAAACTCTAAACTGCCGGGGATACTTTCACGTTTTTCCGGTTCTTGCGATAAAATCAAATTAAGCCGGCCGGGCAAGGGGCGGCCGATGGTGTTATAAGTTGTTTCGCCCATAACAATGACACCGGATTTTTTTGTTTCAGCGACGAATATTTTTTTATCCGCCTTGCTGGTCCAGTCGGCAAGTTGCGAAGTGTGTTTGGCTATCTTGCCGTCAAGGGTAATGGCCATGAGAAGGACTATTTTCATACAGCGATAGGAAATTCAATTTTCGGGTAGCTTTGATAATTTAAAAGTTGTGTGTCTTGAGATTGCCAGTCAAAAATTGAAGTGAATGTTTGAGTTTCGATTTGCGGCAGGGGATAATTATCCGGGTTACGCGCAAGCTGTTCTTTTGCGCCGTCAAGATGATTTACATAAATATGCGTATCTGCTAAGAAACCCACTAATTTCCCGGGTTTAAGGCCGGATTCTTTAGACAGAAGATGCAGTAGAATCGCATACGAAGCAATGTTGAACGGCAGGCCAAGCATTGTGTCAACCGAACGCTGATTCCAAAGTAAATTTAATTTCCCGTTAATAACCGTAACCTGAAATGCGTAGTGGCAAGGAGGCAAAGCCATTTCCGGAATTTTGATCGGGTTCCAGGCGGAAACAATCATGCGTCGGTCACTCGGATTGGATTTTAGCTTATCAACCAATTGCTTAAGCTGGTCAATGCCTTTTTCAGAATAGTCGGTATCATATGAAGTGTAATCAGCATTGAAATGACGCCATTGAAAACCATATATCGGGCCAAGGTCGCGTTCGGCAGCCATTTTTGTTTTGGTTTCTTCGTCATGCCCATATGGCACTTTTTTCGGGCTGGCCCACTCGTCCCAAATATGGCATTTTTTTTCTTTGAGCCATTCTTTGTCTGTTAAACCCTTGATAAAAAATTCCAATTCAGTGGCGATAATCTTGAATGGCATCTTTTTAGTTGTCAGAAGCGGAAAGCCCAGAGCCATATCGTGCTCAAACATGGCGCCGGCTATAGAAATGGCGTCAACGCCAGTGCGGTTTTCTTTGCGCTCGCCAGTCTCCAATATTTTACGGACAATATCAAGGTAGGCTTTCATAGTATTAGTTCATATTATTAATTTGCTTTCTTTTTTCTCTTATTTTTTGTTCCCAGACTTCCCTCATTTTTGCCGCTTCTTCAGGTGGAATAATGCGTGCATGTTTCATTTCCGTTTGCTTGCGACGCTCTTCCGCATTGGCGGCGTTTTCAGTGTCTAACTTTGCTGTTGCCGCTTTAAATTCCGGGGAATCGGGTATTTTTGTACCAAAAGGAAGCCGTTCATTCGGATTGAATTGAGGAGTTTCCGCGGACATATTTTAAAAATTATATTAAATTATTTTTTCGTGGCACTAATAGCCGCTTAGGGGGTGTTTAACGACCCGTACTGCCAAAACGACCCTCGCCACGCGAACTTTCTGAAAGTTCATTTACCTTCTCAATTTCAGCAATAGTGATAGGGTAAATAATCAGCTGGGCGATCTTATCTCCTTTTTTAATATCATATGGCTTATCACCCAAATTTACCAGCTGAACATTGTATTCACCGCGATAACCGGCATCATAGACACCACCCATTGTATGGATACCCCCATTTTTTGGTAAGCTACTTTTATCTTTAATAATGGCGGCATAGCCGGCTTCAAATTCAGTAGCAAAACCGAGATCAAACACCCGTCTTTCACCCGGGTGCAGAGTATAATTTTCCAAAGAATATAAATCCATGCCAACATCTCCAGGGTGGGCATAGTTCGGCAGAATAGCGTCCGGTTTTAGGCGCTTAATTTTGAGTTTCATGGAAAATATTATTGAATATATTTAGTGACCAACTGGTCAAGTTGTTCGTATAATTTTTCAATAGATCCGCTGTTATCGATATGATCTTTTGCGTATGGTATTACTTCAAGAATACTTTTTTCGGTTGAGAGTTCGTGATCAGCCAAAAATTGTTCATATGTTTTCGCGACATCGTCGGAATTTTCTCCGCGTTTTATCAGCCGTTCATAGCGAATTTTTGAATCAGCGGATATCGCCACCAAAATAAAATTTGGTAGTGATTTTAAATGCACAATATCAGCCATGCGCCGGATGCCGTCGACGATAACAATTTGATTATTATTTGATTCTGCGTCTTTAGCTATTGCTTTCGCGAGCAGGTCCTCGCCGAATGTCGCGCGTAAGCACTCGGATAATTTAACTAAATTATCCCGCGTTTTTTCTAAATAGGCGCGCTGGCAGATATCCCGCAAAATTGATGAAAAACGAAAAGTGCTCGCCCCATATTTTTTTTCTAAATATTTTGAAGCCGCACCCTTGCCGCTGGCGAGAAGACCGGTAAGACCGATGATAACTTTTTTATTCATTTAACGAATATTAATATTATTTATTCCAATCTGAGCGGTATTGACGATATTTTATGCCGGCTGCATCTAGAAGACGGCGCGAGACAACGCATATATCGGTGTCATGATATTTGTCGCTTTCAAAAATAACCTCATCAATGCCATTTTGAATAATTGTTTTGGCGCACTCATTGCAAGGAAAAAGCGTACAATAAATTTTGCAATTCTTTGTTGAATTATTGGCGTTGTAAATGGCATTTTCTTCAGCATGACAGACATAGGCGTATTTTGTATTCACAAAATCTCCTTGTTTTGCCCAAGGAAAAGTTTCACTGCTTATCCCACGGGGGAAACCGTTGTATCCTAATCCGACAACAACATTTTTTTCGTCGACCACTACGGCGCCGGCTTGAGTCGAGGGGTCTTTTGAGCGCTCGGCGATGGTTTTAGCAATCCGCATAAAACATTCGTCCCATGAAATATTATTGGTCCGCATTGAAGGGTTTAAAGTATCATTTTCCGGCATATATAAAAATAATTTTAATCCATCTTTGTTGGCTGAGAATTAATTACAGCAGTATCAAGAAAATTATCCAGCATAGTTAATGCGCCTTTTATACCGGCCTTTTTTAAGGCCTCGGGAATAACACCGTAAATAGTGCGGGCGAAACTTTCATCCGGCGAAATATCAATTTGCATTCTTTGTTTCGGATCTATGGTTTCCTTGTAGTTACTAAACAGCTCCGGGTCAGGTTCAGGCGGGGTTGCGTCGTTCCCACGTGAAAGTTCTTGCAGGTAATCAATTAGACGAATAATTTCGCCGATTTTTCTAAAGTCGTATTTGTTGGCGACAAGAATATCCACTTTTTTCATTTCTTCCTCAAATAGCGCATCATATGCTTCAATGGGTTGTTCCGGCGATGGTTTATATTGTTCCATATAGATAATAAATGACCAACTTATCATATCAAAAAATGAAGGGTTTTGGCAAGAAAAAACACACCATCGAAATGGTGTGTTTTTTATCTCATTTTAGCCCTCCTTATGGAAACAAAAGGGGATTATTTTTCAGCGATTTTTAGGGCCGGACCCATGGAAGAGGTGATTGTCAAATTTTTGATATACAATCCTTTTTGGGTGGCCGGTTTGGCCTTGTTCAGAGCATCTGTGAAGGCCAGGTAATTTTCTTTCAGAGCTTCATTGGTAAAGCTCACCTTTCCGATCGCCTGATGAATATTTGAAGTATCATCATTCTTAAAAGTAATTTTACCTTTCTTAAGCTCTTCAATCATTTTTTTTACGTTTGGACCGACGGTTTCGGTTTTCGGATTTGGCATCAAGCCCTTTGGACCGAGTATTTTTGCGATGGCAGCAAGCTTGGGCATCATATCCGGAGTTGTAACAGCTACCTCAAATTCAATTTTACTTGTATCTTTAATTTTTTTAATTTCCTCTTCGCCGTAGACGAAGTCTGCTCCCGCTTCTTTGGCCTCTTTTTCTTTTTCCGGACCGACAAAAGCGGCCACTTTTTTATTTTTTCCGGTACCATGCGGTAAAACCACAGTGGCGCGGACTTGCTGTTCGCCCTTTTTTGGGTCAATGCCCAAATTTGCATGAACCTCGATTGAGGCATCAAATTTTACGCCGGAGGTTTCTTTAACCAAGGCGATGGCTTCATCTACCGGGTAGACGCGATTTTTGTCTATCTTAGCGCTTAGCGCAGTCATTCTTTTTGACATATAAATACATCTTTTAGTGGTTATAGCCCCCGGGTGTCCGGGGTCCCACCTATTTAAACTGTAATAGTTATAATGGATTTTATCTGTTTTGTCAAGGGTAGGGGATAAATGAATATTATGGGCAAAAGTTGTTAAGATAGAACCTTATCAATTAAAAAACTTTTTTAAATCTAACCGAAAAAACCGGTTCGTACTTATTATTGTATTCGTCCGTTAACTCAACTGTTTCTCCCTTCATTAGTTTTGTCATAGCCGCATCGGATAAAAGCATGTTGTCAGATTTTAAATCCAAAGCATACTCTTCCATTTTTTCCATCTCACCGGAAAAATCCGCTTTAATCGACGTTTCAATTTGTTGTTTTTTAACGCGCAACTCTTTGATTTTTTCCAGCACTTCTTGATATGACGTTGACGTGGAAAATGCATCCCTTAGTGCGCTTTTTACATCTTTTTGTTTCTTTTTTGTTTCCTGGACGCGGTTATATACATCTTGGATGTCTACCATAATATATTATTATTTTTTAAGCGGCGATATTGTAGCACAAATTTAGAAAAATAAAAAACCGCATTTTTGCAGGTTTCTATGCAACTTTTTTCATGATGACTTAGAAATTGTAGTTTTTTTTATAAAAATAGGCCTAAAAATTATTTAATTTGGCATCCCCAGAGTATTTAAATTTTTCTATAGTGGAGCAATAGAAAAATTTTGGTGAGGGCTTCCTTGTCATATTGGGGGTAAAAGACGTTATTCTGATTTAATCCATGTGAATAATTTTTTTAGAATTATATATTTGTTTTTTCCCAAATACGGCAATACCGTAATTAAGAATTTTTTCCCTTCCTTCTTTTCCATGCCATCTTTCTTCAAATTCTTTGTTTTTTAGAAAAGTTCTTTCAAATGAGTAGGGATCTTCAAAAAGGATCTTGTTTTTATCGTATCCCATTGCCACAACCCAATGACCATCATGAAAATCATTAGTATAATCCATATTTCCACTATTCCATGCTTGCAAAAGAATAATTATCGGTATTTTTCTATCAATATAATCTTTCAAATCTTTGATGGTTAATTTTCTTGCATCAAGTTTAAGTTTAAATTTTTTTAAAGTATGAATCATATTAGGTATCGAAGTACCTTCTTTTGAATTACTTTTAGCATATTTAATTAAAAATTCTTCACGAATTTCAATTCCATAATATGTTAAAACTGCCTGAAGAACTTTGGCACCACAATCCCATCCATATGTTTGTCTTACTTGAGGAAAATCTAACTGTTTCATAAAAAAATTTTTTCTTTACGCAACCGCATATTAACTGTTAGGCAATGTAATTAAAAATTACAAAATTCTGGCAATTTATTTTTTTTCTGGTCCGGAAAGTGTGTATTTTGCTTTGTGAAAATCGGCTTCATATTTTGCATCGCTAATTTTTTGTACGCCAGGTAATTTTTCAGCAACCCTAAGTGAGGGCGCATTGTCTAGGCTGATTGTGAATATAACAGAGGGTAAATTTAGTGTATCTATGATGGCGTGGGTACATTCAGCTGCAAGCCCTTGCCCCCTATACTCCGGTCCAATGACATAATGAATTATATTTTTATCATCCTCGGTATCATAGACACCGACGATTCCGACTTTCTCTCCATCTTCCGCGCAGACCGTAAAATAACGCTGATTTGTACAGTTTTCTTGTCCGAGCGCTATCCAGCCGTCCTCTCCTTCCAACGATTTGAAATAATCTATGTCGAAGTCACTTAACTTGACCTTGTCAATTTTTTTAACTTCCCGCTGTACTTCGGGGCTGTGTCCAGACATTTTCGGCATAGTATTAAGAAAAAAAATAAATGGCCAAAATTTTATTCATAAGTAATTTTTTTATTATTTCAGCTAACGGGTGCGGTTATCCCATCGTCCCGCCCGGGCACGAACTTCATGTTCGGCGGGATGTGGGATAACCGCTGTTATGCGATGTCGCGCGAGCGACTCGCAGACAGCGGGCACCGCGACCCATTACGCAAAATCGCTCACGCGATTTTGCGTAACTACCTTTATCATAACTAGTAGCTAAAATGGCTAGAATATGATAAAATTTTTGGTAAATTTGCGCTATAGACTAGGGGAGCATAGGACACAATAAATTATAATTTGTTTTTTAAAATGTGGCAATAAAAAACCGCCGGCGTGATGCGCAGGCGGTATTATTATCTCCTATTTTTGTAAATCCAAAATTTTTCAGTCGTCGATGGTCATCGCCGCGCGTTGCACCATGACATCGAGCGTACCGAAGGAAGCATGCCTGCACAGAAAGCTGACCGCCTTGTCCAATTTTTCCTTTTCATCTTTTATGGCATCAAGGTGCTCTTTCAGATCGCCCTTTGCCATCCAAAAAGACGGCAAAAGCCACGTCTCCCAGTACTTTCCATCTTCACCCCTTCTTGAGCGCAGGCATTCGAAGCCGAAACTCTCAAGTTGTTTCGCCTGCTGGATATATTTTTCAGGGGTGTAGTAATAACCGCAGAGATGGGAAATGATGATGCTCGGTGAGAAGGGTGGCCAGTCAAGTTCGCTCCCATAAGGGGATTTGAACAATTTCATTTGGACCGGCTTTTCTTCGGGCAACGGGTGCCTCCAGAAGGGGATCATCTCAGTATCTTCGGCTGGAGAGGGCAAAGGCTGTCTGGTGGGGCAGGTCTCAATTCGGCCTTCCACAACTTTTAACCAAGCATTGCCGTTAACCATACTCTGAATTTTTTCTATCTCACCATCAGCCAAGCCCCGTAAACCAATTTCGCCATTTGTCGGGCTATAACTCGCGACACGCACACACTCGATCGGTTTTTTTTCTTCCATTTGGACCCTCTCTTATTTTGGATTTTTGGATTTAAAGAACCGACATTATCTTGCCATAATATAATAATTTATGTCAAATAATAAATTGCCGGTCAAACCAGACGACATTAAATATTATTAACAATGTTAGGATTATTTGGGAAGAGAATCGGTAGTTTTCTTTTTGTTTTTTATTATACCAATAATGCCGACAATAACCGCCGTTAGTCCGAGTAGTTGTCCTCCTGGACTATCATCAAATCCACCATACACAAACAAAAAAATACCAAACAGCACTATAAAAATGAAAAATAATATTTTTATTTTATTCATAATATTTTTTTCTTTTTTACATAATATCCGATTGAGACAGACATGACAATAAATATTATTACTCCCAGTGTCGCTTTCCATGATTCCAATAATTGTTCCACGACATAAGCCACGTCTGTCGCTTCTCCTGTGTTTTTAACGGCTAGCTCTTTTTTTTTCGATTCTTTTTTCGGGAGCAAAGAAGATATTTTTTCAAAGACGCCCTCATCAATAAATACATCAAAGTTTTCCAATAAGGACGAATAAATAAGTTGCTCTTTGGGAACTCCTTGTTCGCCTTTTGCTTCCTCTCGTTGTTTGCATTGCTCGTCAATGCTTCCGTCAGTTTGTTCGCAAGCAATCCAACCTTTTGCCTTGTAAGTTTCATTTTCTTTGGCATAATCCAATTTTTCCAGCATTTCTTCGGCCAATTTTCCTTTTATTGAAACCCAAGTATTATTTTTTTCTTTATTGCCAAGTGATTTTTGAAAAATAGCTCCGGCTCCCTGTCTCTTGGCCAGATCTCCCACCCCTAAGGACTCATCCGAGAAAGATGCGAAGTCCCCCTTATTTCCGTCGTATGAATAAAAAATATTGTCGTAGATGTAAATGTTGAATGAATTTGCCCCTCCCACCATGGAATTAAGACAACCCAAAATTTTATTATTATAGAATTCCGAGTCGCCAACATTAAATTCCGTGGATATTGGCGCGCCATAAGTGAAACATCCTGTTCTGATGGTGTTGCCGTATACTTTAATCCCCCGAGCGTTTACCAACCAAACACCTTGTTCCATGTTATCTAAGATTAGATTGTTGTATATTTCCACGTTGTTACTCAATCCGCTCCAATCGGCCTGCGGATGCGGTTTTGTTTTGTCCTCATTGACGGTAAAAGAAGGGGTATATATATGCCCTGTCACTGAAATGCCATCAGAAGTTGATCTGATAACGGTATTGTCATGAATTTTGATATTGTCAGATCTTTTTATCCAGATGCCAATACTTCTGTCGCTCGGCACCCAAAAGTGTTCGGGGTTTCCGTTATCGGAGAGGTAATTGAATGAAAATTCCGAATTTGAGCATCTCTCGCACCAAAGGGGAGAATATTGGATTGTATTAATAATTTTATTGTTTTTGGCTTGCAAGTCGGGGGTGTTATAGGCCATGAATCCCCGAAAATTATTATCTAAAATATTATTCTCAAAAATAATATTTGAAGAATCTCCTATTAAGACAGCATATCCTTCCCTATAATGATCGGTTCTTTTTTGAAAATCTTTGTCTATGCCGCAGTTATGAAGATGGTTATCCTTAATAATTATGTTTTTTGAGTTAATAATTTTAATGCAGTCACCAGAAGGATTGGAGATGTCGTTGCCTTCTATGATATATGGATTTTCCGGAGTGGCCTGTATGTCTTTTATTTGTATTGGTCCGCTTGTTTCATAAGCCAGAACGGGCTGGGGTAAACTGACAAACAAAAAAGAAAAAAAAGCAAAGACAATAAAAGGCAAAAATATTTTTTTCCACATAATTGCCGTTTTTGGCAATTTATTTTTTGGTCCGATGTTCGGTTGCATATTTTTTTTGTTTTTAAGATATATTTTGTGTCTAAATTATCTCATATTTTTGTTGAAATTCAAAGATTTAGTAAAAAAACTGCCATGTGATTGGCAGAGATTGAATTTACGATTACATTGTTAATAGCGGATCAGGGCGTTTACCCCACATACAATTTGGCTCTGGGGGCAGGACTCGGCTTCGGCTCGCCTCGTCTTCCGACTCGGCGGCCTAGCCACCGCCTCGCGGTTTGGCTTGCCCGCAAGCTCGCCAAACATCGCTCCGGCGTTCTCGTCCTACACGCGACACAAATTGTTGTGTCGCTCCCCATTCGTTCACTTTGTTCGCTCTGGGGGCTGGACTCGAACCAGCAACTACTTCGTTAACAGCGAAGCGTTCTACCAATTGAACTACCCCAGAATTTATTTGTATGGATTCCCGCCTGTGCGGAAATGACAGAATTAATAAAAAACTCTCCCCAGCGGGGAGAGTTTGATATTTGAAAATAAAAACTCACCCGCTAGGCAGTGTTATTATTGTTATTATTTGTGCGGGCAATTATTATCATACTTCTGTAGTATAGCATAAAAACGGCTATTTGTCAATCTCTATAACTTCAAATTTTTCAATTGTGCTGCCGTCCTCATTAAAGCAAAATTCACCTTTTAATTTTTTTCCTGATAGCATTAGCGGCACCCAATGCCGGTCGTCGATCCACATATTATCAAATGGCAAAGCTGTTTTTTCAAACCATTGCGGCATCATCTCTTCAGATTCAACCGGGTCGCCGGTCCATTTTTCAATTGTGTAAATAAAAACTTGCTGGTTCCAATCCGGTTTCCCGTTAAAATAGAATGTTATGTCGCCGACTTTACACAGGTCATCCGGTTCAACATGCACGCCGATTTCCTCTTTTGTTTCACGTATAGCGGCCATTTCTTTTGTTTCATCCTGTTGCACTTTACCTCCAACACCATTCCACTTATCAATGCCAAAACCGCGCTTTTTCATGGCGAGCAGTATTTCATTTTTATTAAGCAAAAAACACAAAGTACACATTCTCATATTATCTGCTGTAAGACCCGATTAATTTTGTCTCGATTATCACATGTCCTTGCATCGCATTTAACAATTCATTTTTTCCCGTCGCTTTTGGCAGACCGAGCATCGTATCAAGCGCGTACAGCTTAAATTCATACCGATGTGCGTCCGTAGGCGGGCAAGGACCGCCATAATTATTATTTCCAAAATCATTTTTTCCGACGCTCGCACCGGCAGGAGTGGAATTTTCTTGTATGGCGGAGGTATCGGGACGGATATTCCAAACCACCCAATGTGACCATTCTCCATCGGCCGCGTCCGGATCGGTTACAATTAAAGCGAGTGAAATTGTACCTTGCGGCACTTCGGCAATGCGAAATGGGGGAT